>JAZQTN010000084.1:0-32921 GCA_045630825.1 Faecousia sp. | reverse complement strand
AAAAACAACAAAAAAGGAAGCTACCGATTTGGTAACTTCCTTAATGTACTTCGTTATTCCTAATATCCTTGTATCAGGCATCCCTACGTTGGCATTATCCAAATCAGGTTCTCGGTCGAAGGTCACACCTTCCTCTCAGCCTGTAATACAAGCTCCCGTTTGTTTAATTGTCGTATTTGTTATACATTATACACCCATTATTGTAAAATTGCAAGAGTTTTTAGAAAATGATGCAAAAGGTTCATAAATAAACAAGCCACAGCCAACCGAGGATACTCAGGACTGATAGATATTCTGTGATTTCTATTGAAAAAGAGGGGGCAATGTGATATAGTTGTTGCAAGAAATTCTATATTAAGGTCGTATCCATATTTGAGGAATGCCCCACTGCTTTGGTGTATAAAAGGTGTATACGGAAAACCGGGGTGCCAAAAAACCTTGATAAATAAAAGATTTTTAAGGAGATAGAAGAAGAAATGAAATTAGGTATTGTAGGACTGCCCAATGTAGGCAAGTCCACCTTGTTTAATGCCATTACCAATGCCGGCGTTCCTGCCGACAATTACGCATTCTGTACCATCGACCCCAATGTGGGTGTTGTATCCGTTCCCGATGAGCGGCTCGATTGGCTGTCCGACTTCCACAACCCCAAGAAGACCACTCCTGCAGTCATTGAGTTTGTGGACATTGCAGGTCTGGTTAAGGGCGCATCCAAGGGCGAGGGTCTGGGTAATAAGTTCCTCAGCAACATCCGCACCACCGACGCCATTGTCCATGTGGTCCGCTGCTTTGACGATTCCAATGTTACCCACGTAGAGGGCTCTACCGATCCCCTGCGTGATATCGACATCATCAATCTGGAGCTGGTGATGGCTGACATTGAAATGGTGGAGCGCCGCATTGACAAGGCCCAAAAGGCTATGAAGGGCGGCGACAAGAAGTTCGCCCGTGAGGTTGATATCTTCACCGGTCTTCTGCAGCACCTGAATGAGGGTAAACTGGCAAGAACCTTCACCGACGATGCCGACGATCTGGCCATTATCGCCACTTCTGACCTGCTGACCTTGAAGAAGACCATTTATGTGGCTAATCTCTCCGAGGACGAGATCAACGATCCCGAAGCCAACGGCCATTTCCAGAAGGTCAAGGCTCTGGCTGCAGAAGAAGGCAGTCAGGTGATCCCCATCAGCGCCAAGCTGGAGGCAGATATTGCTGAGCTGGACGATCCTGACGAAAAGGCAATGTTTATGGAAGAGCTGGGTCTGAACGAATCCGGCCTGGACAAGCTGATCCGCAGCAGCTACGCTCTGCTGGGTCTGATCTCCTTCCTCACCGCCGGTGCGGATGAGTGTCGTGCCTGGACCATCAAGCGTGGCACCAAGGCCCCCCAGGCCGCCGGCAAGATTCATACCGATTTCGAGCGAGGTTTCATCCGTGCCGAGGTCATCGCCTTCGAAGATATGAAGGAATGCGGCACTATGGCCAACGCCAAGGCAAAGGGTTTGGTTCGCAGCGAAGGCAAGGAATATGTAATGAAAGACGGCGACATCGTCAATTTCCTGTTCAATGTGTAATAAAAAACGAGAGAGCAATTGCTCTCTCGTTTTTTGGTCCGAGTGGCGCGATTCGAACCCACCGCATCCTGCTCCCAAAGCAGGCGCGCTACCAACTGCGCTACACCCGGAAACTGAATGGTATTATACACGATGAAAACAAAAAATGCAACCAAGTTTGCGTCGAATTTTAAAAAATCTCTTGACTCTTACGCTGCGTGATCGTTTATAATATCCCTATCAGGAGGTGGGGAAATGAAAACCGTTAAGGAAGTATCCAAACACACAGGCATCAGCATCCGGGCGCTGCATTACTACGATACTATCGGTCTGCTGAAGCCAACAAAGGTTACTGAGGCTGGCTATCGTCTGTATGACGATGCGGCTTTGGAGCAGCTTTATATGATTCTTATTTTCCGGGAACTAGGCCTTTCCCTCAAGGAGATCGCAGACATCCTCCACGCCCCTGACTATGACCGAAACCATTGTTTGAAAAAGCAAATTGCGTTGATGCAAGCGAGTATTGACAAGCTGCAGAACCGCATCACCCTTGCCAAAGGAATGTTAACTATAGGAGTGAAATATATGGATTTTGAAGGTTTTGATCCCAAGAAGATTGACGAATACAGTGCTCAGGCTAAGGCGCTGTACGGAAAAACCGATGCATATAAAGAATTTTCCCAAAAATCTGCAAGCCGCACCGCCCAACAGGAAAAAGACCTGGGTGCACAGGTAATGGATTTCTTCGCCCGGCTGGGCAAAATGCGCCCTTGTGATCCCGGCTGCCAAAAGGCGCAGACCTGGGCAAAGGAACTGCAGGACTTCTTTACCGCACATTACTACACCTGCACTCCCCAGATTCTCGCCAGTCTTGCCGAATGCTACGCCGGTGGCGGCAGTATGACTGAGAATATCGACAAAGTCGGCGGGGCAGGCACCGGCGCATTTGCCAAGGAAGTTATTGATCTGTACATTGGTAAGCTGTTATGAAAAATAAGTGGATTTTATTTGGCGTTGCCATTATCCTGATCGCAATCAATTTGCTAAACGCCGATTTCTCCGCCTATCAGCAGTTGTCCCTGGCTGACTTTCTGCCGATAATCTCCATTGCATTGGTAAGTTTCTTGCTCAAAGCTGGCGTTCTGTCCGCTCTGATTATCGGCATCAAAAAGCTGTGGGGATGGTGCAAGCGCAAATAAAACAAGCCGGAATTGCCGCAGCAATTCCGGTTTTTGCCGTTTGGTGCTCCTAAAACACCGATGGACCGCATTTGCAACATTTTTGTTTTCTGATATGCTATACTATAGCCACAGGAGGTGATGGGATGAAATTCAAGCTAATCATTGACAAAGAGAATGACGAAGAAGTGGTGATTACTGCGCACCAGCGCACCGCTCTGATCGATGAAATCGAAGCATTGATTTCCAAGCATACAGACCGCATTCCCGGCTACACCGAGGACGACATTAAAATGCTGTCTGTTTCAGACATCGAATGTATTACCATTCTGGACGGCAAAACTTATGCCATCGATTCAAAGAACCACCGATATCGGCTAAAGCAGCGGCTGTATGAATTGGAGGCGCAGCTCCCCGCTTCTTTCATCCGAATTAACAAAAGCACACTTGCAAACGAAGCTCGCTTGGATCGATTCCAAGTTACTTACGCCGGCATCGTAGACGCAGTTTTCAAATGCGGCTATACGGAGTATGTTTCCCGGAGATGCTTTGCCCAAATCAAGAGGAGGTTTGAAGCAAAATGAAAAGGTTTTGGAAAGAATTTTTGTTGCGCGGACTGATCTGTGCGGCAGGCGGACCGTTGGTATTGGCCGTCATCTATGGCATACTGGGTGCCACCGGCACTGCGGAAACGATTTCCTCGACGGAAGTCTGCACAAGCATCCTGACCATCACACTGCTGGCCTTTATCGCTGCAGGTATGACCGCGATTTACCAAATGGAGCAGCTCCCCCTGCCTACTATGATCCTGCTTCATGGCGGCGGGCTGTATATCGCCTATATCCTCACCTATCTGATCAACGGCTGGCTGCAAAATTCCCTCACCCCCATTTTGGTGTTCACCGGCATCTTTGTTGCCGGTTACACCCTCATTTGGCTCATCATCTACTGCATCGAGCGTTCGAAAACCACAAAACTCAACAAGTTATTGAATGGCTGAGGCAATAAACAGTGCCGGGGTGTAGAACCACACCCCGGCACTGAAACTTTATTATGCCTTAAGCAACAAAACCGCCCCGCCGATCAAAACCACCGGCAGCAACAGCACAAAACCGCCGGCAATCATTAAAACGCCGACCAAAACCGGAAAAGCCGCAACCATCAGTACGATCGCAATCAGCTTTGTTAATCCCCAGGCCGCCTTGAACAGCAGTCGCACCGCCGATAGGAACAACCAGCCAAATAATAATATCATAATAATTTTAAGCATTTTTATCCTCCAAATAATTCGTTATTTCATATAATCCCGTTCATAGCTTCCGGCGGACAGGATATGGCCACAGGCGCAAATTTCATCACTGACCAATGTGCCGGTTTCGCCAATAGCGCCACCCATTTTCACGAATATCTCCACATACTGTCCACACCGGGGGCATTTCACTTCCGCCAGCCGGGGCGTTTTCTTCCCCTCCTGGCAACCGTCTTTCAGCATAACGCACCTCACCAAACAAACGGAATGATTCGATACTTTACTTTCTGCTTATATTCTTCATAGCCGGGCAGTTCCCGGGTCAGCAGTTCTTCCTCGTCCGTCAAGCGAACAACGATCACTGCAGGATAGACCGTAAAAGCGATCAGTGCGTACCAAGAACCAAGCACCAGAGGAATCATCAGAAACAGCAGGATCGTTACAGCATACATTGGATGCCGGACGATTCCGTAAAGTCCGGTGTCCACCACGGTCTGCCCTTGCTCCACCTTAATGGTACGGCTAAGGTAGGCATTCTCCCGCATCACCTCGGCGTACAGAGCATAAGCAAAAACAAACAGTACCGATGCAGCAATGATCACCCAAGTGGGCACTGTGGACCAACCAAAACGAAAATCAAGACCCGCCGCCACGAATCCGACGATAAACATCAGTCCGGAAACCGCAACAACGCCTTTCTGTGCACCCTGTTTTTCCTTGGCGTCCAACCGTTTTTTCAAAAAATCCGGAGATTTTGCCAGCATCACAAAACCGGCAATCAGCATCGGAATAAACAGTAACACGATAAACAGCCAACCGTATGTATACGCAAGTGTACCCGCCGGCAGGAAGATCAACAGCCCCACCAGAAGCAGCCCGCAGGCAAATTTCATTAAAGCCTCAACCAAGAGTTTCATATTACCTCCACCTCGTAGGTTTTATCAATCAAGATATAGGGCAAATTGCGGGTGATACACTGCGTAAGACTGTACTCGTTCTCGGCAATCAAATCTTCCTTTTTGAGGTCTGAATCGTCCAGTCGGCTCTCGATTACATTTGCGTACGCCTGAATGTCTGCAAAACGATCCTCAATATAGTGCCGGGACATCACAAGGCACACATACCGAATATTCTTCAAGTATTCCTCGCCAAAATCCTTTTGCCAATCAAAGGGGATATAACATCCCTCCACGATGAGATTTTGCCGATTCTCGATAGCAGTCTTCACCACCTCCCGGACGATTGGCCAAAGATATCCCGTTAGCTTATCGTCATCGATAGGTGTCAAATCAGTTTGCCCACTGCGAATCAACCCCATTTTCAGATGGTCAACAGACAGGTACGGATACCGGTACTTTTCCAGCATTTTCTGGGCATAGGCCGTTTTTCCGGTATGACTTGCCCCGGCAATCAAAATGATCAATAAGCTCACCTCTTTTATTTATTATATCACGCCAAAATGCCCCTTGCAACAAAACCTATAAATATCGTATAATAATCGCACAAAAGCCCCCACCGCTGGTTGATTTCTCCCCGCTCAACCACCGGTTTGTAGACTATATATCCCCGTACGGCTATACTGATGACAAAAGGAGGATATCAATGGATCAAGTAAAAATCGGAAAGTTCATTGCCGAATGCAGAAAAAAGGCAAACTTAACCCAAATGCAGTTGGCAGAAAAATTAGGCATCACCGACAGAGCCATATCCAAATGGGAAACCGGCAAATCTCTGCCCGATTCCTCCATCATGCTGGAGCTGTGCGGTACATTGGGTATCACTGTAAATGATCTGTTATCCGGGGAGGTAGTTACAATGGATAATTACAACAAAAACCTAGAAAACAACCTGCTTGAAATGGTAAAGCAAAAAGAACAGGCAGACAAAAGATTGTTGTCTGCAGAAGTGTTCATAGGTATTACTGCAACGGTAGTTCTTTTTGCCTTGATTTTCCTTGCCGCTTTTGTGCAAATGTCAACCGGGCTAAGGATTTCCCTTATGGTGCTGGGGTTTGTATTGTTTTTTGCAGGTTGCTTCTATGCACTGGGGATTGAGCAGGTAGCAGGCTACTATGCGTGCAAACACTGCGGTCACAGATATGTCCCCACCTACAAAGCAGTCAATTTGGCAATGCATATGGGCAGAACCAGATATATGCGCTGCCCTGAATGTGGCAAGAAGTCCTGGCAGAAAAAAGTGCTGACCAAGGAATAAATAATAACAAGCCCAGCTGCAATGCGGCTGGGCTCTCATTTTATTTCAGAACATACCACCGTTGTACTTTTTCTGTACCCGGAAGATTGCGATCGTTCCAGCGATCAAACCGACTGCTAAAATGGAAACTGCAACCCATAAAGCGCCCTCGCCAAACAAAGCAACGGCTCCGCTCAGCGCCATTGCGCCTGCAATCACACCTTCCCAGAAAGCGTGCCATTATCAAGCTCTGGCTTGCAGGCGGCTGCAAGGAATCTGCGGAGGAAATGGCAGATGTACTGAAGCAGGAATACCGGGGAAGATAAACGAATGGCGACGCAACTCTACGCTGCATAGATTGTCTTGTGCCGCACTTCGTGGTATAATTTCCGCAGAAAGGGTGTGGATTTATGAACACTTATGTAACCGGAGTAACCATCAAGGAATTGCGGGAAAGCAGAAAACTGACCCAGGCAGATCTTGCCGAAAAGATTGGCGTCAGCAGCAAGACCATTTCCAAGTGGGAAACCGCCAAGGGTCTGCCGGACATTTCCCTACTGCAGCCGCTGGCACAGGCATTGGGCATCTCTGTTATTGAACTGATGAATGGCCAGCAGATCACAAATAAGAATATTTCTGCCAATATGCTGCGGTCAAAATTTTATGTCTGTCCCATCTGCGGAAATATGGTCCACAGTACCGGCGATGTTGTTGTCAGCTGCTGTGGCATCACTTTGCCCGCTTTGGAAGCGGAAGATGCCGACGACGATCATACCGTTACTATAGAAAATGTGGAAGATGAGCACTTTATCTCTATCCCCCACCCAATGACAAAACAGCACTTCATTTCATTTGCGGCATTTGTAACCTCTGACCGGATCCAACTGGTAAAATTCTATCCCGAGGGCAACGCCGAAACCCGGCTGCAGCTACGCGGCAGAGGATATCTGTACTACTACTGCAACCAACACGGGCTATTCAAGCAGAAGATATAACAAAAACCGCCTCCAAGGAGGCGGTTTTGCTACTTATTCGGTTTCGTATGGCCAGTCGATGATACCGCCAAATTCCTTGATATTGGTATAACCAAGCTTTATCAGGTCTTCCGAGGCAAGTTTACTGCGCCGACCGCTGCGGCAATAGACCAAGATAAGCTGATTCTTATCTGTCAGCACACCTTCGGCTTTTTCCAATATCTCATCATGGGGAATCAAGACCGCACCGGGGATATGGCTTTCGTCATATTCCTCCTGCGTCCGGGTATCCAGAATGGCATAGTCCTCCTGGGTGTCCATAATTTTCTTTGCCTGCTGTGCCGTGATGTTCACATATACCGCCTCCTGCGCATTATCCTTATTTTGCCCACAGGCAGTCAAAACAAGCATCGCAAGCAACAATAAAATCAGTTTCTTCACTGTATATCACGCTTTCCTCATATGCCCGATATTCATTCCAGTGTTTCCAAATAATAGCTCACCGGGCGGAAGCCGTCGTTACAGCTGAGCATTGCGGTGTGGGGATCCTTCATCCAGCCGTCATAGAAATCTCCGCCTCCCTCCGCCAGTGTCTTGACAAAGGATTCGATGCAGCCCCAGGCTGCGTTGCAGAAGCCCTCCGGCTTTTGACCGTCAACGGATACCCAGATGTCGCCGATATTTGCCTCGCAGGCGTGCTCAATGGGGTTTTCGTAAAGTTCCATCAAATCGGGATAACAAGTCCGCCGCATAGCTGTAATTTTCACTTTTTTCATAGTTCTTCACCTCTTGATAGGATTATACCACTTAAATTTGCCTATTGCAACACCTGGGAATCGGTGGTATGCTTGTCCTGCAGGCAACGCCTGACTAAATTTAAGGATCTTTTGTAATGGACATTATTATTCGCAACGAAACTCCCGCAGATTACTGCGCGGTTGAATATTTAACCCGGGAAAGCTTTTGGAATGTTTACAAACCTGGGGCAGATGAGCACTATTATGTTCATATGATGCGCTCCCACCCGGATTTTCTCCCGGAGTTGGCCTTTGTGCTGGAAAAGGATGGTCAAATCATTGGAAACATAATGTACACCAAGGCCTGGCTGGAAGATGAAAACGGTCAACGCAAGGAGATTCTCTCCTTCGGCCCGCTTTGCGTTGCGCCTGAATACCAGCGGCAAAAACTGGGGAAAATTCTTATCGAACATTCCTTTGCTGCGGCACGGAAAATGGGCTACGATGTGAACATCAATTTCGGCAACCCCGGAAACTATGTCAGCCGTGGATTTGTAAGCTGCAAAAAGAAAAATGTCAGCTTTGTTGTGCCCGGCAATTTCCCCACAGCGCTTTTGGTCTGTGAGCTTATCCCTGGCGTTCGGGAGGGCAAAAACTGGATGTATATTCCCAGCACCGCCGCTGATTGCTGCGAGGACACCGCTGCCGTAGAGGCCTTTGATTCCACCTTCCCGCCCAAGGAAAAGGCGTGGATGCCCAGTCAGGAAGAATTCTATATCTACCGTCATTCCTCCGTCGTTAGATAACAGCAACCGCCCTCGGCCCCGCCGGGGCGGTTTTTGCATTGTCAAACGAACTGGATGTATTAAGAATCTTAATAAAATCTTAACCGCCGTCCGGACGCCGCCAGGTTTACTTTCCTATAGCAACTTGCTATAATATGACAGATTATTACATATTTTGAGGGTTGCTATGAAAGAATTTTTAGGTTTTGGCGGCTACACCCGGGAGCCGGAAGGCGCCTACTCCTGGCAGCATCTGCTGTTCGTTGGGTCCTTGCTGACGATTATGGCAATTCTGGCAGTTGTACTTGGCAAAAGAAACCGCAATGCCACGCTGCAGCAGAAAAACAGGGTCATCATCGCCTCTGCCATTTTAATTGATGCATTTGAACTTTTTAAGATTGTAGTGCTGTGTCTGCGGTGTGATGGCGGACCAAGTTTGGAACCCATTACGCGCACACTGCCCCTGTTCCTTTGCAGCATCCAACTGATTGCACTGCCTCTGGCAGCATTCTCCAAAGGTAGAATCGAGGAAGCGGCCATCGATTTTGTCTGCATTTTCGGTCTTCTGGGAGCAGTATTCGGCACCATCGGTGCCGCCCAGAACTATGGCTGCTACCCGGTACTGTCTATGGACAATGTGGTTTCCGGTATCACCCACTGTATCTCCGGCTTCGCTGCACTGTACATTATGGTCTCCTGTATGGAGCGTATGCGCAAAGAAAACATGATCCTCACCTATGGTATCTTGATTTTCTTCTGTATCGCCGCTTATATTGCCAATATTCTAGTTGACTACAACTATATGTTCTTGATGTCCGGCGACGGCACGCCCTACGATATCATCTACAATCTGGTAAACGGCAACCGGGTGCTGTATCCCCTGCTGGTCGTTGGGCTGTTCCTGATTTACATCTTCGGATTCTACAAGATCTTCCACCTGATCACAGACAAGCGCAAAGCAAAAGAAACCGTAACTGCATAATTAAAAGCCCCGGTGTGAGCCGGGGCTTCTTTTTTGCATTTTTATCCTTGGGCCTGCCAGTTAGCGGGATAAACAAAGTACAAAAAGCGCGCCTTGTCTTCCACAGAAAACTGAATGGAACTACCCTTGGGAATATAGATGACCTCACCGGGTCCGGCGGAAACTTTTTGACCGTCGATCAGAATGTCCAGCCGACCGCTGATGACATAGTCCAGCTCATCATAGTTTAAGGTCCAGGGAAATGTGGTCCGCTCCATAACCATCAGGCCGCAACCCAAACGGGGAGATTCCTCCAGGGTCAACAGATCCCGGGTCCACACCCGATCCCTTGGGTTACCGGTATCCATCCGATGCTCCTCGGTTACATCCAGCGACGGCACCGGTAACTTTTTCACCGGGCAGGAACTCTGCCCCAGTTTTTCCATTACGATCTGCCGTACCAGCGCCTCCAAAGCGGCCTTATCCATTTGCGTCATCCTCCAAAAAATCTCTGAGTTCCTCGATACCCTGACCGGTAAAAGCACTGACAACGAATATTGGGCTGGCGCCTGCCAGTTCCAAAAGCTCTACAGCATTTTTCACCTGCTGAGGTGTTGCCATATCCGCTTTGGACACTACACCCGCCACGGGAATGGGAAATGCCGCTGCCTGACCGGGGGCGAACATAAACCGATCCTGGGAGGCATCCTGCACAAACAGCACCTGATCCGCCTCCACCGAGGTTACCACCAGCGCGTGAAAGAGCGAACGCCGCTCCACATACTCGCCAGGAGTGTCGATGGTCTGATGGATCACTTCCAGCGCCTGGGTCTTCTTATACTTCATCTCCATACCGTTCAGGCATTGGCACAGAGTGGTCTTACCGCAGGCCACGTGGCCCACCAAAATAATCTTTTTCATGTTCTTGTAATTTGTGTTGGGGCAAAGTGCAGCATATTCTCCAGCACCCGCAGAACATCCTTAACAGCAGCTTCCACATCAGCAACGCTGCCGCCAATGACCAGACTGCCGTTGAAGCGGTCAACAAAAATCACTTCTACATTGGCCGCCTTGGTAGCAGTATCTGCGCCGATGATGGCAGCTTCACTGGGGGTGATGGTCATAATGCCCAGTGCGCCAAAGTGCTCACCGATAACACCCAGCTTCTTGTAGATATCCGGATTCGGGTTAGCGATAATATGAGCCATCGTAACCTGCTTACCAGGCACAAATTCTTGAATAATTCGCTGCTTATCCTGAAAAATATTGTCCATAAGCGAACCCTCCCGGTTACATCAGTGTTTCCAGCAGTTCCGGATGAGGACTGGGGATCACTACGGAAGAAACCAGCATACCCTCAGCATTAGGAGTGCTGACACCTGCCTTGACAGCCTCTGTAACAGCTGCAACTTCGCCGGTGAGAACGACGAAGGACTTGCCACCGATGCCTGTGCCCAGACGTACATCCACGAGATCCACATTTGCGGTCTTGACGGCGGCATCTGCGCCGTAAACGGATGCAGTAACGCTGAAGAATTCCATTACGCCAACAGCCTGCATTGTTTCGGGCATGGCAGTCATATTGATCGCCTTGATGACCTGAGGATGGACTCTGGGAATTACACAGGAATCCACCACATGGCTTCCTCCAATGGCGTGGCCGGCATCCAGTGAGGCCTTGACAGCCGCCACCTCGCCAGTAAACAGCAAGTAATACTTACCCGGGCAGCCAGCTTTCGAGAACACCAGATTGACCGCAGCAGTTTTTAGCACGATATCTGCTACTTCAACGCCCTTGGCGATACTATTCAGTTCCAAAAAACCAATTGAGTTCATCATATCTGGTACCTCATTCCTTCTCAATGACGATCCGCTCGCCCACGGCAGTTACCCGGCCGTCGATACTGGCGTGGATCACTGCGCCCAGCGCTCCCTCAGGAGGCAGGGCGATCACTTGTCCAAGCCGGACGTAATCTCCCACCGCAACCGTTGCCACGGAAGGTGCGCCAATATGCATCTTCACAGGAATCTCAACCCGGGATACCGACGCTGTTATTATGTCCGTAATTTCATAATCGTAGTACTTTCTGACACCAACCCGGGAAGCAACTTTCTCAGAAGGTGCTTTGCGGCCATTGCGCAGAGGACTTGCCGTCCACTCCTGCACCGGAGCCTGGTAGCGAATACCCGCCTTACCCAGTTCGCCCTTAAGCATAGCGTTGATCTTTCTGGGGAACAAGCCCATAGGACAGGCGTAGGTTTCGCAGATGCCACATTCGCAGCACAGCTGGGCGTTGCGGATGTCGGAATCATTCAGCATCTGCTGAATCTCGCCGCCCATAGCCATCTTGCGCATAATCTTATGGGGCTGCAGGGGGTGTCCCAGCATATGCCGGGGGCACAGCTGGGTGCAGTTTGTGCACTGAATACAGGCAACACTTGCCTGCTTCAGCATCCGTTTGAAGTCGATCTGGTTGGTGGTGGCGTGGTAGCCATCTGCAGGCAGTACCAAAATGCCTGAGGTGGTCTTGGTAACCACTGTCCGGTCTGCCTCCTCCATCGTCATAGGCTTACCCATCATCGGACCGCCGCTGACAACAAAGTATGTACTGCTGATGGCGCCACCTGCCAATTCGATACACTTGCGGTAGCTGGTACCCACCGGAACACGCAGCACAGTAGGCTTCCTCACTTCACCGGTAACGGTGAGAATTTTCTGGGTTAAGGGAATGTTTTCCATCGCTTGAGAAATGGCGTAAACAGTAGCCACATTATTGACCACTGCCCCAACAGCAATAGGAATTCCTGCAGGAGGAACCACCCGTCCGGTAACCTCATACACAATGGTCTGCTCGTCGCCTGCCGGGTAAAAGCTTTCCATCAGATGCAGTCGGATAGGCGCATTTACTGCGCTGATTGCCGCACGCAGAGCATTTGCCTCGTCGTGATAGTGTTCCTTAAGCGCAATTACGACATTCTCAATGCTCAGTTCCTCTTTCATTGCCACCAGTGCTTTTACAAGGCTCGGCGCTTCATTTCGCATAATGTACCGGTCTGTACGCAGCAGTGGCTCACATTCGGCACCGTTGATGATTAGGTATTCAATTTTTCCTTTCAGCTTTGCGTGGGTAGGAAAACCAGCGCCGCCGCAACCGACGATACCGGCATCCCGGATTTTATCTACGATGCTCATTTATTTCACTTCCTTATTTTGCGGTGGGATCAACTTCCAGGCTGTCAATAATGCCAACAATAGCCATATCCGCTGGCACATTGTCCCGGCCGAAAGCTTGACGGGCAGTACTGCCGGAAACGACCAATACTTTTTCACCGATACCGGCGCCAACCACATCAGCTGCTACATACAGCTTATCCCTGGTGTTCTTAGGGCCATCCTCTTCCCGGACGACCATCAGCTTCAGGCCCTCCAGACGGGGCTCTTTCTTAGTGGCCCAAACGTGGCCGATAACTCTGCAAATAATCATTTGTCTTTCCTCCCTTTTTTAGTCCCTGATCACTTCTACGCCGGCATGTGCGAACACATCTCTCGCCAGCGGTGTGATAATCGCGCCCGTAGGTATCCGCACCGGGTTTCCCTGAGCCATAATCAGCATCTTGGCATCCGTTTCCGTAACCAACCGACCGATATTCGGCATTGCAGAACCTCTGGGCACCGGTGCGTTCTGCTGAGCAAACTTGGCAAGCTTTGCTCCCGGCACCACAATGTTAGACTTGGGTCTATATGTTTTGACACCGAAGACACTTAATGTCCTGGCGTACTTTTCAAGCAAATTATACAGCGCATTGCTGCCCTTATCCTTGAATCTGCGGAAAGTCAGTGCTTCTTCCAGCATAATCACCTCAACGCCGGAAAGCAGCGCATATGTAACAGCACAGGATGCTTCATCCGTAGGACGACCCAACGCGATATCTGCAAGCTGTGTAATGTTCAGCTTGGTTACGACTACCCTTTTGTAGCGTTCGATATCTTTATGGGTACGGTAGTCCTCCATATCTGCCAAGGCCATATCCCGGCACAGATCCTTGGGCACGCTGCCGGCATTTCCGACGACCAGCACCTGATTGCAGTTCTCTGTAAGCGCCGTACAGCCGTTCTTCTCCATAGCTGCCATCACCTGCTGGGTGACTACGCTTATAATGCGTTCCAAATCATTCTGATTCATTTCTTCACCCATTCTTCAGCAGCTGACCAATGATCTCACCGCCGCTAAGCTGGGCGGCATTGGCCTCGTCATAATCGATATGCACTGCCAGCGCAAAATCCTTGCTGACCCGGATCTGGACATCGTTGAGGGTAACAGATCTTTCTGTTCCCACACGAATACCAACCGACTGGCCGTGTTCTACACCATACTTCTGAGCATCTGCAGGTGTCATATGTACGTGGGCCTTTGCAACGATCACGCTGCCTTTGGCAGTGATTACGCCCTTAGGACCGACGATGATCACATCTGCAGCACCCCGCAGATCGCCCGACAGCCGGATAGGCGCTTTCAATCCCAGTGTTCTGGCATCTGTCAGAGAGAGTTCTACCTGTGTTTCTTTCCGTTCCGGACCCAACACCGCCACATTGGCGATCTGGCCGGATCCAGTAACCAGCTTCACCCGCTCTTCGCACAGGTACTGACCGGGCTGGCTTAAGTCCCGCTTTCTGGTCAGGGTATATCCTGCACCAAAAAGGATCTCCTTATCCGCCTTACTCAAATGCACGTGGCGGGCGGAAATTTCCACGGGAATATCCATTCCCTTGCCGCTACAACCGGTAAAACCACTGCGGCTCAGCACATCGGCAATGATCTGCCTGATATCATTTTCACTGTAGTAGTTCACAGACGATTCCCCCTGTCATAGTAGCCGGACAATTTTCGGCACAAGATAATGTAGACACAACTGGACATTCGGTTCAGCCCCTCAATAATATCTGGACGACTGAAAGATCCGCCGCAGTAAAACGCCTTGGCGGCGCTAAGCTCCACCTCCCGGACTTCTGTCCGCAATCGGTTCAGAGCCACGCACAGTTTTCCCATTTCATAGCTGGGAATGGGATGGTCAATACCAAGAACTTTCTTTACCTGCTGGGAGTTGTAGCGGATCTGCTGGCTGTCCATTCCCAGCATAGATACATCAGCAAGAGTTTCATCCTTAACCTCTGCCGCCAGAATCTGGCGGGCAAAGCAAAGCAACTCCTGCAAATCGTTGGCAACTTTAGGCTCTCCTTGCTCTCCGGCAAGGATCTGCAGCTCCATAATCATCGCCATAAGGGTGTCTAACCGACCCCGGAATTCAATCTGGGGATGAGTCTTGGGAACGAGAAGATTACCCCGCAGATGGGTCATCCCCTCACCCTTACAAGTGGTTTCCCGACCGGTTTCGGCATCCCGGTAGACCGGTTTGCCATCACGCATCGGAATTTCTGTCATAGACATTGTTTTGGAGTTCTTTCGCTCCGTTCGGCAGAGGGTGATGCCGTGTTCCCGGATAAAATCAGCGGCAGCCGGTGTCAAAATTACATCGGCATCTACGCAGTAGCGGTCAGACCGGTCCTGGGACCAGCGGGCTCGCAATTCCACATCCGTTAACAGTTTCGTTTTCATTCAAACACCCTCCTTTCTAGATGGTTGGGCGGGCAGACAGCATATTACTGCCTGCCCGGCAGATTCCAAAGCTTAGAAGCTTATACATTGCCCTCCAGAACGGGCAGAATGAACTCCACTTCGTTGTGGGGACGGGGAATAACGTGAACACTGACCAGCTCGCCAACGCGGGAAGCTGCAGCAGCACCGGCATCGGTAGCAGCCTTAACAGCGCCGACATCGCCACGGACCATAACGGTAACCAGACCGCCACCGACGTGGACCTTACCAACCAGATGTACGTTTGCGGCCTTGACCATTGCGTCAGCGGCCTCGATGGAGCCAACCAGGCCCTTGGTTTCGATCATACCCAAAGCTTGCAAAGTTTCCATTTTATTTACCTCCAAAAATGTATGTTGTTAATTGATTTACTTATCTGGACAACCGGTCGATAACGGCCTTGGTAATGGCCTCAATATCGGCTCGGCTGAGCGAAGACACGGATTTTCCTTCTGTGCTGGTACAAGAGCTGTAAGATCTTGCACAGCTGCCATCCGGAGCTGGGTTGTTGCCGCGAATATCGCTGAGTTCCTTGATACCGAAAGCCACCCGGCGGATATTGATCAGGTGCATCGGGCCAACATTGTCAGATGTTGCGCTGCCGCCAACGCTGCCGCAGCCCAGAGTCAACGCCGGCTGCAGACCGGTAGAAGCGCCAACGCCGCCCAGAGCGCCGGGGGTATTGACCAGCAGGCGGGAAACGGGCTTCTTCAGGGCAAACTCCCGAATGACGCTCATATCCTCGCTATGGATGGTCATTGTGTGGCCCACACCTTCGTTGTTGAGGATCTCAATGCTGCGCTTGCAGGCGTTCTCCCAGTTATCCTCGGTATAGAATGCCAGAATGGGACACAGTTTCTCACGGGAATAAGGATTATCCTTGCCCACCGTGGTCTGGTGGGATAGCAGCACCCGGGTGCCGGCAGGAATCTTAATGCCTGCCATCTCGGCGATGGTCTGTGCGGACTTGCCGACGATCTTGGGGTTCATTGTACCGTTGGCACGGAGAATAAACCGGCTGACCTTACCGCTTTCCTCCGCGGTCATAAAGTAACCGCCCTGCTTTTCAACTTCGGCCACCACCTGATCCTTAATACAGCGCTCGGTAATGATGCTCTGCTCGGATGCGCAGATCGTGCCGTTGTCAAATGTCTTACTGTCAAAAATGTGCTTGACCGCCACGGGAATGTTGGCAGACTTTTCGATGTAAGCCGGGCCGTTACCAGGGCCGACACCCAAAGCAGGGTTGCCGGAACTGTATGCCGCCCGAACCATAGCCTCGCCGCCGGTAGCCAAAATCATACCGATATCCCGGTGCTTCAGCAGTGCAGCAGTACCCTCCTGAGAAGGAACGGTAATGCACTGTACAAGACCTGCAGGCGCTCCGGCAGCAGCTGCTGCCCGGCTGATAATCTGGAAGGTCTCCAGAATACAGTTTTTGGCGTTGGGGTGGGGGCTGAGAATAATGGCATTGCCGGATTTCAGACTGATGAGTGTCTTGTACATAACGGTGGAAGTGGGGTTTGTGGAGGGAATCAGTGCCGCCACAATTCCCATTGGCACGGCAACCTCCCAAACCTTCTTCTGATTGTCCTCAGACAAGATACCAACGGTCTTCAGATCCTTGATACTGTCATAGGTGATGGCACTGCCCAGCAGGTTTTTCAGGATTTTATCCTGCCACACACCAAAACCGGTTTCCTCCACCGCCATCTTTGCCAGCCGCTGTGCATTGGCTACGCAAGCATCAGCAACGGCCTTGACAATGTTGTCCACCTGAGTCTGGCTGAAGCCGGCATAAATTTCCTGTGCTGCCTTGGCCTTTGCCACCAGATTTCTTACCTCCTGAATGGAGCGTAAGTCCTTGTCGAATTCCATGGATTCACCTCCTGGTGAGTTTTCTTACGGGCAGCTTACTTTTCAGCGCCCAGAACAGGCAGGATAGCCTCAACTTCGTTGTGGGGACGGGGAATAACGTGGACGCTGACCAGCTCGCCAACCCGGGCGGCAGCGGCAGCACCGGCATCGGTGGCAGCCTTGACAGCGCCGACATCGCCACGGACCATAACGGTAACCAGACCGCCACCAACGTGGGTCTTGCCGATCAGGCGGACATTGGCAGCCTTGACCATTGCGTCAGCGGCCTCGATAGAGCCAACCAGGCCCTTGGTTTCAACCATACCCAAAGCTTGCAGTGTGTTCATAATAAGTACCTCCAAAATTTATTTTGATTTTTAATTTCGTTTATTGATCTCCGTATCCACGGAGTGGTTTAAGATTTAGTAATCCGTGGGGCTGGCGGCAATACCGCAAACCGCATCGGCAAAGGCTTCGCAGGCTGCCCGACAAGCTGCTTGATCGCCAGTCAGCAAACCGCCGGCAAAATTGGTTTCCGATGGTGGCCCGTAAAAGACCCGCATCGTTACCTGCGCTGCTTTCAGCGCCGCATCCAACCCCACCATTGCCTCCAACGGCGGCGCAATCAGGTAGGCCATCGCCGTTCCCTCGGGCACATCTGCTGCCTTGGACAGATAGCTGCCGGTGCGGGAGATACAGTGGGCGAAATAGACCACGGAATCGTCATCGTTGGCACTGAAGAATCGGGCATCATTTTCAATGTACAGCAGTGCCGCTTCCAAACCGCTGCGGATCTCGGCCGGATTTTCTGCGGATAGGATGCCGATAAACTCGCCTGCCAGCGCTGTATTGGCGTTGGCCGCACCGGCGTACATGCTCCGGGCATAAGCCACGCTGACCTGCGCCTTTTTGGTAGCTTCATCCAACGCTGCATAAGAAACATCGTCGCAGTCAGTGGTGAAGATTCCCAAGCTTCGGTGTCCTTCCGGTACTTCCAGCTTTTCCAGCAGCATTGGGTCTGCGTTTGGTATGATACGCACGCTGAGAACCTTCGTTTTCATTGGGCTTCCTAACATCTGCGCACCCCCTTATTTGGCAAGATCCACGCCGCTGGCCTTCTGCTCCAGAATCTTGGCGATGACCTCCGCCACATAAGCGCCGGCTTCCACAGCAGCCGTACCGTTTTTGTGGATATTGGAAACAACGGTACGCTTGGATTCCGGCATGCCCACATAAGCGTTGTAAGTGATGTAGGCGCTCATACTCTCGGCAGTTGCCAAGCCGGGACGCTCACCCAGCAGCACACAAATTACCTTTGCACCCAGAGTTTCCGCGATATGTTCCTGCGCACCGACACGACCAAACCGCAGGTAGAAGGGTGTACCCACTTTCAAGCCCTTGGATTGTAGGGCTTCGGTGATGACCGGCAGGATCTTTCGCATATTGGCTTCCACCGCAGTGGAGCTAAGACCGTCGGAGATATAGATCTGGACATCCGGGTTTTGGATGCACCTCTCTTTCAGTGTCTTTACTGCCTCGGGGCTCAGCTGCCGACCCAGATCCGGACGGGTGATGTAGGAATCCTTATCCGGGCAGAGAGTCTGGACAGTGAACAGTCCTGCATCCTCCAGTACCTTGGAATCCACATCTTTCATAACCGCATCTCTGGCCTGGGCGTGGTCAGCCCGGAGCGCCAGCAGTGTCTGGGTCTTAAGCCGAGGGCCTGCGCGGCCTACGCCGATACGGGCGGTGGTCCGCTTGATCATCCGCTCCAGCGCCTCCGGATCCTGGGGCTTATCCAGCAAAGGGGAAGCCTTGCTCTCCGGCGAGGTAATATCCTCATAAGTGCTACAGGACGAGGTGGGAAGCGTTACCTGACCGGTGGCCATCAACTGTTTGATGACTTCTTCTACAATGGTAGCAATCAGTTCCTGATTCATAGCTTTCCCCTCCTCACTTCACAAAAATGGTAGGATCACCGGCGCGGGCTGTTAATCGGCCGTTCTCCATAATTCCCATCTTTTCCAGCCACATTTCAAACTCCCGGATAGGACGCAGTCCCAAAATTTCCCGAATCGTGGCAGCATCGTGATAGGCGTTGGTCTGGTAGTTCAGCATCACATCATCGCTGGTGGGAACGCCCAAAATGTAGTTGACACCGCAGCTTGCCAGCAGCAAGGACAGATTGTCAATATCATTCTGGTCCGCCATCATATGGTTGGTATAGCAGCAGTCGCAGCCCATTGGTACACCGTGAAGCTTGGCCATAAAATGATCTTCAAGGCCTGCCCGGATAACCTGACGGCTATCATACAGATACTCAGGGCCGATAAAGCCGACCACAGTGTTAACCATAAAGGGATTAAACTCCCGGGCGAAGCCATAGCAGCGGGATTCCATCGTAACCTGATCCGCACCGTAGTGGGCATCGGAAGAAAGCTCACTGCCCTGGCCAGTTTCGAAGTACATCACATTGGGGCCTTTCGCTGTTCCCCGCTCCTTTAGCAGTTGCTGTGCCTGCCGGACAGTTTCAGCGCTGAAGCCGAAGGCATTGTTGCCCTTCTGGCTGCCGGCGATGGATTGGAAGATCATATCCGTGGGTGCACCCTTTTCCACTGCCTCAATCTGAGTGGTGATATGACCAAGCACGCAGATCTGGGTAGGGATCTCAAAGCGGTTCTTCACTTCATCAAACCGACGCAGAACCTCGCCCAAACTGGCGGATGTGTCGTTAACCGGATTCAGGCCCAGCAGAGCGTCGCCGCTGCCGTAACTAAGGCCCTCGAACAAGGATGCTGTAATGCCCTCAACATTGTCTGTGGGGTGATTCGGCTGCAATCGGGTGGACAGACAGCCTCTTTTACCGATAGTTGTGTTACAAGTTGCTGTAACGCGAATCTTATTGGCTGCGTAAATCAGATCCAGATTGCTCATCAGCTTACACACGCCGGCAATGACCTCACTGGTCAAGCCCTTGCTCAAGCGATGCAGATCATCTTCGCTACACTCATAGCTGAGAATGTATTCCCGGAGCTCTGCCATCGTCCAATTCGCAATGGTATTGTAAACTGCCGGGTCAATGGAGTCCTGATTGATTCGGGTAACCTCGTCATCTTCATAAGGAACTACCGGGTTTTCCCGCAGATCCCTCACCAGAAGATGGCTCAGCACCTCTTTTGCCGCCACACGCTCCAAATCAGAGGTGGCAGCAACACCGGCCAAGATATCACCGGATTTTTCCTCGTTGGCCTTTGCCAACACTTCCTTTACCGACCGGAAAGAGAAGTTTTTACCGGCTAAAACCGTTGAAAGCTTCATATTGCACGCTCCTTCCATTTATCCGAAAAGCAGGGTCTTTACCACTACCGGGATCACAAGGCCGTTCAGCATTGGCCGTCCCAGATCCACATAGTCGCCCTGTTCCACTTTAACTGAATCAATGCAGGCCACTTTACGCCGCCCACTTAGTTCTTTTTCCATCAAAATTCCTAGTGCCTTGGCAATATCCTGCTCCAGTACGATCAGCACCGGCGCGCCTCCGGGCAGCGCCGCATCTGTGGCTTCGCATAAGCAATGGGCCAGAGTTTTCAGTTCTTTGTATTCCGGATTCGATGCTCCCGGCAACGCCAGAATCAACTTATCCGACTCGCTCTGCTGTAAAAACCATTTGATTTTCTGCACCAGAGCCTCCGTTTTTCCTTCAAAACACTCATTCTGCTCCTGCAGACTCAGTTTCAGCGCCGGAATATTCTTCATCGGGAACAGTTCCTGCGCATAAGTAATGGTGCTGCCGGAAATCGTTGTGGTGTATGTTCCCGCACCCACAACCGTTGCCCGAATGGTTTCTGCACCGGAAAAGGTGGGGATGCTTTGTGTCAGCACACCCCGGGCAATGGATCTGCCCAGTAGTACACCAATATCTCCATAGGGAATTGGATCACCGTCTGTTTTATGGATACAATCCGCCACACCGCCGGAAAAGCAAATTCTGCAAATTCGCTTGCCCTGCAGTTCCAGCCAGGCGCTACCCGGTGTCCGGATCTCCTGCAAAAGCGGCTCCTGGGGCTTTAGATACAGCGCCTGCGCCAACAGGTCCGCCATTTTATCTGTAATTCTCTCTAAGTCATTCAAGGTTGTCCGCTGACCGGGTCTCAAACGGATGCCCAAGTGCTGCGCAATTTTCTCTGCAGCGGGACTTACGCTTTCTACAGTCAGATCTTTCTTCAGCTGGATCAGCCGTCCGCCGATGTCAAGGCAGCCTTTGCTGACCACCTCGCCGTTATCGAAGAACACGATATTGGTGGTACCGCCACCGATATCCAAATTCGCTGCGGCACAGTTGTTATCGATGGTGTACTGGAATACGCCGCTGCCCTTTCCGGCAATGATAGATTCTAAGTCCGGGCCTGCGGTGGAAACCACAAATTCTCCGGCAAAGCCTCCCAGTTTGTCCAGCACCGCAGCGGCGTTCTCTTTCCGAGCGGATTCGCCGGTGATAATTACCGCACCGGTGTCCACATCCTTGGGTGTGAAGCCTGCCCGGCGGAATTCTTCCGCTACGATATCCCGAATGGCCTCTCCGTCGATAAGAACAGAGTTTACCAAGGGTGTCAAGTGCACTTGACTTTTGTAAACAACCTCTTTGTCAACAATGCAAATACGGGGAACGCAGAAGTAGCCCGACATATTTTCCATAGAGATCCGGCTGAAGACCAGCTGCGTGGTGGACGTTCCGATATCGATTCCCACACTCAAAATATTCGGCAAATCTGCTCCCCTCCCCTCAAAAAAGCATAAAAAGCTAAGACGTCCTTGCAACGCCTTAGCTTTTTTGCTCATTTTAGCCGCACCCTGTTGTGCGGTTTATTCGGTTTTGAAATCAAAGGATACGCGGCTTCCGCCGGCATCCGAATGAATATTCAACTGTCCGTGGAGCCGATCTCTGACCGTGGCTTCCACGATATTCAGTCCCAGGCTTCCCTTCCGCAGCCGCGCAGGGTCGAATCCGTTGCCGTCATCGCTGACCGTAACACTGTGAAACAGCTGCCCGGCATTAAATGTAACGGTTACGCAACCGAAATCCCGTCCTTCAAAGGCATGCTCCAGCGCATTGGTGATCAGTTCGTTGACTACCAAAGATACGCTGCTTGCCGTATCAGCGGAAAGATTCGCGGAAGTACCGTTTACCGAAATGGTAATGCGCTTCCCGTCAGGAACAAAGGACTGCAGGTTCTTGCGTAATTGCTCCAGCAGGAGCATACTGTCAATTTCCCTAAAATTGTCCTCATTTTTTGTCAGTATATCATGGATTGATGCAATTGACAAGACCCTGCCCACATTTTCTTTCAAAACTGTTTTTGTAAAGTCATCGTTGCAGCGGCGGGATTGGAGGTTCAAAATACTGGCAACAAGCTGCAAATTATTCTTCACCCGGTGGTGGATCTCCCGTATAGCGGTCTTGTCCTGGGGGGTCATTTCACTGGAGCGCAGTGAAAGATCCTCATTTTCATAAGTCTGTGTCAGAGTGCGGAATTTCTTCTCCTGCAGCAAAGCGCCTGTAATATCTTTTTCTCGAATCAGCGCCGCAATACACTTGCCTTCCCCATTCAGGATCGGCACAACATCCTGCTGTACCGACTGATTTTCCTGAGTAACAGCCTTAATATCCCGGGCGGGTGCGCCGGTTTGCAACGCCTGAAAAACCGCCGGTTCATTTTCCGGCTGGGCGTAATGTCCCACCACATCCTGCTGGTAGGCACTGCTGAGAGTGGACGGTCTCGCCTGCGCCACAACCATCACCGCGCCATCTTTTGTCATGCAATCGATAAACACGTCAGCGCCGGTGAGCTCCGCCATCAGAGAAAGCTGGCTCTCCACCTGCACAAGGCGGTTGATATCGGCACTGCTGAGGATCGTCTGCTCCTGGCATATCTTTCTGAGCATTTTGGCCTCACTTTCGGCCCAAGTCGCTTTGCAGCTGCTTGGCGGCATCGTCTACACTGCAGTTGTTCGCCTTGGCATAGCTGACGATGTACTGGTAGGCTCTGTCCTCGGACATACCTTTTTTCTTCATCAGCAGCTGCTTTGCTGAACCGACATAATCGTTCTGGGCAGCCTGATGCAAAATATGTTCTGCCAATGCTGCCAAGGAAAGTCGCTTATCCATTGCTGTCTTGCGCATCTGGCGGTAGGCATCCATCTCACTGCAACCCTGGGTCTTTGCCAGATATTGCTGCGCCTTGTGGATCAGCCGGTCTTCCCGGATCTTCTTCTGCGCTGCCTGAGTCTCTTCCCGGCTTTGGGCCAATCTCTGGCTCTGAGCGTATGCCACCTCTATAGTGGGCAGTAGCGATTTCTGGTCAATAGGCTTGACCAAATAGCCTGTTACACCGGCCTTACTGGCCCGCTCGATCACATCCCGGTCATTAAAAGCGGTAAGCAACACCACGCAGCCTGCCAACGATTCCGACAAAATGGTTTCCGAAGCCGTAAGACCGTCGAAAATCGGCATTTTTACATCCATCAACACCACATCCGGCTGCTTTGCCCGGCAAAGCTCGATAGCATCAAATCCGTCAGCCGCTTCACCGACCACCTGGAAGCCCAGTTCCTGCAGCATATCAGATAAATCCATCCGGGTGATGGGCTCATCATCTACAATGACAACCGTCTTCATTGCCTGCACCGCTCCTTTTCTCGTTCTCCTATAAAAATACCACATTTTCTCATATTTCGCAATCATTTTTTCACGATTGGGAGTATGTTCTGCTCCTTGACGGAATGGCACTTTCTATGTATAATCTAGCTTAGAAAAAGCCATTACACAAGGGGGCTGTATAGTGAAAAAGAAACATAAATGGAGTTTACTGCTGATTTCTGCTATGTTGATCAGCATTTTGTCTGGTAATGCATTTGCCACATCCGATCCTACCGGAACTCAGGCAACGGAAGTACCGACAGAAGCTGCAACAACGGCGCCCACGGCCGCGCCTACTGTAGAACCGTCTACCGAGCCTACTGAAGCGCCTACTGCCGCACCAACCACTGCTCCTACTGCGGCTCCTACTGCGGCTCCTACTGACGCTCCTACTGAGGCTCCCACTGCAACGCCTACCACTGTACCAACTGCAGCGCCCACTGTTGCACCCACTGCGGCGCCCACTGTAGCGCCTACCGCTGCACCAACTGCTGCGCCCACTATAGCGCCTACCGCTGCGCCCACTGTAGCACCTACCGCTGCGCCCACTGCAGCACCTACCGCTGCACCCACTGTAGCACCTACCGCTGCACCCACTGTAGCGCCTACCGCTGCACCGACTGCAGCACCCACTGCAGCGCCTACTGTAGCGCCTACTGCTGCACCAACTGCAGTGCCTACTGCTGCACCAACTGCAGTGCCTACTGTTGAGCCGACAGTTGCCCCAACTACTGCAACAACCGTTGCACCGACAACTGCAACAACACCGCAGCCGACGCAGACCCAACCGGAAACCGATCCTACAGAACCAACTGCTCCTACAGAGCTTGATCCACTGGCAACCGATCCCACAGAAACAGAGCCCACCTTCCCCACCGAGGAAACATTGCCCACTGAGCCCACTGAGCCTGACACGCAGCCTACACGGCCGACTGCCCAATATCAGGACTCCACATCCAACGCCGGAGAAAAGCCCGGCGGTCTGGTCTTCTCTGCTATTCTCGGCGGTCTTATGGTCGTTGGATCGGCCATCATTCTGTTCTTAAGAAACCGCAATTCCTAAAATAAAATCCCGGAACGCAGATGCGTTCCGGGATTATTGCTTTATCCAAAGGAGTTCAGTTTTGTTGCCGTCTGGTAGAGGCTCTCCACATAGCGAGTGGTCTCCTCAGAAAGGTAGGCATATGCAGTTCCCTTTGCCAGGACTTCTTCGCTTGGATAAACGATCTCACTGTCCGCAAGATACTCTTCCATATGCTCCCGGGCGGCAGAAATGGGCGATGCATAACAGATATAGTCCATATTTGCGCCGGAGATTTCCGGCTCGGTCAGGAAGTTGATGAACAACTCAGCCGCTTCCTTCTCCTTGCAGCAGGTGGGAATACACATTGCATCCGTGAACAGATTGAAGCCCTGTTCCTGAGGCAGATAGAACGCCAGATCCTCATTTTCTTCCATCATCAGCATGCAGTCGCCTGCATAGTAAGGCGCGATCCAGGCTTCCTCATTTTCCATAATGGTATAGATCTGGTCCATAACATACTGCTGCACCAGAGGTCTTTGCTCTTTCAGCTTGGCAGCGCATGCATCCAGTTCTGCCTTATCCGTGGTATTGATGCTGTAACCCAGCAGGTAGTGAGCGATACCAAAGGCATCCCGGGAATTGTCGATCATCAGGATCTTACCTGCATATTTCTCATTCCACAGCAATCCCCAACCCGTCAGATCCGCCTCATCCACATACTTGGTATTGTAGAGGATTCCCACAGTGCCCCAAGTATAGGGTACAGAGTACTTATTCTCCGGATCATAGTCAGGATTCTTGAACTGGTCGTCAACATATTGGAAGTTGGGAATGTTGTCAAAATCCAGTTCCAGAAGCATATCCGACTGGATCATCCGATCGATCATATAGTCCGACGGGATGATCACATCCACCGTAATGCCGCCGTTGCTCAGCTGAGAATACAGCGCCTCATTGGACTCATAGTAGGACATGTTCACCTTGATGTGGGGATACTTTTCTTCAAACGCCTTGACGATATCCAGGGTACCGTCGCTGCCGTCAGCCATATTCATACCCCAGTTTTTCACATTCAGGGTGATCTTTTCATTCTTATTGCCGAACACCAGGAAGCAACAGCCCACCAGCAGGCATACAGCCAGCACACCGGCGACGCACCGGCGGAAAATAACACCGCCTCTTGAAACAGAGCGCATCGTTTCCCGTTTGCGGTTCGCCCGCAGCTGCAGCAGATTCATCGCCACCATCAGCACAAAGATCAGCAGGAACAACAGCGTAAACATCGCGTAGACCTTGTTCTGAATTGGCTTTTTGGTGTAGGTATAGATTTCTACCGGAAGTGTAACAAAATCAGAGCCCGTTACGAAATAGCTGATAACGAAATCATCCAGGCTCATCGTAAAGGTCATAATGCCGCCGGACACAATACCCGGCAGGATCTCGTGCACAATCACCTTAAAAAATGCCTGCACAGGAGTGCAACCCAAGTCCATAGCGGCATCCGTAAGGCTGCCATCCATCTGCTGAAGCTTGGGCATTACATTCAAAATGACATAAGGCAGGCCAAAGGTAACGTGAGCAATCAGCAAGGTCCAAAAATTCAGGCTCTCCCGCTGACCCAGCAAACCCGTACCAACAAAGACGAACAGCAAGCTAAGGCTGACACCGGTAACGATATCCGGATTCGTCATAGGGATATTGGTCAGGCTCATAACCACTTTGCGCATTTTTGGTTTCAACCCGTGGATGCCCACCGCCGCCAATGTGCCGAACGCCACAGAAATACCGGTGGCAAGCAACGCAATCAGCACGGAATTGCCCAGCAGCCGCAGCAGATCCTTATCCCGGAACAGCTCCGCATACTGGTGCAGTGTAAAGCCTTCAAAATTGGTGATGTCCTTTCCGATATTGAAAGATGCCACGATCAGCACCAGCATCGGAATATACAAGAAAACGAACATCACAATCGTGAGAATGCGGTTTGTCTTTTTCATACGATGACACCGCCTTCCTCATCGCCACCGAAGCGGCTCATAATGCCGGTACAAACAAACACCAGCGCCATCAGCACCAAGCTCAGCGCCGCGCCCAGATTGGGGTTGTCGCCCTGCTTGAACAGACGCTCAATCAGGTCGCCAATAAGCACGGTATCCGTTCCGCCCAGCTTCTGGGAAATATAGAAGGTAGAAACGGCAGGCACAAATACCATCGTAATGCCGGAGAAAATGCCGGGTACAGACAGAGGCAGGATCACCTTTGTAAAGGTCATCACCGGTGTACAGCCCAGATCTTCCGCAGCCTCAATAAGCCGATGATCCAGCTTTACTAAAGTGGCGTACAACGGCAGGATCATATAGGGCAGGTAGTTATACACCATACCCAGAACCACTGCGCCAGGAGTCCGGATCAGCTGCAGCCGACCAATGCCGATGGAATCCAGGAAATTATTGACAATACCGGTATCCTGCAGCAGGCCAACCCAAGCCAGCGTACGGAGCAAAAAGCTCATACACATTGGTAGCATCACCAGCATATACAGGATCTTCTGGGCAACAGGGCCCCGATGGGCGATGTAATACGCCACGGGATAGCCCAGAATCAGGCAAATCAGCGCCGATGCCAAAGAATACAGCACCGACTGGCCCAGTACCGGCAGATACATTCCCAGATCCTTCAGGTTGTTAAAGGTGAAGGCTCCGGTTTCCGGATCTGTCAATGCATAGTAGCCCACCACACCCAAAGGGATCAGCGTAAACACCAACATCCAGATGATGTAGGGCGTGCTGAGCAGTACAGACTTATTCTTCTTCATCTTCGGCATCCTCCGTCAGCTCGTCATACTCAGCCGAGTAGGAGCTGTAGTCGCCAAACATACCGGAGTACTCACTCTTGTGCATAATGTGGATATCTTCCGGGTTCAAACGAATGCCGATGGTAGCGCCCTCGCCGTGGTAATCCGTGGTCTGGATCAGCCACTTGAAGCCCTTGAATTCGACGATGATGTCGTAGTTAAGGCCCTTGAAGGTTACGCCGGTAACAACGCCCACCAGATCGCCCTCTTCCGGGGCGACGATGTCGATGTCCTCCGGCCGGATGACCACATCCACGCTTTCGTTGGGGGCAAAACCCTTGTCAACGCACTGGAAGGTACGGCCAAAGAAGCGAACCTTATAGTCAGACAGCATAACGCCGTCCAGAATGTTACTCTCGCCGATAAAATCCGCCACGAAAGCGTTCTTCGGCTCATTATATATATCCTCGGGTCTGCCGATCTGCTGGATGCGGCCCTTATCCATAACCACCACGGTGTCAGACATAGACAGCGCTTCTTCCTGATCGTGGGTAACATAGACAAAAGTAATGCCCATTGCCTGCTGGATCCGCTTCAGTTCGATCTGCATATCCTTGCGCAGGCGCAGATCCAAAGCGCCCAGAGGTTCGTCCAGTAGCAAGACCTTAGGCTCGTTGACCAGAGCTCTTGCAATAGCGACGCGCTGCTGCTGACCGCCGGAAAGCGAATTGATGTGGCGATGGCCGTATCCTTTCAGGCTGACGACCTCCAGCATCCGGTTGACCCGCTCCGTAACCTCTTCCTTGGGCAGCTTTGCAACCCGCAGACCGAATGCAATATTATCAAATACATTCAGGTGGGGAAACAGTGCGTAACGCTGAAACACCGTATTGATCTGGCGCTTATAAGGCGGCACATCATTGATGGTCTCCCCGTCAAAGGTAACTGTACCGGAGGTGGGATTCAAAAAGCCTCCGATAATGCGAAGCGTAGTAGTCTTACCGCAGCCAGAGGGGCCCAGTAAGGTTAAAAATTCGTGATCGTTGATATAGAGATTGATACTGTCGAGTATACGCTCCCCGTCGAACTCCATGGTAAGATCCCGGAGCCTGATGAGTTCCTTGGACATTATCCTCCCCCGTTTCTGTAGGTTATTTTCGCTATAATACGACAATTATAACTATAGCGAAAATTTCCCGGATGTCAATTGATTTTCTGCCCTATTGGAGAGAATATTTTTCACCGGAGCCAAAATTTCCATTGTCTGGTTTAGAATCCAGAAAATCGGTAATACTTAGCTTCGGAGGTGCTTACTATGAAAAGCAGAAAAAACACAGGCAAATTTGCCGGCAAGGGCTACTACATAGCCCTGATCCTGTGCGCTACCGCCATCGGGATCTCCGGCTATATGTACTACCGAAATGCAAACAATCCAGATCCGCAGCAAAACGATCCCGGACTGAATGTGGGGATCATCGATCCTACCGATGACGGTATCGCCGCTATTGCGACCCATCCCAACGGAGAAACGCCCACCCAGTCCACACAGGCAACCATTAAAACGGGTTATCCGGTAGCCGGTGAAACGATTGCCGGCTATTCCATGGATGCACTGAGCTATAATGAGACCACCCGGGACTGGCGCGTGCACAACGGCATCGACATTGCCGCTGAAGCCGGCACCACAGTATATGCCGCCGCTGACGGCACAATCTATTCCACTTTTGAGGATGACACCATGGGTACTACCGTGGTCATCCGCCACGAAGGCGGTTATGTTACCACCTATTCCAGCCTGGACAGCAATCTGCCCGTAACACCTGGCAGCACCGTCAAGCTGGGACAAGCAATTGGTACCGTGGGCAACACTGCCCTGCTGGAGAATGCCCTGGGGGATCATCTGCACTTCAGCGTAACCTGCAATGACAAGGTCATCGACCCCGCAGATTTTCTTTCACTGAATTAATCATTGTTTCTTCCTTTTTCTTTCCTCTTTGTTAGAGCCGCTGAATTGCTCAGCGGCTCCCTTTTTTAACAAAAAAAGGACTGCCTCATTTGTGCGGCAGTCCTTAATTCTTATTCTTCTAGCAATGCGATATGCACGGTATCCAGCTGACTCTGGTCCACGGTGGTGGGGGCACCCATCATCAGGTCCTGAGCATTCTTGTTCATCGGGAAGGTAATAACCTCGCGGATGGATTCCTCGCCGGTCAGCAGCATAATCAGACGGTCAACTCCGGGAGCTGCACCTGCGTGGGGAGGTGCACCATAGGTGAAGGCGTTGTACATTGCGGGGAACTTGGCCTTTACATCCTCTTCGCCCAGACCCACCATCTGGAAAGCCTTGACCATGATCTCGGGATCGTGGTTACGGACAGCACCGGATGCGGACTCATAACCGTTGACAACCAGGTCATACTGGTTGGCGTTGATAGCCAGCAGCTTCTCGATGTCGCCCTCGGCATCCAGCAGAGTCTGCATACCGCCCTGAGGCATGGAGAAAGGATTGTGGCAGAACTCCAACTGGCCAGACTCTTCACCCATCTCATACATGGGGAAGTCTACGATCCAGCAAATAGCATACTGCTCTTCATCAAAGTGTCCGGGAACACGCTTACCCAGCATTGTACGGATAACACCGGCGGTCTTCTGAGCAGCCAGCTTCTTGCCTGCAGCCATACAGACGAAGGAACCGGGCTTCAGATTCAGCTTTGCGGTCAGTACATCCTTATAATCTGCCAGGAACTTGGAAACACCGCCGGTGAGCTCGCCATTTTCGTCGACCTTGATCCAGCAGGCCTTGTTGCCGGTCTGTACTTCCACATCCACCAGCAGCTTGTCGATCCACTTTCTGGCCTGGGTGAAATCGTCCACCACAACAGCCTTAACCGTAGCGCCCTCAAAAGGACCGAAGCCGCAACCCTGGACCTCAGCAGAAATATCCTGCACTTCCAGGTCGATACGCAGGTCAGGCTTGTCAGAACCATAGCGCTCCATAGCTTCATTAAAGGAAATGTGGCGGAAAGGTGCGGGAGAAACTCTGCTATACTTGCCGAACTTCTCAAACACGGGCACCAGCACATCTTCCAGAGTGCTCAAAACATCGTCCTGGGTAGCGAATGCCATTTCCATATCCAGCTGATAGAACTCGCCGGGAGTACGGTCTGCACGGGCATCCTCATCACGGAAGCAGGGTGCGATCTGGAAATACTTATCGAAGCCGGAGGTCATCAGCAGCTGCTTGAACTGCTGGGGAGCCTGCGGCAGCGCATAGAACTTACCGGGGTGATTTCTGGCAGGCACCAGATAATCCCGGGCGCCCTCGGGACTGGAAGCAGTCAAGATAGGCGTGGTGATTTCCAGGAAACCCTTTTCGGTCATCAACCGGCGCAGTTCGGCCACCACCTGGCAGCGCAGGATAATGTTGGACTTGACTGCAGGATTCCGCAGGTCAAGAAAACGGTACTTCAGCCGGACATTCTCATCAGCATCTCTGGACTTGTTGATCTCAAAGGGCAGCTGATTATGGCGGCATTTGCCGAGAACCGTGATTGCTTCGGGTACAACCTCGATCTCACCGGTGGGCAGCTTGGTGTTCTTGCTTTCACGCTCCCGGACAGTGCCGGAAACGGAAATGGTAGATTCCTTGTTAATGCCTTTGATTGTCTGCATCATTTCCTCGGTTTCGATCACCACCTGTGTGGTACCGTAGTAATCCCGCAGGACCAAAAATGCAAAATTGGAGCCGACTTCCCGGACATTTTCCAGCCAGCCGACGATAGTAACTTTCTTTCCGGCGTCGCCAATGCGCAACTCGCCGCAGTTATGTGTTCTGGATTGGATCATAAATGAATCCCCTCTTATTTCTTAATTTTCGCTCCAATATTATTTCATAAAAGCAAGAAAAAGTCAATCTTTTGCCGTTCGTTTTTCTATCCCGATGCAATACTGCGCCACTTTATTGTCAGTTTCCCCAATTTAGGCCTTATCGCCGTGGACACTTGTCCGCCATTCCCGAACGTTTCCTTGGTAAAACAGCGGAGATATAAAATTTTTTCCACATTTCTCACAATTCCGGGGTACAAAAACCCACTTTTATGTATATTGTAAAAAAAGTTTGAAAAAATGTGATTTTTGGATTGATTTTGTGAAAACTTTGACATACAATAGGAACGCAACCGATTTGACCCTATTTGAGGTGAGAAGATGCTGAACATTGTACTGGTAGAACCGGAGATCCCGCAGAACTGTGGCAACATTGCCCGAACCTGCGCCGCCACCGGCTGCCGGCTGCACTTGATCCGCCCTCTGGGCTTCGATATATCGGAAAAGGCTGTTCGCCGCGCCGGTCTTGATTACTGGCATATGGTGGAAATTTTCGATTACGAAAACCTGGACGACTTCTTCGCCAAAAATGATGTGCGCCAAATGTGGTGTCTGTCCACGAAAGCACCCCGGAGTTATACCGAAGCTGCCTTCTCGGAAGACTGTTACTTATTTTTCGGCAAAGAAACCAAAGGGCTTCCGGAGGATTTCCTGGCAGCACATTATGATGAATGTGTCCGCATTCCAATGCGGGATACGGCTCGGAGCCTGAACTTAAGCAATGCCGTAGCCATTACGGTATTCGAAGCTCTGCGGCAGCTGGATTTCCCCGGTCTGCTGGATCACGGAAAAATGCGGGAATGAATCCCGATAATATGGAGGAGTTATTATGAACTACAACAAGAAATCTATCGAAGATATTGAAGTTGCCGGCAAGCGCGTTCTGTGCCGCTGCGACTTCAATGTACCCACCAAAGAAGGCAAGATCACTTCCGACAAGCGTATCGTTGCCGCTATGCCCACCATCAAGTATCTGGTGGAGCAGGGCGCCAAGGTCATTCTGTGCTCCCATATGGGTAAGCCCAAGGGCGAGTGGAAGCCCGAGCTGAGCCTGAAGATCGTTGCTGAGCGCATCTCTGAGCTGCTGGGCAAGGAAGTCATTATGGCTACCGACGTTGCCGGTGAGGACTCTAAAGCTAAGGCTGCTGCTCTGAAGAACGGCGATGTAATGCTCATCGAGAACACCCGCTACATCAAGGGCGAGACCAAGAACGATCCCGAGCTGAGCAAGGCCCTGGCTGATCTGGCTGACATTTTCGTTAACGACGCATTCGGCACCGCACACCGTGCTCACTCCTCTACTGCCGGTGTTGCTGACTACCTGCCTGCTGTTTCCGGCTACCTGGTACAGAAGGAAGTTTCCATCATGGGCAAGGCTCTGGC
>JAZQTN010000083.1:0-5107 GCA_045630825.1 Faecousia sp. | reverse complement strand
ACATGAAGCACGTTGGTGTAATACCGGGTAACCATGGAGCCCATGAGCGCAAAGGTCATGCAGCCACCCATGTCACCCAGTGCATAACCGACCCAATGCTTCTTGGTCAGGCCGGTCTTAGGGGTCTTGTTTTTTGCCATTGTGTTTTCTCCTTTGTTCTTATTTTGTAGCTTGAAACGTATGCACTTAAGCTATCCAGTATATTTTATACTGGATAGAAAAGAAATTTAATTGATATATTAGCTTAAAATATTGATTATCAAGCAATAGCGTGATATAGTTGTTATAAAGCGGGAGGTGCATGGACCATGAGAAAACAAGACGTGCTGAAATTGGTCAATCCTAGTTTGCCAAAAGATGAAATCCGCCAGATTCTGTTTCAACATGGTATGGACAACCTATATCAAGAAATGGAGATGGAATCACCGCTGGTAGATACCCATCAGGATATTAGCTTCACATCGGATCATGTTGTCCAGCACAGTCATCTGTTCTATGAAATTATATACTGCACACAAGGTGATTTGGATTATTTGCTGGGAGTTCGAAGATATCATATTCAGACGGGCGATATTATCATCGCCCCGCCGGGTACAATTCATTGTCCCATTCTTCCAAAAGAAATGAAAAACCCCTATAAACGCTATGTGATTTGGATCAGCACTTCTTTTACCCAAACATTGCAAAACCGAGATGCAAATATCTTCGATTTTCAAGATGCGATTGTATTGCGAACAGCGAAAACAAAATGGGAATATCTGAACAGATTTTTCATTCGTGCTGTACGGGAATCTGAAGCAAGGGCACCGGGATGGCAGATTTGTTTAGGAGGAATCGCTTCACAGTTGGTTGTTCACCTTACCAGAGCAGCACACGAACTTCAAACTGCTCCAAGAAATCCCAAAGGCGATATGCTGGAGATTATTCTTGACTATGTGCAAAGCAGACTGTCTGAGAAGATTTCAATTCAGGAAACTGCACGTGTTTTCCATATGAGTGCAAGCACATTGACCCATTTATTTCAGCGTGAGATGGGAATCAGCTTTTATCGCTGTGTGACCCAACGGCGATTGGTAGAATCCAAAAAGCTGATCGAATTAGGAAATACTATGGAAGAAATCAGTTTGGCTGTCGGTTTTCAAGAATACTCTGCCTTCTACCGTGCTTTCAAAGCAGAGTATGGAATTTCCCCCATGCAATACCGTAAAATGATTCAATAAAATAGGTAACCTCTAAAAACTACGCAAACATCATTTCTAAATCACTTTATCTACAAAATCCGAAACGATCTATCGACGAAAGAAAAAACTGCTATAATATTTTAGAATTTTAGTTTGGGGGGATGATATATGGGTAATCAGTCCAAAAATCAATTTCACGGCATCCCTGCTGATGAAAGAACGAATTTATACCGAAAATGTATAAACGAAAAAACAGCAATTCAGCAGAAGAAAATTACAGAAAGCCTGCTGGAGTTAATGCAGATCAAACCATTTTCGGAAATCACTGTTACCCAACTATGCCAACACGCAGGGGTCAGCAGACGTATGTTTTATTACCTGTTCAGCAATATGACCGGAGCGTTATATGCCTTAATAGACAGCAAAATTTGGGCGGTAGAAATCTGCGGAATAAATGAGATTTTGGAATTTTTCATGTACTGGAAAACACAAAAAGTTTTGCTCGACATACTGGAAAATAACGCTATGTCAGGACTTTTGCTGGAACGAATGGTAACCCGGATCTTACAGGAGGACTATGATGTTCATAATTGGCTGAAGAGCCATGGATGGAAGGATAACAGCAGGGACCTGATTGTTTTTGGATTTACGGGAATCATGGGTCTTGTATATAGCTGGCATTACAGCGGTTATGAGCGCAAACCAGAGGAAATGGCTGCGTTGGTCGAGAATCTGATAGCTCCCTATTTCGCATAGCTCGCATGAATAACCCCGGAATCTGCCGAATCGGTACATTTCGGGGTTTGATTTTATCTCGAAATTGTACAGAAGTGTGCTTTTTGTACATTTCTATTCGCTTAGAATATGATAAAATAGAAGAGAAAATTTCTGGGAAAGGAAATTACTATGAGAAATATCATCAATATAAACGAAAATTGGAAATTCATCCGGGAAGATGCCGGTCTGCCTGCAGAATATCCTGGCATGTGGCAGACTGTGGACCTGCCCCACACCTGGAACGCTGTAGATGGCAACGATGGCAACGGCAGTTACTACCGCGGCAAGTGCTGGTACGCCAAGACTTTCGAGACCCCCAAGCAGCCTCTGAAGGGTGGTCGTGTCTTTGTGGAGATCCTGGCAGCAAGCTCTGAGGCCACTGTCTATGTCAACGGCACTGAGGTCATTTATCACGAAGGCGGCTACTCCACCTTCCGTGCAGATGTTACCGATCTGTGCAAAGAAAATGGCGAAAACCTGCTGGTGGTTGCCTGCACCAACGAGCCTACTGACCGGGTTTATCCCCAGCAAGCTGACTTTACCTTCTACGGCGGTCTGTACCGGGGTGTCAACATCATCAGTGTCCCCGATGCCCACTTCGATCTGGAATACTACGGTGGCCCCGGCATCATGGTCACCCCCAAGCCCACCGAGTGCGGCGGCGCAACCTTCGAGATCGAGGCATTTGTAAAGAATGCTGACGAGAACTTCACCGTGCAGTACACCATCCTGGACGAGGAAGGTTTGGAAGTAGCCTATGCCTCCCGTCCCGCATCTGCTCCCAAGACTACCATTTTCCTGCCCGATGCACAGCTGTGGGATTTTGAGAATCCCTACCTGTACACCGTGGTTGCTGAGCTGCTGAGAAGAAATGAAGTATATGACGAGATCGATACCCGTGTCGGCGTCCGCTCCTTCTCCGTGGATCCTCAGAAAGGCTTCTATCTCAACGGCGTTCTGACCCCCCTGCGTGGTGTGGCCCGCCACCAGGACCGGATGTACATTGGCAACGCACTGGATGCAGAAGCGCATTATGATGATGCCTGTATGATCAAGGAACTGGGTGCGAACACCATCCGTTTGGCCCACTACCAGCACAATCAGTATTTCTATGATGCCTGTGACGAACTGGGCTTCGCCATCTGGGCGGAGATTCCCTTCATTTCCGTCATGAGCAAGAATCCCGTTGCCCATGAAAATTGCCGCCAGCAGATGAAGGAACTGATCATTCAGAACTACAACCATCCCTCCATTATGTTCTGGGGCCTCAGCAATGAGATCCTCATCGGCGGCATCTCTGAGCAACTGGTGGAGAACCACAAGGATCTGAACGCACTGGTTAGAGAACTGGATTCCACCCGTCTGAGCACCATTGCCCATGTTTCCTTTACCCCCACCGATGGTCCCATGCACCGCATCACCGATCTGGAGAGCTACAACCACTATTTCGGCTGGTACGGCGGCAAGCTGGAGCAGAACGGCCCCTGGCTGGATAAGTTCCACGCAGAAAACCCCGACATTCCCATCGGTATCTCCGAGTACGGCTGCGAGGGCATTATGACCTACCACAGTCCCAATCCCAAGGTCAAGGACTACAGCGAGGATTACCAGGCCGTTTACCATGAGCATATGTGTAAGGTTCTGGACGAGCGTCCCTGGGTCTGGGGTACCCATCTGTGGAACATGTTCGACTTCGGCTGCGCAGCCCGTGATGAGGGCGGTGTGGCAGGCCGCAACAACAAGGGTCTTGTTTGCATGGATCGCAAGACCAAGAAGGATGCCTACTATATCTGCAAGTCCTACTGGAATCCTGAGCCTATGGTTTACCTCTGCGGCAAGCGCTATGCCCAGCGTGCAGGCGATGTACGGGAGATCAAGGTTTACACCAACCAGCCCTCTGTGCAGCTGTACTGCAACGGTACCCTGGTGGGTGAGCAGGAAGCCGTTGATCACATCTGCCGCTTTGATGTGACCATGAGCGAGGGTTATAACCTCTTCCTGGCTGTGGCTGGCAGCGTTAAGGACACCATGACTATTGAGAAGGTAGAAGCAGAGCCTGAGATCTATACCTTGCCTGTTGAGGATGATGGCAGCGACGGCGCAGCCAACTGGTTCACTGCTATGGGCAGTGTAGAACTGGATGACGGCCCCATGGAATTCCCCGAGGGCAAGCTGAACATCAAGTCCACCATGGGCCAGATTCACAGGAATCCCGAGGCATGGGCCATTGTGGACAAAATGATGGGCGGCAAAATGAATCCCGAGCATCCCATGTGGAATATGGTTGAGAATTTCAACATGGAAATGCTGATGGGTATGGGCGGCGATGTGCCTGAGGCTGCCCTGAAGGCAATCAATAAGCAGCTCAATGCCTTTGACCTGATTGGCTAATTAATCCATCTATACAAATTAACAAGTTCTATCATAAATGTTGAGCCAGGTTCCTTGCCTGGCTCCAACATTTATTTTAGAAACGCAAAAAGCGCTCACCAAGTATCGGTGAGCGCTTTTGAATTGCAGTCGTGATGAACCCATTTCCGCGTGAGCCATATCCCAAAACCTCCGCACCAATTCCGCACCAATCTGCCATGAAACTGCATGGCAGTGCATGGATTTATATATCGGAAAAGTTTTGAAATATGAATATTATAGATGAATATGGAGCTATATTGATATATGGAAGATTGAGATATCTTACGATACCTAATTTCATATATTTGACAACTCCTTTTGCAGTTTACTCATATTTTACCATCTTAGTGTAGAACAAAAAGATCGCTTTTTACTACCGATTCATAAGAAAGATGCCCCAGCGGAAAGCTGGGGGCTGACATAAATTCTTCTTTACTTTCTTTCTGCCGTAGAGCGTTGCTAGACCGCTTTTGTATCGTTATCAATGTTCTGCTTAGCCGCGGCATAGGCGTAGATTGTGATATGCTGGAACTTTGGCAGTCTGATGTAAATTTCAAGATGGAAACGGGTATAGAGATAAATGGAAAAATAATTTTCATTTTTCTGTTGCCAAATGTGAATTTGTGGGTGCGACCTCTTGACAAATGTGCTATAATGTACAGTACGAGATTATGCATTGTCACCAATGCAAAGAGAGGTAATTTACTATGGCAAAAGACAAGAAGGTTGAGCAGATC
>JAZQTN010000082.1:0-4563 GCA_045630825.1 Faecousia sp. | reverse complement strand
TTTCTTTGCTGCAACCCCACCTGCCAGCTCAGCCGCATAACTCTGCACGGCGGGAAGAATCTGCTTTTTCGCCATATCCACCATGGTATTTGCCTCAATGGTGACTGTCTTGCAATAGTTCTCCAGCTGGATCTCACAACGGGACCGCAACTCTGCCATACTGAACACACCGTGACCTGTGAGCATCTTCACATTCTTTTCATCCAGAATGTGGGGAATACAATCGGGTGTGGTACGGTAGTTGCACAAACCGCGTTTCTCAGTTGCTTCCTTGATCCAGGCCTCGTTATAGCCATTGCCGTTGAAGATAATGCGCTTGTGATCCTTAATGGTCTTGCGGATCATCTCGTGAAGCCTCGTCTCAAAATCTTCTGCACCCTCAAGACGGTCTGCGTAGATCTTCAAAGATTCTGCCACCGCCGCATTGAGCATAATGTTGGCACAGGCAATGGAGTTGGAAGATCCCAGCATACGGAACTCAAATTTATTGCCGGTGAACGCAAAGGGCGAGGTGCGGTTACGGTCAGTGGTGTCCTTGGGGAATCTGGGCAGAACATCAACACCCAGCTTCATATTGGTTTTCTTAGCTCCTTCGTAAGGTTTATCACTTTCGATGGCATTCAAAATCGCCGTCAGCTCATCACCCAGGAAGATGGAAACTACGGCAGGAGGTGCTTCATTCGCGCCCAACCGATGATCGTTGCCTGCAGTTGCCACGGAAATACGCAGCAGATCCTGATAGTCGTCCACTGCCTTGATGACCGCACACAGGAACAGCAGGAACTGGGCGTCTTCATAAGGCGTTTCACCAGGGGACAGCAGATTCACACCGGTATCCGTCACCATAGACCAGTTATTGTGCTTACCGGAACCGTTGACCCCGGCAAAGGGCTTCTCATGTAACAGACACACAAGACCGTGCGAGGCCGCGACCTTCTGCATAATCTCCATGGTCAGCTGGTTGTGGTCGGTAGCAATATTGGTAGTGGTATAAATGGGAGCCAGTTCGTGCTGTGCCGGAGCTACCTCGTTATGCTCCGTCTTTGCCAGGATACCCAGCTTCCACAGTTCCTTGTTCAGATCCTCCATAAATGCCGCAACTCTGGGCTTGATCACACCAAAGTAGTGGTCATCCATTTCCTGCCCTTTGGGCGGCTTGGCACCAAACAGGGTCCTGCCGGTATAGATTAGGTCCTTCCTCTGGTCATACATTTCCTTGGGAACAAGGAAGTACTCCTGTTCAGGGCCAACGGAGGTGCGGACACACTTCACATCCGTGTTACCGAACAGCTTGAGGATTCGCATTGCCTGCCGGTTCAGGGCTTCCATAGAGCGCAGCAGAGGGGTCTTCTTATCCAGTGCCTCTCCGCCGTAGGAACAAAAGGCTGTGGGAATACACAGTGTCTTACCCTTAATAAATGCGTAAGAGGTAGGATCCCATGCTGTATAGCCCCTGGCCTCAAAGGTGGCGCGAAGTCCGCCGGAAGGGAAAGAACTTGCATCCGGCTCACCCCTGATCAGCTCCTTGCCGGAAAAGTCCATAATTACGCCACCATCCGGAGCCGGAGTAATGAAGCTGTCGTGCTTTTCTGCGGTAATGCCGGTAAGGGGCTGGAACCAGTGTGTAAAATGGGTAGCACCGTTAGCGATTGCCCAATCCTTCATAGCCGCCGCGACTGCGTCAGCAACACTGGGATCCAGCTTTGTGCCCCGCTGGATCGTTTTATGCAAAGATCTGTAGACATTCGAGCTCAGCTTTGCTTTCATAACACGCTCGTCGAATACCAGACAGCCAAAGTAATCAGAAACAGTTTCCATAGTGAACGCTCCTTTTCAGATAAAATGTGCGAAATAACAAAAAAGGCAATGGCGTCTATGGGCCTAAAGCCCAAAGACGCCATTGCCTTTGCACGCTTGCATTGTATACCCACCAAGGGCATTTGTCAACACCTTGCACAAAAAATATTTTCTATTTTGGGCAGATTGACAAGCTATAACATTCTCAGGAGGCCGATTTAAAAATAGGTTTTCTTGCCTTTTTGTAATCAGTCCTCCTCTTTTACATAACAGATCTTGTTATACGATGCCCTGAACCTGCATAGCATCCACGACCTTTTCAAATCCGGCAATATTTGCACCAATCACATAGTTTTTATCAAAACCATATTTTTTTGCCGCCGCATCGATATGATGGAAAATGTCAACCATAATGTTACGGAGTTTTGTATCAACCTCTTCAAAGGTCCAGCTTATACGTTCACTGTTCTGGGACATTTCCAAAGCAGACGTAGCCACACCTCCGGCATTGGCTGCTTTTCCGGGCAAAAACAGCACACCGTTTTGCTGCAAATACTCGGTAGCTTCCATTGTGGTGGGCATATTCGCACCCTCTGCCACTGCCAGCACACCGTTGGTAACCAGTAGCTTTGCGTCCGCAAGGGTCAGTTCATTTTGGGTAGCACAGGGTAGGGCGATATCGGCCTTGATGCACCACATACCCCTGCCTTCGTGATATTCCGAATTCGGTCTGTACTTTTTGTACTCAGTCAGCCGCGCCCGATTGATCTCCTTGATCTGCTTCAGGGCAGCCACATCAATGCCGTCGGGATCGTAGACCCAGCCAGTGGAATCAGAGGCAGTCAGGACTGTTGCGCCAAGTTCGCAGGCCTTCTGGATCGCATAGATAGCCACGTTTCCGGAGCCGGATACAACTACGGTTTTGCCTTTCATGCTATGACCGTTGCACTTTAGCAACTCCTCGGTGATATACAAAAGACCATAGCCTGTGGCTTCCGTCCTTGCCAGCGATCCACCATAGGAAAGGCCTTTACCCGTCAGCACGCCTTCGAACAATCCCCGGATCCGCTTATACTGGCCGTACATATATCCAATTTCACGGGAGCCTGTGCCGATATCCCCGGCAGGAACATCAGCATTCGCACCGATATATTTATAAAGTTCGGTCATAAAGCTTTGACAGAATGCCATGATTTCCCGGTCGGACTTGCCTTTAGGGTCGAAGTCCGAGCCACCCTTACCTCCACCAATGGGAAGTCCGGTCAAGGAGTTCTTGAAAATCTGTTCAAATCCCAGGAACTTAATAATTCCCAGATTGACAGACGGGTGCAGCCGGATACCGCCTTTATAGGGACCGACGGCGCTGTTAAACTGGACACGGTAGCCGGTATTCACATGAGCCTGACCCTTATCGTCCACCCAAGGTACCCGGAATTTAATCTGCCGTTCGGGGTTGACCAGCCGTTCCAGGATCGCGTCGCGGCGATATTTCTCCTCATTTTCCTCCACAACCGGACGAAGAGACTCCAGCACCTCCTTCACCGCCTGGTGAAACTCCGGCTCTGCGGGATTCTCCTGGACAATCCTCTCAATTACTTCATCTACATAAGACATTTTGCATCCTCCTTGCACATAGGGGTGATCCCCAGTTAACATACAAAAAGGCAATGGCGTCTATGGGCCTAAAGCCCAAAGACGCCATTGCCTTTGCACGATCGCATTGTACACCCACCAAGGGCATTTGTCAACACCTTGCACAAAAAACATTTTATGTTTTAGGCAGGTTGACAAATGTTTGCAGAAGGAATATAATACACACGATGAGCAAAGGCGTTCATCAGAGGTATTTTTTGCCTCTGTGAATGCCTTTGCTCATTTTTATTTCAAAGCTGAGAGGATGAGGAAAATGAAACCAGAAGGTCAAGTGCGGATTCCCTCCGGGTGTGCCATCGCGGCTGTCATATCAAAGGATGGCAAACGAATAACAGGCCGTAAGATCATGGATGCAATGAAGCCGATGCATGACCGGTCCAACGGACTGGGCGGTGGATTTGCCGCCTACGGCATTTATCCTGAATACAAGGAGTTTTATGCACTTCACTTGTTCTATGATGCGCGTGCTACCCGGAAAAACTGCGAGGTTTTTTTGAAAGAACGCTTTGAGATTGTGAAGTCTGAGATCATACCTACACGCAAGATCCCGGCCATCACTGACGAGCCGATCATCTGGCGTTATTTTGTAGCACCTCTGCGCAGCCAGCTCTCTGCCTACCAACTAGATGAAAAAGAATTCGTTGCCAGAACGGTGATGAAGATCAACACAGAAATGCCCGGTGCTTATGTATTTTCCAGCGGCAAGAATATGGGCACCTTCAAAGCCGTAGGCTTCCCGGAGGATGTGGGCGAGTTTTATAGACTGGATGAATACGAAGGCTATTCCTGGACAGCGCATGGCCGTTACCCGACCAACACCCCCGGTTGGTGGGGTGGTGCCCATCCTTTTACATTGCTGGATTATTCCATCATCCACAACGGCGAGATTTCCTCTTATGATGCAAACCGCAGATTTATCGAAATGTTTGGCTATAAATGTAATCTGCAAACTGACACGGAAGTCATTACTTATATTGTGGACTATCTGATCCGCCGCCAAGGTCTGACCCTGGAAGAGGCTGCGGCTGTCGTTTCCGCCTCCTTCTGGAGCACTATCGAAAAGAAATCGCCGGAGATCAAAGAGAAGGAGACCTTCCTGCGTACTGTTTTCCC
>JAZQTN010000081.1:0-16375 GCA_045630825.1 Faecousia sp. | reverse complement strand
AAGAACAAGGGCCTGACCATGGAGATCATCGCTGACGCTCTGGAGCGCTGCCGCAAGGCTCGTCTGGTGATCCTGGACGAAGTGATGCTGCCCTGCATCCCCGAGCCCCGGGCTGAGGTCAGCGAGTTCGCTCCCAAGATGATCAGCCTGAAGATCCCCGTGGACAAGATCCGCGAGGTCATCGGCTCCGGCGGCAAGACCATCCAGAAGATCTGCGCCGACACCGGTGCCAAGGTGGACATCGAGGACGATGGCTCCGTGTTCATCTCCGCTGTGGACTCCGCCGCTGCCTACGCTGCCAAGAAGATGGTGGACGATATCTGCTTCGTTCCCGAGGTTGGCAAGCTGTACTACGGCAAGGTCGTCCGCATCCTGCCCATCGGCGCATTCGTTGAGATCGCTCCCGGCCACGACGGTATGGTGCACATCTCCAAGCTGGAGAACCGCCGCGTTGAGAAGGTCGAGGATGTCCTGAACCTGGGCGATATGACCTGGGTCAAGTTCATGGGCTTCGACGAGAAGGGCCGTGCAAACTTCAGCCGCAAGGACGCATTGAAGGAAATGGCTGACGCCGAGTAATAGAAACTACAAATGCCGACACTCTTTTGAGTGTCGGCATTTTTTTGCACTTTTTCCCAAAATATTGTGGTGGTGCTACAAATTATTCTCCTACATCTTGTGTTTCGACAAATTCCGCAAATATTGTGTGGTATTATGTCGGCGTGGGCAGGGAGTTCAGGCGTACCACAGCGACAGTGGCATCGTCCGTCCCCTCTGCCCGACTGCAAGACAAAATCCTGGCCGCCAGTTCCCCGGGCGGCTGGATTGTCCCCTCTAAACAACGGCGCAGAGATTCCTCTCCCTCTGCTCCGTCGCTGAGCAAAATCAGCATCTCCCCCCGGCGCAGGGACAGCTGCTCCACCGTCTCCCGGCAATCGGTTACCGACAACCCGGGTGGTGGGGTCGCTGTCCCGATTTTTATTGCCGCACCCTTGGAAATCAAATAGGACGGCGCTGCGCCCCATTTGTACAGTGCTGCCTTGCCCGTATCCAGCTGCAGCTCCGCAAGGTCGATGGTTACCGCTCCTGCCCGTCCCTGCAAAGCACAAAGGCTATTGACGCTGCGCAGAGCAAACTCCGGGGGATACCCAGCACTGAGAAGCTTCTTCAGCATATTCCCAATGATCTTTCCATCCCGGGCTGCCTCCGGTCCGGTGCCCATTCCGTCGCACAGGACGATGTAATACCGACACTCCACACCGGCAAATACCAGACAGCGGTCGCCGTTTGCCCCCTCCCGGGCGGCGGAGCACACTGCCATCTCCGGCTGATAGAACTGCCGGGGCAAATCGGTGCGCTGCGCCAGCGTGTCAGACAGGTCTTGCAGATATTCAGATAAAAAATGGTACTGTTGGGTTACAGCAGCCCGGTATTCCTCCCGCCGATCCCGGTCTGCCCGAATCGCTCTCAATTGTTCCTGCCCTCTTCGCAATTCCTGCAGAAGACGGCCGGACTTCCGGCAGGTCAGCGGCAAGCCTGCGCCGTTGCCCAAGGGTCTGTGGAGAAGGGACACAGGCAATTTTTGTCCCTGATCTTTGCATTTATTCCGGTATGGGCAGCCGTTGCAGGCCCGTTCCACCGCTTTTGCAATGATCGCCTCTTCGTCAACGGGATATTCCTCCACATCCTGCAAAAGACGCTGGGTTTCACTGAGTACCGAAGATACCATCTCCAGCCGCACCTGGGCAAAGCCCGTTTCCCCCCGCCGGTGGGAGAGTTCCGGTCTTCCGGGGACCCAGCAAGAGATCAGCCCGCCAATCAGCAAACCCGGCAGCGGCTGCAGATCATAAGTGCTGCACAGCAGCATCACCGCCACATAGACCACTCCGCTGGCAGCACACAGCACACCCCGCTTCATTCTCGGGATCAACCGGAGCATATAGGCAAGACACAGCACCGCTGTCATTGGTGTAGGCGTGATCTGCGCCAGATCCAGTGCCAGTCCTGCCAGCGCCGCCGCAGGAAACGCCCCCACTGCTGCCAACACACCGGCGGCGATATAGCCAAAGCCCAGATACGGAACAGGAATCACCTGAGCCAGTGCCAATACCGCCACACCGCAAACCAGCCACTCCACCACCGGATCCCGTTTTTCCAAAATTGCTGAAAACAGCCGGGCACTCAGCGCTGCAGCTGCGATCCGCAAAAGGTAAACAGGCAGCGGAGCCGCTTCTTGAAGTAGCAGCTGAAATATCACCCCGGACACTGCGGTAATAACTCCCGCCAGCGCCGGCATCAGCAACGGCATGCTCCGCAGGAAGTTCCGTCCTCCCAGCATCACTGCCACCACCAGGCCCAGACACAGCCACAACACGCCCTGCGTACCGGCGCTTCCCCAGAACAGCAAATATCCCGCCATACCGCCGGCAGTGATCAGCACCGCCGGCCAACCAGACACGGCACATAATAAACCCAGCGTCAGTGGCAGCGCCGCATTCCCCAGACTGGCAGCACTGAGCAGCAGTCCCGACCCTATGTACGCCGCAGTCTGTGCCATTATGTGCAAGCGGGGGCTCAGCAGCCACCGACGCAATGTCCTCTGCCACCTCCGGACATAGATTCCCAATGCTACCATCATTTGTACCACATTCCTTTCCCTTCAATACCTAAATCCTAACACGGACGGAGGGAATATTTTGTCGGAATCGGGGCGGGGAAAAAGATTCTTGCATACCGCTAAGGCGGGGTGTATAATATGGTAAATTGGAGGTGGGCTTCTTGGGAAAAGAGTTTGAACTGAAATATGTTGCGAATGCAGATGCTTTTTCTGCCATTGGCAGAAATTGGAGCGATTATACGGTGATTGCTATGGAAACCACCTATTATGACACACCGGATGGCGCACTGTCCGCCCGTCATATCACCTTGCGGCGGCGAATGGAAAACGGTGTTTCCATCTGCACCGTGAAGACCCCCGCCGGCGATAACCGCCGGGGCGAATGGGAGCTGGAAGAAACAGATATTGAAACCGCCATTCCTATGTTATGTAAACTTGGCGCTCCAGAGGAGCTGCTTTCTCTTACACGCAGCGGCATCATCGCAACCTGCGGCGCCCGCTTTACCCGCCGGGCGAAATTGATCGACTTGCCGGAGTGCTGCGTAGAGATTGCCCTGGACGAGGGTGTCCTGCTGGGCGGTGGCAAGGAACTGCCCCTGCGGGAGGTAGAGGTGGAGCTGAAGGACGGATCCGAGGCAGTTGCAGAGGCCTACGCCAAGGCGCTGGCAACAATGTACGGCCTTCTCCCGGAGGAGAAAAGCAAATTTGCTCGGGCACGAAAACTGGCGAAAGGAGAATAAACGTGGGTAATTTCGACACTTTATTTGAAAAATATGACCGTCTTGTTCTGTTTGATACGGAAACCACCGGCCTTGCCTTTAACCGCGACGAGATCATCGAATTTGCTGCGGTAGTAGTAGAGCGCCGGGACGGTACAGCCACCGTCATTGAAGAATATGACGAACTGATCTCCCTGACCCCCGGCAACACCGTTCCCCCTATGATTGAGCAGCTCACCGGCATCTCCACCCAAGATATTCTGGACCGGGGCATCTCCAAGGCGCAGGTCTGTCAGGATATTGCCCGGATGATTGCAGGAAACACACTGTTGCTGGCCTATAACGCGCATTTTGACCTGAGTTTTCTGTATTACCTGCTGCTGAGGAACGGCGATCCGATGATCCTCAAGGGTAAGGATAAGCTGGATCTGCTCACAGTGTACAAGGACCGCCACAGCTATCCCCACAAGCTCTGCAACGCCATTGAGGTCTACGGTCTTTCCGGCGAGGTTGTGAATTCTCACCGGGCGGTGGACGATGTGCTGGCCACCGTTGCGGTTATGCGGGAAATGGAAGCGGAGCGGGACGACCTTATTTGTTATGTAAACCTTTTTGGTTATAACCCCAAGTACGGCATCGACGGCAAACCCATCGGCTCTGTTACATACAAGCCCCAGGGCTATGACCCGACGCAACCGCTGTATCAACTCTAAAAAAGGCAGGCAGCTATATGGCTGCCTGCCTTGTTTTTATGTATGGCGGATCGTTCCCTATCCGCCGTTTCGCATCCTGCCGCTGCGCTTGCGGTGATACACTTGACAGAAAATGTACAGTTTTTGTCTGTCGTCACAGTGCCAAGGACTGTCCTTTTCTGTCCAAAGCTATTATGTCCCGCTTACGCAAAACTATGCAAAAATTTTTATTTTTCGATATGGACATTCAGGTGAGGATAGCTCATCTGTACGCCTGCAGCATCGAATTCTTCCTTGATCTTCTGATTCACCGCAAACAGAGCTGCCCAGTAATCCTCGGTCTTGACCCAGAAACGCAGGGTATAGTTGATCGCGCTCTCGCCGTAGCTTACCAGAACGGCATAGGGTTTCTCCGGCTCAGTCAGCACGAAGGAGGCATTGGCGGTGCCCACCAAAGTATCGATAACCAGCTGTGTGGGAGCATCGTAAGAAGCGGATACATCGATATCCACACGACGGCAGCCGGTAACGGTATAGTTGACGATCTGCGCCGCCACCACTGCGCTGTTGGGAATAGAAATCAGCTTGTTGTCTGCTGTTGTCAACTTGGTGTAGGCAATGCCTACCTCCTGCACTGCACCGGACTGACCGGCGATCTCCACAAAATCACCGGAACCGAAGGGATGGGTATACAAGAAGGTAAAGCCGCCGATCACATTGGCCAGCACATTCTGCAGTGCCAGAGAAACAGGCAACGTCAGTACAGAAGCCAGCGCTACAATACCGGTAACATCCACACCCAGGGAGGATGCAACGATCAGCGCCAGCAGAATATACAAAACGGCTTTTACCAGACCTTTGAGCAGGCTATGGGCAGCCTTTTCCAGTTTGGACTTTTTCAGCACCTTATCCAGCAGCTTGTTTACCGTACGGATCAGCAGCAGACCAATGACCGCAATAATCACAGCCTTCAGCACCACCGCCAGCAGAGATACGCCCTGGGTTGCCAACCAGGTTTTCAGTTCTTCCAGCATAATTTACACTCCTTTATTTTATGGGTTATTTTTATTATAACAGTTTATCTTTCAGATTCAACCTCGGTTTTTGAAAGTTTCTCTTTCCTATTTGCCAATAAACTGCTATAATGTTGGCAGGAACACCGGAACACCAGGAGGATTTGTATGTATAATATACTGATCTGTGATGACCAACCGGATATTGTCAGCGCCCTGCGGATCTACCTCACGCCGGAAGGCTACCATTTTTTCGAAGCCAATACCGGTCTGCAGGCGCTGGAGATCGTGCGCCGGGAGGATATCCATCTGATACTGATGGATGTGATGATGCCGGAGATGGATGGCGTTACCGCTACCAAGACCATCCGGGAATTTTCCAACGTGCCTATTATTATGCTGACGGCAAAATCGGAGGTCGAGGACAAAGTCCTGGGTCTGAATGTGGGCGCAGATGACTACATAACCAAGCCCTTTGAGCCGGTGGAAGTTTTGGCAAGAGTCCGCTCCCACCTGCGCCGCTATGCCCAGCTTGGCAGTCGGGCAGAAGAAAATCCTTCCGAGCTGATCATCGGCGGAATTATGCTCAATGACCGCACCAAAACTGTAACTGTAGAGGGTGAGCCTGTAAATCTAACCCCCACCGAATACAGTATTCTTCGCCTGTTGATGACGCACTCCGGCGAGGTTTTCTCCACGAAAGCGCTGTATGAAGCTGTCTGGCAGGAGGTCGCTCTGGGCAACGAAGGTTCTGTCGCTGTTCACATCCGCCATCTGCGGGAAAAGATCGAGATCGATCCCTCCAATCCCCGATACTTAACGGTTGTTTGGGGTCAAGGCTATAAAATGGAGGGAGGCCGTCAAACCTATGAAGCATAGTTTGATCCTGAAATTTGTGGTCATTCTGCTCACCGCTTTGTCTGTCATCTCCGCTGTGGCCGGCGGCATCGGCATTATCGCTATGGAAAATGCCAATCTGTATGTGGACGATGTGAGCCAGCTGCAGGACGTGGAATATGAATCCATCGCCAAAACCATTGCGCAGGACTATGCGCAGTTGTACGCCGTAGAAACCTATGGAAATCTCCCTTATCTGCTGGAACAGAACTTATATACCCGTCCTCAGGAACGCAATGACGCGGATTTTTGGTCTGTAACAATATTTGAGGGTAACAACGCCATTTCCAGCCTCGGCTCAGTGAGCAACAACATTGCCTTTATCAAAACCTTTACCATTCAGCCTCTGTATCCCATCGTAGATATTCCGGAGGAAACGCCCGATCAGGAATTTGACGACCCCACCGCCAGCACCGATCCCACCGGACCTGCCCCGGAAACCTCCTCCCCGACAGATTATCTATACCGGGAAACAGAAACCATCTGGGAAAGCGGCAGGCTGGCAAGCTATACGCTGTATTATTACGAGGCGCCGGAATATACCGTTACTGTTTCTCTGCAGCCTGATGTTCTGATCAACTCCAAGCTGCAGATCCTTACGGATATGTTCCCCCACCGATACACCTTCATTGGCATTTTGGCGACAGGTCTGATTTTGTTTGCTGCAGGACTGAGTTTTTTGTGTTGGAGTGCCGGTCGGACAGAAAACGGCGCCATCGCCCCCGGTGGGTTGAATCGGCTGCCTCTGGATCTTTATGCCCTGTTTGTAGGCACTCTCATTTCCGGACTGGTTCTGCTGTTCCGCAGGCTTTCTGTCTGGGTCAATAACGCCGGCCCTCATTTGGGCAATCTAAGCCTGATCGCCAGTATTTTTGTAGCTATCTGCGTACTGGTGCTGGCGCTGATTTTTGCCTTTGCTGCGCAGGTCAAAGTCAGTGATGGCTTCTGGTGGCGACACACTCTGATTGGTCGTCTGTTGCTGCTTCTTTGGAAAAGTCTGCGCTTCCTGGGACTGGGCATTGTCCGCCTGACAAAATTTTTGCCGGTGATGTGGCTTTGGCTGCTGACCGCTGTCTTGCTGACCGCTGGCGCAGCAGTTTTGTTCTCCCTTGCCCAGCATTTTGGCGGCGTTTTTGTGGTACTTCTGGTTTTGGATATCGTAGCCTGTCTTGGATTCTTGTGCTACTGTGGTTATGCCATCGGCAGCCTGATCCAGGGCATACGGCAGATGTGCGATGGCGATCTGCAGTGTAAGATCTCTACCCGGTATCTCCACGGCAGCTTCCAGACCCTTGCTGAGCATCTGAACGCCCTTTCAGAAACGGCAATGATCGCCGCAGAAAACCAGATGCGCTCTGAGCGAATGAAATCTGAACTGATCACCAACATTTCCCACGATATCAAAACGCCCCTGACTTCCATCATCAACTTTGTGGATCTTCTGCAAAGGTCCCCCTCCGAGCAGGATCAGGAGGAATATCTGCAGGTATTGTCCCGACAGTCCTCCCGTATGAAAAAGCTGATCGAGGATCTTGTGGAACTGAGCAAGGCAAACTCCGGCAATATCACCGCCCACATCACCAAACTGGATGCCGCAGAAAGCGTCAATCAGGCCTTGGGCGAATTCTCCAATAAATTCGCCGCCGCTCAGATCGAGCCGGTATTTCAAATCCCCAAAACACCGCTTGCTATGCTGGCAGACGGTCGGCTGGTATGGCGGGTGCTGAGCAATTTGATGGGCAATGCCGTCAAGTATGCCCTGCCCGGCACCAGACTGTACATCGAACTGACGGAAGAAGACAGTCAAGTGCTTCTTTCCCTGAAAAACATCTCCCGGGAGCCCCAGCGCATCAACGCCGAGGAGCTGATGGAGCGGTTTGTCCGGGGCGATGCATCCCGTAACAGTGAAGGCAGCGGCCTGGGTCTGAACATTGCCAAGAGCTTGATGGAGATTCAGAACGGACAGATGCAGCTGCTGCTGGACGGCGACCTGTTCAAGGTTACGCTGGTATTTCCAAAAGCCAACTGAAAATTTACATTTTCGTTATTTTCCGTTCAAAAACATCTTGTAAGATAAAGACAAGAAAGATCGCGGATGTTGTGCACCGCCCTCTTTCTGTATCGGAATCTTTTTCTATCTCTCTTCTTTCTAAACCCTTTCAGGGAAAGCCGCTGCCTTAGGCAGCGGCTTTTTCTATATTGACAATTTTCGCAGCTGCCGATATAATGACAGCAACTGAATCAGACAGTTCGTAACCATCCTGTCGGTAAACAAAACTAGGGAAAGTTGACGGGCGCTCTGCGCCCATTTTTTGTCTTATGAACCAGAAAACTCGTAATTTGACCCACGGTGCGCTGCTGGCGGCGCTGTATGTGGCACTAACCTATCTGCAAAATTTCCTGATCCCCGGTTCTGCCTCCTGGGCTATCCAGTTCCGGGCATCTGAAGCACTGTGCGTGCTGGCATTTTTCACGCCGGCTGCCATTCCGGGACTCACCATCGGCTGCCTGTTGTTTAATATCTCCTTTGCCGGTGCGCTGCCGCTGGACTTTTTGATTGGCAGCGCCGCCACCGCTGTGTCCTGCACCGGTATGTGGTTCACCCGCAAGTGGACACTCAAGGGCTATCCTCTTTTCGGTCTTTTGCTGCCGGCGATCTGCAACGCAGTGCTGGTTGGCTGGGAACTCGCCCTCTATATCGGCGGCGGTTTCTGGCTGAACGCCCTGTATGTCGCCATCGGCGAAGCCGCAGTGCTGCTCAGCCTTGGCAGTGCACTGTACTATACCCTTATTAATCGCAAAATTCTAAATTAACGGCATCAAATGTGGCATACTAGCCCAAAGGATGTGAGAAAATGATCGATTTTCAAAAATTTGACGAGAAGACCAAAACCGAATATCTGAAAGTCCTCTTCGCTGCCGGCGAACGGGGCTGTGAATACTCCTATGCCAATCTGAACCTTTGGGGACGGCAGCGGGTAGCCTTTGTTGACGGCTATTTTGTACTGTTTTCCCAGTTCGAGCGACTCAGCGTCTACCCTTTCCCCGTAGGCAGCGGCGACATCCACCCAGTGCTGGATGCCGTAATCCACGATGCCCGGAAGCGGGGCATTATTTGCCGGCTTTCCGGCCTGACTGCCGCGGATACGATGCTGCTGGAGGAACTGTATCCGGGACAGTTCCGTTTTCATCCCGACCGGGACAGCTGCGACTATGTATATGACATCAACGATCTTGCTGACCTGAAGGGCCGCAAATACCAGAAAAAGCGCAATCACATCAACCGTTTCTGGCAGGCGCATCCCAATTGCACCGCTGTACCTATCACGGCAGAGAATCTGGCGGCCGTGGAGAAAATGGCGGCCTTATGGTACAGCAGCCGCCAGTCCGATGACCCCGATAATGACTACCATCTGGAAAAGCAGGCGCTACACCGGGCTTTTTCCAATATGGAAAAACTGGGCCTGGAGGGCTTGATACTGGAGGAAAACGGCAATATTTTGGCAATGACTATGGGCTCCCAGCTGTCCGGGGATACGTTTGATATCCATTTTGAGAAAGCGCTGGACTTTGCCGATGGCGCATATCCCGCTATCGCGCAGGCCTTTGCCGCCCATCTACGGCGTAAATACCCGGCCCTGTGCTACTTGAACCGAGAGGAAGATATGGGCATCCCCGGCCTGCGGCAGTCGAAGCTGAGCTATTATCCCCATCATCTGGTAGTAAAGTTCTGGGCGCGGCTCTGGGAGGATGACGATGAAGATTGATTATCCTCTTGAAATGCAGACCCCCGAACTGCGCCGGCTTTGGAAAGAGGCCTTTGGAGACGGCGATGCCTTTCTGGACATCTTTTGGGACACCGCCTTTTCTCCGGACCGTTGCCGCTGCATCACCCTTGGTGGGCAGGTAGCCGCCGCCCTTTACTGGTTTGACTGCCGGACGGAGCAACGACCCATCGCCTATGTTTATGCCGTGGCAACTGCCAAGCTTTTCCGGGGTCAGGGCCTGTGTCGCAAGTTGATGGATGACACCAGACGACTGCTTCAGGAACTGGGCTACAGCGGCATTCTTCTGGTGCCGGAGGCGCACCTGTTCGGTATGTATGAGAGTATGGGCTACCAGACCTGCACCTATGTTCGCAACTTCTCTTGCCGTCGGGGTGATACGCCCGTGGCCTTGCGGGAAATTGACGCAGCGGAATATGCCGAACTGCGCCGGCAATATCTGCCAATGGGCGGTGTCGTGCAGGAAAACGAAAATCTACAGCTGCTATCTGCGCTGACCAAGCTGTACACCGGCGACGGTTTCCTCTATGCCGAGGATGCAGAACTTCTGGGCAGCGCCGATGCCGCACCGGGTATTCTTTCCGCATTGGGTAAGCCCAGCGGTCAATTCCGCTGTCCCGGCAACGAAACGCCCTTTGCGATGTATCTGCCGCTGGACAGCAACCCCGCCCCAGGCTATTTCGGTCTGGCCTTTGACTAATCCTTAATTATATCTTAAATCGCCGGGAAAACCCGGCGATTTTCTTATATATACTGGACATTTATGTAAAAAACCGATATAATAATCCCACGGCTTTTGCCGGAAAATCGCGAATGGAGGGCTTACATATGAAGCTCAACAACAAACGCACTATTTTTGTAGGTTTTGCCTTTTTCCTGATCCTTGCATTCTGGCAGGCTTACGATACCATTGTGCCGCTGATCCTGACCAACAAGTTCGGTATGTCCCAGTTCTGGTCCGGTGTGATCATGGCTTTGGATAATATTCTGGCGCTGTTCCTGCTGCCGCTGTTCGGCACCCTGTCCGACAAGCATAAAAGCAAGTCCGGCCGCCGCACTCCCTTCATTCGCTTCGGTACCATCGCCGCCGTGATCCTGCTGGTAGCGCTGACCTTTGCTGATGCAGCACAGTTGAAGCAGATCAACGCTGTTTCCACCGTGGACGATCCCGCAGCGCTGGAATTGATCTATGACACACAGGCTGACCGGGAATTGGTCCGTCCCAACAAGGAGAAGGCCACTCTGCAGGAAGAAAATTTTGTCCTTTCCGAAGTAATTTCCCGGGAGGATTTTATCGCCATTCGGAGCACCATCGAATCCGATGGTAAGGATATTTCCAATCCGGATTATGTAAACTATGTCGTGCCTGCTCGTCAGGCTTATGTGTGGCAGGTTACCGCACAATCTCCCCTGCCGCTGATTCTGTTTGTGGGCATTTTGCTGTTGCTGCTGGTGGCTATGGCCACTTTCCGTTCCCCCGCTGTGGCGCTGATGCCGGATGTAACCATCAAACCTCTGCGCAGCAAAGCCAATGCCATCATTAATCTGATGGGTTATATCGGCGGCATCTTTGTTATGGTGCTGGGTATGGTCTTTGCCACCGGTGCCACAAAGAACTTTATGATGAGCTATACCGGCTACTTCTGCGCTGTTGCAGGATTGATGCTGGCGGCCCTGATCATCTTCCTTTGGAAAGTCCCTGAACCCAAGTGGGTGGCGGAAATGCACGAGGAAAGCATCCGTCTGGGTCTTAGTGAAGCAGAAGAAACTGCCACCGGTGAAAAGCGGAAGCTGACCGCCGGCGAAAAGCGTTCCTTGCTTCTGGTTCTGGCATCTGTTGTACTGTGGTACTTCGGCTACAATGCCATCTCCACCAAGTACAGCGTTTACGCTACCAACATTCTGGGCAAGGACTTTAACCTGACGCTGACCATCGGCACAGCTGCGGCTATCGTTTCCTTTGTGCCCGTAGGTATTCTCTCCTCCAAGATTGGCAGAAAGAAAGCAATCCTGATTGGTGTTGTGCTGCTGACTGCCGCTTTCTGCACAGCTATTTTTGTCGGTCCCAACACCTCCGACGTACTGATCTACGGCATCTTCGTGCTGGCTGGTATTGCCTTGGCTACCATCAATGTCAACTCCTTCCCCATGGTAGTTGAAATGTGCTCCGCAGGCGATGTGGGTAAGTACACCGGTTACTACTACACCGCTTCTATGGCCGCCCAGACCCTGACCCCGATGCTCTCCGGCTTTATGATGGACAAGCTGGGTATGGGTGTCCTGTTCCCCTATGCTGCTATCTTCGTGGCAGGCTCTTTCGTAACAATGCTCTTCGTCAAGCACGGTGATACCAAGCCCGAAGCCCTGGAAAACAACTGATTTATGCTGATTTTCCTCGTAATCTTACTGACCCTTGCGCTGCTGTACCTCTTTTCTCTCCACGGCAGAATGGGACACAGCAAACTGCGCCGGTTTCGCAAATTCGCCTACGCTCACCGGGGTCTGCACAGTGAAAGCGCTCCGGAAAACAGTATAGCGGCCTTCCGTGCCGCTTGGGAAAAGGGTTACGGCGCAGAGCTGGATATCCACCTTCTGAAAGACGGAAATCTGGCAGTAATTCACGATTATTCCCTCCTGCGTACCGCAGGTGCAGATGTTTCCGTTGAGGATCTTACCGCAGAGGAACTGGAAAACTACCGTCTGGTAAACGGTGAAAAGATCCCCTTGTTTTCTGAGGTTTTGGCGCTGTGGGGCGGCAAAACACCGCTGATCATCGAACTGAAAGCCACCAAGGAAAATCACGCCGCCCTTACGGATGCCGCGGTTGCGGCGATGTCCGGCTACATAGGTGCCTGGTGTATGGAATCCTTTGATCCCCGGTGTGTGCGGCACCTGAAAAAGAATTATCCAAAAGTCATCCGGGGACAGCTTTCCGAGAATTTTGTCCATTCCCCCGACACCAAGCTTCCCATTCTCTTCAAATGGGGAATGGCCCAGCTTTTGACAAATTTCCTCACCAGCCCGGATTTTATCGCCTATAGATTTGCAGACCGCAAATCCTTAAGCCTGGGCATTTGTCGCAAGCTGTGGCGTATCCCCTGTGTCGTATGGACGCTCCGGGGTCAAGCAGATTTTGACATTGCAGTGAAAGAGGGTTTTATCCCCACTTTTGAGGATTTTTGTCCTTAACGAACCAAGAGCGTGTTGCATTGTGCAACACGCTCTTTTTTATAGGGTATCGATCCAGTGAATATCCAGCTCTCCTACCCAGTCGGCAATCATACCGTCCAGGTCCATATCCCGCAGGACGCCTGGGTTATGGGCATCGAAGCCGATGATAGCACTGGCATTTTCCTCCGCCACCATCTCCCAGAACAGTCGGTTGGGATAATTCCGCTTGGTCATCAGTCCCAGCAAATTCAGTTCCAGAGGAATACCGCAAGCCTTGGCTTCCCGGACAATTACCCGCATATGCTTTTTATAGACCTGGGGATCGCCCACAAACTTAATAATATCCGGATGGGCAAAGCAGGAAAACACGCCGGTGTGCAGACCCTCCACCGTCTGACGGACATAGCGTTTCAGGATCTCTTCGTCCTCGGTGGGCCAGCCGGTAAGATAGTCATCCTTTTCATCTCCCAAAGCGTGCTGACCCAGCAGCAGATAATCCAGCGGCTGCTGCTTCAGCGCCTGCAGGGTTTCGTCAAAACAGCCGGGGTAGTATTCCAGTTCCAGACCCAGCTTAATTTGGATTTTATCGGCATACTTTTCCCGCAAAGACAGCACGGATGCTACATACTCCGGAAGCTCCGCCATAGGCATACGCATCGTGGAATAATAATCGCCAGGGAATATGTAAGGGCTGTGATCGGCAAAGCCCAAGATTTTCAGTCCCCGGTCAATCGCCGCAAGCACATACTCTTGGTCCTCACCGCCTGCATGCCGGCAGCGCTTTGTATGGGTATGGTAATTGGAAATCATAGCCTCATCTCCTTTCCGCTATGCTATCACACCCGACCCAAAGTGTCAAACGGCATTTGACCAATTGCCGATTTTGTGGTATAGTAAGGCATCACGAAAAATGAGGCGGACGCTATGACAAACTATTTCCACATCACTATGACCAAGCAGGAAATCGACGCATTTTCCAATCTGGGTCTCGCCCATCTGGGGGACTGCGTATATGAACTGCTGTGCCGCACCTATCTGTGCACCCAGGGCGATCATACCGTAAAACGGCTGCACAAGGATGCCGTAAGTCTGGTTACTGCACCGACCCAGGCACGACTGGTGCAGAAGATCCTGCCCGCTTTGACAGAAGATGAATCCGCCTACTACCGCCGGGGCAAGAACGCACATTCCCACGCCGCTCCCAAGTCCGCCACCCCGCAGGAATACGCAATGGCCACCGGTCTGGAGACTTTGTTCGGCGCTCTGTATCTGGCGGGACAAACCGACAGACTTAACGAACTTTTCCATATGATGATGGAGGCATAAATGGCATTTGACGCTTTTTATATGTCCTGCGTGCTGGAGGAGATCCGCGCTTTGCAGGAAAGCCGGGTGGAAAAGATCCACCAACCCAGCCGGGACACGGTGATTCTTTCGCTGAAGCACAAAGACGGCCGAGCAAAGCTGCTCCTTGCCGCCAATCCCGCTGCGCCCCGGCTGCATATCACCACCGCAAGTCCTGAAAACCCCGCTGAGCCGCCGATGTTTTGTATGCTGCTGCGCAAGCACCTGTCCGGCGCGCGGCTTACGAATATTCATCAGCTGCCAATGGAACGCGCTGCCGTATTTACCTTTGACTGCTTTGATGAGCTGGGCGATCCGGTGCAAAAGAAACTGGTTGCCGAGCTGATGGGCCGCACCTGCAATCTGTATCTATTGTCCCCGGAGGATCGGATCATCGACTGTCTGCGTCGTGTGGGTCTGGACGAATCCGCCAAGCGACAGGCACTGCCGGGACTTTACTATCAAATCCCCGAGGCTGTGGAAAAACTTGACCCAAAAACCCTTTCTGCTGCCGATTTTATGGAAATGTTATGTAAACCCGGCGCGGATTTGCTGTCCGATCGCCTGATGGACAATTTGGGAGGGCTGTCGCCCCTGATCTGCCGGGAAGCGGCGCTGTTCGCCGCCGGGCAAACCGATGCCCGTCTGGATGGGCAGGACCTGACCGCTCTGGCGGACAAACTGGCGCTGTGGTTTGGTGAAAATCTGCAGCACCCCGCACCCCACTACACCTGTGCCGCCGACGGCACCCCCAAGCAGTTTGCCTTCTGTCCCATTCGTCAGTACGGCGAAAGCAAGGGTGCGGAGAGCTTTTCAGGTCTGCTTGATCTGTACTACACTGTCCGGGATCGCAGCGATGCCATTCGTCAAAAAGGCCAGGGTCTGCGAAAAACCGTCCAGAACCTCTGCGCCCGCCTGACCAAAAAGCTGGCGATCCAGGAAACGGAATTACAGCAAACCTATGACCGGGAGCGGCTGCGCCAGCTGGGCGACATCGTTACCGCCAACTTAAGCCGTATCGTCAAAGGCCAGACCGTATTGCAGGCTGAGGATTTTTATGACGAGGAAATGAAAATCATCGACATACCCATTTCTCCCATCCTTTCTCCCCAGCAAAATGCGGCAAAATTCTACAAAGACTACACCCGTATGAAAAATGCGGAAAAGGAGCTGACCCGGCAGATCGAACTGGGTCAGACGGAGCTGCAGTATCTGCAAAGCGTCCTCAGCGAACTGGACCGTGCCCAGTCCGAAACTGAACTGGACGAGATCCGACAGGAATTACAGGCCGGCGGCTATGTAAAAGCCGATAGCGGCAAAAAGCGGATGAAGCAGCAAAAGCTTGCGCCGATGCGCTTTGTGTCCACCGACGGTTTCCCCATCTACGTGGGCAGACACAACCGCCAGAACGACGAGCTGACCTTCCGCTCCGCCAGGAAGGACGACATCTGGCTCCACGCCCAGAAGGTCCACGGCAGCCATGTGATCATCGCCTGCGCCGGTCAGCCGGTGCCCGATGACACCGTTACCCAAGCCGCCCAGCTGGCAGCCTACTACGCCGAAACCAAGGGCGGCCAGAACATCGCCGTGGATGTTACCCCCGTCAAGCAAGTAAAGAAGCCGGCAAACGGCAAGCCAGGTATGGTCATTTACCACACCTACCGCACCGTCATCGCCAATCCCTACCCGGACATCGTAGTGGATGCCCTGAATGCTGAGAAAAAGACGGCAGAGCCCTAGCTCTGCCGTCTTTCCCGGCCTGAAATTTTTTTGAAATCTTTGGAAACTTTTGGCCAAACTCTTGCGTTTGGCTTTCATTTGCGATAACATATAGGAAGATAATCATTAGGAGGATTTACATAGTATGATCAAGGTTGATATTTCCAATGTATGGGGTCAGCTGTCCCTGCCGGATCTGCTGAGCATCGAAAAAGAGATCGCCGAAGCTCACAACACTCTGGCTGAAGGCACCGGTGACGGCAACGATTTCCTGGGTTGGCTGAAGCTGCCTGTTGCCAAAGAAACCCCTGAAATGCTCCGCATCCGCGCTGCGGCTGAGCATATCCGTCAGAATTCCGATGTTTTTGTCGTTGTCGGTATCGGCGGCAGCTATCTGGGTCCCCGGGCTGCCATCGAG
>JAZQTN010000080.1:0-3097 GCA_045630825.1 Faecousia sp. | reverse complement strand
TGGAACACCATACCGATCTCCTTGCGCAGATCATTTACATCTACAGAAGGCGCAAAAACGTCCTGGCCGTTGTAGGAAACAAGACCCTCAATTTTGACTCCGGTTACCAGATCGTTCATCCGGTTTAATGTCTTCAAAAAGGTAGATTTTCCGCAGCCGGAAGGTCCAATCAAAGCCGTAATGCTATGCTCGGGGATGTCAATATTTATATTTTTCAGTGCCTGGAAGCTCCCATACCACAGACACAAATCCTTTGCAGTAATGATACTCATACTTTATTTTTCCTCTCAAAATGTTTACCGATTAAAGCCGCGCTTAGATTGATTAGTAATGTTAGAATCATCAAAATGGCAGCGATGGCGAAAGCTACTTCAAAATTGCCTTCCTCGGTTGCGTAGACATACAAAGCAACAGTCAGCGTTGCACCGGAGGAAGAAAGGCCTTCAAAGAATCCGTTCAGTGCGTGGGCAAAACCGGCAGTAAACAGCAGCGCAGCGGACTCTCCCACAATGCGACCGACAGACAATATACAGCCGGTGATTACACCGTCAACACAGCTGGGCAATACTACCGTGCGGATCACGCGCCATTTGCCTGCACCCAGACCGAAAGCACCTTCTCGGTAGGATTGGGGAACAGTTTTCAAACTTTCCTGGGTGGTGCGCATAACTGTGGGCAGATTCATAATCACCAATGTCAAACTACCCGCCAGCAGGCTCTTATCCAGATCCATGAATTGGCAGAAGAACAATGTACCAAACAAGCCGTAAATGATGGAGGGGATGCCGGACAGGGTTTCCGCTGCATATTCAATCATACCTACCAGACGCTTGTTGGTGGCGTATTCCGTTAGATAGATGGCAGCACCCACACCCAACGGAAGCACAAAAATCAATGTGGCAATGATGATATAGACCGTATTCAGAATGTCCGGCAGGATACCGATTCGCTCCGTCAAATAGCTGGGTTTGGTGGAAAGCAGCTCCCATGTGATATTTGGAATACCTTTTATTAACACATAACCCAAAAGGAACAGTGTCAGCGCTGCGGTAATGCCAGCCGCAAGCCACATCAGCAAACGCATCGACCAAACATAAATCTTTCTTTTATTCATGTTTTTCTCCTTTCAAGAAGAAATTCAGCACCGCATTGATGAGCATGATAAACAGGAACAGTACCAAAGCGATAGAGAACAGTGCCTCTCGATAAAGGCCATCTGCATAGCCCATACCGCTGGATACAGCTGTGGTCAGGAAACGAACACTTTCAAAAAGAGAAGGCATATTCGCAACATTACCCGACACCATCATTACCGCCATGGCTTCACCAATAGCTCTGCCTACTCCCAAAACTACTGCTGTGGCAATTCCGCTTTTTGCTGCAGGAACACTCACCCGGAACCAGGTCTCCTCCGGGGTTGCGCCAAGTGCCAGAGATGCATCCTCATATTCCTTAGGAACGGCATCCAAGGCAGTAATGGATACCTTGATAATAGACGGAAGAATCATAACTGACAAAACGATGATAGCTGCCATCAAACTTGCACCGTCCGGTAGATTAAACAGATTGCGGATTCCGGGGACCAACACCATCATACCGACCAAACCGTAAACCACAGACGGGATGCCGGCAAGCAGGCTTACCGCAGCGGACATAATCTCTTTTACCTTGGGCGATGCTTTCTTTGAAAGGTATACTGCTGTCAAAAAACCGATGGGCACACCCAGGATCAGCGCACCAGCGGTTCCGTAGATACTGGATAGAACAAAAGGAAGAATTCCATATTGGGGGTCTGCGACCGTCGGTTCCCAAACCTTACCGAACAGAAAATCCCAAAGGCCAATCTCCATGATCGCAGGAATGCCGGATACTACCAGATATACCGTAATCAGCAGCACACAGGCAACGGTAACAAGGCCCAAGACCAGAAAAATCCCGTGAACGATTCGTTCAAATAGTTTGTTGTTTTTCATAATTACACCTAAATGACGCACAGCAAGCGGCGATTCTCACCGCCGCATTGCTATTTAGTTTGCAGGCACCACACCGGCTGCACGGATGATCTCACGTGCCTCGGAGGAGGTAGCGTAGTCAAAGAAGGTCTGCGCAGTCTCGCTCAGCTGTGCACCTTCCTTGGTGACCAGCACGAAAGGTCGCTGCACCGCATAAGTGCCATCCTTGATAGACTCCTCACTGGGGGCTACACCGCCCACAGAAATCGCCTTCACAGTGTCCTTGACAGAGGACAGAGACACATAGCCGATGGCATTGGGATTTTCTGCCACAGCGGTCAGCACTGCACCGTTGGAGGTCAACTCCTGGCGGTACTTGCAAGCACTTTCCGTATCGGTGATAGATTCAAAGCCGTCACGTGTACCGGAATTTTCCTCACGACCGATCAGCACGATTTCTCCGTCGCTGCCGCCAACTTCAGACCAGTTGACAATCTCACCGGTGAAGATAGCAGAAATCTGTTCCACAGTCAGATCTGCCACCGCGTTACCCGGATGTACGATGATGGCGATGCCGTCGATAGCCAAGATGGTTTCCTTCAGCCCCTCAGCCTTTTCGCTGTCTTTCAGATACCGAGAGGACAGACCAATGTCGCAGGTGCCGTCCTTAACTGCTTTGATACCAGAACCGGAGCCGGTACCATTGTAGGTAAAGTTTGTACCGCTGTTATTCTCCATAAATGCTTCACCAAGAGCAAGCATTACCTTCTGCATGGAGGTAGAACCATCGGTGGATACGGACTTTTCTTCCTTGCTGCCGCAGGCCGTCAGGCAAGCCATCAGCATCAGAACAGAAAGTGTGATTGCAATTATTTTCTTCATAATTATCTCTCCTTTGTTTTGGATTACACCCATATCTTACCCAAAGGGTGTAAAGTCCGAAACCAAACCGATGTAAAATAGTTGTAATGTTTTATTATCTTACGTGCTCTTGTTGGATGGCAGGGGGTGCAATCTTTCTTCCCGAGGGGGGTGCAAAATCCCGAAAAAGGGTCTTTAGGGGGGTGCAAAACTATCAAAAATTGGACTAGGTGGGGTGCATTGTATCATTTAAGCCCATTTTAGCCAAATAAACGAGGAGATAC
>JAZQTN010000079.1:0-2473 GCA_045630825.1 Faecousia sp. | reverse complement strand
TGTCTTCCTAAGCCCGCTTGGCCTCCGACTTTATCTTCAAACACCGCCGCCAGCTGAACAGATTTTTGGATTCTCTTTAAGGTAAGGAATGGCGATTGTCCGGCAAATAGTTGTTAGCCCCGACGGGAATCCTGTCGGGGCTGTTCTTGCATATGTGGCAGCGATTTGATAGAATAAACAAAACAGGCAGATAAACTTGAATTTGTCGAACAGTACATATAAGCGAGGTGTTAGGTATGAAGTATGAAATGTTGCTTACCACACCTGATGATGTGGAATATATGAGTGAAAAGCTGGATGCTTTTTACGATTCTATTGTCCCACCTTCTGAGCGTCCCTCTACTGAAGGCTATGTATTAAAGGTTTCTGACGAAAATGGCAATATTATCGGTGGATGTATTGCTTATGTAAACAGCTGGGACATTCTGCGAATCAATACTTTGTGGGTAGATGAGCATCATCGGAAATGCGGCCTGGGTTCAAAACTTCTCGAGAAAATTGAACATGTTGGCAGGGAAAAAGGCTGCTATCTATCAACGCTAGGCACTGGCGATTTTCAGGCCAGAGGATTTTACGAAAAAAACGGATATCAAGTATGCGGCACGGTAGAAAATTCTCCCAAAGGGCATGTTTCCTACTCTATGGCGAAACGGCTTGATTGTCCCATTCTTGGAACCGTGTCCAATCATGATGATGGAAAATTGCATACAATCACATTCGGAACAGAGGAAGACGGCGATTTTATCGACGACAAGCTGGACGAGTATAATTGCTCCCATGCGACGCTTCCAAATCGTTATGAACGATTTGGTAAAAAGTTCGTAGACGAGCAGGGCAACCTTGTTGCAGGTATTTTCGTCAGAGCTGATATCTATAGAACCGCAAATGGAACAGATGTCTGGGGTGCAGCAAATGTGAGTGTGTTGTGGGTCGAGGAGCGGTATCGAAATGAAAGATTCGGTTCGCAACTCCTTCTTGATATTGAACGAACAGCAAAAGAAAACAGCGGTGATTTCATTCTTTTGGATGTACTGGACTGTCAGGCAACGATTTTTCTAAAACATGGATATAGAATCGTCGGTGAAATCCAGAATTGTCCCAGAGGACATCGCTGGTATACTATGAAGAAACTCCTAGAATGACAATCATGTTACCATATTCCAATTTGTCTAACTGATCGATATGGTTTCACTTGCCTCGTTTGGTTTCATTTTTCATGTGAAACCTTTTGAACCCCTATGAAACCGTATCATTATTATCAACATACTTCAAAAGCCGGGAATGTTTTTGCCATTCCCGGCTTTTGCATGCAAGAAAGAGCCTCGAAAAATCAAATGCAACGCGGACGAGCGTTGCCGGCGCCACTTTGACCGTTCAGACGAATTCTTTCCCATTTGACATTTCCTCCTTACTGGAGTAATATAGACTTTAACCCATTACAATTGCTGCCGCGGCTTGCGGTAGGCAGGAAAAGAGGATACTTATGAAAAAACGGATTGCACTGCTGCTGATCGTAAGCATGTTCGCAATGATGCTGGTCGGCTGCAGCAACGATGCTCCCGTCAACGTTGTCGATGACCCCACTGCGCCGGTGGCCGACAACACCCCGGATAGCGAACCTGAACAGGATGCCCCCGTGACCCCTCCGGATGCACCGATTCATGCACCGGACGAACCCACCGGTACCCCGGATCCGGAGTTCGGTGAATATGTGATCTGCGAGCATAACGGTGTGAAGGTCGTTCTGTCTGATGCGGTCATTTTCGAGGACTATGAGCACAGAGGCCCCGATGGCCGCAGCTCCGCCCTGCGTATTCGCGTGGAAAACAACTCTGAAGATGCTGCCTTCTTCCGTGTGTTCCGCATCCGGATCAACGGTCTGACTATGACAACATCCAGTGAGATCCCCACCCGCGCCGGCCAGACCCAGGAAAAATGGATCGAGTTCCGCCAAATTCACCGCGCCGGCATCACCCAAATCGACACCATCACCTTTGATTATGTGACCCTCAAGACCGATACAAACTTCAGTCCCGAGCCGATCACCTTCCAGATCAACGAGGAAGTCCACCCCGTCGACCGCAGCGGGGGCGTGGTCTTTGAGGGCAACGGCATCACCGTTGTCTCTCTGGGCAAGGGCCAGGACGGTCAGTTCGCCTACCCCAAGCTGCTGCTCATCAATAACACCGGCCGGAATGTGATGGTGGAATGGTTGAATCTCACCCCCAACGGACAGCGTGAGGAGTATTTCACAGTTGTTGCCCTCGAAGTCGATGAAATCTATCTGTTCACGCCGGAGTATCTTGTTCCCGAGCAATTTGAGAGCCTGGATTCTTTCGCCTTCAATCTGGTCGTTTCCGATGCAGACGAAGGCTCGGAGGCTTTCTATTTTGAAACCGAGATGCTGGAGCTTCTCTTCAAGTAAACATGTACACCGCCACCCAGCGGTGACAGCACTTACAATTTTGAAACC
>JAZQTN010000078.1:0-5219 GCA_045630825.1 Faecousia sp. | reverse complement strand
GTTCAGGCAGCCGTCGAAGCCCAGAATGTCGTCAGCCTGCTCGATAACGGGCTTGACGGGGGCAAAGCAAACGACATCGTCGTAGCCGGTGCCGCCGGTGAGGCTGCGCAGGTACTCAGTAGCGTTCTCCATACGGGTGTTGACGTAGTGCAGCTCGATGCCATACTTAGCAGCCTCTTCCACGGTGTAGATGGAAGCAGCGCGCTCCAGTCTGGCATCATCGATGTCGGTGATAACCAGCAGAGAGGGACGGCGATCGCAGTGGATGGCGTAGTCGATAGCAGCCAGACCCATGGGACCAACAGAGGCAAGCAATGCCATCTTGCCGCCTTCCTTAATGCCCATTTCGTGGACATAGGAACCGGCCTTGGTGTGGTACATTGCGTGGAAAGTACCGATAACGCAGCTCAGAGGCTCAGCCAGAGAACCGTAGTAGTAGGTATCGGACTCGTAAGGCAGCAGGCAGTTTTCCAGCAGAGTTTCGATGGGGATATTGGCGTACTGGGTATTGCCGCCGCAGTAGCTGTAGGAATAGCCGGGAGCCATCTGACTGCCCTTGTGGAAGTGAGCAGGCTGGATGGAGAACTTGTCGCCAACCTTATACTTGTGTGCCCAGTTTGCGCCTACGGCAACGATGTCACCGCAGAATTCGTGGCCAACGATGGTGGGGTTCTCAGCAACATCATTGGGGATACGCTTGTGATCCTCGCCTTCCAGCGCTGCCTTGTAGGTAGACATACAAGCGGAGTCACAGATAACACGGACCTGAACATCGTCAGGACCAACCTCGGGCAGGGTCATCTCATCCAGACGCAGATCGTTCTTACCGTGGATTCTTACTGCTTTTGTATTCATAAAAACATTCCTCCTATTACTTTGTTTCGTGTTCAATGAGCTTCCAGGTTGCGTCGATCAGGTTCTTGAACATGGGATTTTCCATAGCCTTGATGACGAAGCTCTGGCGGGGAGAGTTGATGTCCTCGCCGGAGATCTGGAACATACCGTACTGATCGCACAGACCTCTCAAACGCTCCAGCTGGGTCTGGGTATTACGGGTGGGCATATAGGTTACGGCCTTGACGCCCTCTTCTTTCAGACATTCAAAAACATCGTCCAGATAGTCATCTTCAAACTTCTGCGACTTCTTGTCGCCGGTAACGCTGTCGCCAACATCGCCTAGGTAGGCATAGCACAGATAAGCGTCCACATCGGCGCACAGCTTGACCATATCGGGCAGCTTGGGGCACTCGTCGGTGGCGTTAATGAAGATCTGGGGCACAAATGCGCTCTTGAGGATGCCCAGCAGGTCATACTCGTAGAAGGGATAAGCGGTGTCGCGCATCTGATCGGCCTGCTTGGCGGAGAGGGTCAGGCCCATCTCGGTCAGCTTCTGTACCATAGCCTCGCCCTTGCCAACCTGGGCAACCAGCTTCTTTGCCAGTGCGTACATCAGATGGCGTTCGGTAACGCCACCGTTGTTAGCAGCCTCGGAAAGGGGCAGCACATCTCGGTCGTAGTCCAGCTCAATGCCGGGCAGCAGATCATTGATCTTGGCGATCATCTTGCGGTTACGCTGATGGCGGGCTGCCTGATAGGGACGGAAGAACTCGGTCAGTGTTGCGATCTTATCGTGGGGAACGGACTGGATGGTCATATAGCTGACGCCAACCTGATCAGGGTTGTTGGTGCGGCGGCCTTCCAGACGGGTGCCGTCCATAGAAACGCGGCACTCCATACCGATGGTTACGGGCATATCCACCAGTTTTGCAGCCTCCAGGAACTCTTCGGCACCGGAAATGGAATCGTGGTCAATGATACCGGCGGTGCACAGACCCTCCATCCGGGCGGCGTATACCGCGGCAGTGGGGGAATAGGGAGAGAAGGAGTATGTAGTATGAATGTGGTTGTTGATATACTCTGGTACAGCAGGGGGGAAGGTGGTGGTTTTCAGCACCTCGGCAAGGTTTGCCAGGCGCTCTGCCTTAGTGGGAGCATTCAGCTTATTCAGAATTGCAATATCGATCATAGCGCACTACCTCAGTTCAGCATAACCTGACCGCCAGTAACGGGGATTGCCTGACCGGTCTCGTACTTCTGCTCAGCACAGTACATAACAGCCCGCGCGACATCGATTGGCAGACAACCCCGGTTCATAGGAACCTTGGCTTCGTAGAAACGGCGCACATCAGCAACAGTCTTGGCGCCGGGGACCTTGCCGGCCTGCAGGTACTGTACAAACAGACCTCTTTCGGGATCGCTCCACAGGGGACCATCCAGGTAGTTGCCGGGGCAGATAGCATTGACCTTGATGTTGTAGGCGCACAGTTCCAGAGCCCAGCTCTGTACCAGACCGATGGCACCGAACTTGGAGCCGGCGTAAGCGAAGTTCTTGTTGGAGCCTTCCAGACCGGACTTAGAGGACATAGCGATAATGTCGAACATAGCTTCGGGGTCAGCTTCGTGCTGTGCCTGCATAATGATAGCAGCATACTTGCAGCACAGGAACAGGCCGGTGTAGTTGATAGCGGTAACGAACTCAAAATCCTTCTTCTCGAACTCGGCAATGGGGCCACTGCGGACAACGCCGGCATTGGCTACCATCATATCCAGACCGCCGAACTTTTCAACTGTCTGCGCAACCAGATTGGCAACGCTTTCCTCGTCGGAAACGTTGACAGCGATGGCACAGGCGCGATCGCCCATTTCAGCAGCGACCTGCTCAGCCAGAGCCTGATTCATATCGGCGATAATGATGGTTGCGCCTTCCTTGTACAGCTCCTCGGCAATACCCTTGCCGAAGCCCTGAGCTGCGCCGGTAACGATGGTGATCTTACCTGCCAAACGGCCGGTGTCGGTGGGACGGTTGTGAATGTTTGCCTTGGCAATTTCCTGCCACTTTGTCATATCTACGCTCATAATGATCTCTCCTTATTTCAGTAAATTCAGTAATTTCTTATAAGCATTTTCCCAGGCCTGGGTATGGTTGGGTTTCCAGGTCTCAACGGACTCAGAATTGCGCACAACCTGCCGCAGTTCGTCCAGGTTTGCAATGTCGCCCAGAGCCATTGCCTGCGTCAACAGGTTGCCAATGGCAGCGCCCTCAACAGGGCCGGTGATCACATCCCGATCCAGAGAATCGGCGATAAGCTGGTTCAGGAAACGGTTATTGATAGGACCGCCGACGATGTTCAGCGAGTCGATCCGCTGACCCTTCATCTTCTCAAGACCCTCCAATGCGTGGCGGTACTTCAGCGCCAGAGATTCGTATACGCAGCGGGCAACCTGACCCACGGTTTCGGGGACGGGCTGACCTGTGGTACGGCAGAAATCTTGGATCTTCTTTTCCATATTGCCGCCGGCGTAGAACTCGGGGGAGTCGGGGTTGATGATGGAGCGCAGGGGCTCAGCAGCCCGGGCCTGATTGACCACTTCGTCCCAGCTGATGTCCATACCGTTTTTCAGCCAGTCGCGGCGGCATTCCTGAATGATCCACATACCGATGATGGTGTTCAGGGGACGGAAGCCACCCTGAATTGTACCCTCATTGGAGAAATGGGCGGCTGCAGCCTCGGGGCTGAGGTCCGGCTTGTCCATTTCTGCGCCGAACAGCGACCAGGTACCGGAGGAGCAGAATGCAAAGCTGCCCGAGCCGGGAATGGCGGCGACGGCGGAGGCGGTATCGTGGCTGCCTACAGCGACGAAAGCAGCGCTGTTCAAGCCCAGCTCCTCACAAAGTTCGGGCCGCAGATAACCACGGATGGTGCCGGTCTTGTCGATTTTTGTAAAGATGTGCTCCGGCAGACCCAGCTCTTTAATGGTTTCCCAGTCCCAATCCTTGGTGGTGGGGTTGTACAACTGGGTGGTGGTGGCAATGGTGTACTCTGTGCCCTTGGCACCGGTGAGGAAATAACCCAGTAGGTCAGGAGTCAGCAGCATTGTATCTGCAATCTCCAGAGCGGGGTCTACTTCTCTCTTTCTGCGGTAGAGCTGATAAAGCGTATTGAAAGTCAGGGTCGTGTCAATGCCGCTGCGCGCATACAGCGTGTCCGCGGGAATGACAGCCTTGACAGCATCGATATCCTCCTGAGTACCCAGACGGTAGGAACGGGGGATACCGGCAAGCTGACCGTTTTTGTCCAGCAGGCCGTAGTCAACGCCCCAAGTGTCGATGCCGAAAGAATCCAACTCGCCGTAGTTGCCCTGCCGGAATTTCAGCAGGCCCTGTTTCAGCTGGCTGTAAAGGTAAGGCGTGTCCCAATAGTAGACACCGTTCATTTCTATGTAATTGTTTTCAAAGCGGTGTAATTCGCGCATGGTGATCTTTTCACCGTCGAATTGACCTAAGATTGCGCGGCCGTTGCTGGCGCCCAGGTCAAAGGCAATCATATTTCTGACTTTTGCCATTGCGTTACCTCCTGTATCACTGCTCAGCGCCGAAGATGCCTGAACATCTACAGCGATCAACGGTGATACTTTTCCACCCGTTATTATAACATATCCTTTTCTAAAATGGAATGGAAAAATCATAAAATTTCCCGGTATTTTAGAAGAAAACCGGCACCACCGAAGTGGTGCCGGTCGGTGTTAGTTAACCGTTAATTCGATTAGCTTAGGGATTAGCCCATGTAGAAGATGTTCTTGTCCTTCTGCTCGTCGATGTTGTCCTTGTTGTACCAAACACCAGCGATGCCGACATCCTTAACATCCTTGCCTTCCAGCTTAGCGATAGCCAGCTCAACGGACTTGTAGCCGATGGAGTAGGAGTCCTGAGCAACAGAGCCAACCAGCAGAGCATAGGTGGCGCCGCCGTCCTTCATCCAGTTGTACTGGTTGGTACCAGCGTCGAAGCCGCAGAACAGGATGCTCTTGTAGGTGTCAGCATTGTCGGAGATCTCGGGGAATACTTCGTTCACAACGCCTTCGTTGGTCATGAAGATGGACTGTGCGCCCCACTCCTTCAGAGCGGTCAGGCCCAGCTTGTATTCACCAGCGTTGTTCTGCTTCTCCTGGCGGTTGATCTCCAGGGTGATGCCGTCAGCCTTTGCCAGCTCTTCGATCTTCTCCTTGAAGCCGCCTGCACGGTCAATACCGGTAGCGGTGGAGTCGTGCTGGATGATGCCGACCTTGTAGCCGTTGGTCAGAACGTTCTGAGCCTTCAGGTAAGCGTAGAAGTTGTCAGCAACAACGCCTGCAGCAGCCTTGTTGTCGGTAGCAACGGA
>JAZQTN010000077.1:0-2385 GCA_045630825.1 Faecousia sp. | reverse complement strand
CTGCACCAACGCTATGTCAAAGCCGTTTGCGTTGTAGATTTCCGTTGCGTACCACTTGCGGAAGCTGTGGGTACTGATACCCTCGTACCCCAGGTAATCGCAGACAATGTGAAGCTGCTTCTGCACGGCCCGTTCTGTAATCGGAAACATCAGGTCATTCCGGCGGATGCCGTTTCGCAAACAGTAATTTTCCATATACTGCTGAATCACCATCGGAACCGTGAAGACCCGCCGTTTTCCTGTTTTCTGCTCCACCACTTCCAAGCGGAAACGGTCTCCATCCCGAACCACATCACAAAGCCGCAGCTTCAGAATGTCGCTGATACGCAAGCCCAGGTTTCCTTCCAATACAAGGGCTGTTGCGATTCGCTCATTGGGGCGGCAGCCGCAGAAACCTTCCCGCATTGTCTGTATAATTTCCTTGTACTGCTCCGTGGTCAGAGCCTTGGTTTTCTTGTTCATAGCTGCCCCCTCCAATGGGTAAAGTTCGTATTTGTGTGCCGCCTTTGTTCGCTTTTGGTGTGCGGCGGGCGGCACACATTGAAAACACTTGATTTTGGTGTTCGTAAAATCTCTCTTTTACGAACTGTGGGTTCCGTTAGCCCACATCGCCAATTTCCTGGAACTGACCCTTGTAGTCGCCTACCACATCCAGCATCATTCTCGCTCCAAGGCGGAACGCTTCAATGAACACTTCTTTTTCCGCAACTACAGACAACTCTATTTGTGCATCTCTGTATGCATCAAAGTGTGCTTTGCCCTCTTCGGTCAATTCCGTGGCAAGGTGGTCTCCCTCTTCACAGATTCGCAAAAGAATCTTGTGATACTCGCTGCCCTTTCGGGTGTATCGCTCATTGGGAGAAAGTCCCTCTTGCCACAACTTATCCAGAACAAACATCTTCTTTCCTCCTTTCCGAAGGGAGGGGATTACCCCCTCCTCTTATACGCTGATGGTGAAGCGGCGGCTGCTAACCTGCTTCGTGTAAGCCTGGTACAGTTCCGGCAGAACCTTCTTGAAGGAAGTGCTGTCGAAGCGGTTGCTCAGAACAGAAGTCCAACGGACGATGTACTGTCCGGCAATCAGTTCTTCCACCTCACGGGCTTCCATCTCAGCCTTGATGGAGTTGCGAACCTTTTCAGCTTCGGTCTTCAGTTCCTCCATCATTGCTTCGTACTTGTTCAGCAGTTCAATTTTGGCAAGCAGTTCAATCTTAGACATAGTGGGTATCTCCTTTGTAGATAAGTATTGTTTTGCCGTCTCTCCGGCTGCCACCGCTCCTTTGTGTTTAACCAGGGACTTACAACAGGCGGTGTTGAAATTGGTTGTCCCTCATTGCTCCTTTATTATAGCACTAAAATCTCGTGCAGTCTATTGACAAATACACCAAATATTAGTGCTATTTATCGTGCAATTTTAGCACTTGATATTAGTGCAATTCTATGATAGAATACGGATGATGGAAAAGGAGGCGTATTTTATGGCAATCCAATACAAGGTGGATATTCTGGCAGAATTGAAGAAGAAGGGCTATTCCTCCACCCGCATCCGTGAAGAAAAGCTGATTGGGCAGTCTTACCTTCAGCAGCTCCGGCGGGGTGAACTGGTATCCTGGAAAACGCTGGATACAATCTGCTCCCTCCTGGAATGTCAGCCAGGAGATTTGATTGAGTATGTAGAGGCATAACCGGGGGTATATTTCGGGAAGTCCAGACCTTTTGCAGAAATAGGGGGTGTGGTGTGCTGCACACGCCCACGAAATGGCACTTTTGTTTTGAAAGACGGTTTTCCCGACTGTCTGCGGCAGAGCCATACAAACCCGTCAGACGGCCCACAACGAAAAAAACGGCGAGAAGTTCCACTTGGGAACCTCTCGCCGTTCTTTTACTTAAAGTCCTTCAGAATATCATCCAACGCCAAATCGATGGCGGTCTTTAGGCTCTTTTGCATAATTCGCATTATTTCAGCCTCAAGAATGGATTGCTTCTTTTTCTTCTTTTTCTCTTTATCCTTCTGGCTCTGGGTCATCGTTTTATTTTCACCTCGCTAATGATTTTCACATTGGGAATTTCATTCGCTTCGGCCGCCGCTCTCTGTGCTGCTTTTCGTGCTTCGTACTCACGAATCATCTTCCGATGAACTGCGTAGCTGATTTGCTGCGGGGTGTAGCCATCCAGGTACATCGTATCGTAGTAGTCTGGGATTTGTCTGTCATAATACTCGGATAGTGTCATACCGTCCAACCTCCTTTATAATTCTATCGCTTCCACTACCTTTGCACGGATGCCGCTGTTGCGGCTCCGTAGCAAAGTAGTGAAGCGTGTTTCCTTCTGTTATTAGTGAAGGTCAGGACAGGTCAATTATCCTAATTAAACCATTTAAGTCAG
>JAZQTN010000076.1:0-2867 GCA_045630825.1 Faecousia sp. | reverse complement strand
AGGAGAACTGACAATGTTCCGTTATTGCTTCAACGTAGTCGATAACAAGTCCGGTAACCCTATGCAGTGGCATGGTGTCGGGCTTACATTGTCATACTCTTTTTTAGGATAACCGCATTAGGATATTCATAAAAACAGATGCAGTGCAAGCTCTAACGCAAAGTTAGGTTTGCACTGCTTTTTTATTTTTAAGGAGGAAGGAAAATGGAAACATTACAAGCACTCACCCAGTATTATGGGAGCTACGACGAAGATAACCGCCTTTGCTCCCGGTATGGCATGGTAGAATACCTGACTACGATGCGATACATCGAAAAGTATCTTCGCCCTGGTATGCGTATTTTGGAAATTGGGGCAGCTACCGGAAGATACAGCCACTATTTTGCTCAGCAGGGTTATCAGGTCGATGCCGTAGAGTTGGTGGAGCACAACATTGAGATTTTCAAACAGAACACGAAAGCCGGAGAGAAGATCACAATCAAGCAAGGAAACGCAAAAGATCTGCGCGGCTTTAGTGATAACACTTATGATATCACTTTGCTGTTGGGCCCCATGTACCATCTGTTTACTGAGGAAGAGAAGCTGCAAGCTCTAGCAGAAGCAATCCGGGTCACAAAAAAGGGTGGAATTATCTTCAGCGCATATTGCATGGGTGATGCATCTGTTCTCATGTACGGCTTTATTCGTGGAGAGATTCATAACATCATTGAGAAATGTATGTTGGATCCCGTAACCTTTGAAACCTTCTCCAGGCCCTGGGATTTGTTTGAACTGCATCGCAAGGAGGATATCGATGCATTACGCAGTCACTTCAATGTGACACAACTGCATTTCCTGGCTACAGACGGATATGCAAATCACATGCGTAAGACCCTTGCAGAAATGGACGAGGATACCTTCCAGCTATACTTGCGGTATCACTTCGCCACCTGTGAGCGGGTTGATCTGGTTGGCTATTCCAACCACACTCTCGATATTTTCCAAAAGAATTGAAATTACCCACCCGTTGTACTGCTATTTATTAAGGAGGAAAAGTAATGATCCACATCCATCAGTACCCAGTCTGCGAATATGACGAAACAAGAGATGCGATTATCCGCGCAGAAGACTTTCTGGAAAAATGTCTGCCAGAAAAGTGCGTCATCACCTTTTTCAGAAAAGAACTTGAGCACTTTGTTGAGGAGCATCATTTACCCACAATTGGGTATCTTCATTCCGAGGTTTTAGATATACCTATTTACAAGTACGAAACAGGAGAAGACCAGCTTTGCATTACAATGCCGTTTAGCACTGCACCTGGCGCTGCGGGAACAATCGAAGAATTACATGCTATGGGTTGCAACCAATTTGTTATTTGCGGAGGTGCCGGATGCCTGCAAAAGAATATGACCGTAGGCAATCTCATTCTTCCGACATCTGCTGTTCGTGATGAGGGCACTTCCTATCACTATCTGCCACCTGCCCGAGAAGTAGCGTGTGACGAGAAAACCATCGAAAAGGTGCGCAAAGAGTTAGATCGAATGAATGTTCCGTATGTAACCGGAAAAACATGGACAACAGATGCTTTTTATCGGGAAACCCCGGATATGGTGAAGCACAGAAAAGAGGAAGGTTGCATTACGGTTGAGATGGAAACTGCCGCCTTCTTTGCTGTGGCAAAATTCTACCAACTGCAGTTGGCTCAGATTTTATATGCCGGTGACGATGTTAGTGGAGAAAAATGGGATAAGCGTGCGTGGAACCAACAAAAGAATGTTCGTGCCAATCTCATCGAACTAGCAATCAAAATAATACAAAAGCTATAGAAAGGACTGATTATATGCTTAGCCATAAAGGCACCCAACCTATAGAAACTTCCAGACTCATTCTGCGCCGAGCCATTCGTGAGGATGCGGAGGCGATGTTCCGAAACTGGGCTTCTGATCCCGAAGTCACGAAATATCTGACTTGGCCTACATATGAAAAAGTTGAAACGGCATATCAGATTCTGGATCGGTGGGCAAGTGAATATGAGAAACCTAATTACTATCAATGGATGATCGTGCTGAAAGAGCTTGGCGAGCCTATTGGCTCCATCAGTGTGGTTCGCCAGAACGATCGTGTGGAAGAAGCCGAGATCGGCTACTGCATCGGCAGCCGTTGGTGGCATAAGGGTATTATGACCGAGGCACTGACCGCTGTGATCGAGTATCTCTTCACAGAAGTGGGGATGAACCGTGTCGCTGCCAGACACGACCCCAATAACCCTCATTCCGGTGGTGTTATGAGAAAGTGCGGTATGAAATACGAAGGCACACATCCGGCCTGTGACCGGAACAATCAGGGCATCTGCGATGCAGCTCAGTATGCAATTCTGCGCAGTGAGTGGAAGAAGCCGAGACACTTTGCGGAGGGAATTGTCTATACCGATGATGCTGAACTGGTCCAAGAAGTATATCAGCGCTATGACGAGGATAGCCGTTTGAATAAGTCTCAAGCAACCAGAGTGGAATTCTTGACAACAGTTCGGTATATCGAGAAGTATTTGACTCCCGGCGCAAAGATCCTTGATGTGGGTGCCGGTGCAGGGGAGTACAGCTTCTACTTTGCCCGAAAGGGATACCATGTGTCCGCTTTGGAACTTGCAGATGCAAACATAGCAGCCTTCCGGGCAAAGATGGCGAACGATGATACCATTGACTTGGTTCAGGGTAATGCGCTTGATCTGAGCCGGTATGAAAGTGATTCCTTTGATATTGTCCTGCTCTTTGGACCGCTGTATCATCTGCACGAGGAAGCGGACAAACTGAGGTGCATCGAGGAAGCAAAGCGGGTATGTAAACCGGATGGAAAGATATTCTTTGCCTTCATCTCCAATGATATGGTGA
>JAZQTN010000075.1:0-2087 GCA_045630825.1 Faecousia sp. | reverse complement strand
AATACAAAAGTTGACAACGCAACATCTATCTACGGGAGGTTATCTTATGTTGAACCGTTTTGCTCGCTTTTCGCTTGCGATTTCTGAAATTGACCGTTGCTGGCACAAGTTGGCTGCAGATGCAATGGCAGAATATGATTTAAACAGTCCTCACGCTGTTTATCTTACGACACTTTACAATTTCCCGGAAGGTATCACTGCCGCGAAACTGGGTGAGCTGTGTTGCAAGAACAAAGCCGATGTATCCCGCATGATTGGCATCCTAGAGAAAAAGGGTCTTGTACGCAAGGAGGCCGTTGGAGGCAATCTGTACCGTGCCAAGCTACTGCTCACCAACGAAGGAAAGCACGCTGCAGAGTATGTGCAAGAGCGTGCAGCCCTGGCTGTGGAGCTGGCTGGCTCCGGTATGACAGATGCTGACCGAGAGGTTTTCTACCGTTGCCTGGAGCTGATCACCACCAACCTCCAAACTCTTAGCAAGGAAGGCCTTCCTCAAGCATAAATCCGAAAGCCCTCAAAAAATGATTAGTTAAGGAGAAATACGAAGACAATGAACGAATATGTAATTTTTACCGATTCCTGCTGTGATGTATCCCCGGAGCTGCTGGCAAAGTGGGGCGTGCCCTATGCCAATATGACCTTTTCTTTCGACGGAGAGGACAAAGAATATATCGGCACAGACATTTCTAACCATGACTTCTATGACCGTATGCGCCAAGGCGCTCATGCCAGAACTGCGGCAATCAATGCCGATACCTTTGCCCGTGCGTTTACACCCCTTTTGGAGGAAGGCAAGGACGTTCTGTATGTGGCCTTTTCCTCCGGTCTTAGCACCACGGTCAATTCTGCCCACATGGCAGCAGCGGAACTGAAGGAATCTTATCCGGATCGTAAGATCATAATTGTGGACACCTTGGCAGCTTCTGCAGGCGGCGGCCTTATGGTTTATATGGCCGTTGCCAAGAAGAATGAGGGTGCTACCATCGAAGAAAACGCAGCCTACATTGAATCCTTGGTCCCCCAGCATTGCATTTGGTTTACCGTGGATGATCTGAAGTATCTGAAGCGGGGCGGACGCGTCAGTCCGCTGGTGGCTTTTGCAGGCGGTGTATTGGGAATCAAGCCGATTCTGCAGATGGACGCCGAAGGCCATTTGGTCAAGGTTTCTACCGCCCGTGGCAGAAAGAAGGCCATTGAGGCACTGGCAGAGAAATATGCTGAGCTTTCCTACGAGGAAAAGAATACACCGATCTTTATTTCCCATGCAGAAGCTGAAAACGATGCCAAGCAACTGGCTGATATTTTGATGCAGCGGCATGGTGCAGAAGTTACTTTGATCACCGAGATCGGCCCTGTCATCGGCTCACACGCAGGCCCAGGTGCCATTGCGCTGTTCTTTATCGGAAAGCACAGATGATATCTGAACCGGTAGTAGATGTACAATTCTACACACCGGAGAGCGAGACTTCCAGAAGTAGGTGGAAAGCTGCCTGCTTAAATGGTACTCTTTAGAGTGAAAATTGAAAGGCAGGTATATCCCTTATGAGAACTGTAAAAATCGTTGCGGATTCCTCCGCAAATTTGATGGAACTAAAGACCGTCGCATTTGATGCGGCACCACTGAAGATCATTACCGCTGAGCGGGAGTTCGTAGATAACCGGGAATTGGATCTTAACGAGATGATCCACTTCTTTAGGTCCTACAAGGGCAAGTCCCAGACCTCCTGCCCCAATCCTGAGGATTGGCTGATCGCATTTGGTGACGCGGAAGATGTTTTCTGTGTTACCATCACCAGTGGTCTGTCCGGCAGTCACAACGCCGCCTGCATCGCCAAGGATATGTACGAAACGGAACATCCCGGCAGACGGGTTTTTGTGATTGACTCTCTTTCCGCAGGTCCGGAGTTGACCCTGATCGTAGAGAAATTGGAAGAAATGATCGGCGAAGGAAAGTCCTACGAAGAGATCTGCACCTACATGCCGGAATACCAGAAGAAGACCGGATTGCTCTTCATGCTGGAATCGCTCAACAACTTTGCCGCTAACGGTCGTGTTTCTCCTGCCGTTGCTAAGATTGCTGGCGTACT
>JAZQTN010000074.1:0-43185 GCA_045630825.1 Faecousia sp. | reverse complement strand
ATCGGAGAAAGATCCCACGTGGCCGGTAGTAACCCAGGTAGTGGGGTTCATAATGATGGCAGCATCCAAACCAACATTGTAGTCGGATTCCTGCACGAACTTCTTCAGCCAGGCCTTCTTGACATTGTTCTTGAACTCCACACCCAGAGGGCCGTAGTCCCAGGAGTTTGCCAGACCGCCGTAGATCTCAGAACCGGCATAAACATAACCGCGGTTCTTACACAGATTTACGATCATATCCAGTGTCTTTTCGCTGTTTTTCATGTATATATCCTCCAAAATCGGGTAATTGATCCATTGACACTTTATTATACAAATATTTATCGGCTAAATCAAGTGCCGATTTATATTTCCTCGTCCCGGGATACTTGTTCGGGGCCTAAATCTTCCGCCATCATTTGGTACACCCAGTTGCCAAGGGCAACAGTAGTCATACCAGCATACTGCTCCGGCTGGATCACATCCAAAAGATGCAGCTGCACATCGGTGGACTTCAGCTTGGGCAGGTTCTCAAAAAACTGAGGGGTGTTTTTCAGCGTGCACACCACGATGGGCACCTGGGTTTTCTGGGCAATTTTGAATACGCCGCTGCGGAAGTGGTGGAGCTTCTTGTCGGGATGTATGTAGCCCTCTGGGAATACAGCGATGGACACCTCATCATCCTTAATCAACTGAATGCACTTAATGATGGTTTTCAGCGCCTCCCGGTCATTTTCCCGGTTAATGGTCTGGCACATAATCTTATGCATTGCGTTGCCCACCAGGAACATAGACGCATTCTCCCGCTTGGAGATGAACGCCAGTTGGCTTTTGGCAAAGCAATGGAGCAGAACCACTGGGTCTGCTAGGCTGGTATGGTTGCAAACCAGCATAAAACGGCCATCCTTGGGGATCTTTTCCAGGCCCTCGGTGTGGATCCGCAACCGCACCACTTTTCGCAGTGCACCAATATACAGGGTCATCATACCCCGGTAGAATTTACTGTCGTGTTTTTGCTCTTTCGACTGGTCAACAATCTGACACATAAACCAGAAGAATAGAAATGCCAGCACCGCCAGCCCAAGAATACCGCCCACAAAACTCACCGGTACAATCCACAGCCAGGAAAGTCCATCTGCACCGATGCCCATAGCCGCTGCAAACAGCGCCGAGAGCAGCACAATTCCTCCTATCAGCATATTCTCTCCTCCAAAACAGCAATTTTCTCTATTATACTCCGGTTTCGTCGCAGAAACAAGTATAAATAATCAACTTAGGACTAGAAATTATCTGCAATAATTGCTATAATAAATAAAATATTGACCATTTGAAAGGAAGACAGCGATGGGAATTTCCGCATCCGCTCCGTGGCGGAATTTTTATGGCAATACACCTGCCACCATTGACTACCCTCATATAAGTATGTACCGGCTTTTGCGGGAGGCTGCCAGAAAGTATCCCGGCAATATTGCCTACAATTTTATGGGCAAGGAAACCTCCTATGCTGAGTTTATGAAGCGTATCGATGCCGCCGCCAAGGGTCTGATCCATCTGGGTATTCAGAAAGGTGACCGGGTTACCATCTGTATGGCAAACACTCCCCAAGCTCTGGACTGCTTCTACGCCCTGAACCGTATTGGCGCAATCCCCAATATGATCCACCCTCTGTCTGCGGCAGAGGAGATCGCATTCTATCTCAACGTTTCCCACAGCAAGGCAATTCTGACCCTTGCCCAGTTTTATGATAAGGTGGCCTCGGTCCTGAATCAGGTAGGGCAGCCTGTAACCGTGCTGATCGCACGGATTGCTGATGAGCTGCCTGCTCCGTTGGGTATGCTGTACCCCATCACTGCCAACGGCAAAGCCGACAGAAAGCCAAAGGGCAAGGGCTACACCTTGTGGTACGATATGGTCAGCGTCGGTAAAGGTACGGAGCTGCCTCCTGAGGACGGCAAGTACGATGATTGCGGCGCAATTCTCTATTCCGGCGGCACTACCGGCACAACCAAGGGCATTATGCTGTCCAATCTGAATTTTAATGCACTGGGTCTGCAGACCATCGCAGCCTCCGGTTACAAAGACATCGCCGGTATGAAAATGCTGTCGATTATGCCGGTTTTCCACGGTTTCGGTCTGGGCGTTGGTATCCACACCGCCCTGATCGGCGGCGCCACCTGTATTCTGATTCCCCAGTTCAGCGTCAAGGTCTACGCAGACACTCTGAAAAAACGCAAGCCCAACCTGATCCCCGGCGTTCCCACATTGTTTGAAGCACTGCTGCGGGCTCAGGATCTGGAGGGTGTCGACCTGAGCTTCCTGAAGGGTATTTTCTCCGGTGGCGACAGCCTGAGTCCGGAATTGAAGAAGAAAGTAGACATCTTCTTAAAAGAGCACAACTGTGACCAGCAGGTCCGGGAGGGCTACGGCACCACAGAATGTGTTACCGCATCCTGCCTGACCCCCAAGGATTACGCCCGCAGCGGCTCTATCGGTGTCCCCTTCCCCGATACTTTCTATAAAATCGTCAAGCCCGGCAGCACCGAAGAGTGCGATCCCAACACGGAAGGTGAGATTTGCGTATCCGGCCCCACTGTTATGCTGGGCTATATGGACAACCCCGAAGAGACTGATCAGACCCTGCGCCCCCACGGTGACGGCCGTATCTGGCTGCACACCGGCGACTTGGGTCATATGGACGAGGACGGCTTCGTCTATTTCCGGCAGCGGCTCAAGCGAATGATCGTTACCTCCGGCTACAATGTTTATCCCTCTCAGCTGGAAAACATCATTGACGGCCACGAAAAGGTCCTGCTGTCGTGCTGTATCGGCATCAAGGACGAATACCGGGGACAGAAGATCAAAGCCTATGTAGTTCCTCTGCCCGGCATTGAGCCAACCGAGGAGCTGAAAACTGAAATCCTCAGCTATTGCTCCGATAAGATTGCCAAGTACGCTATACCCCGGGAACTGGAATTCCGTACGGAATTGCCCAAGACTCTGGTGGGCAAGGTGGCATACCGAGTGTTGGAGGAGGAAGCTGCCAAAGAGGCGGGTTGCTGATGATGAAAAAGCGAATCTGGGAACTGGATGTCTTCCGGGGCATCTGCATCCTCGGTGTAATTGCAGTGCATTTTGTCTATGATATGGTAGACCTTTACGGACTGGTTCAGTGGGACTATCCCCCCGCGTTCTCCTTTATCAAGGATTGGGGCGGTGTGCTGTTCCTTGTGCTGTCCGGTATCTGCGTTACCCTGGGATCGAGAAGTGTCCGCAGAGGTCTGATCGTTTTCGGCTGCGGACTGGTCATTTCTCTGGTTACTGTGGCGATGTACCACCTGGAACTGGCCGACAGAAGTATTATCATCTATTTTGGCGTATTGCACTGTCTGGGTGTATGTATGCTTTTATGGCCGCTATTTCGGCGGCTGCCTTGGTGGGCTTTGCTGCCCATCAGCGCTGCACTGATTGCTCTGGGTTTCTGGCTGTGGGCGCAGCCTCCGGTGGAACATCCCTGGTTGATGGCAGTGGGTCTTCCCTGGAGGGGCTTTGCCTCTTCGGATTATTTCCCGCTGCTGCCCTATTTTGGATTCTTTCTGATCGGCACAGTACTGGGTAAAACAGTTTACCGCCGCAAGGAAAGCCTTATGCCCAATGTCAGCACAAACAATGTCTTTATCCGCTTCTTCAGCTTTTGCGGCAGACAGTCCCTTTGGCTGTATCTGCTGCACCAGCCCCTACTCAGCGGTATTTTCTATTTGATCCTTATACTTTAGCCCATTTTGGAGGCAACTATGAAAAGACTGATCCATCCTACCAACTTACCCCTTTGGGTACTTCTGACCGGCGGTGTCGGACTCCTGCTCCGGGTTTGGCTGATGGCCGCCGGTGTGGACCAAAAGGGTTTTATTATCACCGGACATTTTGCAGCCATTGCGCTGTTTATCCTTGTCATCGGCGTAATGATCGCTCTGTTTTTTATGACCCGCAATCTGGTGGAGGCCACAAAGTACAGCTTTAACTTCCCGGCATCGGATTTGAGTGGTTACGGCACTTTTGTTGCCGCAGCCGGCATCTTTGTCTGCTCCTTTATCGAGATCTTCACCGCAAGTGATGCGCTTGAGATGATCGTTGCTGTACTTGGTATGGCTACAACCCTGCTGCTGGTACTCACCGGATACCACCGCCGCCGGGGAACAACTCCCCCGTTGCTGATCCATATCGGCATCTGTGCGTTCCTGATGGTCCGTCTGATCTGCTACTACCGCCATTGGAGCTCTGACCCTCAGATTCTGGATTATTGCTTCCAGCTGGTAGCCACCGCTTGCCTGATGCTTTCTACCTATCAGCGGGCCTCCTTCGATGTAGACGAAGGCAATCGCCGCCCTTACGCATTTTTCAGTCTGGTAGCTATTTTCTTCAGCTGTCTGTCCCTGGTGGGTTGGAACAACATCCTGTTTTTCTTGTCCGTCATCGTATGGCAACTTACTAACCTTTGTAGTCTGATGCCTCTGTCGTTGGATGATATTGCCTTCGACGACGAGGAGGAGGAAATCGAATGGTAATCCCAGAGTATGTGCTCACCTGCCTGAATGCACTGGAAAATGCAAACTTCCCCTGCTATGCGGTGGGAGGCTGTGTTCGGGATGCGCTGCTGGGATTGACTCCCCACGATTACGACCTTTGTACCGCCGCCACACCGGCGCAGATCAAAGCGGTATTCTCCCACCGTTCGTTGGTTCTGGCAGGTGAAAAGCACGGTACTGTAGGCGTAATCACACCGGAGGGTGTGGTAGAAATCACCACATTCCGTACCGAGGGAGATTACCTGGACAACCGGCATCCGGAAACAGTAACCTTTGTTTCCGATATCCAGGCTGATCTTGCCCGCCGGGATTTTACCGTCAATGCTATGGCCTATTCCCCCACCCGGGGCTTTGTAGACCCCTTTGGCGGCAGAGAAGATCTTGAAAAGCGGATTTTGCGGGCTGTCGGTGATCCTGCCTCCCGGTTTCGGGAGGACTCTCTGCGGATCCTGCGGGGCGTCCGGTTTGCCGTCCGCTTTGATCTGATACCGGATCCGGACACGCAAAGCGCTATGACCGAGCTTGCGCCGCTGATGGAAAATCTGGCCAGGGAACGAGTGTTTGAAGAGTTATGTCAACTTCTCCCTCTGGTAAAAGCAGAAGATCTGCTGCGCGACATCCCGGTACTGACGCGCGTAATACCGGAGCTTTCGCCGATGGTGGGCTTTGACCAGCGCTCGCCCCACCACGCCTATGATATTTTCACCCACACCGCCTATGTTACTCAGGCCGTTGCACCGGTGCTTCCCCTGCGGTGGGCAGCACTGCTCCACGATGTGGGTAAGCCAGCGGCATTCACCACGGACGAAACCGGCCGGGGACATTTTTATGGCCATGCCCAGTTGGGCGCCGAACTGGCCAACGATATCCTTCTGCGGTTGAAAGCACCTACCGCCCTGCGGGAGCGGGTTGCCTTCCTCATTGCTCACCATATGGACAAGTTCCAGCCGGAGCGCAAACAGCTGCGCCGTCAGCTGAGCCGGTACGGTGAGGAAACACTCAAACAGCTGCTGGCGCTGCAAAAGGCTGATTTCTGCAGCAAAGGTGTCATCGGCGACACTCTCCCTTGCTCCGGAATTGAAGAGCTGATTGCAGAAATTCTAGCAGAGGAATCCTGCCTGACCGTCAAAGATCTGGCTGTCAATGGCCACGATCTGATGGCGTTGGGAATCACGGGACAGGCTATCGGTCAAACCCTTAACGCGCTGTTGGACGCCGTGCTGGAGGAAAGCCTGCCCAACGAACGGGATGTCCTTTTGGAAGCAGCCAAAGCTATGTAAATAAACCGACGAGGTTATGACTATGTCAATTCAGGAAAACATTGCCGCCATCCGGGCAAAAATGGATGCAGCGGCTATTGCCGCCGGGCGGGATCCCAAGAGTATTTTGCTCTGCGCCGCCACAAAAATGAACGATTCCGACGCAGTCCGGGAGGCCATACGCGGTGGCGTGGACTGCTGCGGTGAAAACCGTGTCCAAGAGCTGACTGCCAAGCTTTCTGACGATGCTTACCGGGGCGCTCCCGTACATTTCATCGGTCATCTGCAGACCAACAAGGTCAAGCAGGTGGTAGGTAAGGTGGATCTAATCCAGAGTGTGGACAGTCTTAGACTTCTGGAGGCCATTCAGAAAGAGGCTGCCCGGCAGAACATTCGTCAGGACATTCTGCTGGAAATCAACATTGGCCAGGAAGACAACAAAACCGGCTTCACCGTCCGGGAAGTGTGGGAAATTTTGGACAAAATTCAGGATTTTTCCAATATTAGTGTAAAGGGCCTGATGGCGATCCCTCCTATATGTGAAAACCCAGGGGATAATGACAAATTTTTTCAAGAAATGTATAACCTTGCTGTTGACATAACGGCAAAAAAAGGTGATAATGTATCTATGGGCATTCTGTCTATGGGAATGTCCGACGATTATGCGGATGCTATCCGCTGTGGCAGCACAATGATCCGCGTGGGCACTGCCATTTTCGGTGCGCGAAACTATATCAAAGCACATCAGTAATGATGTAAACATACAGGAGGAAAGTATTATGAGTTTTTGGGATAATCTTGTTAAGTTCACACGGCCTTATGACGACGAGGAATTTGATGATTACGAAGATGAAGAAGGCGTCGACACTTTCGAGGAAGAAGAAGTAGAAGAGCGTCCTGCCCGCACCCGTCGCAATCCTTTCTTTAATACATCCGCCAGTGAGGAAACCGATTACAAGACCACTGCCGCTCCCTCCACTGCCGCCACCGGCCGCAGCGGCTTCAGCGGTCAGGTTGTCAGCCTGGGCAACCGTCAGGAAGTGGTCCTGTTCCACCCCACCACCTTTAACGACACCTCCAAGGCCGCTGATGATCTGCGGAACAAGAAGGCCGTTATTCTGAATATGGAAAATGTGGATAAAGCTATGGCCCGCCGTGTGGTGGACTTCCTTTCCGGCTGCGCATATGCAGTGGATGGCAAGGTCAAGAAGGTAGCTCAGTCTACATATCTGTTCTGCCCCCACAATATGGATGTGGTCGGCGATCTTGAGAACCTGCAGAGTGAAGTCGAGAGTTACGTTTAAGCTTTTCAGGAAAGGATAACATATGTTTACACCTCAACAAATTGAACAGATTTCTTTCGGTAAGCAGGCTTTCGGCGGCTATGATATGGACGCCGTTGACCAGTTCCTGGAGCCCCTGACCGAAGATTATATCACTCTTTACAAGGAAAATGCCCTGCTCAAGAACAAGATGCGTGTTCTTGTGGGCAAGCTGGAGGAGTACCGCCAGACTGAGGAAAGTATGCGCGATGCTCTGGTCAATTCCCAGAAAGCCTGCGATAAGATGATCAAGGAAGCGGAAGCCAAGTGCGCCCAGATGCTGGCCGCAGCCAATGCTGCCGCCATTGAGAACGCCAAGAATTCCGATGCCCGTATCGCAGAAGAAACCGCTCGGGTAGAAGAAGCCAAGCGGGCTGCAACCGCCAAGATCCAGAGCATTGAGGAGCAACTTAAGGCCTGCCTGCAGACACTGCAGCAGATCCGGGAAGAAAACCGCCCCGCACCTGCAAAGGCATCTGCCGGTCCAGAGATGTACGATTACGATAAGGAATCCGGTTCTCCCGCCGTTGATCCCACCGATGCTATGGCAGAAGAGATCTCCTCCAATCTGGAGACCAAGCTTGGCACCACGGAGGACTCCGCTCCCAAGGCTGAGCCCCGGCATCCCGTCAACGACACCACCAGTAAGAAGTTTGACGGTCTGCGCTTCGGCCCGAATTACGATCCCACCCAAAAGAAATAATCCTTATGCTATGACGAGGACACAGTGTTCTACCCTCCCTTCACAGAGAGCTGCCGGTTGGTGCAAGGCAGCGTCGGCGGCAGAACATAATCCCCTCCGAGCTGCGCGCTGAACCCCTCTGGGCAGTAAGCTGCGCCGGTGGCGCCCGATATCGCGTGCACGAGTGCCGGTGAAAGCCGGAACAAGAGTGGTACCGCAGAGGTAAATTACGCCTTTGTCTCTTATGTAAGGGACAAAGGCTTTTTTATTAAAAATTTTTATGGAGGTATCTTCCAATGGAGTATAAAAACACCATTATCACCCCGAAGACAGACTTTCCTATGAAAGCCGGTCTACCTGCCCGGGAGCCCGGTATGCTTGCACGCTGGGAAGAGCAGGATCTGTATAACGCAATGCTGGAAAAGAACAAGGATCTTCCCCCCTTCGTTCTCCACGATGGCCCTCCCTTCTCCAACGGCTACATTCATATGGGCCACGCCCTGAACAAGACCCTGAAGGACTTTATTGTCCGCAGCCACGCTATGATGGGCTATTACACCCCCTATGTTCCCGGCTGGGACAACCACGGTCTGCCCATCGAGCGGGCAATCGAAAAGTCCAAGAGCAAGCTGAACAAGGATATGACCGTTCCCGAATTCCGCAAGGCTTGCGAAGACTTTGCTGAAGATTTCATTCAGAAGCAGATGGGCGGTTTCAAGCGACTGGGCGTTGTTGGCGACTGGGAGCACCCCTACCGCACTATGGACAAGCATTTTGAAGCCCAGGAAGTCAAGGTCTTTGGCCGGATGTTCGATAAGGGCTTCATCTATAAGGGTCTGAAGCCCGTTACCTGGTGTCCCTTCTGCGCCACCGCTGTGGCAGAAGCCGATATTGAGTATCAGGACGATCCCTGCACTACCGTCTATGTCAAGTTCGCTATGCACGACGATCTTGGCAAGCTGACCGGTTTCGACCTGAGCAAGACCTACTTCGTCATCTGGACCACCACCACCTGGACCTTGCCCGGCAATATGGGTATCAGCCTGCACCCCCGGGAGACCTACGCACTGGTGAAGGCAGACAATGGCGAAACCTACATTATGGCAGAGGCTCTGATGGAGAAGACCATGAAGGCCGGCGGCATCGAAAATTACGAGGTTCTGGCCACCTACCCCGGTCAGTTCTTTGAAAAAATGCTGGCAAAACACCCCTTCCTGGACAAGACCTCTCTGCTGATGACTGCAGAGTATGTTACGATGGACTCCGGTACCGGTCTGGTCCATACTGCCCCCGGTTTCGGTGCGGATGACTACCAGACCTGTATGCGCTACGGCATCGAGCTGGTGGTCCCCGTGGATGACTACGGCCGCCACACCGACTACGCAGGCAAGTATGCCGGTCTGAAGACCGAGGAATCCAATCCCATCATTCTGGCGGATATGAAGGAGAGCGGCGCCCTGTTCGCCTCCGAGGAAGTTGTCCACTCCTACCCCCACCACGATCGCTGCAAGAAGCCTACCATCTTCCGTGCCACACCCCAGTGGTTCTGCTCTGTGGAATCTTTCAAAGAGCAGGCTGTCAAGGCCATTGAAAATGTTCAGTGGTATCCCGCTTGGGGCGAGGACCGTATGGTCAGTATGATCCGTGAGCGTGCCGACTGGTGTATCTCCCGTCAGCGCCGCTGGGGTCTGCCTATCCCGGTGTTCTACTGCACCGACTGCGGCAAGCCCGTTTCCAATCCCGATTCCATCGCCAAGATCTCCAAGCTGTTCGACGAGCACGGCTCCAACATCTGGTTTGAAACAGAGGCTATGGATCTTGTTCCTGAAGGTTTCACCTGCCCCCACTGCGGCGGCAAAACCTTCACCAAAGAAACCGATACGCTGGACTGCTGGTTTGACTCCGGCTCTACCCACTTTGCATCCCTGATGCACCGCACTCCCGAGCTGTGGCCTGCAGATGTATATTTGGAGGGTGCTGACCAGTACCGCGGCTGGTTCCAGTCTTCCCTGCTGACCTCCGTCGGCGCACTGGATCAGGGCGCTCCTTTCAAGCAGGTTCTGACCCACGGTTGGGTTGTTGACGGCCAGGGCCGCGCAATGCACAAGAGCCTGGGCAACGGCGTTGATCCTGCTGACCTCATCAAGGACTTCGGCGCAGACATCGTCCGCCTGTGGGCAGCTTCTTCCGACTACCACGCAGATGTCCGCTGCTCCAAGGAGATCTTCAAGCAGATTGCCCAGAACTATCTGAAGTTCCGCAACACCGCCAGGTACTGCCTGGGCAACCTCAGCGACTTTGACCCCAACAACCTGGTAGCTGTCGCTGATATGGAAGAACTGGACAAGTGGGCGCTGACCAAGCTGAACGAGCTGATCGCCCTGTGCCGCAAGGCTTATGAGAACTACGAGTTCCACGTCATCACCCACGCAATCAATGACTTCTGTGTTGTTGAACTCAGCTCCTTCTATCTGGACATCATTAAGGACCGTCTGTACTGCGAAGAGCCCACCGGAAACCGCCGCCGCTCCGCACAGACCGCTCTGTACCTGATCGTGGATGCAATGGCAAAGCTGTTCGCTCCTATTCTGGCATTTACTTGCGATGAGATTTGGCAGGCAATGCCCCACCGCGATGGCGACGATGGCCGCAACATCCTGCTGAACCAGATGCCCACCAATCTCTGCGCATATGCCCTGTCCGAGGCTGTGATGGCCAAGTGGGCAATCGTTATGAAGCTGCGTCAGGATGTCAACGGTGTTCTGGAAAAGGCCCGTGCTGACAAGCGGATTGGCAAGGCTCTGGAGGCTCACGTGGCTCTGCAGGGTAGCGAGGAGCTGAAAGCTGCCTGTGCCGATGTAAATCTGGCTGAGATCTGCATCGTGTCCAGCTGCGACTGGAGCGCCCCTGAGGCTGGTGCAGAGGTTGGCAACGGTGTCAACTATCCTGAACTGACCATCGGTGTCAGTGAGGCCAAGGGAGTCAAGTGCCCCCGCTGCTGGATGCACTCCCTGAGCACTAATGCAGATGACCTCTGCGACCGCTGCGCAAATGTCATTTCCAAGCTCGACATTGAAATCTAAGTGATAAAACCGGGGCGGTAACCGCCCCGGTTTTTTTCGCCAAAAAAGATAAAAAACCACTTGACAAACGCCGTTTGCATAGCTATAATAAGCGTGTTCTGTTCAGCTGCCGGTATAGCTCAGTTGGTAGAGCAACTGATTTGTAATCAGTAGGTCGGGGGTTCGAGTCCGTCTACCGGCTCCACCAGAGCTTGTGCTTAAATTGCTGAACGAAACTGAATATGGGGGAGTTCCCGAGTGGCCAAAGGGGACAGACTGTAAATCTGCTGCGTATCGCTTCGATGGTTCGAATCCGTCCTCCCCCACCATAAAAAGTCCAACACCTTTTGGTGTTGGACTTTTTGTCATTGAGGACGGGTTCGAAAGGCCGGTCTTCCTATAAGAAAACACCGACCTTTTGGTCGGTGTTTTTTACATTATTATCTCACAGCGTTGCCGCCATAACAGCCTTGATGGTGTGCATCCGGTTTTCCGCCTCGTCGAAGACGATGGACTGGTCGCTTTCGAAGACCTCGTCGGTAACCTCCATACAGTCAATGCCGAACTTGTCATAAATCTGCTTGCCGATAACGGTATTCAAATCGTGGAACGCCGGCAGGCAGTGCATAAACCGGCACTGCGCTCCTGCATTGTCCATAAGTTTCTTGGTAACCCGGTAGGGGGTCATCAGACGGATTCGCTCTTCCCAGACACTGTCAGGTTCGCCCATAGACACCCACACATCGGTGTAGATCACGTCAGCGCCCTTAGTTGCTTCCATAGGATCGGTGATGAATTCCAGAGTTGCGCCGGTTTCCGCCGCCACAGCCTGACACTGCTCGATCAATTCTGCGCCGGGGAAGTATTCCTTCGGTGCGCAAGCCACAAAGTGCATACCCAGTTTGGCGCAGCCCACCATCAGGGAGTTGCCCATATTGTACCGGGCATCGCCCATATACACCAGCTTTTTGCCCTCCAAGGAGCCGAAATGCTCCCGAATGGTCAGCATATCCGCCAGAATCTGGGTGGGATGGAACTCATTGGTCAGGCCATTCCACACAGGAACACCGGCATACTTCGCCAGCGTTTCCACAATGGTCTGGTCATAGCCGCGGTATTCAATGCCATCGTACATTCTGCCCAGCACCCGCGCGGTGTCGGCGATGGACTCTTTTTTGCCCATCTGGCTGCCGCTGGGTCCCAGATAAGTTACGGACATACCCAGATCCGCGCCGGCTACCTCGAAAGCGCAGCGGGTTCGGGTGGAATCCTTTTCAAACAGCAGGACAATATTCTTGCCCTCGTGCAGTTTATGAGGAACACCGGACTTTTTCTTTGCCTTAAAATCTGCCGCATCATCCAGCAGCTTCTTGATCTGCGCCGGGGTGAAATCCAGCAGCTTCAGAAAATGTTTGCCTTTCATTTGGGACACCTCTATTACAGAACTTTTGCCAGGAAGGACTGCAGACGCTCACACTTGGGGTTCTGGAAGATCTCTTCCGGCGTTCCCTCTTCGGCGATAACGCCGTCATCCAGGAACAGCACCCGATTGGACACCTCACGGGCAAAGCCCATTTCGTGCGTAACCACCACCATTGTCATACCCTTTTGCGCCAGAGATTTCATAACATCCAAAACTTCGCCAACCATTTCAGGGTCCAGAGCGGAGGTAGGCTCGTCAAACAGCATCACTTCAGGATCCATACACAGCGCACGGACAATGGCCACACGCTGCTTCTGACCGCCGGAGAGCTGGTTGGGGTAATCCTTGGCACGATCTGCAAGGCCGACTCTGGCCAGCAGTGCCAATGCCTTTTCCTCTGCCTCTGCTTTGGATAACTTCTTCAGCAGGACGGGAGCAAGGGTCAGGTTGTCCAGAATGGTCAAATGAGGGAACAGATTAAATTGCTGGAACACCATACCCATCTTCTGGCGATGCATATTTAAGTCGACCTTGTCATTGGTCAGGTCTGCGTCTTCAAAGAAAATGCTGCCGTCGGTGGGTATCTCCAGCATATTCAGGCAACGAAGGAAAGTGGATTTGCCGGAGCCGGAAGCGCCGATAACACAGACCACATCGCCCTTATTGATATCGATGTCGATGCCCTTGAGGACCTGGACATTTTCAAAGTCCTTTTTCAGGCCTTTTACGCTGATCATAACATTGTTATTTTCCATCACTCTTGCCAAGTCTCCTTTCCAAGATTGCCAGCAGGCGGGTCATAACCACCACGATCACCAGATAGATCAGCGCCAGCAGGATGATGGGGTTAATGGCATCGCCAGTCTTGTTGCGGATATTGGTGGCCGCCTTGGTAACATCCACAACAGCCACATAGCCGGCAACAGAGGTCTCCTTCAGCAGGGCAATACACTCGTTGCCGATGGCAGGCAGGATATACTTGACAGCCTGGGGCAGAATGATCTTCACCATTGCCTGACCCTTGGAAAGGCCCAGACTTCTGGCAGCCTCCATCTGGCCCTTGTCCACGGCGTTGATACCGCTGCGGATCAGCTCCGCCATATAGGCGCCGGAGTTGATACCGAAGGCCACAATGGCAACGGGCGTGCCGTCCCGGGCGGAAGCAAAGATAACGAAGAAACATACCAACAGCAGAACGGTTACAGGAATACCCCGGATCACCGTGGTGTACAGATCGCAGATCCAGTTCAGGAAGCGCAGCTTCTTATTGCCTTCGCAGAAATATTTGGTAATGGCGATAAGCGTACCGATCAGCACGCCGATTGCCAGTGCACCCAAAGTAATAATAACCGTAACTTTCAGACCGTCGACCAGCCACATATACCGGTCATCGGTGAGGAAAGTCTCACTTAATTTGTCAAACCAACTCATAAAACAGTTCCTTGTAAGTATTTTTGTAGGGGTCCTAAAAACTCAAAGCAGGCTCCGCACAGGTGCGCGGAGCCGCAATGAATATGTATCGGTTAGGGCTTTGCGTAAGCTTCGCCGTACTTTTCGAAAATACCGGCAATGGTGCCGTCCTCGATCATGGGCTTCAGGATCTTGTTGATCTCTTCTACCAGAGTCTCAGAACCGTAAGCAAATGCGAAGGCGTAGGGCTCTTCAGTCATCTTCTCTTCCAGAACCTTCAGGCCGTCAGCCTCATCCACCATCTGGATAGCAGTCAGGTTGTCAACGACCCAAGCGTCAACCTTACCGGTGGTCAGAGCGGTCTTAGCATCGGCGTTGGCGTTGAATGCCTGATACTTGATGCCCTCATCCTGGCAACCAGCCTCAGCAGTAGTGCCGGTCTGGACGGAAACGGTCTTGTCGGTCAGATCTGCCTTGCCGGCGATGGTGCTGTCAGCCTTAACAACGATAACCTGAGCGGCATTGTAGTAAGGAGTGGTGAAGCGCATATTCTTCTCACGGGCAGGGGTAACAGTAATGCCGGACATGCCGCAGTCATACTTAGCAGCCTGGATACCAACCAGAACGGAGTCGAAGTCCATCTGTACGATTTCCAGTTCAACACCCAGTTCCTTGGCGACCAGTTCCATAATGTCAACTTCGATGCCCACAACCTTGTTGTCTTCCAGGCTCTCAAAGGGAGGGAAGTCAGGAGAGGTTGCAACAACCAGCTTACCAGCCTTCTTAATATCCTTCAGGCTGGGGCCCTTGGCGGCACAAGCGGACAGGCAAGTAGCGACCATCAGAATGGCCAAAGTCAGTGCGAGAATTTTCTTCAACATAATATATTCCTCCTAAAAATAATTTACTGTAATTTTTCCTGCACATATTGGAGCTGCTGCTCCACAGAGGAGATGCAGGTTCCCCCCTGGCTGATCCGCTTTTGCACGCAGTTCAGCAGATCCATTTCCTGATACAAATCTTCTTCAAAGAGTTCGCTAAACTGGCGGTAGGTATCCAGCGACAGGTCTTCCAGCACGCAGCCGTCCTGGATGCACTTTGCAACCAGCTGTCCCGAAATCTTGTAAGCGCTGCGGAAAGGTAAGCCCTTTTTGACTAAGTAGTCGGCAAGGTCTGTAGCGTTGATAAAGCCGCCTTGCGCCGCCCGCTTCATATTCTCCGGGATCGTCTTCAAGGTGCGCAGCATCGGGGCAAATACCCGCAAGCACTGCGTAGCGGTATCCACCGCGTCAAAGACTGCTTCCTTATCCTCCTGCATATCCTTGTTATAAGCAAGAGGCAGACCCTTCATAGTAGTCAGCAGAGCCATCAGGTCGCCGTAGACTCTGCCGGTCTTACCCCGGATCAATTCCGCCATATCGGGGTTCTTCTTCTGGGGCATAATGGACGAGCCGGTGGTGTAGGAATCGCTGAGGGCGATAAACTTGAACTCCCAGCTAGCCCATAGGATAATCTCCTCGCTAAAGCGGCTCAGGTGCATCATCAGGATGGCCAAGTCGCTCATCAGCTCTAAACAGAAGTCCCGGTCGGAAACGCCGTCGATGGAGTTAAGGCAAACGCCGTCAAAGTTAAGCTGCTTTGCTTCAAACTCCCGGTCGGTATCATAAGTCGTACCGGCCAGTGCACAGCTGCCGATAGGCGAAATGTTCATTCGCTTGCGGCAATCGGCCAGGCGGTCCAGATCCCGCAACAGCATCATAGCATACGCTAAAATATGATGACTGAACAGGATTGGCTGTGCCCGCTGCAGGTGGGTGTAGCCCGGCATAATCACGCTCTTGTTGGCCTCAGCCTGCTCGTAAATGGCACGCACCGCATCTTTTGTAAGATCTATGATCTCGTCGGTACGGCTGCGCAGGAACATCCGGATATCCAGCGCCACCTGATCATTTCGGCTGCGGGCGGTATGTAATTTCTTGCCCGTATCACCGATGCGCTCGGTCAGCACCTGCTCTACAAACATATGAATATCTTCACAAGATAGATCAAACTCCAGCTTGCCGGACTCCAGATCGTCGAGGATTCCCTGCAAACCGTCGATCAGCAGGTCGGCGTCCTTTTGGGAGATGATCCCCTTCCCTGCCAGCATTGCCGCGTGGGCCATGGAGCCGGTGATATCCTCTTTGTACATTTTGCAGTCAAAGTGGATGGAAGAATTAAAATCATCCGCAATGCTGTCGGTTACGCCGGCGGTAACGCCAGCCCACATCTTAGCCATATCGGCCTCTCCTTAGTAATTTTACAGCTTACCCTGCTCCCGCAGTGCCTGCACCTGAGTGGGCAGACCCCACAGATTAATGAAGCCCTCAGCCTGCTTCTGGTCGTAATCACTCTCGTCGAAGGTAACCAGACTCTCGGAATACAGAGAGTAGGGAGAGGTGGTACCGGCGGGGATAATGTTGCCCTTGTACAGCTTCAACTTGACAGTGCCGGTAACGAACTTGTTGGACTCATTGGCAAATGCGGTGAGTGCCTCCTGCAGAGGGGAGTACCACTTGCCGTTGTAGATCAGGTCGGCATAGTCTACGGCCAGCTTCTGCTTAACATGCAGGGTATCTTTATCCACGGTCAGCATTTCCAGCTGATTGTGGGCAAAGTACAAAATGGTGCCGCCGGGAGTTTCGTATACGCCACGGTCCTTCATGCCCACCAGACGGTTTTCAACGATGTCGATGATGCCGATGCCGTTGGCGCCGCCAACCTGGTTCAGCTTCTCGATGATCTTGGAAGCCTTCATCTTCTCGCCGTCCAGAGCAACCGGTGTGCCGGCCTCAAAGTCGATGGTCACATAGGTGGGAACATCGGGAGCCTGCATGGGGGAAACGCCCATTTCCAGGAAGCCGGGCTTATCGTACTGAGGCTCGTTGGCGGGATCTTCCAGATCCAGACCCTCGTGGCTCAGATGCCACAGGTTCTTATCCTTAGAGTAGTTGGTCTCACGGCTGATCTTCAGAGGAATGTTATGAGCCTCTGCATAATCGATCTCTTCGTCGCGGGACTTGATATCCCACTCACGCCAGGGAGCGATAATCTTCATCTGAGGAGCAAACCGCTTGATAGCCAGTTCGAAACGGACCTGGTCGTTGCCCTTGCCGGTTGCACCGTGGCAAATGGCATCAGCGCCCTCAGCCAGAGCAATCTCTGCCAGCTTCTTGCCGATGACGGGGCGGGCAAAAGCAGTGCCCAGCAGGTAGGTCTCGTACTTGGCATCCATCTTCATAGCGGGGATGATGATCTCGTCCACCATCTCGTCCACCAGGTCAGCCACAATCAGCTTGGATGCGCCGGTGGCCAGAGCCTTGGCTTCCAGGCCTTCCAGCTCGTCTGCCTGGCCCACGTTGCCGGCAACGGCGATGACCTCGCAGTTATTGTAATTTTCTTTCAGCCAGGGGATGATAATGGATGTATCCAAACCGCCCGAATAGGCCAAAACGACTTTCTTGATGCTCTCTTTATTCATGGTATGCCTCCGTGTATTCATTGGTTTACAGGGATTATACTCCTTATATTTATACTTGTCAATAGCAATTTCATAAATATTCATCATTTTGTATATTTACTCAAAATCCGCTCCTATCCCCCAGTGCTGTTGGCAAAAGCATACAAAACGGGACCCATATTTCTCGATGTAAGCACTTGACAAACAAGTGTCCGTGTACTATAATACCTATAATTTCATACATAAACCGTTGAGGCGGGGATAAAGGCAATGATGCCCATACAGAGAGTCTGTGGTGCTGAGAGTCAGGCAGGAAACAAGTTGTCAAATGGGCCGCTGAGGGTGCAGTCAAATGTGAATGTTCACAGAGTATTCTGCAACGCGTGGGCATGCGTCAGTTGCCGGGGATATATCAGTATCCCGTCAAGCGCATAGGTTTTTCCTATGAATTCAAGGTGGCACCGCGGATCGTAAATTCGCCCTTGACAGTTTTCTGTCAAGGGTTTTAGTTTTTTCAGGAGGTTTTTACTATGATTCTGAACAATGTGGATTTTGAAACTTATTTTAGAAATTATCCCGATGAAAAGGGTTATTTCGGCAGATATGGCGGCAGTTTTATTGCTCCCGAGCTGCAGACGGCTATGGAGGAGATCACCCAGGCCTATTTCACCATCGCCCAGTCCCGTAAGTTCATCGCTGAGCTGCGCCGCATCCGTAAGGAATTCCAGGGCCGCCCCACACCGGTGTCCCATCTGGAGCGTCTGTCCAATAAATTGGGTAATGTCCAGCTGTATGTCAAGCGTGAGGATCTGAACCACACCGGCGCCCACAAGCTGAATCACTGTATGGGTGAGGTACTGCTGGCTAAGTATATGGGCAAGAAAAAAGTCATCGCCGAAACCGGCGCCGGTCAGCACGGCGTAGCTATGGCTACCGCTGCCGCTTATTTCGGCATGGAATGCGACATCTATATGGGCGCTGAAGACAACAAGAAGCAGGCCCCCAATGTGGCCCGTATGAAAATTCTTGGTGCAAATGTTGTTGAGGTTACCGACGGACAACAGACGCTGAAAGAAGCCGTCGATGCCGCATTTGCCGCCTATGCCAGAGAGTATAAAGATTGCATTTACTGCATCGGCTCCGTTGTCGGTCCCCATCCCTTCCCCATGATGGTCCGGGATTTCCAGCACGTGGTAGGCGAAGAGGCACGGGAACAGTTCCTGGATATGACCGGTCTTCTTCCGGATGCCATCGTTGCCTGCGTGGGCGGCGGCTCCAACGCAGCCGGTTTCTTCTCCGGCTTCCTGAATGATCCTGTGGATATTTACGGCATTGAGCCTCTGGGCCGCGGCACTGCTCTGGGCGATCATGCCGCCAGCCTGCAGTACGGCACCGAGGGTGTTATGCACGGCTTTAACAGCATTATGCTGAAGGACGATAACGGCGACCCCGCTCCGGTATACTCCGTCGCCAGCGGCCTTGACTACCCCTCTTCCGGTCCTGAGCACGCATTCCTCCGGGATTGCGGCCGTGTCAAGTACGATGTGATCAACGATGACGATACCATCGATGCTTTCTACGAATTGGCCCGTCTGGAGGGCATTATCCCCGCCATCGAAAGTGCACACGCTGTTGCCTACGGCATCAAGCTGGCCAAAAAGATGGGCAAGGGCAGCGTGCTGATCAACCTCTCCGGCAGAGGCGACAAGGATATGGACTACATCATCCAAAAGTACGGTATCCGCTAAACTTACAGCAAAAAGGGATGCGCTGCGCGCATCCCTTTTTTATTTACTTTCTGGGGTTTCCTGCGGTGTCGGCGCCATCACCGACCAGTCCAAGGCGCTTTGCTGCGTCCTCACGCATCTTGTACTTGAGGACCTTGCCTGCCGCATTCATCGGGAAGCTGTCCACAAACTCGATATAGCGAGGCACCTTGTGCCGGGCCATACTGGCTTTGATATAGTCCGTCATTTCTTCCACCGTAATGCTGCCGGGCGTTTTCAGCACGATGCTGGCCAGGATTTCCTCGCCGTACTTCTTGTCCGGCACACCAATGACCTGCACATCCTGCACAGCCGGGTGGGTGTAAATGAACTCTTCAATCTCCTTGGGGTAGATATTCTCGCCGCCGCGGATGATCATATCCTTCAATCGGCCGGTGATGCGCTAATTCCCCTGGCTATCCCGGCAGGCAAGGTCGCCGGAGTGGAGCCAGCCCTCGGCATCCACCGTATCCTTAGTAGCCTGAGGCATCTTGTAATAGCCCTTCATCGTGTTATAGCCACGGGAGCAGAACTCGCCGTTGACGCCGTCCGCCACTTCCAAACCGGTTTCAGGATCAATGATCTTACAGCGCACGTGAGGGAAAGCATAACCAACCGTATCCGTCCGGACATCCAGCGGATCTGTCCAGCTGGACATCGTGGAACCGGGAGCGGATTCTGTCTGTCCGTAAACACTGACAATGCCTGTCATATTCATTTCGTCGGGCTGCGCCGCACGGCGCATCAGCTCCGGAGGACAGCCTGCGCCAGCCATAATGCCGGTGCGCATATGGGAGAAATCGGTCTTCCGATAATCAGGATGATTGAACATAGCGATAAACATCGTCGGCACGCCGTTAAAACAGGTAATCCGCTCCTGATTGATGCAAGCCAGTGAAGACTTGGCGGAGAAATAAGGCAGCGGACACAGCGTTGCGCCGTGGGTCATCGACGAAGTCATCGACAGCACCATACCAAAGCAATGGAACATAGGTACCTGGATCATCATTCGGTCTGCAGTGGAAAGACCCATCCGGTCGCCGATACATTTGCCGTTGTTTACCACGTTGTAATGGGTTAACATAACACCTTTGGGGAAACCGGTAGTACCGGAGGTATACTGCATATTGCAAACATCGTTGGGACGCACTGCGGCGGCCATTCTTGCCACTTGCTCGGGGCTAACCAGTTCCTTGCGGGCCATCGCCTCTTCAAAGGTCAGACTGCCAGGTTGCTTAAAGCCAACAGTGATAACATTGCGCAGGAAAGGCAGTCGCTTGCAGTGCAGGGGCTCCCCTGCTTTCGTCTTCGCCAGTTCGGGGCACAGTTCGTTGATGATGCCCCGGTAATCGGAGTCCAGGCAGGACTCGATCATCACCAGAGTGTGAGTGTCAGACTGGCGCAGCAAATACTCTGCCTCGTGGATTTTATAGGCAGTATTTACGGTTACCAGCACTGCGCCGATCTTGGTGGTGGCCCAGAAAGTGATGTACCAAGCCGGCACATTGGTGGCCCAGATGGCAACCTTGCTGCCTGCTTTTACGCCCATAGACACCAGTGCCCGGGCAAAATCATCCACATCCTTCTGGAACTCACGGTAAGTACGGGTATAGTCCAAAGTGGTGTATTTGAAGGCATACTGATCCGGGAATTCCTCCGCCACCCGGTCCAGCACCTGGGAGAATGTCAGGTCGATAAGCTCGTCCTTTTTCCAGATGTACTGACCGGAGCCATCGTGGTTGAAATACAGAGATTTCTTCTGGCTTCTGGGGCTTTCAAACCGGCTCATATAGTTTACATAATACGGAAATATGATATCCCGATCCTGCAGATCCTCCATCCAGTCCGGTTTCCATTCCAGAGAGAGGAATCCGTCATAATTCACGGAGGATAGCGCGCGCATCACATCGTCAATGGGCATCGTGCCCTCGCCGATCATCTGGTATGCACCGGCATCGTCGGAATCCCGCAAGTGGACATGGCAGACATAGCTGCCCAGATTCTTAATAGTGGTGTCGCCGCTTTCTGCAAAATCCCGGTAGGTGTGGTGCACATCCCACAGCGCTCCCAGATTATCGCTGGCGAAGGTGTTGAGCAGATTGCGCAATCTGCCGGTATCGGCATAAATTCCGCTGGTTTTCAGCAAAATGGTTACCTTCAGCGCTTCCGCCTTGGGCAACAGCGCATTTAGGTTTTCCACCACCTGCTCCTCGTTGTCGTTCAGAGCGCAAGCCGCCACATAGCGCACCTGGGTATTGTGGGCAACTTCCAGCAGGGACTGCAGGTAAGAAACACAGCTGCCGTCCTGAGAAAGATCGTAAGATGTGTCGAAACAAGGGATCTGCAGCTTCTTCTCCCGCAGCTGGCGCACAGTGGCAGCTGCCTGATATTTATGGAAAGGACCGCTTCGATCCAGCATCGGGTCGAATTTCGGCAGATTATAGACCTCAATGCCGGAAAAACCCATTTCCAGTGCGGTCTGCATCATTTCTTCCCAGGAAAGGTCTGCCCAGCCCCGGGTTGAAAAGGACAGTCTCATGCCGTTTCCTCCTCGTAGACGATTTTATTAAGTGCGCTGATATAGGCGTGGATACTGGCCCCCACGATATCGGTAGAAATGCCTCTGCCGGAGTAAACCTTGCCACCGGAGCGCAGCTTTACCACGGTCTGGCCCATAGCCTCCCGGCCCTCGGTAACGGCCTGGATCTGGAAATCATCCAACTCATAATGGCAGCCGGTGATCTGCTCGATGGCCAAAAATGCAGCATCAATAGGGCCGTCGCCGATGCACACGCCCTCCAGGGCTGTGCCATCCTTATTCAGTGTAAGGTGGGCGGTGGCAGAAACAGTGTTGCCGGCTGTGATCACATAGGTATTCAGCACATAGGTGGGCGGTACCTGCATCGCAGCAGATGCCACGATGGCATCCAGTTCCTTGGCGCTGACCCGCTCTTTCTTGGCAGCAATGGTCTGGAACGCCTCATAAACCTTCTGTGCGTCATCTTCGGAGAGATCGTAACCCAGATGCTCAGCCACCTTGATCACGCCGCCGATATCATCGTGAATTGTCAGATATACACCGGAATCCTCATCCCGGACACCGTTATCAAAGGGAGAGGTCTTCTTTCTGCCGGTTTGGCACATCCAGGCGATCTGCTCCACAGTGCGTGCAAGCTGCGTGCCGCTGACAGAGCAGCAGGCGCCGAAGCTTTCACCCCGGGCGCTGATGATCCGCGCCACATTGGCAAGAGATGCGGTATTTACGGGGTAGGATGCGGTCTTAACCTCCACCGCGCCCTGACGGACAGCGGCTACAACGCAAGAATCCGCCATTGCCAGTGCGTCGGAGCAAGCAACGCCCACATTAACATTTGTCAGGCCGGTATTTGCCTTGCAGACATCGCCCACAAATGCAGCAAACTCATCGGGCATCATCGCACCTGCAGTATCGCACAGAGTAACGGTGGTTGCGCCGGCTTCCACAGCGGCAGTAATGGCCTGATTCAGGAATGCGCCGTCGCTGCGGGTGGCATCATCAGCCACAAATTCCACATCCGCACAGACCGCCCGACAATCGGCAACTGTCTGGGCAATCGCTGCCAGCATGGCATCAGGCTTCTTATGGAATAAGTACTCCATCTGGACAGAGCTGACGGGAGCGCAGACCTGCAGCCGGGGCTTTTTTGCCTCTTTCAAAGCATTCCAGGTTCTTGCGACACTGTCGGCATCCAGCTGTACCGGAACAGCGACAATACTGCCGTTAACAGCAGCAGCGATAGACTTGATTCGCAGGGCATCGATCCGGGGATTCACAATACCCTCCAGTTCAATCACAGAAACACCCAGCTTGTCCAAAAGCTTTGCCAGCTCGATTTTTTCCTTAAAAGACAGGCTGAATTCCTCTGTTGCCTGCTTCATTGTCATATCGCTGATTCGGATCTGTCGCATAATAAGCACTCCTTCACAAAAAAATCCCTGAGATCATCAGATCTCAGGGACGAATTGATAATTCGCGGTACCACCCTGCTTATTCTCCCAATGGAGAATCCCTCATCGGGCTCCAACAAGCCCTAGCTCTGTAACGGGAGCGCCCGGATCTCATTACTGGCCGCAGGGCGTTCACAAGACCGACTCGGGAATCAGACTGCCAATTCCTTTTGCACCGGCTCACACCAACCGCCGGCTCTCTGGAGCAGTATTCGAAAGGGCAGATTTTCCTTCAATGTCTTTTTATTATTATAATGTAGTCATTTAAACATACCGTTCCAGATTTGTCAATATTTTTTTATGAAAAACATTTACAAAAAACATCACCAAAAATTTTTATGTTTTGTGCAGAAAAACATTTGACTTTTTCTCGTGGACATGATACAGTATGTGCATTAGTGAAAAGCTATGACGAAGACGGTCAGAATAAAGTATCTTTCAGAGAGCCGGCGGTTGGTGTAAGCCGGCAGTACTTAGTCTATGTACCTATCCCTTCCGAGCTGGAGAAGTGAACGGTTTTTTCAGTAATTTCTCCCGTATGCCTGCGTTAAAGGATAAGACTTATTTGAGTCTGATGAGTGGCGGCGCAAGCCGCAATTTGAGTGGTACCGCGGGTAATTTTGCTCGTCTCAAGCTTTGGCTTGAGGCGTTTTTTATTTGTTTTCAGAAAGGAGATCCCCTATGAGCAACACCAATACCTCTACTCAGCTTATGGATATTGCAACCCGTATCAGAGGTATGCGGGAGATTTTGGGCTACAGCGTACAAAAAATGGCTGAGCAAACAGAGGTGGCGGAAGAAATTTACCGCCAGTATGAATCCGGCACAGTAGATCTGCCTTTCTCTTTCCTGCACAAGTGCGCCAAGATCCTCGGTGTGGAGATCACCGTTTTGTTGGAAGGTCAGAGTGCCAAGCTATCCGGCTATACCGTTACCCGCCGGGGTAAGGGTATGGTTACCGCCAGCGAGGACGGCATCACCATTCAGGATATGGCGCCTATGTTCCGCAAAAAACTGGCAACCCCCTACTGGGTTACCTATCAGTATTCCGAAGAACTGCAGAACAAGCCCATCCACACCACTACCCACACCGGTCAGGAATTTGACCTGGTTGTCAAGGGCGCTATGCGCATCAAGATCGGCGACCACGAGGAAGTGCTGCGGGAAGGCGATTCCATCTTCTACAAGTCCTCCACTCCCCACGGCATGATCGCCATTGACGGTGAGGACTGTGTGTTCCTGTCTATGATTATGGCATCGGACAAGACCGATCAGCCTATGTATATCAGCGAAGTGCAAAAGGGCCGCCGAGAGCAGAAGCTGCTGTGCAACCGTTTCGTTAACGCTCAGGAGGATGAAAACGGCGTGCTACAGGGTGTCTCCTTCTCCGATGAGGAATCCTATAACTTTGCCTTTGACACTGTGGACGCTATTGCCCGTCAGGAACCGGACAAGCTGGCTATGGTCCATATCGCAAACGATATGACCGCCCGGCAATTCACCTTTAAGGATATGAAGGACGCCTCTTCCCAGAGCGCCAACTACTTCAAGTCCCTGGGCATCAAGCGGGGCGACCGGGTGATGCTGGTGCTGAAACGACATTACCAGTTCTGGTTTGCTATTCTGGGCCTGCATAAGCTGGGCGCCATCGCCATTCCCGCCACCAACCAGCTGATGGAGCACGATTTTGTTTATCGCTTCCAGGCAGCCGATGTCAGCGCCGTGCTGTGCACCGCTGACGGCAACACCGCAGAGCAGATTGATCTGGCAGAGAAAGCTGCCGGTATGAGCCTGACCAAGATCCTGGTAGGCGGCAGCCGGGAGGGCTGGCACGATTACAATGAGGAATATCCTCTGTTCAGCCGCCGGTATGTCCGTACTGAGGACGCGCCTTGCGGCAGCGATCCCATGCTGATGCTCTTCACTTCCGGCACTACCGGCTATCCCAAGATGGCCACCCACTCTTACAAATACGCACTGGGCCACTATGTAACCGCAAAATACTGGCATCTGTGCGAGCGGGGCGGCCTCCACTTCACCATTTCCGAAACCGGCTGGGGCAAGGCCCTTTGGGGCAAACTCTACGGTCAGTGGTTGTGCGAGGGTGCAGTATTTACTTATGACTTTGACCGCTTTGACGCAGAGAAGATCCTGCCTATGTTCGCAAAGTACAATATCACCACCTTCTGCGCACCCCCGACTATGTACCGTATGCTCATCAAGCAGGATCTGAGTAAGTACGACCTTTCCTCTATCCATCACGCAACTACCGCCGGCGAAGCACTGAATCCTGAGGTGTTCTATCAGTTTGAAAAGGCCACCGGTCTTCGCATCCACGAAGGCTTCGGCCAGACAGAAATGACTCTGGGAATCGCCAATCTGTACGGCGCCAACATCAAGCCCGGCGCAATGGGCAAGCCCGTTCCCGGCTATGGCATCGACATCGTGGATCCCGACGGCAACCCTGTGGAAGACGGCATCAACGGCGAGATTGTCATCCGCACCGATCCCAAGCCCACCTGTGGTGTGTTCCTGGGCTACTACCGCAATCAGGAAGCCACCGACAGTGTCTGGCACGACGGTATGTATCACACCGGCGATGTGGCCTGGCGGGATGAAGACGGCTACTATTGGTATGTGGGCCGTGCCGACGATGTTATCAAGTCCTCCGGCTACCGGATCGGACCCTTTGAGATCGAATCCACCATTATGGAGCTGCCCTATGTTCTGGAGTGCGGCGTTTCCGCAGCCCCGGACGAAGTCCGTGGTCAGGTAGTCAAGGCCAGCATCGTCCTGGTGCCCGGCACAGAACCCACCGAGGAGCTGAAAAAAGAGATCCAGAACTATGTCAAGCAGCACACCGCTCCTTACAAGTATCCCCGAATTGTGGTCTTCCGTGACGAACTGCCCAAGACCATCTCCGGCAAGATCCAACGCAACAAACTTTAATTCACAAATTTATTGACAAATGAAAACAGCGATGGTATGATTCCATAAGTAAAGGCAATGATGGAGAATGGCGATTATTCCCTATGTCTGCAGAGAAATGGCGGTTGGTGCGAGCCATGACACGGATGATTGCTTGTCCCTCCTGAGCCGGGAGGAAGAACGCAACTGCAAGTAGAGCCTCCCCGTGTCAGCTACGTAAGTGTTTAGGGTGTGTTGGCACCCAATGAGTGGTATCGGTTTCGATACAATTTGAGTGGTACCGCGGGTTGTGATTAGACAGCTCGTCTCAAGGAATCTATCTTTGAGACGGGCTGTTTTGCATTTTTGTCTCAATCTCGGAGGTTCAATCTTATGGAACAGAAGATCACCGGCACGGATTTTAAGATCCAGGAAGTCGCAAAGCGCATTCAGGAACTTCGTGAGGTCTCCGGCTTTACCCCGGAGGAAATGGCTGCCCGGACCGGCGTAACTGTAGAAGAATATCTGCAGTGCGAAGCGGGCAACCGCAATTTGAGCATTGCTTTCCTGTACCGCTGCACCCTGAGCCTGGGCGTAGATATGGGCGACCTGCTGGAAGGCAGCAGCCCCAAGTTGCGCAGCTATGCACTCACCCGCAAGGGCGACGGTCAGCGTATCGAAGAAGCCCACCATATGGTTGGTTTCAACCTGGCAGCCGGTTTCCGCAACCGTATCGGTCTGCCGCTATATATGGAACTGAAATACCGCGACGGTGCGGAGTATGAGGATATTGAACTGGTTACCCACGAGGGTCAGGAATGCGATATCGTCATCCGCGGTTCTATGCGGATCCAGATTGGCAGCAAGACCGAGATCCTCCGCCCCGGCGACTGTATTTACTACGATTCCGCCACGCCCCACGGTATGATTGCTGTGGACGGCGAGGACTGCGCATTCTATGCCTTTGTGCTGAGCAATTCTGCCGCCCGTGATGGCGAACAGGCTGCCGCCGTGGCAACCCCCGACACCAAGCTCCTGACCCCGGACAAGAAGCCCCGGGTCTACCGTAGCTTCATCACCCCCACTGTGGTGGACGGCAAGCTGGAAGCAATTTCTTTCCAGAATCAGGACAAGTTCAACTTTGCCTTTGATGTTGTCGACACGCTGGGCCGCAACAAACCGGAAAAGCTGGCTATGCTCCACGTTTCCGAGGATCTGACCGAACGGCACTTCACTTTCCAGGATATGAAGAAAGAATCCGCAAGAGCGGCAAACTATTTCAAGAGTCTGGGTATTAAGCGGGGCGACCGGGTAATGCTGGTCTTAAAACGTCACTACCAGTACTGGTTCGCCGTGCTGGGTCTGCACAAGCTGGGCGCTGTGGCAATTCCCGCCACCAACCAGCTCCTTGAAAAGGACTTTACTTACCGGTTCCAGGCCGGCAATGTCAGCGCCGTTCTCTGCACTGCCGACGGCAATGTTGCCGATGCAGTTGATGAAGCTGCTGCAAAGTGTCCCGGTCTGAAGCACAAGATCCTGGTAAACGGCAGCCGGGAAGGCTGGCACGACTTTAACGAAGAATATGCCATCTTCAGCTCCCACTTTGCACGAGCAGAAGATGCCCCCTGCGGCAACGATCCGATGCTGATGTTCTTCACTTCCGGCACCTCCGGCTATCCCAAGCTTACCGCACACAATTACAAGTACCCTCTGGGTCATTTCATCACCGCCAAGTATTGGCACCGGGTCAACCCCGACGGCCTGCATCTGACCATTTCCGACACCGGTTGGGCAAAGTCCTCCTGGGGCAAGATCTACGGCCAGTGGCTGTGTGAAGCAGGCATCTTCGTCTATGACTTTGACCGTTTCGACGGTGAGAAGATCCTGCCTATGTTTGCAAAATACAATATCACCACCTTCTGCGCACCGCCTACGATGTACCGGATGCTGATCAAGCAGGATCTGAGCAAGTACGATCTTTCCTCCATCCAGCACGCATCCACCGCAGGTGAAGCGCTGAATCCCGAGGTGTTCCGTCAGTTTGAGATCTCTACCGGTCTAAAGATTATGGAAGGCTTCGGTCAGTCTGAAAGCACCCTGATCATCGGCAATCTGGCCGGCGACAGCCACAAGTTCGGCGCTATGGGCAAGCCCGTTCCGCTGTACAACGTCAAGCTTTTGGACGCCGACGGCAACGAAGTCCCCACCGGCGAAAACGGTGAAATCTGCATCGACATCTCCAATGGTCTTCCTTGCGGTCTTGCTTACGCCTACGAAGGCAACGAGGAAATCACCGCAGAAACCTGGCGGGACGGCTTCTACCATACCGGCGATCTGGCGTGGAAGGATGAAGACGGCTTCTTCTGGTATGTAGGCCGTGTAGATGATGTTATCAAGTCCTCCGGCTACCGGATCGGCCCCTTTGAAATTGAAAATGTTATTATGGAACTTCCCTATGTTCTGGAATGTGGCGTTTCCGCCGCTCCCGACGAGGTCCGTGGTCAGGTGGTCAAGGCCAGTATCGTGCTTGTCAAGGGCACCGAGGGTACCGACGAACTTCGCAAGGAAATCCAGGACTATGTCAAGCGCCCCACTGCTCCTTACAAGTACCCCAGAATCGTGAAGTTTAAGGAAACCCTGCCCAAGACCGTCAGCGGCAAGATCATCAGAAAGCAGTTGTAATTTATGGACCATAAACGCCTTACCTTATTTGCCGGGCATTACGGCAGCGGAAAAACCAATATTGCCGTGAATTATGCTCTGCATCTGGCTGGCGAGGGCAAAAAGGTCTGCATTGCAGATCTGGATATCGTAAATCCCTACTTTCGCACCGCCGACAGCGCCGATCTGCTGAAAAAGGCCGGTGTGGATCTGGTGCTTCCTCAGTTCGCCAATTCCAATGTGGACCTGCCTGCCCTGCCGGCAGCGGCCTACCGATTGGTGGAGGATCGCAGCAGCTTCGGTGTGATGGACATCGGCGGTGATGACCGGGGCGCTTACGCCCTGGGCCGGTATGTTCCCTTTATCCGCAAGGAGAATGACTACCGGATGGTCTTTGTGGCCAACTGCTACCGCCCGCTGACCCAAACGCCGGAAGATGCGCTGGAGGTAATGCGGGAAATCGAGACAGCCTGTGGTCTGACCTTTACCCATATCGTCAACAACTCCCATCTTGGCCCGCTGACCGATGCACAGACGGTGCTGGACAGTGTCCCCTACATCGAAGAACTGGAAGCCCTGTCCGGGCTGACAACCTATATGACCACCGTTCGCGCAGATGTCGCCCCTCAGGTGGCACAGCAGATCCCCAACGTCTTCCCCCTGCATCTGCAGGAGAAATATTTTGATCTACCCGAGCAGAAGCGTTAAGCCCTGCTTTGTATCACAAAAGGAGGAATCCAAATGGCAAAAGTTACATTCAACACTGACCTTTGCAAGGGCTGCGGTCTTTGTGTGTCCGCCTGTCCCAAGAAGCTGTTGGTCATTGCCGAGGATCAAATCAACAACAAAGGCTATTCGCCTGCGGTTATGACCGATATGGAAAAATGTATCGGCTGTGCATTCTGCGCTACCATGTGCCCGGACTGCATCATCACCGTAGAGAAATAAGGAGGTTCCCATGGCGCAGAGAATTCTTATGAAGGGCAACGAAGCCATTGCCGAAGCCGCCATCCGTGCCGGCTGCCGCCATTACTTCGGATACCCCATCACCCCCCAGACAGAAATTGCTGCCTATATGGCCAAGAAAATGCCCAAAATCGGCGGCGTTTTCCTGCAGGCAGAAAGTGAAGTCGCATCCATCAATATGGTTTACGGCGCTGCCGCTGCCGGTATGCGTGTTATGACCTCTTCCTCCAGCCCCGGAATCTCTCTGAAGGCTGAGGGTCTGAGCTATATCGCAGGCTCTGATGTTCCCGCACTGGTTGTCAATGTCCAGCGTGGCGGCCCGGGTCTGGGCGGCATTCAGCCCTCCCAGTCCGATTACTTCCAGGCCACCAAGGGCGGCGGACACGGCGACTACAGAATGATCGTTCTGGCTCCCGCTTCCGTCCAGGAAATGGCCAGTCTGACCATTAAGGGCTTCAATCTGGCAGACAAATACCGGATGACCTCTATGATCCTGGCAGACGGCACCATCGGACAGATGATGGAGCCCATCTCCTTTGAAGATACCGAGATCGAAACCTATGAAAAGCCATGGGCGCTAACCGGCACCAACTGTGAGCGCCAGCACAATATCGTCAATTCCCTGTACTTAAAGCCCGAGGCGCTGGAAAAGACCAATTTTGAGCGTTACGAGCGCTATAAGACCGTGGAAGAAAACGAAGCCATGTGGGAAGAATATATGATGGAAGACGCTGAAATCTGCGTTGTTGCCTTCGGTATTGCTTCCCGTGTTGCCAAGAATGCCATCGTTGCCGCACGGCAGGAGGGTATTAAGGTAGGCCTGATCCGACCCATCACTCTGTGGCCCTTCCCCAAGGAAGCTCTGAAGAAGGCTGCAGATAAAGTCAAAGGCTTCATCAGCGTAGAGCTGAGCATGGGCCAGATGATCGAGGATGTCCGCCTGTACACTGAGTGCAAGCGTCCCGTGGCTCTGTGCAACCGCTGCGGCGGTATGATCCCCAGCCCCGACGAAGTCCTGGAATCCATTCGCAATGCTGAGAAAGGAGTGTTCTGATCATGGCTGTTGTATTTCAGAAACCCAAGTCCCTGACGGATCTCCCCTTCCACTACTGTCCCGGCTGTCCCCACGGCATCATTCACCGTCTGGTGGCTGAGGTTATGGATGAACTGGGCATCGATGGTAAGGCCATCGGCGTTGCTCCTGTCGGCTGTGCCGTTATGGCATATGACTATTTCGCCTGCGATATGATCGAGGCTGCCCACGGCCGTGCGCCTGCGGTTGCTACCGGCATTAAGCGCTGCCGTCCGGATAACATCGTCTTCACCTATCAGGGCGACGGCGACCTGGCCTCCATCGGCATGGCAGAAACAGTCCACGCCGCAGCAAGAAACGAGAATATCACCGTTATCTTCGTTAACAACGCAATCTATGGTATGACCGGCGGCCAGATGGCACCCACCTCCCTGCCCGGTCAGGTTACCCAGACCAGCCCCTACGGCCGTGATGTAAACCACTGCGGTTGGCCCATCAAGGTATGCGAGATGCTGTCCTCTCTGGAGGGCCCCGAATACCTGGCCCGTGTGGCTGTAAACAATGTAAAGAATGTAAACGCCGCCAAGAAGGCCATCAACAAGGCTTTCACCAATCAGATAGAGAAGAAGGGTTTCTCCCTGATTGAGGTTGTTTCCGCTTGTCCCACTAACTGGGGCATGACTCCCCAGAAGGCACTGGAGTGGGTGGAGAGCGATATGCTCCCCTACTACCCCATCGGTGTTTATAAGGACAGATCCGCCGCAAAGGAGGATGCCGCCAAATGAAAACGACACAAATTTTGATCGCTGGTTTCGGTGGACAAGGCATTTTATTTGCCGGTAAGTTCCTGGCTTACAAGGGTCTGCTGGAAGAGCTGCAGGTTTCCTGGCTGCCTTCCTACGGTCCTGAAATGCGCGGCGGCACCGCTAACTGCAATGTCATCCTTTCCGAGCAGAGCGTTGGCTCCCCCATCGTTACTGCTCCGGATGTGCTGATCGCAATGAACCTGCCGTCCCTTCAGAAATACGTGGACACCGTAGTTCCCGGCGGTCAGATCTATGTGGATTCTTCCCTGATCGGCATCAAGGTGGAGCGGACAGATGTAGATGTGTTCTACATTCCCGCCTCCCAGATGGCAAGAGAGCAGCATATCCCCACTCTGGCAAATATGATCATTATGGGTCATCTGCTGCAGAATAACCCCGAGCTTACCTTTGATGGCACAGATACCGTGGTAGAAAAGCTGGTACCTCCCACCAAAGCTGCCCTTGTTGAGCTGAATATGAAGGCTCTGACTCTGGGCAAAGATTATACCGCATAAACATTTCCAATAATTCTAAGGAGGAAACTATTATGAATGCAATGACTGAAATGAGCAAATACCGCCACGAAAAAGTTCTGTTTGTCAACAACGAAAAGGCCGGTCTGAAGGCTATCATTGCTGTCCACAACACCAATCTGGGCCCCGCCATCGGTGGCTGCCGCCTGTTCCCCTACGCATCCTTCGATGATGCTCTGTTTGATGTTCTGCGGCTGTCCCGTGGTATGTCCCACAAGAACGCAGTTGCCGGCCTGCCCCACGGCGGTGGCAAGGGCGTGATCATCGCTGACCCTTCTATGAAGACCGAGGCTATGTTCGAAGCCTTTGGTGAAGCTGTTAACAACCTGGGCGGCGACTACATCACCGCTGAGGACGTCAACACCACCTGCGACGATGCTCTGGTTATGCTGCGCAAGACCAATCACATCTGCGGTCTGCCTCAGAACAGCGGCGACCCCTCTCCCTTCACTGCCCGCGGCACCTGGCAGGGCATCAAGGCTACCGCTAAGGTCGCTCTGGGTCGGGACTCTCTGGAGGGTCTGACCATTGCTGTCCAGGGTCTGGGCAAAGTCGGCTACGATCTGTGCCGTCTGCTGCACAATGACGGCGCTAAGCTGATCATTGCCAACCGCAGCAACAAGGCCGCTGCTGAGCGCGCTATTGAAGAGTTCGGCGCTACCATCGTTCCCACCGAGACCATCTTCTCTCAGGAGTGCGACATTTTCTCCCCCAACGCAATGGGTGCAATCCTGAACCCCACCACCATTCCTCAGCTGAAGTGTAAGGCTGTTGCCGGCGCTGCCAACAACCAGATTCTGGACGAAGCTTCCGGTCTGGCACTGAAGGCTCGTGGCATCTACTACGCTCCCGACTTCGTCATCAACGGCGGCGGCGTGATCAACGCAGCAGCTGAGGTCGACGGTCCCTACAACGAGGCTGCCGTTCTGGAGAAGGTTGACAACATCTACAACTCCATCGAGCGGATCCTGTCTGAGTCCAAGCAGACCGGCGAGCCCGAGGGCGTCATCGCTACCCGTTACGCCGAGTCCCTGATCTACGGCTAAGAAAGCAAAATAAAAAGCTGTGCGGAAATTCCCGCACAGCTTTTTTTATTATAAATTCAATATCCGTTCCGCAGTTTTATGACTGATCTGGTCGAATTCCTCATCCGTCAGCCTCAACTGCTGGAATCGCTTGGTCTCTACGATGGGATCCCACAGCGGATAGTCCGTACCAAAGGCCATCCGCTCCACGCCGTATGCGCGGATATACTTTTCCGCCACACCGTCCTCCATAAACATCATGGAGCTGGAAACATCGAAAACACAATCCTCGTCGTGCAGTAATTCAAAGGCGGTTTCATACATGCTGTACCCGCCAAAATGGGTGGCAATGACCTGTAGATTGGGGAACAGTTTCAAGACCTTCTTCAGCCGGGCAGGATGGGAAAAATCATATCGCTTGTCGCCCATATGCAGCATCACAGGAATCTTACCGGAAACCGCCTCATAAGCCGGGAACAACCGGGGATCGTCAATGGCAAACTGTTGGGAATCCGGGTGCATTTTCAGTCCTCGCAGACCCTTTTCCATAACATATTCCACTTCACCTACAATATTTTCCATTCCGGCGTGAACGGTGCCGAAACCCAAAAAACGGGGCTGCAGCGCCAACTGCTCCAGAATAAAATCGTTGATATGGCGGGTGCGGTCCGGCCGCATAGCTACCGGCAGAATCAAGAACTTGTCGATTCCAGCCTCCGTTCCCCGTTCTAACAGCGTTTGGGCTGTGCCGTCCATTTCGTGGGTATCCAAATCGTAAAATTCCCGGATACTGGCTGCTGCTTTTCTGGCAATAGCCTCCGGATAAATGTGGGTGTGAATGTCAAAAAGCTTCATAATTTGCCTCTCAAGTACAATTTCCCTTATTATAGCACGCGTAGCGAAGATTGCAAGAATCCCTTTACAAGGTTTTGAAAATTTGGTATACTTTTTACACGATCCTTTAGAAAATGAGGCGTTTTTATGAAAGTTGTTGTGGCTATCGATTCCTTTAAGGGCAGTTTGACCTCATTACAGGCGGGAAATGCCGCTGCAGAGGGTCTTGCCCGTGTTTATCCGGGTGCTCAGGTAGAGGTATTCCCCATCGCCGACGGCGGTGAAGGTACGGTTGTGGCTTTGACCACCGCACTGAACGGAAAACTCCAATCTGTGCCGGCTCTTGACCCTCTGGGTCGCCCCATCCAATGCGAATACGGCATTGTGGACAAAACCGCAGTTATTGAGATGTCCTGCGCTGCAGGCATCACTTTGCTGACCCCACAGGAGCGCAATCCGATGCGCACCACCACCTACGGCGTAGGTCAAGTCATCGCCGATGCGATTTCCAAAGGCTGCCGGGATTTTATCGTTGGTATCGGCGGCAGCGCCACCAATGACGGCGGCATCGGTATGCTGCAAGCGCTGGGCTTTGGGATTCTGGACGAAACCGGCATGCAAGTCCCTATGGGAGGCGCAGGTTTGGAGAAAATCGCTTCCATTACCACGGAAAATGCTCTGCCGGAGCTCTCTGAGTGTACATTCCGCATCGCCTGCGATGTTACCAATCCCCTCTGCGGCGAATCCGGATGCAGCGCAATTTACGGCCCACAAAAAGGCGCCACTCCGGAGCAGATTGAGAAAATGGACAGCTGGCTGCACAGCTATGCAGACAAAGTCAAAACCGTTTTCCCCGATTCCGACAAAAATATGCCCGGCGCAGGTGCGGCAGGCGGCATTGGCTTCGCCTTCTTCTCCTTCCTGGGCGGCAAGCCCTACAGCGGTATTGACCTGATTCTGGGCGAGCTGCGTATTGAGGACAAAATATGCGGCGCAGATCTGGTGATTACCGGCGAAGGTCGGCTGGACGCCCAGACGGTGATGGGAAAAGCCCCCATCGGCATCGCAAGAATTGCAAAGAAATATGGAAAACCCGTCATCGCTTTCTCCGGCTGTGTTACTCCCCAGACCGGCGTGTGCAACAGCCACGGCATTGACGCATTTTTCCCCATTGTCAGAGGCGCCTGCACCATTGAGGAGGCGATGGCAGTGGAAAATGCCTATCCCAATATGGCAGACACCGCTGAGCAGGCTTTCCGCCTGCTGAAAATGGCAAAATACTGACCAAATAAAAACCGACGGATTCCTCCGTCGGTTTTCTTATTTATTGTATTCCTACGATCACCGTCAGCACGGCGAAGAGAATAACTGTCATCAGCGTCATCGCAGACAGCGCGGCAGAAATCTGCACACGCTCCTTCGGTTCGTCGGCAAAGACCGGGATCACATAAGGCGGCGGCAGAATGAACATCAGCATCGCTGCGCCGGTAAAGAACATTCCATTCAAAACAGTCTTATTCAGCAGAACCACAATACCAAACAGGATTGCCGCAACCACCAGTCGCATACCAATCAGACCGGCAGTTTTCCGCCAGGGAATCTCCCGGATTACCAGATCATAGCCGACTGTCAGCAGAATGATCATTCCGGTGGGCGCGGATACAAAATCCGTAGCCGAATTTAGAATACCGCTGACACCCCATTCCTGCAGCTTGCCATAAAGGCCGGTGGCGCCGATGAGCACACCGATCAGCACTGCCCACAAAATAGGAGTAGTAGCCATATCCTTGCCGATAGCCTTGATGTCTGTCTTTCCGGAAATCAGGATCTTAAACAGTGTGAACACAAACAGGGTCTGGCCGATATCCGGCAGCGCAAAAGCAGAAATGCTCTCGCCGGGGAACAGCAAACTAAACAGCGCATAACCCAGCATACCCGCCTCAAATCCGGTAGCCAGGAACGGCGCAAGTCGGCTCTTCATACCGCTTAATCGGAGGATCAGCTTGCCCAAAACCAAGGCCACACAGCAAAGACCAAACATCACCGCTGGCAGGATCAGCGCCGCCATCGTATACTCTGCCGTGGCAAAAGCATTCAGCAGCACCGCAGGCAGGGTAATGTTGATGACCACCTTTTTCAGGGTATCCACACCGTCCCGGGTCAAGAACTTACGGCTGCGGCACAGCATACCTAAGGCAAGCGCCAGAAATACCGGTAGCGCCGTCTGGATAATGGAAAACACCTTATCCATATCTTACTTGATAACGCCCTTTTGCAGAATGATATTGGCGTAAATAGCAGTCTCGCCGGACTGGAGGATACAGTAGCAATCCTTGGCCTCGTCATAGAACTTGAAACGGTCAATATTGCCCACGGCCTCTGCGCCGCGGGCATCGTGCTTGGCAATAATAGCCTTGTACTCGTCCCAAACGGGAATATCCAGATCCTTATCGCAATCCATCTTCTCCATCAGGATAGCAGGCTTTTCCACATATGTATCCAGAGGGAACACCTGCAAAATGGCATCCAGCAGTTCGGGCACGCCGTGGCCGTCGGCCCGCAGGAAGATTGCATTCTTAGCCTTTGCCATTGCAGCACCGGGGAAATTGCCGTCGCCGATGCAGATGCGGTCGCTGTGGCCCATCTCGCTGAGGACCTTCAGCAGCTCGGGAGAAAGAATGGAAGGAATATTCTTAAGCATAATAGTTGCCTCCTAAGTCAATTTTTTGAAAAGTGGCGGTCTTTTGGACCGCCACTTCTTTTGAATTGGAAATTACTTGTACATGGGGCCGTAGGTAGCGCAAGCGCGGTAATCCTGGCCTTCCTTGTCCATACCGAATGCATTCCAAGCGGCGGGGCGATAGATCTCGTCCTCGGGAACATTGTGCATGCAGACGGGGATGCGCAGCATAGAGCACATAGTGATCAGGTCAGCACCGATGTGGCCGTAGGAGATAGCACCGTGGTTGGCGCCCCAGTTCATCATGACCTCGTAAGCGGTCTTGAAGGGAGAGCCTTCCTTGCCATCGCAGCGAGGTGCAAACCAAGTGCAGGGCCAGGTGGGGTTAGTACGCTCCATCAGAGTGTCGGAAACCTCGTCGGGCAGGTTGACAGTCCAGCCCTCAGCGATCTGCAGCACGGGGCCCAGACCCTTGACCAAATTCAGACGGATCATGGTACAGGGCATTTCGGCCTTGGTAGTGTAGTGGCTGGAGAATCCGCCGCCGCGGAAGTTGTCGAAGCCGGCCTCGCACCATACAGTAGCATCGGTCATCTTCTTGATGTCTTCCTCGGTAACTTCCCACCACTTCTTCATAGTGGCGTTGCCGCTCTCATCGGTGCAGACACCGGAAGCATCCAGGCAGGCTGCGCCGGAGTTCAGCAGATGGATAATGCCGTTGGACTCAGCGGCCTTGCCGGTGAGCTTATAGCCGGTAACACGCTCGGTAGCCTCGCCGGACCAGTAGGTACGGACATCAGCGAAGATCTGTGCGCGGTGGGTCAGCAGACGCATCATCAGCATACCCATACCGTTGAGAATGTCATTCTCGGTAGCCAGAGTGTAGGGCTCGCGGGCGCCTTCGTAGTCGAAGGTAGAGCTCAACAGAGCCTCGGGGTAGTCGCAGTTGGGCCAATGATCGGTCCACTGACGCTGACCCTGGAAACCGCCGGCGATGGCATTATGGCCAACCTTCTCTTCCTCGAACTGATCGGGCAGATTCTTGTTGCCAGCCATCAGGTCCTTGATGATGCAGTACATCTTAACGGTGAACTCCCACTGCTTTTCCTTTTCCTCGGGAGTGAACTTGATGCGGCGGTTCTCGCCCAGGAAGTCAACAGAATCGGGGTTATCATCGCGACCCTCTTTGCAGTGCTCCTTGGTCCATGCCAGAGCCTTCTGGAACTCTTCCTCGTTGTAGATGCCTTCTTCCATACGGCGCAGGATCTCGACCTCGTCAACAGACTCTACGCGCATACCAAAGTAGGTCTCCAGCATATCCTGATCCATAATGGAGCCGGCGATACCCATACACTGGGAGCCGATCTGCAGGTAGGACTTGCCGCGCATAGTAGCAACAGCAACAGCGGCACGGCCGAAGCGCAGCAGCTTCTCCTTGACATCCTCGGGAATCTGGGTAACCTGATCCCGATCCTGAACCTCGTGGCCGTAGATGCCGAATGCGGGCAGACCCTTCTGTGCGTGGCCAGCCAGAACAGCAGCCAGATACACAGCGCCGGGACGCTCTGTGCCGCTGAAGCCCCAAACACCCTTAATGGTATGAGGATCCATATCCATAGTTTCAGAGCCATAGCACCAGCAGGGAGTTACGGACAGAGTGATGGAAACACCCTCGCGCTTGAACTTGTCAGCGCAGGCAGCTGCCTCGGGTACGCGGCCGATGCAGGTGTCAGCCATAACCACCTTAACGGGCTCGCCGTTGGAGTAGTAAAGATTTTCCTCAAACAGCTTCTTTGCAGACTCAGCCATTGCCCAAACCAGGGGCTCCAGAGATTCACGGAGCATCATGGGGCCACGGCGGCCGTCAACGATGGGGCGAATACCGATAACAGGATATTCACCAACATATCTGTTTTTTGCCATAGTATATTCCTCCTGATTCTAGCCGCGAAAGCCGCGGCAAATTTACTTTTATAAAAAACGCAGAGCGTCTTTATACAATATAATATATATTACTCATCCGGTTCCAGACGGCACTTCAACCGTGTAGTTCGGGGCGGACCGTCATAACCATTCAGCCGCTCGAGCAGATATGTGGCTGCTGTTTGTCCGATTTCCTGCTCCGGCTGGTGGATCACCGGCAACGGCGGTCTCATCATTGTGCAGACTTCCACACAGTCAAAGCCAAAAATGTCCATATCCTCCGGAATGTGGACCCCTCGTTCCCGGGCAGCCGTTACAAGTCCGATGGTAATGTCATAATTCGTTGTAAACACCGCTGTAGGAGGATCTGCCAATCCCAGCAGTGTTTCACAGCCTCGATAACCGGTAGCAAAGGTGTTCTGGTCGCTGATGACCAGCTCATCGTCAAACATAATATCATGGTCCGACAGCGCCCGCAGATATCCGCCCAGACGCTCCTTAGCGGTGAAGACGGATTTGGGGCCGGTGATGATAGCGATCCGGCTGTGCCCCTTTTCAATGAGACGGGAAACCGCCTGGTACACCGCTTCGCCGTTGTCCACCAGTACTGCATCCCCTGCCACACCGGGAATGACCCGGTCGATCTGCACTGTGGGAATACCAATGCTGGCTGTCAGCTCATAAAACTCCTCACAGGAAAGATCCTCCGGGATATAAATGAGTCCGTCAATGCCGTTGGTAATCAGGAAGCGGAGGTTGTCCCGCTCCAGACCGTAATAGGAGCCGTAAACAGAAATCAGCGTATGGTAGCCGTATTCCCGCAAAGTCTTGTCCAAGGACATAACAACCGTGCCGTAAAACGGCGCCGTCATATCCGGCAAAAGAATACCGATGGAACGGCTGCGCTGGATCTTCAGGTTCCGGGCAAAGGGATTTGTCCGATAGTCCAGCGCTGCAATAGCGTCGCGGATGGCTTCGGCATTTTCCGGCCGTACATTTCCGCCGTTCATATATTTAGAAATAGTGGAAATAGACACACCGGCCATACGGGCAACGTCTTTTATCGTGGCCATAAGGTACTCCTTCCGGTCAAAAAGCAAAACGATTCGCGCAAATTCGCAAAATCCTGCCCCGTTTACTATTTATATAATATAAAAACAATTTTGTGCTGTCAATACAAATTTTGAAAAAAGTTCTTGATTTTTTTAGTAATGTTTATTATATTATAGAAAAGGTCATTAACATTTTCATACGTTAATGTTATCTTCAACAAAAAAACCACATTCGTTTTGGTGATTATTTTTACTCTTTGTGCACCCCACACAAGCGAATCGTTTCGTTTTTGGTGATTCTTTCGTGTCGGGTAAAGCTTGCCTTGTTTCCGATCGCCCCCAGGACGGCGGCGGGGCAAAAACTACACAAGAAAGGTGATTTTTGAATGGGCGAAACAATTTTGAAGATGCAGGGCATCGAAAAACATTTCTCCGGCGTTCACGCGCTGAAGAGTGTTGATTTCGACCTGCGTGCCGGCGAGGTCCACGCGCTGATGGGCGAAAACGGCGCAGGCAAGTCCACTTTGATCAAAGTCCTTTGCGGCATCCACAAGCGCGACGGCGGTACAGTGGAATACCTGGGCAAGGAAGTGAACTTCCACCACATCGGTGAGTCTCAGGATGCCGGTATCAGCGTCATCCACCAGGAACTGAATATGATGAACCACCTGACGGTGGCGCAGAACATGTTCATCGGCCGTGAATTTATGAAGAACGGCCTGATCGACGACAAGGCTATGGAAGAAGAGGCACAGCGCCAGTTCGACAAGATGGGCGTTAAGATCGACCCTGCTGCCAAGCTGGGAGACCTGACCGTCGGCAAGCAGCAGATGGTCGAGATCACCAAGGCCATCTCCCGGGACTGCAAGCTGCTGGTTCTGGATGAGCCCACTGCTGCGCTGACCCTGCCTGAAGTTGAAGAGCTGTTTAAGATTATGAACGAGCTCCGGGATAAAGGGATCGGCATGATCTACATCTCCCACCGTATGGACGAGATCAACCGCATCTCCGACCGGGTTACCGTTATGCGTGACGGCGAATATGTGGGCACTGTCAACACCGCCGAAGTTACCAAGGACGACATCGTGAAGATGATGGTCGGCCGTGTGATTATGGGTGAGCAGAAGGAGTGCAGCACCTGCCCCGCAGATGCCGATATCATTCTGGAAGTTAAGAACCTGAATGCCGGCAAGGAAGTCAAAGATGTCAGCTTCCAGCTGCGCCGCGGCGAGATCCTGGGCTTTGCAGGTCTGATGGGCGCTGGCCGTACCGAAGTCGCCCGTGCACTGTACGGTGCAGATAAGCGGCAGACCGGTGAGATCTTCATCAACGGCAAGAAGGTGAAGATCAAGACTCCTGCTCAGGCCGTTAAAAACGGCATCTGCTATCTGTCCGAAGACCGCAAGCGTTTCGGTCTGATGCTGGATAAGTCCGTTACCGAAAACTCCGCCATCGCTTCTGTAGACGACTTCATTCAGGCTGGCCTGATCAACGATAAGAAGATGCGTGAGCTGTCTGCGGAAGCAAACGCCAAGCTGCGCACCAAGACTCCTTCCATGGAGCAGCTGCTGAAGAACCTCTCCGGCGGCAACCAGCAGAAGGTCATCATCGCCCGCTGGTTGATGAAGAATTCCGACGTCTTCATCTTCCACGGGCCCACCCGCGGCATCGATGTCGGCGCGAAGAGTGAGATCTACGCACTGATGGACGAACTGGTTAAGCAGGGCAAGTCCATTATTATGATTTCTTCCGAGCTTCCCGAAGTTCTGCGTATGAGCGACCGTATCATTGTTATGTGCGAAGGCCGCAAGACCGGCGAGCTGGATATTTCGGAAGCAACGCAGGAAAACATTATGCAACTTGCTACAATGCGAGAGGAGAATTGATATGAACAACACAAAGAACCCCCTGCTGAAGAAGAATAGCCTGCTCTCCAGCAGCAAGCAGAACATCGTCATCATTTTTGCCGCTATCGTTCTGTTCGCAGTATTTACCTTTATTACCCCCAGCTTTGCCAGCAAGGACATCCTGCTGACTATGACTAAATCCCTTGTCCCCTACGCTATTCTGGCTCTGGGCGTTACCTTCGTTATCGCCACCGGCGGTATCGACCTGTCCATCGGTACAGTCTGTATCGGTTCTGCCGTTCTGGCAGGTGCGCTGTGCAAGACCGGCGTTACCGTTGGAGAAGGCACTCTGTGGCAGACCATTCCCATCATTCTGCCTCCCGGCTTGGCTTTCGGCCTGATCAACGGTCTCCTGGTTGCCAAGTGCAAGATCGCGCCCTTCATCGCAACCCTGGGCTCTATGCTTGTATCCCGCGGTCTGACCGCTGTAGTTGCAGAAGCTGTCCGCAAGACCTCCTCTGCTGTTAAGTATCCCACTACCGGCTGGATGCAGAAGACCTTTACAAATCTGAACGGTTTCCCCATCGGTATCGTTTGGGTTCTGGTCCTGACCATCATCTGTATGATCGTTATGTACAAGACCAAGATTGGCCGCTACATCCTGGCCATCGGCTCCAACGAAGAAGCCGCCCGTCTGTCCGGCATCAACACCGATAAGTACAAGATCATTGCTTACGCTATCGGCGGTACTTTCGCAGGTCTGGCCGCTCTGTTCTTTGTGGCTGCCAACCCCTCTCTGACCATCGCAGGCGGCAACGGTATGGAACTGGATGCTATTGCCGGCGTCTACATCGGCGGCACTTCCACCACCGGCGGCGCAGCTTCCGTCATCGGCACCATCCTGGGCTCTATGATCCTGGTCATTATCCGTCAGGGTCTGAACCTGGCAATGAGCGGCGGCAGTGCTGTTTCCGCTACCAACATCACTTATGCAGTTACCGGTATCATTGTTGTCGGTGCTGTTATGCTGGATGTTCTGAAGAAGAAGAACGCCAACAAGGTTAAGATTCCCACCACTAAGACCCCCACAAGCAAGTAAGCGCAAAAGCGCTGTAAAATCGTAATAAAACCACAAGGTTTTATATAAAACAAACATCAAAATTTAGGAGGAAAATAAAATGAAGAAACTGTTTGCATTGCTTTTCGTTTTGGTTATGGTCGTAGGTCTGGTTGCTTGCGCACAGAAGACCGAGGGCGAGACCAAGGGCACCATCGCTGTCATCGCTAAGGGCGAAACCCACGCTTTCTGGCAGGCTGTTAAGGCTGGCGCCGTTGACGCTGGCACCAAGGCTGGTTACAACGTTACCTTCCGTGGTCCCACCATGGAGAGCGAAGAGTTCGTTCCCTCTCAGCGTGAGATGGTTCAGGCTGCTCTGACCGGCAAGGACACCAAGGCTATCGTTCTGGCAACCATCGGCCTGGGCTTCACTGATGAGCTGGTTTCCGCTTACGAGAAGAACATCCCCGTTGTCGAGTTCGACTCCGGTCTGTTCTCCGGCGGCGCTGACATCACCGAGGGCAAGGATCCCACTATCGGCTCCGTTGCTACCGACAACAAGGCTGCTGCAGGCGTTGTTGCTGACAACTTCTACGCTTACCTGAAGGCTCAGAACGTTCTGACCAACGGCTACAAGGTCGGCATCATCCAGCACGACTCTTCCGCTACCGGTCTGGACCGCGCTGGTGGCTTCAAGGAGCAGATTGAGAAGCTGGCTACCGCTGACGGCATCACTCTGGACATCAATGTTCAGGTTAAGACCAACACCACCGGCCAGTACAAGCTGGGTCTGGAAGCTCTGAAGGAGTGGGGCGCTCAGTCCATCTTCATGACCAACGAAGGCGTTGTCAATGAAGTATTCCCCGAAGTTTCCGGTAACGTTGACGCT
>JAZQTN010000073.1:0-36182 GCA_045630825.1 Faecousia sp. | reverse complement strand
CGTTGGTTCGAGTCCAACAAGGGGAGCCAACAGAAACGCCACCCAATAGGGTGGCGTTTTTCTTGTTTTTTGATTTTTTGGCGGCAATTCGGAGGCTTGAATATGATTTTGGAAACAAAAGAGAAACTTCTTAACAGGAAGAGCGAGTATCTGAGTATCGGCATTACGCCGGAAGGCACTCCCCGCACGATGATTGAAATACCCTGGGAGGGAACTGCTCATGCGTTTAATATGCGGGGGCCTAATGTCTACCTTTCTCCAGAGGAGCTGAAGGACGAGGATGTTCTTTCGCTGTTAGAAACATATAGGGTAATCGGCTGTTATATTTTTACGGCTTTGGACGACTATAGCTTTCTTGCACGATTTAAGGATTTGCAGGATATTCGTATTGAGAATGGCGATAATGTCCGCGATCTTGATTTTCTCTCGGGTCTTTATGAATGTCGGATGCTCTGTTTGGAAAATGCAAAACTGGAAAACCTGAATACCATTGTTGAGCTAAAAAAGAACAGCAAGTTGCCCTTCGGCTGCCTGAGGTGCGTTGCGTTGTTTAACTGCGAGGTGGCAGATCTATCGGCATTTGCAAGTGAAAAAATGCAGTTTTCGGAGTTTCTGGTTTGGAGACCAGAAGGCAGCAACGAGGAGGAGAGATGGGCCGATGTTTCTGCCGGAACATTCCGGTATTACGAATTCCAGGTTTAGCCAAAATTGTGAAGCAGAATGGGCGTGTTGAAAGCGTGCCCGTTCTGCTTTATTTGTTACTCTTTGGAAAATTGTGGGGGAAAATGGCGCTTGTGTCCGTTGACAGGTTCGCAGGTGCGAAGTATAATGAAAATATCAAATAAGTATTTTGGAGGGAAATAACCATGTGGCTGACTTTTTTGCTTATCTCGGTTTTTTGCATCGTATTGGCTGCGCTGCTTTGCGTTGCAATTAACCGCGGGCGAGCTGCGAAAAAGAGGAAATTGAGCCTGTTCAATGTGCTTTTTGCAGGCGTTTTTATGTCGGCATTCTTTATGTTTGTCCCCACACATGTTGTTACTGCTGAGATGTCCTTCCTTGGTGGGATCAGAGCGGTTTTCCTCTCAATCTTCAACGCTATGCAGGCATTTGCCTTTGGCGGAGAATTTGCAAATGTTGTGGCTAGTATGGCACACTGCCCAAATCGGCTGAACATTACATATCAGGTGTGGGCATCCTTGCTTTTCGTTATTGCACCGATCTTCACATTTGGCTTTGTATTATCACTGTTCAAAAACGTTTCAGCCTATCTGCGGTATTGGGGCGCATATTTCAAGGATGTAAATGTGTTTTCTGAGCTGAACGATAAGTCCCTTGCGTTGGCGTCAGACATTAAGGCTAAAAACAAAAACGCGGCTGTAGTATTCACCGATGTTTTCGAAAGCGACGAGGAAACTGTTTATCAATGGATAGAGCAGGCGAAAACGCTGGGTGCAATCTGCTTTAAGAAGGACATTCTGGCGGTAAACTTCAAAAAGCACAAAGCCAGTACGGCAATGTCGTTTTTTGCAATCGGCGCGGATGAAACGGAAAATCTCAACCAATCGTTACAGCTGATAGAGAATTATAGGGACAGAAATAATACCCATATTTACATTTTCTCTACCAAAATCGAAAGCGAACTGCTGTTGACAACAGTGGATAAGGGTAAAGTCAAGGTCCACAGAATCAACGAAGTGCAGTCGCTGATATACAGAATCCTCTACGAACGGGGGCAGATCCTGTTCGACAGCGCAAGGGAAGATGATTCTGGAAAAAAGAGGATTTCTGTTGTGGTGGTCGGTATGGGAAGCCACGGTACGGAAATGGCTAAAGCCATTGCTTGGTACGGCCAGATGGATGGGTACAGATTGGAGATCAATGCGTTTGACAAGGATCCTCTGGCAGAAGAGAAGTTTATTGCTTTGGCTCCGGAACTGATGTCCCCGGATTACAACGGAGTTACGCTTGAAGGCGAAGCCCAATATAAAATCACGGTGCATCCCGGAATGGATGTGCAGACGATATCCTTTGCAGAGCGGGTTTCTCAGATTACCAACGCCACATATGTCTTTGTTGCGCTGGGCAATGATGACGCGAATATCAACACGGCTGTGAATCTGAGAATGTATTTCGAGCGAATGAAAATTCATCCTGTTATTCAGGCTGTGGTTTATAACTCCCAGCAGAAGAAAGCACTGGGAGGAATCAAGAATTACAGAGGCCAGGCATACGATATTGAGTTTGTCGGTGATATTGAGTCTTCCTACTCTGAAGATGTGATCATTGACTCCGAACTGGAAGAAGAGGCCCTCAGAAGACACCTGAAGTGGGGCAAGGAAGATGAGTTCTGGACATATGAATACAACTACAGATCTTCTATGGCTTCCGCTATCCATATGAAAGCGCGCAAGAGCTGCAATATACCCGGCGCCACAAAAAAGGATGAAGAACTGACGGATGACGAGCGTATCATCATCGAGCGGTTAGAGCATTGCCGGTGGAATGCATATATGCGGTCTGAGGGATATGTATACAGTGGATCGCCGGACAAGGCAAGCCGCAATGATTTGGCAAAGCAACATCACGATCTGGTGAATTATGCGGCGCTGCAAGAAGAAGAAAAACGCAAAGACAGTAAAATCGGAACGGATTGACAAGGAGAGAAAAATGGAAAATATTCAGTACAGTAAGTTATTAACTACGCTTCTTGAGGAAACAAAGAAAATAGACGGAGCCGGAAATCCTCCGTATACCGCTGAAAAATTCCTGGTGGCAGTTATTGAAAAAATCAAAGAAATTGCCGGGAAGGAATCGAAACTGGAGCGCGATGTGGCCGCCGAAGCAAAGGTGCTGAAAGAGCACCTGGAGGAGCATATTAAGGATGTGGAGGTTGCAAGAACAACCTTACTGGCATATGTTCAGCAAGAAAAGGCCACTACTTATCTTGACGAACGGTATATGAAGCGGATGCTGGATAAGGCTGAACGGCTTTCGATGCAGGCGGAGCGAAGTGAATGTGATGCCGTTGCCCTATTCCTGTGCATCGTGAAAAATCCCAGTGCCGCAATTCGTGTAGCGCTAAACAATGCTTCCAGCAAGCCTGTCGAAAACCACCCTCAGAAAAAAGAAGAGGGCGAGGAAGTTTTCGATCTTGCGGAGGAGCTGGAATTTGGTGATTATGATGATTTTGATGAGCTTGATGCAGAGGACGTTGTAGATCAGGCGGCCGCAAAAAACCAAATGACAAATCTGGTTGCCGATGTGAAGCGTATCAGAGCTGAGCTCCAGAGCAAGATCTTCGGTCAGGACAATGCGATCAATGTATTCCTTACGGGATATTTCCAGGCGAATATGCGGACTATGCTGGATAAGTCCAGAAAGCGTCCCAGTGCAACATTCCTGTTTGCCGGCCCTCCCGGTGTGGGTAAAACTTTCCTGGCTGAATCTGTTGCGGCATCCCTCGGTCGGCCGTTTAAGCGCTTTGATATGAGTGAGTATGCAGACAAGGAAGCCAATCTGGAATTCTGCGGTTCCGATAAGGTATATAGAAACTCGAAAGCCGGTAATGTAACCAGCTTCGTGGCGAAGCATCCCAAGTGTGTGCTGTTGTTCGATGAGATCGAAAAGGCACATATGTGTGTTATTCATCTGTTCCTGCAGATGTTGGATGCTGGCAGATTGCGCGACAACAATACGGATGCGGAAGTTTCTTTCACTGATGCTATTATTATTCTGACTACCAATGCAGGCAGAAGACTCTATGAGAATAGCGAGAGCGGAGATTTCTCCTCTGTTTCCAGAAAAGTTATCATTAAGGCCCTTGAGAAAGACGTAAATCCTGAGACCGGCGTACCGTTCTTCCCGGGCGCAATCTGCTCCCGTTTTGCCTCCGGCAATGTGGTTATGTTTAACCATATGAATGCCCACAATCTCCGTGAAATCGCAAAGAGTGAGATCGAAAAGCACGCGGCAAGATTGGAGGAAGAAACTGGCATTAAGCTCGAAATCGAGGATCCCGTCTATACAGCGCTCCTGTTTGCGGAAGGCAGTGCCGCAGATGCCAGAACGATTAAGAGCAGAGCAGAAACCTTCTTTAACGATGAGCTCTATGAGCTGCTGCGGATGATCGCTTCGGAAAAAGTGAAAACCAACATTAAAAACGTCGAGAAGGTCCGGATCAGCGTGGATATGCAGAATATGAAGCCGGACATCACAGAACTGTTTTCTGCGAAGGAAAAGATAAGGGTTTTGCTGTTTGCGAATGATGCAACTGCCGCTCTTTGCAAGAGCAAGGTGCCTGCTTTGGATTTTGTTTGTGTGCAGGATACGCAGACTGCGATTGAGACAATAAAGAACCAGAGCATCGACTTTATTCTGATGGATATTACCTGCGGTGCTACCGGGGACTCCTTGGCAAAACTGAATCTTGAGGATGTCGAGTCGCCTGCCCGGAGTTTCTTCAAGTTCCTGAAAGAGCAAAACAACGCACTCCCCGTTTATCTTGTTGAAGAACAGGGCATGGTCATTGACGAAGAAGAGAAAATTTCCTTTATGCGGCAGGGTGTTCGCGGTATTTTGCCCATTGGTCGCAGAAAGGATGCGTTTGCAACACAGTTGAATACCATTGCGGAGGCTTTGCATCAGCAGGCCAGTATGATCAAGCTGGCAAGGGAGAACAAATTGGTCTCCTTTGAAACGGCACAGACAGTTTCCAAGAGCGGCAAAAATGCAGAAATCAAGCTGTTTGATTTCGAAATGCGTGTTGCAGTGGATGCTGAAGACGCGAAGAATGTTATGAGCGCTGTTTCCAGACCCAAGGTACGTTTTAAGGATGTAATTGGCGCCGGCGATGCGAAGACGGAACTGCAGTACTTTGTGGAATATCTTAAGAATCCGAAGAAGTATATGGGTACAGGCGTTAAGGCGCCTAAGGGCGTTATCCTTTACGGCCCTCCCGGCACCGGCAAGACAATGCTGGCGAAAGCGATGGCTTGCGAAGCTGATGTTACCTTCATTGCGGCAGAAGGCAATGAGTTCCTGAAGAGCATTGTGGGTCAGGGCGCGGAAAGAGTGCACGAGTTGTTCAGAACGGCTCGTAAATACGCTCCGTCTATTCTTTTTATCGACGAGATCGATGCCATCGCCCGAGAGCGTAAGGGCGGCGAGAATGCAAGTGCAAACGGAGAAGGAACGCTCACTGCATTCCTGACGGAGATGGACGGATTTGCCAGCGATCCTACCAAGCCTGTGTTTGTACTGGCGGCAACGAACTTTGAAGTAACACCCGGCACGGACAAGAGTCTGGATCCTGCGCTGATGCGCCGGTTTGACAGAAGAGTGTATATTGACCTGCCCAACAGGGAGGACAGAGACCGGTTCCTCAGAATGAAGATTGAGGAAAACAAGGCGCTGAAGATTTCCGAAAAGCAGATCGACAACATTGCCATGAGATCCACCGGAATGAGCCTTGCGGAGCTGGACTCCGTGGTTGAGCTTGCACTGCGCTCCGCTATCAGAGAGGGCAGTACGGTGGTTAACGACGCGATTCTGGAAGAGGCATTTGAGACCTTCAACGGCGGCGCGGTAAAGAAATGGGACGAGTCTCAGTTGGAGCGGGTTGCCAGACACGAGGCAGGCCATGCTTTCCTCAGCTGGCTGAGCGGAGAGACCCCTTCCTACCTTACCATTGTTGCCCGGGGCGACCACGGCGGCTATATGCAGCATGCGGAGCAGGAGGGCAAGGCGCTCTATACCAAGGATGAACTGCTTGCCCGCATCAGAACCTCTCTGGGCGGACGCGCAGCAGAAATTGCCTACTACGGCGAACGCGACGGTATTTCCACCGGCGCAAGCGGAGATCTGGCATCTGCCACCAATCTTGCACATCATATCGTGTGTACCTACGGTATGGACGAGGACTTTGGTCTTGCTGTTGTATACGGCTCGGTGGCCGCAAACGGCACAATGTCCGTGGAAGTAAGAGCCTCGGTAAATCGCATCCTGAAGGAACAGATGGCCGAAGCGGTGCAACTGATCTCCGAGAACAAGGCTAAGATTGACGCACTGGTTGCAGAGCTGATGTTGAAAAACCATCTGAACAGTGAGGAGATCGACGCGTCGCTGGGCCGGAGTGCCGGCGCTGACCCCGCAAATAATACCACGAATTGATGTAATCTAAATGACACGAAAGGAGTTATGAGATGAAGACGATACTGTTGATTGCGTTTGGTGTTGCTTCTCTTGTACTGGGAGTGTTTTTTCTGAAGCACGCGCTATATTTGTATATGCACGGAAGAAGAGCAAAACGCGTGCTTTCCTCCATTCAGATGTTCACGATCGGAGTCTTTGTGTCCACGGTGTTGGTGTTTGTTCCGATCTATTACACCAGTTATGATTTCGGGGATCCGTATAGTTTCCTTCGGCCACTGCTGATTGCAGTTCATAACTCTTTTCGTACTTTCATTCTTGATGGCGATTTTGACATTATTGTTAAATCGGTCAGCGATCAGCACATCATTACAAGGATTGGTTTTTCGTTTTATGCTGCGTGCCTTTATGTGATTGCTCCGGTGCTGACATTCAGCAATGTTTTGTCGCTGTTTAAGAATATCAAAGGTGAGCTCCGATATAAATGGAATCGGCGGAAAACCCTTTACATTATGTCGGAACTCAACCAAAAATCCATCGCATTGGCGAAAAGTATTTACAAAGAACAGAAAGATGCTGTTATTGTTTTTACAGATGTGTTTGAGCAAAACGAGGAGGAAGACTATGAACTCCTGATAAAAGCGCGGGATATTAACGCTATTTGCTTAAAAAGAGATATTTCCCATGTGGACATTATGTCTAAAAAGGGGGCCGTCGAAATCTTCCTGATCGGCGATGATGAGTCGGAAAATGTAAGTCAGGCTGTAAAAATCACTACCGAGTTGAACAAAAATAACACAAAACATAATGTTAAAGTGTTTGTCTTCTCAAGCAAACCCAGTGCGGCGTATATTATTGATTCAATAAGATATGACAACCTTCTCCAGTATGCCGGTGAGCACCATTACAGTGAGGACTGCTTTAAGCTGCGCAGAATCAACGAGAAGCAGCAACTGATTTGGAACACCATACCCAAGATGAATCTGTTTGAGCTTGCGGACCGGAACAACAAGACACTTTCTGTGATGATCGTTGGCTTCGGCAGTTATGGAATTGAGTTCTTTAAGATGTTGCTGTGGTACTGTCAGTTTGAAGGATATAAATTACAGATTAGTATTTTTGATAAGCGAGAAAACTATGTTGATGCACTTATCAGAAGATCCTGTCCGGAGTTGCTGAAAGAGAAGGAAACAAAGGGCGGGGAAAAACTGTATGATATTAAGACTTTCTCCGGCGTTGATGTGGTATCTTCGGATCTGGATGCGCTTATGCTGTATGAGGGAACGGACACAGAAAAGGCAAGTGCGGCTCAGCGGTTGAGAGCTACCAATCTGGCCTTTGTTTCACTGGGCGATGATGATATCAACATTGAAATGGCGATACATCTGAGAAGCCTGTTTGATCGGATCAGAGGTATCAATGCGAACAAAGAGATCACCTGGGAAGATGAGATCGTTGATATTTGTTCGATCGTTTATGACGATCTGAAATCCAAAATTCTGTACAACAAGAATGCTGCCGGCAAGAAAATCCATCCGTTGTTAAACCACAAGGATGTTCCTTACCATATCCATTTTATTGGCGGTATGTCTTCGCAGTTTGATTACCGGAATATCTATGACGGCGAATTGGAGAGAAGTGCATACGGGCATCATAGAAGTTGGGTCGAGATCGAGGAAAGAATCTACAACGAGTGGCAGGCAGCCGGCGACCGCGAGAACATTGAAAAGCACGAATGGTATTTCGGCGGAGAAAAGAGCCTGGAAGCTGTAGCCAACGCCAGAAAGAAATACGAGCAGTATGAATACTATCGGCTTTCGTCCATCGCCAAGGAATTGTATCAACGGGAAATCAGAAGGAATACGGCGCTGTTGGCACAAACCACCTGCCGTGAGGCGGAAAAGAAGCAGACCTGTGAATGTGAAAACTGTGTCAGACGAAAGAAAAGCGAGCATATGCGCTGGAATGCATACACCAGAGGCTTGGGATATGTGTACCGGGACGGTGTACGGGCAGACCGGGCGTTGCTGCATGACAACCTGTGTGCGTGGGAGGATCTGTCTGCGCTGGATAAGCTAAAGGATTGAGCCCCATCTCAGCCATATGAACAAGGAGAATTTTTCTATGTACAAACCGAATCCAAAGGACACCGAGGGAGTTGAACTGCCCCTGGAGCTTCTTGAACTTACGGAAAAGATCGCGGAGAATGTCCACGAGAATTGGTCGGCCGGGCGTATTGCAGAAGGATGGACCTACGGCGAAAAACGCGATGACGAGGCCAAAACCACGCCGTGTCTGGTGCCGTATTCGCAGCTGTCTGACGGAGAAAAGGAATATGATCGCAACACTGCGTTGCAAACGCTGAAGCTGATCATTGCTCTGGGCTATAAGATCTCAAAGGAATAAGAAACAAGGAAACCGAAGCTTACTTCAAAAGATTGGGAGAGCGAAAATGGAATTTGAATACATTTCAGCGAAGGAAGCCGCGGCAAAGATCGGCGTAACGGCACGCAGGATCCAGCAACTTTGCAAAGACGGCAAGGTTGCGGGGGCAAAGCGGTTTGGTATGCAGGATATTTGGCTGATTCCTGTCAAATGGGTGAACGAAAAGCTGGAGACCCAGGGCGATATACGCAGATAAGAAAACGGGAGAAAGAGAAAAATGACAAAGGATATCTTTATTTCCTATAAAAATGACGGCGAAGGCAATAATTTTGCTGCACGGCTGGAAAGCGCGTTGAGCGCAAAGGGATACACGGTATATTTCAATCCCAATGAGCAGCACGCGGGCAGCTTCCCGGACCGGTTAAGAAAGGCCATTGAAGGCTGCAGTGATTTTCTGCTGGTATTGACACAGAAATGCCTGGATAGTCTGATGCAACACGATAAAATCGACTGGGTCAGAGAAGAACTGCTTGCCGCCTATGAGCTGAAAAAGAATATTATTCCTTTGCTGATGCCCGGTGTATCTATGCCCAGAGATAAAGATGATATGCCGGAGGATTTGCGGTTTCTGCCGGATAAGGACGCTATCAATATGATGGAGCCTTATGACAAATCTCCGTTGGACTCCCTGTTTAGCTGGGTAAAGGCGAAACCGGTCAAGAATGATGCATACCGGGATACATACAACAGCAATGAAAGCAGAAATATAGAGGAGGACTTTGCGTCCAGTATTACCAAAGCAGAAGGCAATGACGCAAGGGCTATGGTGGAATTGGCCAACCTGTATTTCTACGGTCTGGTTGATACGGGCAACGGATGCGAAAGAGATTACGGAAAAGCCTACGAGCTTCTTGAAAAGCTAAAATATATGGATGCAGAGCATGCAGCTATGGCGGATTCTATGATTGCAGAAATGTGCTATCACGGCGTTATGCCCCGTTATACACAGTCGTATGAAATGGCGCTGGCATATCACGAGTCCGCAAAGTGGCTGTCCGGATTCTCGGCGAGAGAAGCGGCATACCTGAAATCCAGAGGCTGCGGCTGTGAGTTTGATTACGATTCCATCGTGCAGTACTATTCCGAGGCTGTTGAAAAAGGGGACAGCGTGGGAATCATCGGACTTGCAAAGTTTTATATGAGTTACGGTAAATACCGGGAAGCAGCGGATCTGTATCGCAGAACCAGCCACGTTCTGCCTGAAGCGGAATTCAGACTGGGAATGATGTACCGGGACGGATTGTTGCAAGATCCCCCAAAGCCGGACTTTTTTAAGGCGGCATTTTATTTCCAACATGCCATAGCTTCGGGAAATTGCGACGCCGAGGTTTACCACGAACTGGGAAGACTGTACTTCACGCCTACCGGGGATTTTCCCAAGGATTTCCGGGAGGCGGAAAAGAATTTCAAAATCGCGGCGGATATGGGGCACAAAGAAGCGCAGTATAAATTGGGCTTGATGTACGAATACGGCTACATCACCAAGGATATTGAAAAGGCGATTTATTACCACGGATTAGCGGCAAAACAAGGCCTTGCGTTTTCTTCATACCATCTGGCGCTGCTGTATTTGCAGCCTTTCGCAAGAAATTACCAGGAAGCGTTCCGGAATGCAGAAGTTGCAGCGAAAAAGGGTGTTATGGAAGCGGAGTTCCTGCTGGGTGTGTTCCTGCTTTACGGCAGAGGCTGTGATGCTGATGAGAACAAGGCATATGTCTTTTTGTCCAGAGCCCACGAGCACGGTATGGCTGCTGCAAGACTGTACCTAGAAAAGCTGGAAAAATAACTGCTTTCCAAAAGGAAAATCCGTTCCAGAGAGGGAAAAGATGAGATATAGATATCCCAAAATCAGCAATGCACTGATATACAAGAAGCTCGATGCCGAGACGGTGGAGGTAACGGACTTTCTTACACAGAATGTCTTTAGTTTTCCTATTGAAACCGCACGATTCGTAAAACGGTTGGACGGACACACAGATCCTTACAAAATCTCTACGGAACTTGATGCTGCCACAATAGACGAAATCCTGAAAGCTTTGGAGGAATATGAACTGCTGCAGAAAAGCGGCGCAATAAAGTATTCCGCTGGGACCAGGTTGCTGCGGCTGTGGGTTCCAAAGCGGTCTGCATTATTAACAATGTGGGCGCGGCTGTCGAACTTTCTTTTGACGGTGTTGTGGTTGCCGGTTTTTGCATTGGGAATCCTGATGTATATCAGAAATATCACAGCTATGGAGACCGGATACCTTTTATTGGGCTTTGCTGTGGGATTCCTATTTGGCATTGTGTTTCACGAGCTTGGACACGCATTTGCCGGAATGTCTTACGGTGCCCGGGTGTTTGAAATGGGCGTTATGGTGATGTACGGCATCCTTCCCGGTGCCTATGTTCTGATGGACGAATCTCCGGTGAAGAAGAGAATGCAGCGGGTGCAGATCAACGCCGCGGGTGTTGAGAGTAATTTGTTGCTTTCCGGTGTGTTTTTGCTGTTGTGCGTGGCGTTTCCACCAATCAGTGGCGTGTTGCTGAGCGCTGCCGTTTTCAATACTGTTTTAGGCGTTGTGAATCTGGTGTTTATTAAGGGTCTGGACGGATGCTCCCTTGTGTCAGAACTGCTGGGCATTGACAATGCCATCAGCTTTTCGAACAAGATTGTATTCAATAAAAAAGCAAGAAAAAAGCTGACGCAGCGAGGCGTCAACGGATACGCCGTTGTGGCGGTGTGCTATATGCTGTGCGCGATACAAATTACATTACCCGTCCTTATCGTTTCAAATATTTTGGAGGTAATATTGTACTTCGTATGAAAAAAGGAATATGGGCTCTGGGAATTCCTGCGGTATTTTCGCTAATCGCAGTGCTGAAACATTTCTGGTTACTTTTTGCCGTGTTCATCCTGACTAGCTTTATTGTTGTTGGCGTTGCTCCGGTATGCAAGCGCCGTGAAAACCTATGGATGTTCATCAGCGTTGCTGTATCATTCATTCCGGTCAACATTTATCTGCTGATGCTGCTAAATGAATGGGATTTGGTATCCAGTACGAGTTGGATTCTGGGAGGCATGCAGTGCGTTCTTTATTACGGAATTGTTTTCAGTGTGGAGCAGATTGTTATGGGTGTGATTACCCGAGCAATTTGGAAAAAACAGTATAAGCCGGCTCCGGAAGCGTAGATTGGCTCTTGTGCGGCATAAAAGTATGAAAAAGACGGTTACGAAAGTAACCGTCTTTTTATGTTATTTTCCAAGTTCGATGTTGCGCTTATAGGCAGCGATGATGGCATCCATCACTGCGCCACGGAAGCCTCGCTCTTCCAGAGCGCGGACGCCGGCGATGGTGCTGCCGCCGGGGGAGCAGACCGCATCCTTCAAGGTCTGGGGCGGCTGCTGGGTGACCAGCGCCATTTCTGCTGCGCCGGAAAGCGTTGCGGCAGCGTATTTCAGCGCCTTATCTCTCGGCAGACCGCTGGCAACTGCGCCGTCAGCCATTGCTTCAATGAACATATACACATATGCCGGGCCGCAGCCGGATACGGCGCAGGCGGCGTCGATAAGTTTTTCATCCAGAGGATCCAGAACGCCGGCGAACTGCATATCATTGAGGAAATCTGCCAAAGTTGCATCGTCCACCAGATCGTTGCAGCAGTACAGGATCACACCTTTACCTACGGAAACCGGAGTGTTAGGCATAATGCGAATGATGGGCAGGCGGCAGCCGGCCATCTCCTCGATCCGTGCCACGGTCAGGCCAGCGGCCATAGAGATCAGCAGGGGCTTTTCCTTGCTCAACAGGGGCTGGAGAGCGCCCAGGACATCTGCCATCATCTGGGGCTTGACACCCAGAAACACCCGGGCACAAGCGACGGCATCGGGGTTGGTACCGTGGGTGCAGCCCAACTCGGCTGCCAGCTGTGCGGCACGCTCGGGACGGTCGGACAGCAGAATGTCGGTTGTCTTTTTGCTTAAAGCCTTGGCAAGGGCGCCGCCCATATTGCCGCAGCCGATAAAACCGTATTTCATAATAACCTCCTAACGGATATGTCCGTCGCCGGTGATGATATACTTATAGCCGGTCAGCTCCATCAGACCCATCGGGCCGCGGGCGTGGAGCTTCTGGGTGGAGATGCCCATTTCGCAGCCCAAACCGAACTCACCGCCATCGGTGAAGCGGGTGGAAGCGTTGACATACACGGCAGCGCTGTCCACGCCGGCGGTAAAGATGCGCTTGGCCTCTTCACTGGTTGTAACGATGGCTTCGCTGTGGCCGGTAGAATGGGCGGAAATATGGGCCACGGCTTCTTCTGCACCGTTTACGCACTTGATTGCCAGAATATAATTCAAGAACTCGGTATCAAAGTCCGTTTCGCCAGCGGGCGTGCCGGGAATGATGCTCTGGGCAGTTTCGTCCAGACGGAGTTCCACGGGGGTTTCCCGGTCCGTGACCAGCCGCTTGTAGAGCATCGGCAGAAACTGAGGAGCAATGGCCTTGTCCACCAGTAGGACTTCCTCGGCATTGCAGACGCTGGGTCGGCTGGTCTTGGCGTTTTCCACGATGTTCAGCGCCATGGGAAGATCGGCGGTCTTTTCCACATACACATGGCAGATGCCGGTGCCGGTGGCAATACAGGGGACGGTGGCTTGCCGCAGGCAGGCATTGATCAGGCCTGCGCCGCCCCGGGGGATCAGCAGGTCAATATAGCCGTTGGCGGTCATCAGCTCCGTTGCGCTGGCACGGGTGATGTCCTGCACCAGGTGAATGGCATCTTTGGTGATGCCAACAGAAGCCAAACCTTCCCGCAGGCTGTTTACGATGGCGTTTGCGGAGCGGAAAGCTTCCTTGCCACCCCGGAGGACACAGGCATTGCCGCTCTTCAGCGCCAAGGCAGCTGCGTCGCTGGTAACATTAGGACGGCTTTCGTAAATAATAGCGATGACGCCCATCGGGACGGAAACCTTCCGGATCTGCAGACCGTCAGCGCGAATGTGCTCGCTGAGAATATGACCAACAGGATCGGGCAGCTGAGCTACCTCACGAATGCCGTTGGCCATACCGAGGATTCGCTCCTCCGTAAGGCGCAGACGGTCCAGCATTACCGGGGAGATGGTGTCCTTGGCGGCTTCCATATCGGCGGCGTTTGCCGCCAGAATGTCAGCACTGCGGGCAACAAGGGCATCTGCCATCGCTTCCAGCGCTGCGTTCTTCTGCGCGGAGGTCAACTGCGCGATTTGGGATTTCGCCGCTTTGGCGGCGGTGAGCATTTCTTTCATTTCAATTCCCCCGAAAATGTAGTACCGACCGGCTTGCCGTCAACGATATCATACAAAACGGCCGGATTTTTGCCATTGGTGATGATCATATCGCAGCCACAGCTCAGGCAGATCTTTGCAGCCTGCAGCTTGGTAATCATACCGCCGGTGCCCAGGTTGGAGCCGCTGACTCCGGCAACGGAGAGGATATGGTCATCGATGGCGCCGACCCGGGGGATCAGTTGAGCATCAGGATTCTTGTGGGGATCGGCGGTGTACAGGCCGTCGATATCCGACAGCAGCACCAACAGCTCGGCGTCGATGCTTTCGGCTACGATGGCGGCCAAAGTGTCATTATCGCCGATGACGATCTCGTCGGTTGCTACGGTATCATTTTCATTAATGATGGGCAGCGCACCCAGCTCCAGCAGACGATTCAGAGTGTTGCTGAAGTTATGGTGGCGGGTTTCGTTAGCGGTATCGTCGCCGGTGATCAGCAGCTGCGCCACAGTATGGTGGTATTCGGAGAACAGCTTATCGTATGTATACATCAGTTCGCACTGACCCACGGCTGCGGCAGCCTGCTTGGAAGGGATGTCGGTAGGGCGCTGGCGCAGACCCAGCTTGCTGACACCCATACCAATGGCACCGGAGGACACAAGGATCACCTCGTGGCCGGCGTTTTTAACATCCGAGATGACACGGCACAGCTCTTCAACCCGGCGAATATTCAGATGTCCGGTGGAATGGGCCAGGGTGCTGGTGCCGATTTTAACGACGATACGCATATGCTCGCCTCCAGAAAAAAGATGTATACATTATACAGCTCTTTGCATAAAAAGTCAAATATTACAAAAAGCAGCACCCTAATTTAGGGGCTGCTTTTTACGGCTGGAAAGGGCGATCAAAACCTGTGAGGGCAGATAGAACAGCCACGCCAGATTGAAGGGTGCAAATATGATGCTATGCAGCGCAGAGGTTTCCGGAATGGGTAAATATCCATTTGCCATAACCTGCAGCCCGATAACAGTATCGCACAAGAGGAAGAAAACCAGAGCGATAGCAAAGAGGTTATATGTCCGGAACTGGACAAAGGCAATTACAATGTTAACAAGAAGGTTTACATAATAACAAACAGAGATCACCGCAAGGGCGTCGGTGTTATCCTTCAGAATGGCAAATGTGATAGCCTCTGCAACGGCGATCAAACCCAGCCGAATTAACAGGAAGGTCTTGCCGGGGCGGGAAGTGTGGAGCATTGCAGCGTACAGAGATTGGGCACCGAGGAAGAATGCCATACCCCACAACTGCTGGATCGGGGAGCAGACCACAAGAAAGAAATCTGCCCCAAGTGTGCAGGCCAGTCCGCCGATGATAAACTTGTTGCCTTTTTGGGTTAGTGCATACAGGAAACATAGCACAATGGCGGCATAAGAGGTTGCGGTAAGCAGCGTGCCGCCGGCAGTGAGGATGAAATAGTAAAGAACGCTGGAGATGATGAGAAATATGAGGGTTAAGATGAGGTCTGGAGTATTGAATCGTTTCATAATTTAGTCCAATCGTGAGGTATTTTGCATAAAAACATAGAAATCACTTTGATAATTTGCTTCGGATATATCAGTTGGCTGCGCCAGTTGCTTAGGCGTTAGGTGAGCAAGAACAAGGCGGAGTGCGGCGCAGCACATTGTATTTATAAAAAGTGAGAACTATGCTTTTGTGCTTGCTTGAATTCATTTAGCTTACGCAGGGCGGAGCGAATATTAACATTTTGCTTAATAATGTTGCCCTGGTCGTCCCTTGTTTGGAAGGAGGCCAGGATTAATTCAATATTTTCGTAGGTAAACACCACCGGATCCATACCGCACAATGCTTGCGAGGCATACATTTTACCCAGGTATTTCGGACCGGAAAAGGTATAGATTCTTGCCACATAATCTTTCATAGTTGGGTTGACAAGATCTTTTCTGCCGTTTTCCAGAGCCTTACCAATCTCTCGGTAATCCACTTGATCCTGCTTTTTATAGTAATTATAAAAGTCGCGCATCAGCTCGAGATCGGTTTGGTAACGCGGGGAACGATCAGTGGGCGCAGGAGGTGTCTGCGTGCCAAGGCGGCGCTTTTGCCGTTCTATCGTCTGAATGATGCGGCAGAAGTGGCGGGTGATTACCTCGGCGTAATAGTATTCCGATTCATCGCACATATCAAACAGTTTTGCTATAACATCAAGTGATCGTTTGATATCCGCCTCTTCTGGTGATTTTGCATTTGCATATTTTTGCTGCAGGGCATTGAAATCAGAGCAATACATACAATCTCCCCTTTAAAAAGTGAGTTCTTTGTTTATATGCTATCACTTTCAATGGGAATAGTCAAGAGGGATGTTCATGAGCATAAGAAAGCAGAAAAAAGCACCCCTGAGGGGTGCTTTTCTAATGGGGGAATTTAGTTACGGAGCGCAGCAATCATAACTTTCTCGCGGCTGCGGAACAAGTCTGCCAGCATACTCACATCCAGAAGGCTGAAGTATGCGCAGGCCAGCGTGGTAACGCCCATAAAGATCAGACTGATGGCACCCAACATTCCACCGGCAAGAACGAAGGAAGTCAGAACAGAGCTCAGCGCAAGAATGACGATCATAATGATCATATTGCTTATGGTGTACTTCTTCTTCGACTCGTTCAGATGGAAGTGGGTGATGGACACCAGGCTGGAGCACAAAACCATCACACTGATACAGAACAGGTTGGTCAGACCGGTGAGCACCAGCGTTCTCAGACCTACGCCGGTCAGCAGTCCCAGAACCAGAGTAACTGCACTGCTAAGCACCAGCAGGATTGCTGCCAGCGCCAGATTTTTGCTGCGCAGCTGGGTCTTGCGGTCTACTGTACTGAACAGGAACATTCCTTCGCTGTCATTAATGGAAGCGAAGGAATTAAAACCGGCCAGGAAACAGTAGTCCACAACGAAGTACTGCACCAGAACATACAGCAAACTATGGGATCTGTCCAGTACCGCAAATACGGCCACATAACCCAGAGCGGAGATCACATCCCACAGCTTCAGCTTCAGCATGCAGATCCACTCCATACAGATAAGACGGAACAGAGGACCCTTGCCGGAAGCAGCCTGCATCAGACGGGAGGAAAGAGGCATATGCACATTTTCTTCCCCGGAAACGCGGCCATAGAGAGGACGAAGCTTATCCCGGTTGGCGTACAGGATGGGCAGGCAGACAATGTTCATCACCAGGATGCTGCCCCAGATCACAGCAGTCCAGACAGCGGAGGACACCGGGATCCACAGGGAAGCTACGGCGATGCCTGCACACACGGCCAGATAACCGGCAACGCGAATGCGGCGCTTTCTGACCAGCCATACCAGATAGAACAGGATCTCTTCCGCAATTTCCATGGCAACGGCAGTCAGCACCGTCAGCAGAACAGCAGGAACAGTGCTGAAAACGGTACTGTAAACATAGCCCAGAGAAAGCAGGAACAGCCATTCGGATACCTGCGTGAATTTTGCCACCAGACGGATCCAGAGCATCTCAAAGATGTTCAGAGGAAAGGAGGACAGCTTTACATAGGCATATTCGCCGCTGGTGTACTCATCAACGGGAGCGAAGATCAATCGTGCTGCCACATTGATCCAAACAAAGGCAGAAGCACTCAACTTTCCTTGTACACACAGGACCAGCAACAGTGCAGGGACCACACAACCGAAAAGGTTTGCCATCACATAAGCGCCGATCTTTCTCTCCCGGGTGTACTGGAACAGAGAGCAGAACGCGGCAAACCAGGTGATTTTCTTAAACTTACTCATTGGCACCTACCACATCAACAAAGATTTTCTCCAGATGCTCGTCATTCTCACCGATATTTCCGCTGGCAGCCACCGTACCATCGTGGATGATGACATACCGGTTGCAGAAATTCTGGATTAGGTCCAACGCGTGAGAGGTAACAATCACCGTGCCCTCGGTTTTGGCATATTCGGTCAGATAGCGCTTCATTTCGTAGCACACGATGGGGTCTACGGAATCGAAGGGCTCGTCCAGAATGACAAACATAGGCTTGTGGAGAATGCTGGCGGTGAAGCTCACCTTTTTCTTTGTGCCCAAAGAGCAGGTGTTAAGCTTCTTGTACAGATGCTCCTCAAACTCAAACTGCTTGGCGAAGACCATAATCCGGTCATGGAGGTCCTTGCCGGGGACATTGTACAGAGTACCCACCAGACTGAGGTACTCATAGGCGGTCATCTTCAGATACAGGTCACTCAGGTTACGCATAATACCGAAGTAGCGGGCGCTGTTGCTGCTGGAGAGCTCCACGCCATCTACATCCACGATGCCAGCCTGCTGCTCCAGAAGACCGGACAGCACGCTGATCAGCGTGGTCTTACCGGCTGCGTTACGACCCAGAATCGCGAAGATATCGTGATCGTTGACCTGGAAGCTTACGCCAGTCAGGACCTGCTTACGGGGATAGGAAAAAGTAATATTCTGAACGGTTAACATTTCGTTCCTCCTATTTATGCATCAGCGCGGACAGCTGCTGCGAAAGCATCGCAGGAAGCATACGCGCCATTTGTATACTTACGGACAAAGGTATAGGTTCTGCCATTGTCAATGCCGGATACGCGCCGGCCATCTGCGCTAAGCTGCAGTCTTGCCTGCCGGAGGGATACCGGGGAAGTGAATTCACCCATATTCTGCACACGGCAGCAGAAGCAGCCTCGGTCAGTTATATACACCACCAACTGCTCTGCAGAAGCAAAAGGATTGAACCGGGCAAGACCGGTATGTTTTTGCAGATAGACTGCATAGTCCTTGACATCACAGTTGCCCATATTATTAATGAATTCGGAAATATAATGATCCATCGGATACCCTCCTGTTATTATTGGGAAAAGCTTGGCGCGGTGCAGTTGGGAGTGGTCCCAACTGCACAGGCGTGATAGGTTACATTGCGGCCATCTTCACCAGATTGCAGATGACATAGGCCCAGCACAGAGCGGCGGTACAGCCGTAAACAATGTAGTACAGCTTACGGCTGGTGGCTTTCTGGAAATCGTGGGCGACCAGAATGTAATAGACCGTGTGTGCTGCGGCGAAAATCAGCAGATATGCCTGGGTGGTAAAGTTCGGCAGGATCAGGAAGCTGAGCAAAAGACCGGCGGCGGTAACCATCCACTGGATGCTCATATTCCGGATCAGCCGGTCCAGGACCTCGCCGCTGCCAAGGGTCTGACCGGTACTCTTGAGGGAAACCAGTGCAATGAAGAAGTCAAAAAACAGCTTCGTTACCGTGATCAGCATCGAGATCACCAGAAACAGCACGGCGACCGTGAGGTTGATCTGCAGGCTTCCTTTTACAAAATAACCGTCAGCCAGACAGATGGCATTGACTGCCACCAGAGGAAGAATTGCGGCGGCATAGCGGAAAAACTTATTATTCATTATATTACACCTCCGTTGATAATTCAAGCGAATGTCGTATAGAGCACAGGTGTTACATAGCACTCCACCAGTGCGGCCACAAGCACTGTAGCAAATGTGACGATCAGGGCGACTTTGTGGTTGCGGATCAGATCCTTAAGGGTCTGGTCGTCCTTCTTCAGAAGGAAGGACAGCAGACGGAAGCCCAGATAACCGGCCAAAGCCATAGCTATGAACTCGAAAATAACATGGGGGAGGAAGAGAAGCCAGAAGGCTTTTGCAGAGTTGCCCATCAGCATCCACATAGCAAAGGTGCTGCCAAAGGAAAGACCCTGGATCAGAAGCAGAATGGAGCTTCCGATTCCGCAGCCCAATATGAAGATCAGGCACATAAAGGAATTGTTCAGGTAGATATTCCAGAAGGAAATATCACCGATGCCTGCATCGTAGCTGCTGCCGTCGGTTGCGAGCGCTCCACCGGCAGGGAGAAGCAGCGCACAAAACAGAAAGCCGACAAGAAAGCACAGCGCCGGTGTTAGGGTAAGGATCTTTCGTTTCAAAATCGTTCAACCTCTCTTTTTAAGTCCCCAGGTTCGTTTGCTGTCAGTGAGTGGGGATCGGTCTCTAGCTGACATCAATATAATAGCACAACGAATGAACGCAGTCATAATAAATTGACCTATTCAAATGCACAGACCGGGGGTCTGCGCATCTTCGCCAACAACGCCGCTCCGCTCACAGTCGGAGCAAAGCGGCGTTGTTGAAGAAGATGGGGGCCGGGGAGGCTGTTGCCTCCCCGGGGTTGGCGGTTACAGCCAACCGGCCAGCATACCGGCGCCGATGCCGATAGGACCGGCCAGAGCACCGATCTTGCCACCAAGCATAGATACGGCTTTGGTGACAGCACCCTTGACCACCAGGTCAGTAATGGTGCCGGCCAGACCACCGCCGACGATTTCTGCCAGATAGCGCTTCATGCCCTTAGTGCCGCGCTTCTTCAACTGGCTCTGCAGCCAATTACCAATGAGATATCCACCCTTCATAAATGTACACACTCCTTCATTCAAAAATTGGTAAGGTGGGGTCGCGTGTATTTGTTATAGCACGAAGAAAAAAGAAAATCTGAGAAAATGACCCAGTTAAATGCAGTGATAAAAATTGTTTGCTGAAATTTGCCGAATATTGACGAAGCAAACCAATATCGGTATAATAAAAGAAAACAATTGGACGGTGAGGCATTTATGGAGTACTTACAGTTAAAAGACACTGTGGGCGCCTGGTATCTGAACAATCCGGTACGGAGGACGGGCGCGCTTAAAGATAATAGGCTGTTTCGTATGCTCTATGATGCGTACTGCAAGAGAAATGGAATTGAAAGAAATTATGACGATGTTATCCGGAGCGGCGACTATTGGGATGCCTGTGAGCAGCTTTTTTCCTGGTATGAGCACAGATACGCAGAATTTTTCCATATGGAGTCCGGTACAAAGGGACAAAAACGGAGCGTTACCCGCAATACAACAGAATATACCTTTGATCTGCTGTACTGCGATGACCGGCAGTTTAAGAACTATCTGCTGACGGGAATCCCCCAGTCCGGCAATCAGGATCTGTTTGCTTTTGTTCTGCACACCGCTGTTGCATTTCTGGTGTCCCCCAGGGAGCTGGATGTTGTGTTGCAGGAACTGGGATTTCACCCGCTTCACGTAAAAAATATCCATCATCTGGCCATCTGCTATGTGCTACTATCCAGAGAGAATCAGGCGCTGAATGATGACTACAATCCCTTTGCGGAGGTCAAAGAGCTTTACTTTCAGGCGGTTGAGATTTTGGCGAAAGAATCGATGGAAGCAGCGGAGGGTTACAGCTTTGGTGGCCAGGAGACCCGGTTGATCCGCAAGGATCTGTTTTTGAACAAGACGCTGTGCAATGAAAACTTTGAGCAGCTTATCCGGCGGAACAAAGAGATGCTGAATATGCGCCACAGCAAGATCCTGCAAGACTTCCATAAACTTATTTCCGTATTTCTTTATGTGTTTGATGCCCCGTTGTCGGAAACGGAGGATCAGGAGCCTGAGGCTCTGTCTGAATATGGCTATTCGTTTTATGCCTTTGTGGAACAGTTTTGCAAGGACGGACTGAGCCGGAAGAAATATCGGGAACAGGTTACCGGTATGATTGATCGCAAGGGGAAGCATCCGACAAGAAATGTTTTGATCCTGTTGTGGCTGTTTGCCTACTGTTTTTCAATTTCGCCCTGTTTGCCCGGAATATATATGGAAAAGCTTGCGTTCAACAGAATTTGGAAGCAATTGCAAAAGTGGGATACCAAATGGGCGGAGGACGCAAAAAAACACTATCATAGCAATTATTTTGATATCTATGCTTTCCTTATGGGCTCTGATCGACCCACCGTTTCCTGCGATTTTAAGGGAGCGGATGTGATTGCGGCGATCAACAATAAATTGAGCAACGACTATGGCTGGGGCATTTTGAATTCCCGGTTACCCTTTGATTATTACATTCTGAAGCTGGAGAAATTGGTTGTCCGCAAGGACAATACCAGAGAACATATTACAGTGGAATATGACGGTCAGCGCTTTGTTATCCCGGATGAGGAGAAGGACAATGTTCCGCTGCCGTTGATCGTGATCAGACGGATGTTTGCTCAGCTGAAGGACGAAATGGCAGAAAAAAGTGGGGACATTTCTCCGTGTCCGCTGAAATGCAGCTTGTATGAGCAGCTTTAAGGAGGAAAACTATGTATTTCAACATTACAGATAACCGCATACCGCTGAAGCCGGGACAGGTGATCCATACCGAGGTCTATGGCGATATCGTGGTGGACAGATACATCGGCTCCGGTGGGTTTGCTTTGATGTACTTGGCTCACATTCAGGGAAGCCACCGTTTTCTGGCCTTGAAAGAGTTGTTCCCCCAGCGTTTGGAAAATGCAGAAATTCAACGGACAGAGGACGGAAAAATCACGATACATACTCCCGGTGCAGAGCAAACGGCGGAAGAAATGGATGCATTGTGGGAGGAGCTGTGGCAGCACTTTGAGGGTGAGGCTGCGCTGACCAGACGGGCCGGCACGGTTTACGACTGCAGCGGAAACGAAACACAGCAGAATCATCCCGATGTTTTTCACGTAGAGGGGCCTTTCCGGGATTCTCTGGGCAACACCTATCTGGCTATCGACACCTATCAGGGTGAAACCCTCCGGGAACGCCTGGAACGGGGTTTCGTAAAAGATGACGAAGGAAATGTTGTTTGCAACCAGTTTTTCGAGGATCTGCTGGATATTCTGATGGAAACAGCAACCCGACTGTCTGCGCTCCACGCAGAGGGACTGTGGCATTTGGATCTGTCGCCGAACAATATCTATATCGTATCCAGCGCCGGCCGGACAAAACTGGTGCCGTACATCATTGACTATGGCTCTGCCTATGATTGGAAAAATCCCGGAGAAAAAGAACATCATCGCTATACCAGCAATCCGTTCTCTGCTCCGGAAATCCTGGCGCTGGCACAGCTACAGGATGGATCCTGCGGCTATTCGCCTGACGAATCCAGCGATACCTATGCGCTGGCATCGATCCTGTTCTATGGATTGACCGGGCAGGTGTTTACGGCGGATCACAGAATGATGAGCGAAAACTGGAAAGAACAGCTTCGCCGGGAATACTCTGCCGGTCTTCCGTCTTATCAGGAGGAGGGCTCTTTTGCCGGAAGTCTGATCGAATTTTTGGAACAGGGACTGGCCGCCTCTCAAAGTGGGCGGTTTGCCGGGACAAAAGCGTTTCTGGAGGGACTGCGCCAGCTGAAGGAGCAGTATCGAAACTACGGAAATCTGCTTCCGCTGGTAGACCGGGACGAACTCATGAGCTATATGGTCCTGGAGAAATATCCGCTGTTCCAATATATAGGCAGCGACGGCAATATCCATATAATGTGTCTGGGAAGCGGAGTTTTTGTCAAGCGAATGATCCTCAGTTTGCTCAGCTGCGGCCAGATGGTTGGCAGCCGGCTGTTTATTCACGTGGTTTCCAATGAGCCGGAGCATCAGTTGCAAGAGTATCTTTGTAGTGCAGCTCCGGAGCTGGAGCGGTACTCAAATCTGGGAACAGAAGGGGTAGCGGAATATGTATCTTTCAGCTATGACCGCGTTTCCGATGTAACACAGCCGGAGGTCTGCAGGGAAGTGTTGGCTCGGTATCCCGATGCCCGTTATTTCTTGATATCTCTGGGAAGCAACAGTGCCAATATTCAGGCTGCCCGGGTATATGCCCAGTGCCTGGCAGGCGACCCCGAACGGAAGGAGCAGGTGATCCTGAATTACTACGGTTCTGAGGATGCGGCAAATACAGTGTATCCTGCAGTGCAGGACGGTGGATTCCCGGAACGGATTGAGATCTCCGCTTTCGGCAACAATTTGTCCTCTTATAGCAGAACGATACGGAATCTGGGCGTGCGGACCTTAAAGGTGGCGCATTTGTATGAAAAACTGGGCGATCCCAATGTTGCCCTTTCTGAAACCGCAAAGAAACTGTCGAAAAATCAGTACAACCAGAGATCCTCCTGCGCCGCGGCGTTACACCTGAAGTACAAGCTGGCAAGTGTCTGCATCGATCCTGCAAAAAGCACCGATACGGGTGTGATCATTGATGCTTACCAGAAGTTCCTCTGCAGTGGTGAAATCGGAAAATTGCTGGAGCTGGAGCATAGACGGTGGATGATGTATATGATTGCCGACGGCTATCGGCTGCCCGAAACGGATGCGGTGCTGCGCTACGGCTTTGAAACGGTGAATGAAAAGTTTAACAAGGCCTGGAAATGTGTTGCGAAGAAGCTCCATCCCTGTCTGGTGCCCTGTAGCGACGCCGGAATTGTACTGAAAAACGAAGATTTCCAAACATATACGGATTCTGCGCAGATTAATGCGTCTGTATTTGATCCACTGGACAAGGTTTCCTTGCAGCTTCATCTTCTGGCAAAGAAAAAGTGCGAGCGTATTGCCAACAGTGAGATCGTTGAGGGCCTTTTCCGGGCCATTGACAGTCGGCTGGAGGAGAGCGCAGCGGAAAAGACGGATGTTGAGGATTCTGTGCAGCTTTACAGCACGCTGGAGAGTTTGCTGGATGATGTGCGTGAGGATGTCTGCGTAGCAGTGCAAGCGCTCCGTTATACCGAAGAGGACGACCGCCTGACGGAACTGCAAAGAGCATTTGAAGCCTGCGGCATCAACATCAGCGACGAAATCGGCAATTTGCGGAAAAACCTGAGCATTTTCTTGGAGTATTCTGCCTGCAAGGATTACAAGGCCCCGGATGACACCATTATTCGCAATTTGCTGTGGATACTGTATGCACACAACGATATTACGCTGATCAAACTCAGCGGAAGAACCATTGCAGATAACATCACCGGTCCGTTGATTCTGGACCCGCACAAGAGTGTATTCTTTGGCGAGGAGCCCCATCCGGAATGGGACAGCTTCCTCAGAAAACACGGCAACAGGGGACAGATCGCCTATTACCGGCAGGAGGGAACTTCGGTTTCCGGGATACAGGCGGCGCTGAACACCCTTGTACTGCAACAGCGGACAAGCTGTGTGATCGATGTTACCGGAGCGGACGAAGAAGCGGTAGTCGCTGCTATGCGTGTCGCCGATGGAAACAAGCGGGTCAGCCTGATCCGTACTACTGCAAAAGGTACGGTGGAGAATATCCACAACTTTGTCACAGCCCCGGCCTATGTGCTGCATACTGCCATTGAGCCGGATGAGATCTTCTCGCTGTATGGCGCTCAGCAGATCCCCAATACGGTTGACTATATGGCGCAGCTGGAAAATGCTGTCCCGGATATGTGGAACTTGTATCGGGAATTCCAGGATGACTGGAACAGGATAACCGCTTTCTTCGCCAGCCGGGGTACCGGCACCTCTGAACTCTGGATCCGTAATATCGTGATCAAAGAGGATACGCAGTGGAGGTCCTACAGCAAGAAGATTGATACAGCCAAGTGGACCGCACTGGAACTGCAGGCGGTATTCCAGAAACTTGCGGATGCCGATATTTTGCGGGAGTTCACTGCGGAGGAATACATCGCCGGAAGAATGCAGATAAATTTCCAGTATCCCTGCCTGGATGAAAGCGGACTCAGCGATTTCTTCCGCAAAGCGCTGGACAGCTTCTTTAGCCAGAAGATTGTTTCTGTGTTCGTCCCAATGCAATGCGATATCCGCTACAGCCCCGAGAACGGCTATACCATTGACATCAAGAGCAATACCCGGGTGGAGATCTATGACAGGAGCGGTGTGGATTTCTCGGATAAGCGTGTGCAGTCCGCAAGCAGACCCCGGTATACCTATGCTTCCGTTATTCCTGCGCTGAAACGGCTGGAAGAGCTTCGGCTGATTGCAGATCTGGAAGTGCCCGATTCTATACAGGATCCGCCGGTCAGCATTAAGTTTGTATACACAAATCCGGCTGTGCGGGATTGCCTGCTCGTTGCGGGTAATATTCTGGAGCTGTATATCTGGCGGGAAGCCAGACAAACAGGTTTCTTTGACAATGTACAGTCCAATTTCACCTTCAGCTGGAAAGAAGGCGTCCGGAATGAGCTGGATGTGATCATGACCAAGGGGCTGACTGCTTTGGTGGTTTCGGCGAAGACTGCCAAGCTTAATAAGGAACACCTGTACGAGATCAAGTATCTCACAGAGAAATTCTCTCTGAACAGCAAGCCGGTGATCATCTATTCCTCCGATATGGCGTATGAAGACGGCTGCCTGACCACCGATCTTTCCCCCGTGAAGCAACGAGCGAAGGCAATGGGAATCTGGCTGATCGATCTAAACGAATTGGACGGAGACCTGGGCGACGAACTGGTCCGCATTGCCAAGGAAGATTTCCCTGACTAAAATAAAAAAGAGAGGCGTTTGCCTCTCTTTTTGTTTGGTACGGGCGACAGGACTTGAACCTGCACGGTTACCCATTGGAACCTAAATCCAACGTGTCTGCCAATTCCACCACGCCCGCATAACATAATCGTATTCTAACACCCTCTGGGAGAAAAGTCAAAAGATTATTTTCCGTGGGTGTAGGGAGGGGAATTATCGGGAACGATTACAAATATTGGACGCTGTTTTTGAATATATCGCCAATTGACGGGATTTCGAGAATCTGCTATTGTATATTTAAGAAGTTAAGGAAGGAGGATTTTGCATGGATATTGTTATTTGGTTGATCCTCTTGGTGGTCTTTCTGATCATAGAGGCTAACACGGTAGCAGTGGTGTCGATCTGGTTTGCCGCCGGTGCGCTGGTTGCGCTGATCACCAGCTTTTTTGATGCCCTGCTGTGGCTGCAGATCACGGTGTTTTTGGCCGTGTCTGTGGTGTGTCTGGCTTGCCTGCGCACGGTTGTCGGCAAGTATATCAAGCCCCGGATCGTTCCCACCAATGTGGATGCAATTCTGGATTCTCAGGGCTATGTTACCGAGGATATCGACAACCTTGCTGCCCGGGGACAGGTGAAACTGGGCGCTATGGAATGGACGGCCCGGAGCACCGATGGAACGGTGATTCCCAAAGGGACCTTGGTGAAAGTCGACAAGGTTGAGGGCGTAAAAGTCTTTGTTACTGCGGTGAAAGCCGCGGAAAAAGTATAATTTAAGGAGGAAATAATATGACTGGTTTTGTTATTGCGGCGCTTGTGGTGTTGCTGATTCTGATCATTGTGAAGAATATTCACGTGGTGCAGCAGTCCCGGGCCTATGTTATCGAGCGGCTGGGTGCATTCAGCAAGGTTTGGGGCGTTGGCCTGCACCTGAAGATGCCTTTCTTTGAGCGTGTTGCCAAGAAGGTGAGCCTGAAAGAGCAGGTGCTGGACTATCCCCCGCAGCCTGTTATCACCAAGGATAATGTTACGATGCAGATCGATACCGTTGTGTATTTCCAGATCACTGACCCCAAGCTGTATGCCTACGGTGTGGAGCAGCCTATGGCGGCCATGGAAACGCTGACGGCTACTACCCTGCGTAACATCATCGGCGATCTGGAACTGGACCAGACGCTGACCTCCCGTGATGTGGTCAATACCAAGATGCGGGCCATTCTGGACGAGGCAACCGACCCCTGGGGCATCAAGGTCAACCGCGTGGAGCTGAAGAACATTCTTCCGCCTGCGGATATCCAGAGCTCTATGGAAAAGCAGATGAAGGCTGAGCGTGATCGCCGGCAGGCAATCCTGCAGGCCGAGGGTCAGAAGAAGTCCGCGATCCTCATCGCAGAGGGCGAGCGGGAATCTGCAATTCTCCGGGCGGATGCAGAAAAGCAGGCTGCCATTCTCCGGGCAGAGGCTGAGAAGCAGGCTGCAATCCTGAAAGCAGACGGCGAAGCACAGGCAATTTTGGCAGTGCAGCAGGCATTGGCAGATTCTCTGCAGATGCTGAACGAGAAAGCGCCCAGCGATCAGGTCATCAAACTCAAGTCCATTGAGGCAATGCAGAAAATCGCTGACGGTCAGGCTACCAAGATCATCATTCCCTCCGAAATGCAGGGGTTGGTGGGGCTGGCCAACGGAATCGTGGAAGGTGTGAAAAAGTAAGATGGCTCGGAAAGAGAAACGTTTCATCATAACGGAACGAAAGGCAGGTATGGCGGTTTTCGTGGACCGAAAGACCGGCGTGAATTATCTGTTTGCGCAGTCCGGTTATACCGGTGGGCTGTGCGTGTTGGTGGATCGAGACGGAAGGCCCATCGTAACACCGGTTCCCCGGGAAGAAGAATAAGAAAATCCCCGCACCGAAAGGTGCGGGGTTCTTTTTGATATTGGGGTTATACAAGGGAAATAAGTACAAAATAGGCTACTACGGCGATGCCGAGGACAATGCGGTAGATGCCGAAAATGCTGAAGGAGTGCTTGCGGACATATTCCATCAGACCCTTGATGACGATCAGACTGACGATGAAGGATACGACACAGCCGGTGATCAGCACCATCAGCTCGGTGGAGGTAGCGGTAGCGCCGTCCAGCAGGAACTTCAGCAGCTTCAGTGCGCTGGCACCAAGCATTGTGGGGATCGCCATAAAGAAAGAGAACTCTGCGCCGGCGGGACGGGCAACGCCCAGAATGATTGCGCCAAGAATGGTGGCGCCGGAGCGGGATGTGCCGGGGATCAGGCTCAGACACTGGAATGCGCCCATCAGGATGGCGGTGCGATAGTCGATCTCGCTGGTGCTGTTGATGCGGAAATTGCGGCGCTGATTCCACTTTTCTACAAAGAGGAATGCAATGCCGTAGACAATCAGCATAATGGCTACCACGATGTAGTTATACAAATGCTCGTCCATCCAGTCATCCAGCAGCAGACCGATTACGGCAGAGGGGATCACTGCTACGATGACCTTGAACCACAGCTGCCAGGTGTCTTTCTTCTGGGGAGCGTCCTTCTTGGGGCTGAAAGGATTCAGCTTATGGAAGAACAGCACGATGACTGCTAAGATTGCGCCAAGCTGGATCACAACCTGGAACATTTCATAAAAAGCTTCGGAGATATTCAGGTGCAGGAATTCGTCAAGCAGGATCAGATGACCGGTGGAGGAAACGGGCAGCCACTCGGTGATGCCCTCGACGATGCCGAACAGGACGGCTTTCAAAAATTCGATCATAGGGGGCTCCTTTCAATTTTTTTGCTTGCCGTTATAATACCATATTATGGCGGCAAAAGCAAGGGCAGGCGCGATGTTCATATTATAAGGAAAAAGCTTTCATAAAAAGTTCACGAAAAGCCGATGATTTGTGCTATAATAAGGAAAAAAGAAACAAGTATGGATTCTGGAGGAAGGATTATGGCTATATCGGTTTTGGTTGTAGAGGATGACCGCAATATTGCGGAGTTGCTGCAAATGTATCTGGAAAAAGAGGGCTATGCCGTTACCATTGCTTATGACGGCGGTGAGGGGTTGGTGAAATACCGCGCCATCAAGCCCGATTTGGTGCTGCTGGATGTGATGATGCCGGTGATGGATGGCTGGAGCGTGTGCAAGGCTATCCGTGCAGAGGCGCAGACACCTATTATTATGCTGACGGCCAAGAGCGAACTCGATGACAAGGTGGGTGGCCTGAAGGTGGGCGCAGATGATTATATTACCAAGCCCTTTGAAATGCGGGAGGTTTTGGCCCGGATCGAGGCTGTGCTGCGCCGCAGCGCCATTGTGGCTGCCCCCAACAGGGCCCGTCGGCTGGTCTTTGATAAGCTGATCATTGATATGGACGCTTTTGAATTGACTGTAGACGGAAAAAAGGTGGACACGCCGCCTAAGGAGATGGAGCTGCTGTTCTATCTGGCATCCACGCCCAACCGGACCTTTACCCGGAATCAACTGCTGGATGAGGTTTGGGGCTATGACTATTTTGGCGACAGCCGGACGGTGGATGTCCATGTCAAAAGACTTAGAGAGAAGCTGGGCGGTGTCAGCGAAAGCTGGACACTGAAAACTGTCCATAGTGTGGGATATAAATTTGAGGTTTTGACACAATGAAAAGTACATTCAGCAGAATTTTGACTGCTGTTGCCATTGTACTGCTGGCGGCGCTGCTCCTGATCGGCATTTTCTTTCAGCTGCTTGTCAAGGATTATTTGACGGATTCTGCTGTGGATTCGCTGAAAAATGACGGCGAAGTGATGGTGGAGCTGGTGCAGGCGGCGTATTCCGGCAGTCCCATTACGGACCGGAATTTTAATATTGCGCTGACGGTGGCAACCTCTGTTTCCGGCGCAGATGCAGTGATATGCGACGAAACCGGAAGACTGGTGCTCTGCGCCCGGGCGCCCCTTGGCTGTGAGCATCAGGGGCTGTCGGTGGGCAGGGACTATGTGGATAAAGTTTTCCAGTCCGGTTGTGCTACCGACACCGGCGTCATTCAGGGGCTGTATCCCGAGATGCGCTATGTAGTGGCGCTGCCTATTATCCACCGGCAGACCGGTGAACGGATCGGCATTATCATTATGTCCACGCCTATGGAGGAGACCTTGGCGGTGCTGCGGAAAATCTCCGAGATTTTTGTGTTTGTGTCGATTTTGGTCGTTTTGCTGGCGGTATGCCTGATGACGCTGTTTGTGCGGCACCAGAGTCAGCCTCTGCGGGAAATGGCCAAGGCAGCCAGAGCATTTGGACACGGAGAACTGACTGCCCGAGTCAATACCGAGGGAAACTACACCCAAGAGGTGGAGGAACTGGCGCTGGCGTTTAACAATATGGCATCGTCATTGCAGAAAAGCGAGTATCAACGGCAGGAATTTGTTGCCAATGTATCTCACGAACTGAAAACGCCCATGACTACCATTGCCGGATATGTGGACGGTATTCTCGACGGTACGATCCCGCCGGAAAAGGGACGGCAGTATCTGCAGGTGGTATCCGATGAAACGAAGCGGCTGAACCGGCTGGTGCGCAGTATGCTGGATATCTCCCGGCTGCAGGATCAGCAGGGTGTCCCGGAGGAGCAGAAGACCCGCTTCGATATCGAGGAACTTTTGGGCCAGGTGCTCATTACCTTTGAGCAAAAGATCGAGGCGAAAAGTTTGCAGGTGCAGGTGGATATGCCGGAGCACCCGGTGTTTACCCACGCCAATCAGGACTACATCAATCAGGTGCTGTACAATCTGGTGGACAACGGTGTGAAATTCTGCCCTGAGGGCGGTACGCTGGAACTGAATATCCGGGAGAGCAACGAAAAGGTGTATATTTCTGTCAGCAACGAGGGTCAGACCATTCCACCGGAAGAACTGCCGCTGGTATTCGACCGATTCCACAAAACGGACAAGAGTCGCAGTCAGAACCGGGACAGTTGGGGATTGGGACTTTACATCGTCAAGACGATTGTATCTGCCCACGCAGAGAATATTTCCGTGGACAGCCGGGAGGGAAAGACCACCTTTGCCTTTACGCTGCCTCGGGTGAATTAAGCTGTATTTGAGGTCTGATTATGGACAATTTGGAGAATCAGAATAACGCGCAGGATTCCTACAAGACCGGATCTACCAAACCGCCGAAAAGTCGTGGAGGACTGGTGGCTGGTTTGCTGATTGCAGTGATCCTGCTGGCGGGTGTTTCCAGCATTCTGGGGGTGATGAACATTCATTTGTTCCGGATGCTGGAGGCGGACAGGGGAAATCTTGTTGCTTTCCTGGAGAATATGCCCACTGAGGCCAAAACTGCGGGAGATGATTCCGGAAGTCCTATGCCGGGATTGACGGTGAGCGATATCAGTGAGCTGGATCAGCGGTATTTTGGGCTGCCGGCGGGGGTTTTGATTACTGCGGCAGAGACGCAGGGATGCGCGGCAAAAGCGGGACTTGCAGCTGGCGACATTATTATGTCGATTAACGGCTCGGAAGTTCTGTCTGTACAGGAGTTGGAGCAGGCGCTGAAGGATTGTCAGGAGGGAGACCGGATAGAGGTTACTTTCTATCGACACCGCACCGGAAAACAACACAAGACCACAGTGATTTTGGAAAACGCCAACGGATAAAGAAGGAGCATATGGAACCGATTTACAGAAAAAAACTAAAGATCGGCGATACGCAGGTCAACAGCTTTGACCGGCTGAAGAACAGCCAGATCCTTGCCATTTTGCAGGAGGCAGCGGGTGAACACAGTGCACTACTGGGGGTGGATAAGGATATGCTTAAGGAAAAGGAACTTTTCTGGGCGCTGATCCGCTATCACATCGAGATCGACCGGCTACCCCGGGCGGGGGAGACCATTACGGTGGAGACCTGGCCTATGCCTACCACCCGGACTGCCTATCCCCGGGCGACGGTGGCCTATGACGCCGAGGGCAAGGAGCTGTTCCGGGGAATCAGCCTGTGGGTGCTGATGAGCGCAGCTACAAGAGCGATGGTACTGCCTGCCAAGAGCGGTGTGGTGGTAGACGGCTGTGTCCGGGGCGGTGAGTTGTCTGTTCCCGGTTCGCTGCTGCCCAAGGAACTGGAAAACTGCGAAAGCCGGTTGGTGCGGTTCTCTGATCTGGACATTAACGGCCATGTGAACAACTGCCGGTATATGGAATGGGTAGATGATCTGCTGTGCGCGGATTTCCACACAGAGCACTGCCCCAGGGAGATGGTGATCTGTTATCTTTCTGAGGCGCGGGAGGGGGAAATCGTGGATATTTCCTGGGCGCTGGAAGATGGCGAAAAATTATGTGTGGATGCTTACCGAAAAGAGGAAAAAACGTCCATGGGACATAGCCGTGTGTTCTCGGTGCAGATTCGCTTCTAAAAGTGTTCTGTAAACCAAATGGCGATTTTGCCGGTTGCGGATTTTATAGGTATTATTTTGGAAAACCCCTTGCAAGCAGGCTGTTTGCAAGGGGTTTTTGCGGTTTGCCTGTGGAAAAACCTGTGGAGAATGTGGAAAACTTATGTCTACTGAACGACGGAAAAACAAATGCTTCAACAAATTATGTCAACTTGTATTCTCGCAGAACACGATTCGAAAGCCGGCAGAATACCCTATAACGAGGGGGTGGCGGTATTGGCTTTTGAATATGCGTTTTGGGTGGGACTAACGGTGCTGGCGGCGGTCGGTTTGGGACGGCTGAGGCGGTGGCTGCTGGGACTGGTATGTCGCTTTGAGGAAAGAACAGGACGGCAATAAAAGTTTTTGCTGCGTTGGGAATATTTTCGGAAAAGGGATTGATGATACGATCTCCGGGCGATAATACAGAAAAAACCTGACGCAGGAGGTGTTTATGGAAAGAGCCGTAGTGAATTACCGGGGGTTTCGGCCGGGGCGGATCAACGAGCCGGAATTCAAACATCTGAAGCTGCTGTTCGGATGGGTGGGATTTTTCGCCTTTTTTCTTCTTACGGAGCGAATGATACCGGCGGAAAAGTGTGCCGTTGTCCATTGTCGGCTGGATGATATGATCCCCTTTTGCGAGTGGTTTGTGATCCCCTATATCCTTTGGTATGGACTGATTGTGGGGTCGCTTTTATGGTTTTTGCGGTACGATGTGGCGAATTTTAAGGCGCTGCAGACCTATATCATCGTTACGCAAGTGGTGGCGATGGCAATCTACATTCTGCTGCCGACCCGGCAGGATCTGCGACCGGAGGAGTTTCCCCGGGACAATGTGCTAAGCCGGTTGGTGGGGGCGTTGTATCAGGCGGACACCAGCACCAATGTATGCCCGTCGCTGCATGTGGCGATTTCTTTGGGGATCGCCTCGGCGTGGCTGCGGGAGAAATCTGCTCATTGGGGCTGGAAAGCCTTCGTTGCACTGATGGCAGGACTGATTTGCCTGTCTACAGTATTTATTAAGCAACATTCGGCGGCGGATTTTTTTGCGGCGCTGCCGGTGTGCGCATTGGCCGAATGGGTGGCGTTTTATAGGATAAAGAAGAAATGAAAAGGCCTGCAGGTGTACTGCAGGCCTTTTGTTATGACCCTCATCTGCCCTTGCGGGTGGAAGGGCACCTTCCCCCAGGGGAAGGCTTATTTCGAGTGGTGTTTCCAGATGTGGCGGTAGAGGGGAATGGCGGTGAGGGGGAAAAACATTGCCAGCAGCATACCCAGCTTCATACCCAGCTGTTCCGGGGCAAGGTTAAGGGTTGCCGCGAAAGAGACCACGGTAGGATTGGCAATGGCGGTATCGGTGATGATGCCGATAAGCTGAGGGGCGACGGATGCGCCAAGATCGCCGCCAGCAGCCATCATTGCAAAGATAAACACACCGCCGGTGGGGAAGCGGTCGGTGGCCAGCACCAGATTGCCCGGCCACAGCATCGAGGTGCAGAAGCCGGTCAGTGCGCAGGCGATGAGGCCGACGATGGGCCAGGGGGAAACGGCGCAAACGAGATAGCAAAGGACAGCACCTACTGCGCCGAGAGTGATCATTTTACCCAGGTTTTTGCCGAATTTGGCGTACAGTGTTCTGCCCAAGCCCAAGGTTACGGAAAATAGCGCAACGCCGAACACATCGCCCCAGACTTTGGGAATGCCCAGCGCCTGCTCCAAGTAGCTGGAGCTCCACTGGGACATAGAACATTCTGCCGCACCGCCCAGGAAGATGGCGAGAACACTGATCCATAGCCATTTGTTTTTGAAGAAGGACAGCGTGCCGGAGACTTTGCCGGGGGTTTCCATCTTGGGAATTTCCGCGCCGGCGAAGAGGATGGCGGAAACAAGAGGGATCAGCAGGAACAAAAATGCAAGAAAGGGCCAGTTTTCGTGGCCGAAGGCCAGCAGAAACAGCGTGCTGACGATGATCACAGCCACCGTGCCCCAGGCGAAAATGGAATGGAGCTTACTCATTTCCCGATCGGGATCTTCTGCCGGAATGGCGGCAATGACGGGGCTGAGCAGCACCTCAGCCAAGCCGGAGGATGCGCAGAACAGCATCGTGCCGATGACCAGGCCGATATAGGGATTCTGGGGAAAAAGCACCGGGGAAAGGCCGTAAAAGGCAAAACCCAACACCGCCAGAATGGGCATTATGCGCAGGGTGCGGGGAATATTGAAGCGGTGGGAAAAGAGAGAGAAGACCAGGTCAATGGTTAGCTGCGTGACATAATTGATCAGAACCAGAAGACCCAGCAGGGAATAGGAAAAACCGTAGAGAGAGCGGAATGTCAAAAACAGCACCGGTGAGAGGCTGGCGACTGCGGACATCGTGGCATTTCCGGTATAGCAGGCGAGCTTTAACCGCCGTAATTTGTGATCCATAGGAGCACTTCCTTTCTACAGGGGGAAGTATAGCGCACAAAAGAAAGGAAGTCAATGGAAAGGGGTATTTACTTTGGAAATATAGGGTGATACAATGATGGCACGCTACGAGAGAGGGGGAGTTCCCGTGTATCAGTGGAATTTCTATACGACCAATGAGCTGAAGCCCAGCGGCTGGCTGAAGCGGCAGCTGCAGATTCAGGCAGAGGGTTTGGCTGGCAATTTGGACAAGATGTGGCCCGATGTTCGAGACAGTGCCTGGATCGGTGGCGATCGGGAGGGCTGGGAGAGAGTGCCCTACTGGCTGGACGGATTTATTCCTCTGGCATATCTGCTGGAAGATGAAGATCTGATCGCCCGGGCGAAGAAATACATTGATGCCATTATTGCGGCGCAGCAGGAAGACGGCTGGATCTGCCCCTGCACGGAGGAAGAAAGACCCACCTATACCACATGGGTGGTTTTCCTGATCACCAAGGCGCTGGCGCTTTACTACGATTGTTCCAAGGATGAGCGGATCCCGAAGGTCATCTATCGGACACTGAAGAATTACTACGAGCTGCTGCGCGACGGCGTAATCAAGCTGTTCGGTTGGACGGCGTTTCGGTGGTACGAGGGCTTCATCGCCATTGATTTTACATATAAGCGTTACAAAGAAGATTGGCTGCTGGAGCTGTGCAAAATCCTGCAGGAGCAGGGCGTTAATTATGATGAACTGCTCCCGCTGTGGAAGCATCCGCTGAATGAATGGCGGTTTGACACCCATCTGGTCAACATTATGATGACGCTGAAATATGAGGCGATTACCTGCGATCTGCTGGGATTGCCCTACACCGACCATGTTGAGGAAATGTGGCAGTATCTGGACAAATACAACGGTACGGCTGTCGGTACGCTGACCGGCGATGAATGTCTGGCAGGCGTCAGTCCCATTCAGGGCACAGAGCTGTGTGCGGTTGTGGAGCAGATGTACTCTTACGAGTGGTTGTATGCTTACACCGGTGACAAGAAGTGGGCAGAACGGCTGGAGGTGCTGGCGTTTAATGCGCTGCCGGCCACCATCAGCGACGATATGTGGGCGCATCAGTACGATCAGATGAGCAACCAGATTGCCTGCAAGCGGTTCCCCGGAAAGCCCATCTTCCGCACCAATGAGGCGGATGC
>JAZQTN010000072.1:0-4404 GCA_045630825.1 Faecousia sp. | reverse complement strand
TTGTGAGCCTGTGCGTTCTTAATGTCATTGGCGCTCAGAGCACGGTTTCTTGCAAGGGTACGGTCAATCCCGTCGTTTCTTGCCATATAGCTCCTTTCTGCTGAATATCAGCGGTGAATTTGGGGTTACGATTGGGGAACGGCACTTTTTCAAAGTGTAATAACCCACTATGGTACTTTCATCCAGGGTGGCTGCAAAGTACCGTGGGCTCTCCGAGGGGGAGGGGGCGCTGCCCCGTTGTCTGCGGACAACACCCCGCCCAGGAACCCTTTTATAATGGTTCCCGTGACCCTCTGAAACCGATCCGTGACGGTGCGTGTCGATGGTGACGGCATTTCGCACATTAGTGCTTATACCCTCAAACATCGTCACTTCCGTCACGCATCGTCACGCTTCCGATAAGATCAACTGCAAGTCGATCTTTCTTCCAGCGTGTGTGCGGCTGTTGTGGTAGCGAACATTGTGTTCTTTCCACAGCCGCTGGGCATTGATATTCAGCTTCACAGACAGTTGGTTCGGCTTCATATCAATCCCCAGGAGTGCAACCAACTCCGTAGCGGTTCCACTCCATAGGGGCGATTCTGCGGAAACGATTTTTGCCACGGCATCCAGAACAGGATCGGGCGGCTCCACCCACAGATCTACCTCCGCACTTTCCAATGTCCATTGGAGTGTTTCGGTGTCCTTTTCGAGATTGAGAATCATATCCGGCTGATCTCTGCCGGTGACACTGAGTGTTGCCGTTCTTGCGTGTCTGCTGGATTTTTCAAGCAGAAAAGCTCCATCCACAGCGCCTAGCAGACCGTTTGTACCGGAGATCATTTCGAATTTATCGTCAGATTTCATCTTCCGGGTGTGGTGTACAATGATGATGCAGATGTTAAGCTGTCGGGCGAGATTTGTAATGGATGCGGCGAAATCATAATCATCGTCATATCCGCTCTTGTTTGTTGTTGCGCTGCGGACTCGCTTTAAGGTGTCAATGACAACCAACTGCGTGTCCGGATGTTTTCTTACGAAAGCGGTGATCTGATCCTCGAACCCTTCACCGAGCTTCTTTGCCCAGGTGGAGAAGAACAGATTGTTGCTTGCTTCCTCTTTGAACATGCGATACAAGCGGCTCTGGAGTCTGGGCTGGTCATCTTCCAGGGAGAGGTATAAAACCGTTCCCTGTCGGACAGCATATCCCCAGATGGGCAAGCCTACGCTGATGTGGTAAGTCAGCTGAAGCATCAGAAACGATTTGCCATACTTCGGAGAACCGACGAACAGATAGGTTCCGGGATAAAGCAAGCCATCCACAATGGGCGGCTTGCTCTCATAAACGCTATTGTACAGTTCTGTCATGGAAACCACCGGCAAGAAACCGGGGGAACCAAAATCAGCGATCATTTCTTCGTTGTTTTCATAAATAGCTTCCAAATTCTTTTGTTACCTCCTAAAAATAGTAGTTGAATTTGGCAGCTGACGTGTTATAATATCGGTGGTGATTGATAGTTCACACGGCAGCTGCCGTTGGGACTGTCCGGAAGAGTTCTCATCTGCCAGGATGAGGGCTCTTTTCTTTTTTACGCTGCGCCCGGCTGGAAGTACCCGATTTCTTCCCACACTTTCCGGTCGGGGCAGTAGTAGTTGTACTCGTTGGAATTATCCAGCTTGATGGCATATCCGAATTTCAGAATACCTTTCTGCAATCCAATTCGTACATACTGAGCATCCTTGTGCATTGCTGCTGCAATCTCAGTGATGGGAACGTTCCGTCCGGTGAAGGCCGGAAGCTCTACGAACAACTTGTTCTCCATGGTGTTTCACCTCCTTCTGTTTGATAAAATGCGAACTTTCGGTTCGTATCATCATTATATCCTACCCATGACTTTCTGTCAATAGCAAATACGAACAAAAAATACGCAATACGCTCTTGCAATTCGCAGAACGATGTGATACAATACAAGCGAGGTGATTCGAATGAACAAAAACCCAGCTGAAATCGGCGAGAGAATCAAGGCGGCCCGTAAGGCAGCCGGATTAAGCCAAACAGAACTTGCCAATCGGCTAAGCAAAACCCTGCGCACAGTCCAGAAGTACGAAAGCGGAGAGATCGAACCGTCCATTGCTATCATCAATGCTATGGCTAAGGAACTGAAAGTCTCCCCGGCAGATTTGATCGGCTACCAGCGGCCCAGCATCGAATTGAACACGATTTCCGATGTGCTGACCGTTCTGTATCAGCTGAACAAAAAGGCCGGTCTGCGGTTCGAGATCGATGTAAAAAGACCTCCGCATTATGATGAGTGGACTTGTTCGCTCCGGTTTGACGGTCACAACAAGGATGCAGAGTTTAATGCAGACCTGTGTTTGATCCTGGAGGACTTCGCACATGAGCGCCAAATGGTTGAAACCTATTGGTCTGACCCCGAGTCCTTTGATGCTTGGCTCGAAAGAAAACTGGCATATTACTCCGGCGCTAATCTGGTTGATAGGGAAGTAGAAGTTCTGTCCAATATGGAGAGAATTCAGCGCCGCAATGAACTTGACCGGCAGATGCTGGAACAAAAGAAAAAGGCCGCCGAAGACAACGGCAGCCAGGATTAACAGTGATACAGATACATACCCTATCAAAATTTTGAAGTCACTGGGAGAAAGGAAGTTTGATACTATTTGAAGTTACCCAACGGATATGGCACTGTAAAGAAGATGTCCGGAAAACGAAGAAGACCCTATGTAGTCAAGAAAACTGTCGGATGGCACTACGATGAAGTCAAAGACAAAATGATCCAGGATCAGATGACCATTGGTTATGCGGCTACTAGAGCAGAGGGATTGCAAATGCTTGCTGAGTACAACAATAATCCCTTCGATCTGAAAGCATCCAAGGTCACATTCCAGGAAGTTTATGAGCGCTGGTCAAAGGAAAAGTTTCCGACCATATCCCATTCCAATGTGAAAGGCTATGAAGCATCCTATAAGGTATGCGGCTCGCTTAATAGCAAGGTGTTCCGGGATATGAAGCTGGTGGATTTACAAACGGTGGTTGATACCTGCGGAAAGAACTATCCTACACTGAAGAAACTGAAAAGTCTGTTCAGCCAGCTCTACGAATATGCCATGAAAAATGACATCTGCAGCAAAGATTATTCCGAATTTGTGGATATTGTGAAGTACAAGGATAAGAACCCCGACAAACGGGATCACAACAAATTCACAAAGGAAGAAATTGAAAGACTCTGGACGCTTGCGGAAGATCCGCATTACCAGATCGTACTGATGCTCATTTACAATGGCTGTCGAATCTCCGAGTTCCTGGATCTGAAAAAGGATGATGTCCACCTGGACGAGCAGTACTTTGATGTCATCGCCAGTAAGACAGAGAACGGATTAAGAAAGGTTCCAATTGCCGACAAACTACTCCCGTTCTACAAAGCATGGTTCGATGGATCTGCGTGTGAATACCTCTTGCACACACCGGATCAAAAGCACTTCGACTATCGGAATTACTATGACAGCTATTTTACCCCGCTCATGGAGCAGCTTGGATTTGATCATAAGCCCCATGATACCCGGCACACCTGCATCTCAAAGCTGACGGAAGCACATGTGGATCAAACCATGATCAAGAAGATCGTAGGTCACTCCGGGGCAATGACCCTCACAGAGAGGGTGTACACCCACCTGGATATTGAAACCCTGGTGGAAGCAATCAATAAAATCACATAAGAGAAATACTATGAAAACCGATGATATGAAAAAAAGCAGGAGATGTTCTCCTTGCGGATACATCTCCTGCTTCATCAGGCTCATTATACAGTTGTGAACTTTGTTCCTTACCTGCGTCTTACTTGCACCTTTCGGTATCAAGCGCAGCACATTTGAGGAACTCTCACAGCTCCAATAAGTTGCAAATTCCAGCAGAACAGCGTCCAAAGATGCTGTGAAATGCTGTGGAAATTATCTCTTGGATAATTTCGATTAGCGCTTGGAGAACTGGGGAGCGCGACGTGCGGCCTTCAGACCGTACTTCTTTCTTTCCTTCATTCTGGGGTCGCGGGTCATGAAGCCAGCAGCCTTCAGAGCAGGACGGAACTCGGGGTTCAGCAGAACCAGAGCACGGGAAATGCCGTGACGGATAGCGCCAGCCTGACCGGCAACACCCCCGCCTGCAACAGTGACAACAACGTCAACCTTGCCCAGCATATGGGTGCTGACCAGGGGCTGACGAACGATCAGCTTCAGGGTCTCCAGACCGAAGTAATCGTCGATGTCGCGGCCGTTGATGATGATGGAGCCGGTGCCGTTCTCGTAGACGCGAACACGGGCAACGGAGGACTTACGGCGACCAGTGCCGTAAAAATACTTCTTCTTGCTCTCGTACATTCTAAGTTACCTCCAAATTAGTCCATGGTCCAG
>JAZQTN010000071.1:0-15303 GCA_045630825.1 Faecousia sp. | reverse complement strand
CGCTCCACTCGGATGCATTATGGCGACCCCGAACGGACTCGAACCGTCGACCTCCAGCGTGACAGGCTGGCGTGCTAACCGACTGCACCACAGGGCCAGATGTATGGTGGGAACAACAGGGCTCGAACCTGTGACCTCCTGCTTGTAAGGCAGATGCTCTCCCAGCTGAGCTATGCTCCCAAACCAATCGCAGGGCGTTATGCCTCAGCGACGGGTTTTATTATACACATCCTATATCTGTTTGTCAAGCATTTTTTCCAGTTTTTTTGGACGAATTTTTAAAGGTAAACTTACCTTATTTTTCCCTTTCGCCAGAGCTTGCCGCCGTACCGGCGACAAACGCCGTCGCCCAGGCAATCTGCAGATTAAAGCCACCGGTATACGCATCGCAGTCAATGATCTCGCCGGCAAAATACAACCCTATAACCAGCTTGGATTCCATCGTCTTGGGGTCGATCTCCGACACCTTTACACCGCCGGAAGTGATGATAGCTTCTGCCACAGGTCGCTTGCCAATGATCTCTACAGAAAATGCTTTTAAGGTTTCTACCAGCGCACGGCGCTGTTGCTTTGTCAGGCTATTTGCCTGCATATCCGGAGCAATTCCGCATCTGCGCAGGATAACAGAAATCATCGACCTGGGCAACAAATCCGACACTGCATTTTCCATCGTTCGGTTCTTGTACATCTCCAGGTCCCGCAGAATCCGACTATCCAGCTTGCCCTCGTCAAGTGCGGGTTTTAAGTCGATAACAAGGTGACAATCGCCCTTCATATGGGCGCTGGCGCTGAGCACTGTAGGTCCGGATACGCCAAAATGGGTAAACAGCAACTCACCAAAATCCTTATACAGCACCTTGTTTTTTTCATTCAACAGCTTCACGCCCACATTGCGCAGGCTCAGACCCTGCATCTGCTGGCAGTCCTCCCCTGCGGTTTCCAACGGTACTAAAGAACCTTCCGTCTGGGTAATGGTATGCCCCAGAGCCGCAGCCATTGTGTAGCCGTCGCCGGTGGAGCCGGTGGTGGGATAGCTAAGACCGCCGGTGGCGAGAATGACCCAATTTGCATTGATGCGATCTTTATCCGTTTGAACTCCGCACACCCGTCCATCGTCCGTCAGGATTCCTTTTACCCGGGCAGTATGAACAGCAACCTTCTGACGGCGCAATTCATTCTGCAAACACTCCAGAACTGACTGAGATTTATCGGACACAGGAAACACCCGGTTTCCCCGTTCAGTCTTTAGCCGACAGCCCCTGTTTCCAAAAAACTCCATCACTTTGGCCGGAGGGCAGGCTGCCATCGCGCTGTACAAAAACCGTCCGTTTCTGGGCACATTTTGCAAAACCTCCTGTTCGGAACAGTGGTTGGTTACATTGCATCTACCCTTACCGGTGATGAGCAGTTTCTTGCCCAGGCGGTCGTTGCGTTCCAGCAAGAGTACTTTCTGCCCCCGCTGTGCTGCGGTGATGGCTGCAAACATTCCCGCCGGGCCGCCGCCTATGATGATTCCGTCATACGTCATGGAATATCGACCTGCTTTTCGTAAACATTGTATTCTTCCCAAATGTGCTCCAGGGAGTTAAATGTTCTGCCCAGTTCCTTTTCACGCTTTGCGGCCAGTGCAACAATCAAAGCGTTGACAAGGCTCAGCGGTGCAATCAGCGAGTCCACAAGGGAAACCATATCGCTCTTGGTCAGCAGCACACGGTCGCAATTCTGTCCCAGCGGTGACAGCCGGCTATCTGTTACACCAATAACCGTAGCACCGGTAGAACGGCAGTACTGCGCGCCCTTGGCGGTGGTAGAGGAGTATCTGGGGAAGCTGAATGCGATCACCGCATCTTCTGCCCCGACACCGACGATCTGCTCGAACATTTCGCCTGCACCGGATGCCGTAACAATATGTACATTGCGGAACATATAGTTCAGATAATAGCCCAGGAAATTTGCCAAAGTCGCGGCAGAGCGGACACCCAGAATATAAACCCGCTTTGCCTTCAAAATAGCATTGACCGCTGCCTGGAATTCATTCCGATCCACAGTTTCTGCAGTTTTGCGCAGTCTGTCAATATCAGACTGCAGCACCATGGAAACAATATCCTGATCACCGATCCGGTCGTTGGCTACCTCAATACGCTGCACTGAGGTCAACCGATTGACCACCATCTCCTGCATTGCCTTTTGCATACTGGGATAGCCTTCAAAACCCAGTTCCACCGCAAAGCGGACAACCGTGGATTCTGACACGCCCACTGCCTTGCCAAGACGGCTAGCAGTCAAAAAGGCAGCCTTATCGTAGGACTCGATGATATATTGAGCCAGCCGCCGCTGGCCCTTGGAAAAAGTCGGCATTTGGTTCTGCAGAATGGACAAAAAATTGTTACGCATTGCATTACGCCTTCTTTCAATAATTGATGGTAAGACAATAATAACAGTTTTCCTGCATTTTTGCAAGATGCTGGTGCAAAAATTGCAAAAATCACCCCCAACCGGGGGTGATTTCATAGCTTCATTCGCTCTTCCTGCGTTAAGTACCGCCATTTTCCCGGGGGCAGATCCCCCAATTTCAGACTCCCTTCACGGATGCGGCGAAGTCTGGTAACCTGCATATCTGCCGCTTCGCACATTCTGCGAATCTGGCGGTTTCTGCCTTCGTGTATAGTAACAAGAAGTTTCGCTTTGCCGTTTTCTTCCCACAACAGCCTCACTTCCGGCTTGCGAATCGTATAGCCGTCCAGCGTAATAGGCCGACCTAACAAAGAAAGGGCTGCCTTATGGTAGCCGGTAACCCACACCTCATAAGTCTTATTCACATTGTGCCGGGGGTGCATCAGGGCATTGGCAAATTCGCCGTCATTGGTCAGCAGCAACAAGCCCTCAGAATCCATATCCAGTCGTCCAACAGGATAGACACGGGCAGGACAGTCCCGCACCAGTTCCATCACCGTTTTTCTGCCCCGATCATCGGACACCGTGGTTACATAGCCTCTGGGTTTATGAAGCAGGATGTACACATTTTCAGAAAGGGATGGGAGCGCACTCCCATCCAGTAAAATCTCGTCCTTCTCCGGGTCTGCGCTTTCACCCAAAAGGGCGATCCGGCCATTGACGGTTATGCGCCCATCCGTAATCATTTTTTCTGCCGCCCGACGGGATGCCACACCGCGGCCGGAAAGTATTTTCTGTAATCTTTCTGTCATGATGCGCCTCCCAATAACCGTTGCCAGAATGGTTTCTTTTCCGGCTCATTTTTCTGCTCTACTGTTTCTGCATAAACCAAGGGAACTTTGCCGATCACGCATTCTCCCAGCAGGACATAAGCAAATCCCGCTTCGCCACCTTTTACCACCGGTGCATAATCAAATTCCGCCCCGGAAAGCAGGATATCTGGCTGTTCCTGGGCCGTCAGTGCAAAGGAAAAATCCTCCGCAGCCAGCAACTGGACTGCATCTGCATCGCCGCCCACAATGGTTCGCTGTCCCAGCGCGTCGCCGGCACAAACGATATTCCTGTTCTCATATCGGGCGAAACCGTCCTCCAACAGAAGCTGATGGTCCACCCAGTCGTTGCCATCGTTAATGGTAACGCAAACTAACCGACGACCATTGCGCTGTGCACTGGACACCAGAATCCGGCCTGCCGCCTTGGTAAAACCGGTCTTTACACCGTCTGCGCCATCCACACGCCACAAAAGCTTGTTGTGATTTTGCAGACTTCGTTCCCCTACCCGCACACTCTTTGTAGAAACCGTCTTGGCAAAGATAGGATTTTGCATCGCATAAGCAGTCAGCACCGCCAAATCACTGGCTGTAGAGTAATGCTGAGGGCTGTCCAACCCGTTAGGGTTTTCAAAATTCGTACCGGTGAGGCCCAAACGGTAAGCTTTGTCATTCATCAGCTGTACAAAGCCCTCTACGGTACCGCCGCAGTAAATAGCCAGTGCCACTGCCGCATCGTTGCCGCTATGAAGCATTAAACCATAGAGAAGTTCCTGAATTGTCAGCACTTCCCCCTCTTTCAGGTACATAGAAGACCCTTCGATACCCACCGCTTCTTTTGGAATCCGCATCCGGTTCAGTACATTACACTGCTCGCAAACCACCAGCGCCGTCATAATCTTTGTGGTGCTGGCAATCAGGCTGCGACTGTGGGCATCCTTTTCGTAGATCACCCGGCCGGTTTCAGCATCCATCAAAATGGCCTTTTGCGCAGAAATAGCCTGTACCCGGCAAGGTAAAAGCAGGACGGCAGCCATCAGCGCAGCCGCCGTCCGAATTAGTCGTTTTTTCATCATTTCTCACCCGCGGTTAGTGTTTCCGCAGGAGGGAAAATTATTCTGCTTTCTTAGTCCGGGAATCAATAAATGCAGCGATCTTGTCCAGAACATCAGGAACCTGCTCTACGATCCGGTCTGCCGTGGTATTTGCAGGCGCCGCCACCGGCATCATCCGGACAGAGCCGTCCTTAACGATTAGAAATGCAATAGGCGTAACTTTTATGCCGCCGCCTGCACCGCCGCCAAAGGGATTCTCCTGCTTGTTCACATTGCGGGATACATAGTCGCTGCCACCGCCGCCAAAGCCAACGCTGACCTTGGAAACAGGGATAATGGTTACACCGTCAGCCGTTGTAATGGGATCGCCGATCACAGAATTGACATCCACCATCTCACGGATCTTTGCAATGGTGTTCTCCAGCATATTAGGAAGGGATTGGCTCATTGTACAGCACCGCCTTTTCTTAATTTCACAATTTTTAAAAATTCACGCAGCACCCGAATGCCGTAACGCAAACCAAGGTGCAAAAGTCTTCCAAGGGTAATCGACAGTACAATATGTGCATCGATCAGTGTCTTATTCGCAGTAAAATCGCATTCTACACGCAGATCGCGCTTCCTGATCACAAAGAATCGCTCCAGCGCCGGCACCAGATTGCCCAGTGCTGCCCAAGCCCTGCCATAATTTATCGCCAAGTCGCAGGGATCTTCTCCTGCCAGAATGATTTTCGCCTGCAGTAAATTCACACGCATCTTTCGGAAAAGGAGTTCGCTCAAAAAGTCCTTAACTGCATCCATAAGCGGGAAGAAATCCGAAAGGTTTCCACCCTTTTTCTCTTTTGAAGATTTTCTTTTCTTTTCCTCGACTTCAGCAGATTTTTCCCGGGTTGTCTTTGTTTTTTTGCGGGACGGATACAGGGTAAGCCGCAGCGGGCCAAAGATCAGCCACGCAGCTGCTCCGTCAGCATCATACTTTGCTTGGATACCCAGAGGTATAAACGCCAGCGCTACAACAACCGCCAGCGCAATCAGCCAGCCCATCAGGCTTCCTCCTGAGGTGCAGGCTCTTCTATCATCTGCTGCTCGCCCTCAATCACTACATCCGGCTCACCGAAATTGACCTTCTCAATGGGAGGCAGTTCTTCCAGCGTAGAAATGCCGAAAGTCCGCAAAAAATCCGGTGTCGTGCGGTACAGAATAGGTCTTCCGGGAACATTCAGCCGACCGGCCTCTTCGATCAGTTTCTTGTTCAGCAGCGCCGCCACAGAATAGGAGCTGTCCACACCGCGGATCTGCTCCACCATTGCTTTGGTGGCAGGCTGATAATAGGCAACAATGGTCAGGGTTTCCAGCTGGGAAGACGACAGCTTCGGGGGTTTGCGGGTCTCCAGCGCTTTTGTTACGAAATCTGCCATTTCGCCGGAGGAAACCATCTGGTAGCCCTTCTCCAGCTTCAAAATGCGAATACCTCTGCGCGCAAAGGCCATTTCATCCGCCAGCGCATCCGCTGCGGCAACAATTTCTTTCACATCGGTTTCCAGGGCCATTGCCAGACGGGATGCCTCCACCCGTTCCCCGGCGGCAAAGAGGATCGCCTCAATGGCACGCTGTAATTGTTCAAGTTCCATCAGGATTCCTCCTCTACCGGGATTTCCGCATCCAACACGCGGACACTGGGGTTCTCGCCGGAAATATCATCCTCCAGCGTTACTGAGCCGACCTTACACATCTCCAAAACTGCCAGGAATGTGGCAACCACCTCGGAGCGGCTCTTATTTCCCTTAAACAGGTTCTTCAACTTTTCCACGCCCCGCAGCACCAGCTGACGAAGCACTTCCTTAACCTTACGGGTAACAGGATAGGGCTCTTTGCCCACAATACCCTTGAAGTTCACGGTCGGGGGCGGCAGACGACGCTGATTGCGCTCTGCCATCTCGTCCAGTGCCATCAGCAGGTCCTTGACATCGTGCTGATAGCGGTATGTCTGGTTCCGGTTCAGCGGCTCCGGCTCTTTGGTAAACAGGCACCGACCGATCTCATTTCTCGGCTCCAGCCAGGTAATGGCGGTTCGGATCTGCTCAATGGCCTCTTTGCGCTGACGCTCAATCAGGGACTGACGCAAAATATCCAGTTCACTCTGAGCCTCCTCCCGCTCTGCAGCAGACAGGAGCATCTTTGTCTTGATCAGCATCAAATGGGATGCCATAGTGATAAATTCACTGGCAATCTCCATATCCAGCCGTTTCATCTCGTCAAGGTATGCCAAATACTGTTCCAGGATCGCAGTGATGGAAACGTCCTGGATCTCTATTTTGTTCTTGCTCAGCAGAAGAAAAATGACATCCAACGGACCTTCAAAATCTTCCATCTGTTCTGAGCGGGTTCGGACAATTCCTTCCAAACGGTACTGCGGTTCTCCCATAGCTATACAGCACTCTCCCATAATAATTGGGAATATTATAGCATTCTTTTACGCTGTACGCAAGTCTTTCCCTAAATTTTCCCCACTAACCCACGGTTTCTATACAAAAAACAGGAGTCTTGCGACTCCTGTTTTTATTCTGCATTTTGTCCGATGGACATGATATCGTAGGGCGTTGTCTGGTAGACAAAGTAGTTGAGCCAGTTGGAAAACAGCAAATTGGCATGTCCACGCCAACGAACGATGGGGTCTTTTGTGTCATCATCCCCCGGATAGTAATTCTGCGGCACTGCAATAGGCAGCCCCTGATTCTTATCCCGCAGGTATTCGCTTTCCAGCGTCAAAGGATCATACTCCGAATGGCCGGTGATAAAAATCTGCTTGCCGCCCTTGGTAGCGACAGCATAAACACCGCTCTGCTCAGAAGATGCCAGGATCTTCAGCTCCGGTACTTTTTCAATATCCTCCCGAAGCACAGTGGTATGCCGGGAATGGGGCACCCAGAACACATCATCAAAGCCTCGCAGCAAGATCGAGCGCTTGTAATCGGCGGTATGCGGGAAAACGCCGAACATTTTTTCCGGCAAAGCCACCTTATCCACGCCGTAGTGGTAGTAAAGACCCGCCTGCGCACCCCAGCAAATATGGAATGTGGAATGTACATGGGTCTTGCTCCACTCCATGATCTGGCACAGTTCCTGCCAGTAATCCACCTCTTCAAAGGGCAGCATCTCCACCGGCGCACCGGTGATCACCATACCGTCAAACTTCCGGTCCTTCAGTTCATCAAAACTCTTGTAGAAGGACAGCATATGCTCCTGAGATGTATTTTTGGACTTATGGGTGGTGGTGTGCATCAGTTCCAGATTGACCTGCAGAGGCGTATTACCAAGCAGGCGGCTAAGCTGGGTCTCTGTGGCGATCTTTGTCGGCATCAAATTCAGCAGAACTATCTCCAGCGGACGGATATCCTGGGTCAGCGCCCGGTTTTGCTGCATTACGAAAATATTCTCCTGCTGCAGTGTTTCTGCTGCAGGCAGATCATTGGGGATCCGGATTGGCATATGCGCTTCCCCCTTTCTGTTTTGTGTAAATTTTACACTATATTACAGGATATTCTCAATTTTGTCAATTCTCGTTCCTCGATAGTAATAGGCAAGAATTTCCTGATAGCCGCTGCCGTCCCGGGCCATTGCATCCGCGCCGTATTGACTCATACCCACCCGATGACCCTTGCCAAGCGTCTCCACCGTAATGCCATCCTCTTCTGCCGTCATCGTAAATGCGGTGGAATTCAGTCCCAAAAGCTTTCTTAGTTGTGTTCCTGTATAGGTGATTCCGCCAATGATCATCGTATTCACTCCGCCGCCGGCGGTAAAGGTCTGTTTTCCCAACCAACTTTTTGGTGTGCCCGACAGCTTACGCCCCAGTGTCTTTGCAAATTCACTTGCGCTGAAATGCACACTTTCCCAATACGCCTGGGCATTTTCCTCTCCCGGACTGTCCACCGCCTGCAGATAAGGGATTTCTTCCCCCCATACCGCCAACGCATCCTCTGTCCTCCCACCGGAGCAGGAGAAATAGGTGGCTTCCGCGATCTGTCCTTCATAGGTCAGGATCTGCCCTTTCGTCATTTCCACTGCCCGGGCGACCTTGTCCACATCCTTCTGCTCTCCCCGCTGCCGCAAATAGTCGTCTGCAGCAATATATGCCTGACAGCAGTTAGGATCTGTGCAGATTGCCACATCTTTATGCTTATCCTGCCGGTATAATCTTCGCAACGCATACGTCCTGGCTACCACCGCCTGAGCTTTCAGGGCTTCCTCATCAAAAGATGCGCCCATTTCCGCCAAAACCACGCCCAATATGTACTTTTCCAAATCCATAACCTGAACAAAATCTTTCTGCATCAGCACCGGCAGGTATGTGGACTCCACGGGAGAACTGGGAAGTGTCGGGAGCTGCGTGGTCTGCACCGTCGGAGCCGGCTCTGTCTGCTCTGGTGAAATGGGTTTTAAGGCGCTGAGCATCAACCGTGGCAGCACAGCTCCCATTACCAGTGCCACAATAACTGTCCTCCACTGTTTATCCATATCCATCCCTCCTGAATGTATTCTATCAGTCAGGAACTTCGAATTTTGCCGGATGGTGACGAAAGGATATCCAAAATTAACCGCGTTCTTGACATCCTTCTTTCGGATTAGTATAATTTATACAGATTTTATTCGAAACGGAGCCTATGTGATGAATCGAGCCCTGAAACGAATTTTGCCGATCCTGCTTGGAATCGTTATCATATGTAGCTGCGCCTGGTACCTGTTTGTATATGACCGTGGTTTCACCCGGGACGTACTGCTGAACCAAGCCCGTTTTTTTGAAGAAAACGGCAAGCATAATATTGCCGCCTGGTTTTACAACAGTGCTTATCTGCAAACGGACGAGAACGAGAATGTTGCCATTGAGCTTTCCGAGCATTTCAAATCTATTGGCAACTATACCAAAGCAGAAACCACCCTCACCGACGCTATTGCCGACGGCGGTTCTGCAGAGCTGTATATCGCCCTTTGCAAGATCTATATAGAACAGAATAAACTTCTGGATGCCGTAACGATGCTGGATAACATCTCTGACCCGGCTATCAAAGCCCAGTTGGAGGAAATGCGGCCCAAGCTGCCACAGGTAAATTATGCCCCCGGTTTCTACAGCCAGTACATCACGGTAACCCTCACTGATTACGAAGGCACGCTGCTCACAACCACCAACGGCACCTATCCGTCTACTGATGATGCCCCCAGCACTGGCGAATTCACACTGGTGGGCGGTGAAAACCGGATTTTTGCCCTTGTTTTGGGTGAAAACGGTCTTGTCAGTCCTCTGGCCATCTACGGTTATACTGTAGGCGGCGTTGTTGAGGAGGTTGCGCTGAAGGACAGCACCATTGATGCTGCCGTCCGTAAGCAACTGGGTGTCAATACCGATGCCAAGCTCCTTTCCAGCGATCTGTGGAAAATCACCTCTTTAAAGCTCCCTAAGGGCGCTTCCAGCTACGAAGATCTCGCCTATCTCTCCCGTCTGGAAACCCTGACCATTCAAAACAGCACTGCAGAAGACCTTTCCGGTCTGCGCAATATGTCTTATCTGGCCCAACTGACACTGACAGACTGCGTAGTCAGCGCAGAAGATCTGCTGACCATTGGTGCGCTCCCCAGCCTTAGCAAACTTACGATCAGTGGCTGTAATCTTTCCAGCATTGAAAATCTGAGCGCCGCCTCCAAACTCACTACACTGAACCTGAGCAACAACATCATCCGGGATCTGTCGCCGTTGTCATTTATGACCAGCCTTACCGAACTGAATCTAAGCCACAATGCTTTGAACTCGCTGAACGCCATCAGTTCTCTCTCATCGCTGACGGTTCTGGATGTTTCCTACAACAATCTTTCCTCTGTTGCACCTCTGTCCAGCTGCGAATCGCTGACTAAGCTGTATGTCAGCAACAACACTCTGACCAATCTCTCCGGTCTCGAGACCATCAAGAGTTTGACTACCCTGTCCGCTGGATTTAATTCTCTGACCGATGTTACTGCACTGCAAACGATGAATTCTATTGTTGCGCTGGATATTTCCAGCAACAAACTGACGGACATCAGTTGCCTTTCCTCTCTGACCAAGCTTAAGAATCTGAATTTCTCCCGTAACCAACTCAAGACCTTACCGGAATGGAACAAGGATTGCGCCTTGGTCAGTATCGACGGCTCTTACAACAAACTGAAATCCATTGTCAGTTTGGCCGGCTATAAGAATTTGAATGAGGTCATTATGGATTATAACAACCTCTACTATGTCAACGCTTTGGCTAACTGCCCCAAGCTGATCAAGGTAAGCGTTTACGGCAACGAAATCTCGGATGTTTCTGACCTGACAGCAAAAGATATCATCGTCAACTATAACCCCGGTTATTAAAGCAAAAAACTCCCCTCCGTTTGGAGGGGAGTTTTATTATATATTCTCCAATATCATTTTCAGAGCCGCCTCTGCCGCCTGTCGACGGACAGCTTCCCGGTCGCCGGCAAAGTGAAACTCCTTCACTTCTCTGTGTTTTTCGCTGTCAAAACCAATAAACACAGTGCCTACCGGGTTGCCGAATTCATCGCCCCCCGGGCCTGCCAGTCCGGTAACAGACACGGCTGCATCAGTGTTAAGTAACCTGCGCACGCCGGCTGCCATTTTTCCTGCAACAATAGCAGAAACCGCGCCACAAGTCGCCAACAGTTCGCCGCTGACACCCAGCACATTCTCTTTGACTTGGTTGGTATAGCTGACAACGCCGCCTTTATACACATTTGATGCGCCGGATACGCTTGTCAGCATTGCGCCGATCATACCGCCGGTACAGCTTTCAGCAGTTGCCAGCGTCTTGCCAGCAAGAACCTTGATAACCTCAGATGCCAGGCTCGTCATGGTACTTCACCGTAACCTTTTCTACAGTGTCCAGCGCCTTCTGAATCAGTGCTTCCCGATCCAGATTCCGTTCCGCATTGACCACCTGCCCCAAGGTAGGCTTGGTTTTTGGATGCTTGGGGGTAAATACTGTGCAGCAGTCCTCATAGGGCAGAATGGAGGTGTCCAGCGTGCCGATTTTCCGGGCGATGGTTACGATCTCCTCCTTGTCCATGCCCACCAGAGGCATAAACACAGGGATATCCACCACAGCGCCGGTTACGGTCATAGCTTCCATCGTCTGGGATGCTACCTGACCCAGATTTTCACCGGTGATCAGCGCGCCGCAACCATGTTTCTTCGCAATTCTCTGGGCGATTTCCATCATAAACCGGCGCATAATCAGCGTGAAGAATTCCTCAGGGCAGTTGTCCCGGATAGCTTCCTGAATTTCGGTAAAGGAAACGATATCCACCGTCATGCGGCCGCTGTAACGGGTAACCAGCCGTGCCAGCTCCAACACCTTATCCTTCGCCAGCTGAGAGGTGTAAGGATAGGAGAAGAAATGGACGCACTCGATCTCTACGCCCCGCTTGGCGATCATATATGCCGCCACAGGAGAATCGATACCACCGGACAGCAGACACATTGCGCGACCGCCCACGCCGGTGGGCAGACCGCCTGCACCGGGCTGTGCCGGGCCGTGGACATAAGCTGCCAGATCCCGAACCTCCACATAAACCGTATAATCAGGATGATGCACATCCACCGCAACCTGGGGATGGGCTTCTGCCAGACGGCCGCCGATTTCCTGGGAAATTGCGATAGAGGTCATAGGAAACGCCTTGTCGGAGCGCTTAGACTCCACCTTAAAGGATTTTGCGCAATCCAGATCGTCGCCCAGATATTCCTCAACCGCATTGAAGATAGCATCCATATTCTTGTCGCAGGAACGGCAACGGCACAGGCTGACTGCGCCAAAAATGGAGCCGCAGGCTTCCCAGGCGCCGTCAACATCCGCCGCATCATCCATCGGTTCCACATAGACTGTTGACTGGATCAGATACACATCAAAATTGCCGTAGGCTTTCATACGGCGGCGGATATTCTGCCGCAATTTGCTCTCAAACTGCCGCTTATTTGCGCCTTTCAGCACAATTTCGCCTAATTTTAACAAAAAAATCTCTTTCACAGAATGTTCCTCACTTCGTTAGATTTCCAGGTTGACTACCCGGTACTGGATGGCCTCTGCAATATGTTTAGGCTGGATATTCTCGCTGCCATCCAGATCTGCCACAGTCCTTGCTACTTTCAAGATCCGATCGTAACTTCTGGCTGTCAGACCCATCGCATCAAAGGCCTGTTTCATCAATGCAGCACAGGCATCGTCCATTGCGCAGAATTTTCGCATTTCATCCGGGCCCATCCGGGCATTGCACATATTGCCCTGATCATCAAAGCGCTGATGCTGACGTGCTCTGGCAGCATCTACACGCTGCTTGATAGCAGCAGAAGGCTCTGCCTCCGCCCGCTCCCGCAGTTCTTCAAAATGCACGGCAGGCACTTCCACGACGATATCGATGCGGTCCAGCATTGGGCCGGAGATCCGGCTGCGGTAACCACGCACCGCCTGCTCCGAACAGCTACAACGCCCTGAGGGGTCGCCATACCAGCCGCATTTGCAGGGATTCATTGCACAAACCAACATAAATTCCGACGGATACCGCACCGCACCGGAAACACGGGAGATAGTAACCTCTCCGTCCTCCAAGGGCTGGCGCATCATATCCAGGGTATCTTTCTTAAATTCCGGCAACTCGTCCAGAAACAGTACACCTTTGTGGGCCATAGAGATCTCGCCGGGCTTTGGGTTGGTGCCGCCGCCAGCCAGACCGGCATTGGAAATGGTATGGTGCGGTGAACGGAACGGCCTTTGCGTGACCAGAGGATTCTTTGCCGTCAGCATACCCATAACAGAATAAATCTGGCTGACCTCCAGAGATTCCTCCCACGTCATATCCGGCAGGATTGAGGGCAAGCGTTTGCTGAGCATACTCTTTCCCGATCCGGGAGGGCCGATCAGCAACACATTGTGGCTTCCTGCTGCTGCCACCTCAAGCGCACGCTTGACATTCTCCTGGCCCAGAACATCCTTAAAGTCCGCAATGGTGTTCTCCGTTTTCCCCGGCAGCCACAGAGGCGTTTCCTGAAGCTCTGCTTCTCCGTTCAGGCCTGCCACCAATTCCCGCACAGTGCGGATACCATAGACCGCAGGTCCTCTGGCAAGAGTGGCTTCTGCTGCGTTTTCATAAGGCACGAACAGCGCCTGAATCCCCTCTTTCTTGGCCGCCAGTGCCATCGGCAGCACACCGGGCACTGCTCTGAGCTGGCCGTCCAAACTGACTTCACCGATAAATGCAGAACTGGAGCGGGGTCTGCGGACACCGCCGGCAGCTGCCATAATACTGAGCAAAATCGGCAGATCGTAGTGCGTACCGGCTTTCTTCACATTGGCAGGTGCCAGATTCACCGTGATCCTGCTGGTGGGAAAGGTAAGACCGGAGTTCTTTGCTGCAGCACGGACACGCTCCCGCGCCTCTTTCACCGCAGCATCGGGAAGACCGACGATATCGAAGCCCGGCAGACCGTTGGAAATATAACATTCTGCCACGACGCCACTTGCATTGATGCCGCTGACTCCCAAGGTTTTTACGCTGCATATCATAGTTGGGCTCCCCTTTTCACTATTTTATAGCATTATAACGCATTTTGCCGGAAATGACAAGCAAAATTACATTCCACGCACGATTCATCCCGCATATCTTTCTTGACACTTTTTGCCTTTTTATGGTATTTTATTAGTGGAAGAACTTAATATCAAGGGGGGGCAAAACGATGCAAAAAAAGACAGTTATCATCACCGTGATCATTTTGCTTGTTGCGGTTATTGTCGCTGCCGCAGCTTACCACATTTCCTGGCCGACCGAAATTGACAAAACGCTTACTATGACCAAACTGGATGCCGAGGGAAACGAGCTTGGCACTTTTCAAGTTCATTTCAAAGGTAAAAAGCTGAATTACCTTCTTCAGGAGAGCCGTGTCTTGTTGAAGATTGATTCCTTTGATAACATAGAGAATATCGAAACATCGACTGTAAAAGATACCGACGGGAAAGATCTAACAGGAGTAATTTCCCGTTTTGGCCAGGAACATGGCAAAGATTATTGCCAGCTCCTGATGGAGGGATTCAGCCCCTCAAGTGACGATTTCAAGTATGTTTCTATGACTTTGTATTTCTCTGGGGACTTTGACCGCTTTGCCTTTCATTGTCTTGGCTACGATGTCCCCCTTCGCGACAATTCCGCCAAGTGGTCCTATGTTGGATCCGTCAGCGGAGATTATACCACTGAGGAAATCGCCGAATATTTTGGCGGCCTTATCCCTGGCTGATAACCACATAATCAGCGGAGAATGCACTAGCATTCTCCGCTTTCATCGTAGCGGTCTTTCCTATGCAATTTATTTCCGTGAAATATCTGTATTTTTGTTTACTTTTTCCTCGAAAGTACGGGGATTTTTCCTTTACAAACGGAAGCAAAAGTGCTATGATAGTTCAGATGAAAACAAAATACTTTTAGGAGGTATTTCATTTTGGCAAGAAAATTTAAGACTATGGACGGCAATACTGCTGCCGCCCACGTCAGCTATGCCTTTACCGAGGTTGCTGGCATCTACCCCATCACGCCCTCCAGCCCGATGGCCGACAACGTTGACCAGTGGGCCGCTGCCGGTCGGAAGAACATCTTTGGCGACACTGTAAAGGTCGTTGAGATGCAGTCCGAAGCTGGTGCTGCTGGTACCGTTCACGGCTCCCTGGCCGCCGGTGCTCTGACCACCACCTACACTGCATCCCAGGGTCTGCTGCTGATGATCCCCAACATGTACAAGATCGCCGGCGAGCTGCTGCCCTCCGTGTTCCACGTTTCCGCCCGTACCGTCGCTGCACAGGCTCTGAACATCTTCGGTGACCACTCCGACGTTTATGCCTGCCGTCAGACCGGTTTTGCTATGTTGGCTGAGACGAACGTTCAGGAAGTTATGGACCTCGGCGCAGTTGCTCACCTGGCAGCTTTGGAAGGCCGTGTTCCCTTCATCAACT
>JAZQTN010000070.1:0-28374 GCA_045630825.1 Faecousia sp. | reverse complement strand
CACACGCTATAATGTGTATCTGTATGAATACGTTTGGGAACAGGAGGTGTAACCATGCCCAACATTAAGTCCTCCAAGAAGGATGTCATTCGCTCCAAAGTTGCTTATGAGAAGAACAAGGCTGATAAGTCCGAGCTGAAGACCAACCTGAAGAAGTTCGAGGCTGCTCTGGTCGGTGGCGACAAGGCTACCGCTGAGGCTGCTTACAAGGTTGCTGTTAAGTCTGTTGACCAGGCTGTAACCAAGGGTCTTCTGCACAAGAACAACGCTGCCCGTAAGAAGAGCAGCATGACTCTGAAGCTGAACAAGCTGGCCTGATTTCTCTGAAAATATCTCCTTCCGAGCTTAGCTTGGAGGGAGTTTTTTCATTTTATGCGTAATTGCAATTTTTGCCTGTGCGTGCTATAATTTTCCTATAAGGAGGTGGAAAAATGGCAAGACTGTCGGATCCCGTTACGATTCTTAAGGGCGTTGGCCCCACGATGGCAAAGCGATTTGCCCAGCTGAATATTTTTACGCTGCAGGATCTCATCTGCCATTTTCCCCGTGGCTATGAGGACCGCACCCGGCTGGTCAGTATTGACAAGCTGGAGGTGGATGTGCCTGCCTGTTTCCGGGCCGTGGTGATGAACACCCCCCGTACTGCCCATATCCGCAAGGGGTTGGACATTACCCGGGTGCAGATCGCAGACCATACTGCCCGGCTGAACGTTACCTTCTTCAACAATAAATTCGCCGCGGAGCAGCTGCGCTACGGTGAGGAATATATATTCTACGGCGCGGTCTCCGGGGATTTCATCGGCTACAGTATGACGAATCCCGTATTTGAGCCTCTGGATGCCCAGCCCATTGCTACCCGGCGTGTGCTGCCTATCTATCCGCTGACTGCCGGCCTTTCCAACGCTGCAATGCTCAAGGCGGTGCGGCAGGCGCTGAGCATTTGCGACCCTCCGATGGAGATTTTGCCGGAATCTGTGCGGCAGACATATGGAATTCTTGGTGCTGACCGTGCCTACTACGCCATCCACGAGCCTCAGTCGATGGCAGAGGCGGAGCTGGCAAAGAAACGGCTGATCTTTGAGGAGTTTTTCGTGTTTTCTGCAGGCCTGTCCCTGCTGCGGGCAGAGCGGGCGAGAAAAAAGTCGAAACCCTATGAAAACCTGAATTTGAAGCCCTTTTATGACAGCTTGCCCTTTACCCTGACCGGTGCTCAGCAGCGGGCTGTTGACGAAATCTTGGCTGATCTCGGCAGCGGAGCGGCGATGAACCGGTTGGTTCAGGGCGATGTTGGCAGCGGCAAGACTATGGTGGCGGCTGCAGCGGCCTACTGTGCCATTCAAAACGGCCACCAGGCGGCGATGATGGCGCCTACGGAAATTTTGGCGGAGCAACACTATCATTCCCTGAACAAACTGTTTACCCCTCTGGGGGTTAAGACGGCCCTGCTGACGGGGTCTATGACTCCGAAACAGAAACGGGAGGTGCGGGAAGCGATTGCCTCTTGCGAAGTGCAGTTGGTGGTGGGTACCCACGCCCTGCTGTCGGAAGCTACGGTATTTCATAATTTGGGATTGGTCATCACGGATGAGCAGCATCGCTTTGGCGTTGCTCAGCGGGCAAAACTGTCCGCCAAGGGTGAAGACCCCCATCTGCTGGTTATGTCCGCAACGCCCATTCCCAGAACGCTGGCACTGTTAATGTACGGCGATCTGGAGGTGTCTATTATCAATGAACTGCCGCCGGGTCGGCAGCCGGTGGAAACCTTCCTGGTGAACGAGTCTTACCGGGCCCGGATCAACGCTTTTATCCGTAAGCAGGTGCAGGAGCAGCACCAATGCTTCGTAGTGTGTCCGGCGGTAGAGGAAACGGAAGATCTGTCCATCAAAGCGGCCACAGTCTGGGCGGAAACCCTGCAGCAGACTGTATTTCCCGACCTGCGCATCGCTTTGATCCACGGACAGATGAAGTCTGCGGAAAAGGAAGCGGCTATGGCGGCTTTCGCCCGGGGCGAGGCGGATGTTCTGGTGGCAACCACCGTGATTGAGGTGGGTGTGGATGTGCCCAATGCAACCTTAATGGTCATCGAGGATGCGGACCGGTTCGGCCTTTCTCAGCTGCATCAGCTGCGGGGCAGAGTAGGCCGTGGCGGCGCGAAGAGTTACTGCATTCTTACCTCCCAGAACCGCAATCCCGACACCCAGGGACGGCTGAAAGCCCTGTGCAAGACCACAGACGGTTTCCGCATTGCGGAGGAGGACCTGAAAATTCGGGGACCCGGCGATTTCTTCGGCTCCCGGCAGTCCGGTTTGCCGGCATTCCGGGTGGCGAATTTGAGTATGGATCTGCAGACCCTGAAAGATGCCCAGACGGCATCCGCCAACTGGATCGATACCGAGGGCACGGCTCAGACTCCCGAGGGCATTGCCCTGCGCAAGCGCATCGGTGAGCTGTTTACCCGCGCCGAGGGAACGATGAACTAGGAGGAAAGCTATATGAAAAAGAAACTTCTGATTTTTCATATTCTGTACTACATCCTCTTCTTGCTTATTTATGTCGGCGCAGCTTATGTAGCGGTCAGGCTGCTGAAAACGGATAATCTGGCTGCGGCTGTGGTTCGGGCTGGTGTCCTTCTGTTTGTTATGACGCCGGCAATGATACTGGTGTTTGCCCGGTTCAGTTTGCTCAGGTGGTATGTAGACCCGCTGGCTGCCGCCATTGTGCCGCTGTTCTTGTATTGCGTCATGGTTATCAATCAGCACAAGCATACGGGCGCTTTCGGAAAGGCGTTTGCCGAGGTGAACGAAGCGCTTGCCAATGACAGCGGTATGGGCTGGACATTCCTGATTGGATTGTTCCTCTTCGGTCTGTTGGCATCCTTTTCACCGGCGAGAAAGAACGGCAAAAGCATCTCCTACAAATTGGTCGATAAGATCTGTGCAAAATAATTTTTGCCCAGCCGGAAACATCCGGCTGGGTTGTTTTTTTGTCCGAATAAAAAAGACTTGTAAATTTGATTAAAATGATGTAAAATAGTAGGACTGATAATTTGCAATTTACCGTTGTGGAGGAATAAAAATATGGAAAAACCGATTGTACTTGTCATTATGGACGGCGTTGGTAAGGGCGACGGCGGCAGCGGCGATGCCGTTGTGGTTGCCAAGACCCCCACGCTGGATAATCTGCTGGCTACCTGCCCCCATACATACCTGAAAGCCCACGGCACTGCCGTCGGTCTGCCCTCTGATGAAGATATGGGCAATTCCGAAGTCGGCCACAATGCGTTGGGCTGCGGTCAGGTATATTCCCAGGGTGCGAAGCTGGTTGGCGAGAGCATCGAGAACGGCGCTCTGTACGCTTCCGCTACCTGGAAAGAACTCGTTGCCAACGCTTGCGCTGGAAAGGCTCTGCACTTTCTGGGTCTGCTGTCTGACGGCAATGTTCACTCTAACATTCACCACCTCATCGCTTTGCTGCGGCAGGCCAAGGCTGAGGGCGTGAAGAAGGCCTACTGCCACATTCTGCTGGACGGCCGTGATGTGCCTGCTACCTCCGCTCTGGAGTATGTGGGTATGCTGGAGGAGGTTCTTAAGGAACTGAGCACCGACGGCTGTGATTACGCCATTGCTTCCGGCGGCGGCCGTATGCAGGTTACGATGGACCGCTACGAAGCCAACTGGGGTATGGTGGAAAAGGGCTGGCGCACCCACGTGCAGGCTCAGGGCCGTACCTTTGTTTCCGCTGCCGAGGCTATCGAGATCTACCGCGCAGAGACCGGCTGCATCGACCAGGACTTGCCCGCATTCGTCATCGCCCGGGATGGCAAGCCCGTTGCTCCCATCGCAAATGGCGACAGCGTCATTCTGTTCAACTTCCGCGGCGACCGCGCGCAGGAGATTTCTCTGGCCTTCGACCGCAAGGATTTCGATAAGTTCGACCGTGGCGACTACACCGGCGTGCTGTTTGCCGGTATGCTGCAGTATGATGCAGACCTGAATATCCCCGAGAACTATCTGCTTCAGCCTCCCGTCATCACTAACACCCTGACCGAGGTGCTGTGTGCTGCCGGTGTTACCGAGTATGCTGTTTCCGAAACCCAGAAGTACGGCCACGTAACCTATTTCTGGAACGGTAACCGCTCCGGTAAGGTGGATGAAGCTCTGGAAGTCTACGAAGAGATCCCCTCTGGTGTGATCCCCTTCGAGCAGGCACCTGCTATGAAGTCCAAGGAGATCACCGAGAAGATGGTGCAGGCTATGGCATCCGGCAAGTTCCAGTTCCTGCGCTGCAACTTCCCCAACGGCGATATGGTCGGTCATACCGGCGTGATGGACGCAGTTGTTTATGCAATGGAGTGCGTGGACAACGGCCTGAAGGCTATTCTGGAAGCGGCAGACAAGTACGGCTACACCGTGCTGATCACCGCTGACCACGGCAACGCCGACCAGATGACCGAAACCAAGAAGGGCAAGACCTCTGTCCGTACTGCCCACTCTCTGAACCCCGTTCCTTTCATCATCTACGATAAGGACCGCCAGTGGACCGTCAAGGACGGCGCTTACGGCCTTGCCAATGTGGCACCTACCGTGGTGAAGATGATGGGGCTCACCGCACCTTCCTGCTGGGAAGACAGTATGATCTGATAAAACCGACATTTTGATTAGGAGGTACTGATCTATGATTCGACACAAGAACGATAACGGCTCTGTCAATGTCAGCACCAATGTTTATACAGATATCGCCGGCACAGCCGCTACCAACTGCTTTGGCGTCAAGGGTATGGCCGCCCGGTCTTTGACCGACGGTGTGTATCACCTGCTGCGCAAGGAGTCCATGGCCAAGGGTGTCCGTGTGGAGTTCCACGAGGATGATACCATCTCCATTGACCTGCACATTATGGTGGACAACGGCGTGAATCTTAACGCTGTTGGCACTTCCATCATTTCCGAGGTGCGCTATGTGGTTACCAAGTGCACCGGCACCCAGGTTCGCGCAGTGAATGTATATATTGACTCGATGATGATCGGATAAATAAACGGAGGTAGTCAAATTGAAACAAACTATCAACGGAGCCGATCTGCGCCGGCTGATTATCAATGCGGCCGCCGGTATCGAGAATCATAAACAGGCTCTGAATGAATTGAATGTGTTCCCGGTTCCCGACGGCGATACCGGTACCAATATGTCCATGACCATCAATGCCGCTGCGGCAGACCTGCGCAAGACAGAGGATCCTACTCTGGAAAAGGCAGCTGCTACCGCCGCTTCCGCAATGCTGCGGGGCGCCCGGGGTAACTCCGGTGTTATTCTGTCGCTGCTGTTCCGGGGCATCTCCAGAAAGCTGAAGGGAACGGATCACTGCGACGGCGTTCTGTGGGCAGAAGCTCTGCAGGAGGGCGTGGACGCTGCTTACAAGGCAGTTATGAAGCCCGCTGAGGGCACGATCCTGACGGTGGCCCGTCTGGCAGCTGCCAAGGCGATTCATGCTGCTCAGGAGAATAATCATATTGAATTTGTCCACGAGGCAGCCATTGCAGAGGCAAAGGTTGCGCTGGCCAACACCGTCAACCAGAACCCTGTGCTGAAAAAGGCAGGCGTTGTGGATGCCGGCGGTAAGGGATGGCTGGTAGCGCTGGAGAGTATGCTCCTGGCGCTGCGTGGCGAGGATATTATCGTTGCAGAAGGCGCTTCTGACGAAGTGAAGGATGCCGCGGATTTCTCCGATTTTGACACCGAAGACATCACCTTCACCTACTGCACCGAATTCATCATCTCCCGAGAAAATGACCTGGATCCCGAAAAACTCCGGGATTTCCTGTCCAGCCTGGGCGACAGCCTGGTGCTGGTGGATGACGAGGAGATCATCAAGGTCCACGTCCACACCAATGACCCCGGTAAGGCACTGCACGAGGCGATGGACTATGGCTCTTTCGTTACTGTGAAGATCGAAAATATGCGCCTGCAACACACCGAGAAGGTGGTCAGCGAAAATGAGAAGGCTCCCAAGATCGCTCCTGCGGAGAAGCCCTTCGGCGTAGTTTCCGTCTGCGTTGGCGACGGTATCGGCGATGTGTTTAAGGATCTGGGCGTCGACGGACTGATCTCCGGCGGTCAGACTATGAATCCCAGTACACAGGATATTCTGGAAGTGGTCAATACGGTTCCTGCCGAAACTGTGTATGTTCTGCCCAACAATAAGAACATCATTATGGCAGCCCAGCAGGTAGATGCGCTGACCCCCAAGAATGTAGTGGTGGTTCCCAGCAAAACCATTCCTCAGGGCGTTACCGCAATGCTGAACTTCAACCCCGATGGCACCCACGAGGAGAATCTGGAGGCTATGACCGAGGCACTGGCAACGGTGGACACTATGCAGATCACCTATGCCGCCCGGAACTCTGATTTCGACGGATTCCTGATCCACGAGGGCGACTATCTGGCAATGCACGGTGGCTCTCTGTTTGGTACCGGCAAGGATATCAAGGTCCTGCTGAAGGCACTGGCAGAGCGAGTCAATAAGGACGGCAAGAGCTATATCACCATTTACTACGGTGCCGATGTTACCGAGAAGCAGGCACAGAAAACTGCGGATCTGTTCGCTGAAATTTGCCCCGACGCAGACGTAAATCTGCTTAACGGCGGTCAGCCCGTCTACTATTACCTGATTTCTGCAGAATAAGTGTGAAAACCGCCTGCTGACGGATGTCGGTGGGCGGTTTTGCGATATTTGTCCTATCCTTTACATATACTACTATGTGAAGGAGGGGGAATATGGAACTATCAAGAGGCGGGATCATCGGCAAGACCGTTACCCATATACGGATGATTCAAAAAATGGGGATTCCAGGCCATGCCGCCAATGCAGGTTATTTTATCGTGGTGGCCATATTCCCGGCGCTGGTGCTGATTTTGAGCATCCTGCGCTATACCGATCTGGACGCCGGGGATCTGATGCGGTTCTTGGAGGGTGTGATCCCGCAAGCGTTGATGGGAACGGCGGAAAAGCTGATCATCAGCACCTATGCGCAAACTTCCGGCGCTGTGGTGTCAGTTTCGGCGGTGGGTGCGCTGTGGTCCGCCAGCCGGGGTGTGTACGGCGTTTTGATTGGATTGAATGCCATTTACGGTGTCCGGGAGGACCGGGGATATTGGTACACCCGGGGTATCAGTGTGGCGTATACATTCGGCCTGCTGATCGTGCTTCTGCTGACGCTGATCCTGAATATTTTTGGGGAGGCGTTGCTGGATGCGCTGGCACAAAGCCCGGCATTTTTGTGGCAACTTCTATCCAAAGCGGTTAATTTGCGGTTCTTCCTGCTTCTGCTGCTGCAGACGGGGCTGTTCACCGCCATTTTTATGGTACTGCCCAACCGGAAAAACAGTTTTTCTGACAGTTTTCCCGGCGCAGTGCTGGCCAGCTTAGGCTGGCTGATCTTTACGGAGCTGTTTTCCGTATATGTGGACCATTTCCGGGGTTATGCCAATATTTATGGGTCGGTGTACGCTGTGGCGCTGAGTATGCTGTGGCTGTATTTCTGCCTGCTGATTCTGTTTTACGGCGGTGCGCTCAACCGCTTGTTGATGAATACAAAGGAGGGATAGGATGTTTGGCTATGTTACCGCTAATGTGCGGGAACTGAGCAAAGAGCAGCAGCTGCGCTATAACGCAGTCTACTGCGGCATTTGCCTGAAGATCCGGGATCGGGCCAATCAGCTGTCCCGGCTGGGACTAAGCTATGATATGGCGTTTCTGGCACTGCTTTTAATGAGCCTTTACGAGCCGGAGGAAACCTCCGGCAACCGGGCCTGCAGTTTGCATCCCATTCGCCCCAAAAAGTGGATAGACAATGAATTCGTGCAGTATGCTGCGGATATGAATGTGGCGCTGGCGTACTATAACGCTTTGGACGATTGGCAGGATGATAAGAAGCTGACGGCAAAGTTGATGGCAAGCGCCTTCGGAAAGAATCTCGCTGCCATCGAGGCGCGCTTTCCCCGGCAATGTCAGGCCATAGAGCGCTGCATATACGAACTGAACGAACGGGAAAAGGCGAACTGCGCCAACCCCGACGAGCCTGCCAACTGCTTTGGCGCGCTGATGGGGGAGTTGCTGGTGTATTACGAGGATATGTGGGCGCCGATCCTGCGGAAAATGGGTATGGCGCTGGGGCGGTTTATTTACCTTGGCGATGCGGCCCGGGATTACCGCCGGGACAAGAAAAGAAGAAAGTATAACCCCTACATAGCGATGGGCCTTACAAAAGACCCGCAGCGGTGGCGGGAATATCTGGTGCTGGCTATGGCCAGATGCACAGAGGAATTTGAGAAGCTGCCATTGGTGCAGGACAAGGCGTTGTTGGACAATATCCTTTACAGCGGCGTGTGGGTGCATTTCCGGCAGAAAAATCAGGAGGAACGCAGTGATTAACGATCCGTATAAGGTCCTTGGGGTCAGCCCTGACGCCTCTGACGAGGAAATTAAGCAGGCTTACCGCCGACTGGCGAAAAAATATCATCCGGACTTGAACCCCGGCGACAAGGTCGCGGCCCAGAAAATGCAGGAGGTCAACGCCGCCTACGAGCAGATCAAGAATCCGGAAAAGACCCAGCAGAGCCGGCAAGGCTACGGCGGCTATGGCTATGATCCTTTCGGCGGCTACAGACAGCAGAATACCGGCAACAGCTATCAGCAGTCGGCCTATCAGTATATTCTTTACGGTCGCTATCGGGAGGCGCTGAATGTGCTGGAAAACAGCACTCCCAGGGATGCCCGCTGGTATTATCTCAGCGCGCTGGCAAACGACGGGCTGGGCAATCAGGTAACAGCGCTGGAGCATATTCGCAAGGCGGTCAGTATGGACCCCAGCAATATGGAGTATCTGCAGGCGCTGCGGGATATTGAAAACGGTGGCGCAAGCTATCGTCGGCAGGCCGGTAATTTCCGGGGCTTCCGAATGGGAGGAAATCCTTGTATGAGTATGTGCCTGTGCTACCTGGCACAGCTGTTCTGTTGCCGATTCCCTTGCTGTTGAGGTTGACAGCCTTTTTTTGGCGTGATATAATATGGAGGACAATTTGATAACCCATAGCGTGGCAAGTGGCGCGATGAACGCTGCTTGCTGAACAAGATAACCGGGTGCGAATCCCGGACGGTACCGCCGCTGTATGTGCCGATGGCGGGCTCTAGGACGAAAGTCAGTCACTGGGGGAGACCCTGGGAAGGCAGAGCCGCCGCAGAAACTCCCAGTTCTGCAAGCACGAGTCAGAAGACCTACGCTTTTGGTTCTCCCCTCCTTCGCGAGCTACGAAGGGGTGCGTTTTGTCGCAGAAAAACGGCTGCGGCGCTATCTTTAGCGCCGCAGCTATCTTGTTTTTTAGGAGGTATTTTTATGAAGAACAAAAAACTGATCATAGCTCTGATCGCATTCGTAGCCATTATTGCCGTGGTGGCAGGTATCTGGTTTGCAAACCGACCGGAAGCTCCCACAACGCCCACAACCCCCACCGGTGAGACCACAGCCACAGAAGCGATGATGAAATTCACAGTCATCGTAGTCCACGCTGACGGCACGGAAAAGAAATTTGATTATGAAACTGCCGGCGGCAACCTTGGCCCTGTTCTCGTGGAGAAAGGTCTGATCGTGGAGTCCGACAGCCCCGGCCTTTATAATACCGTAGACGGCGTGACTGCCGACTGGAATGTGGATCAGAGTTATTGGAGCTTCTACATCGGCGACGAGATGGCAATGTACGGCATGAATGACGCCGTGATCCATGACGGTGATGTATTTAAGCTGGTATACACAAAGTGAAGCAGAAGTTAAAACTCACAACTTTTGAGATCGTGCTGTTCGGCGTACTGGGAGCGCTGACCTTCGCGGCAAAATTTGTGATGAGCAGCCTGCCAAATATCGAGCCGGTGAGCCTGATGATCATGCTCTTCGCCGTAACCTTTGGCTGGAAAGCGCTGTATCCCACATATTTGTATGTGGCTATGGAAATTCTGTTTTACGGCGTTAATCTCTGGAATGTGTATTATCTGTATGTCTGGGCGGTGCTGCTGACCGTGGCACTGCTGATGCGTAAAATGCAAGAGCCGCTTGGCTGGGCAATTCTGTCCGGCACATTCGGACTGCTGTTCGGCGCCCTTTGCGGCGTTACGGATATCTTCATCGGCGGATTTTCTTATGCCGCGGCGAAATGGGTCAGTGGCATCTGGTTTGATCTGATGCACTGCGCCGGTAATTTTGTCATTGCGCTGCTGCTGTTCGGCCCGCTGCGGACCCAGCTAAAAAAGCTGTATGACCTGATGCGAAAATAAAAAATATGGGAGGCTAAGCCTCCCATATTTTTTATACCTCTTTGTACATTGCCGCCGCGTCGTCTTTGCGGACAGTTTCCACTACCTGCAAAACCTCCACGGCGACGGTGCGTGGACCCATGGTGATCTCAATCCGATCGCCCACCTTCACTTCGTAGCTGGCCTTAACGACCCGGCCGTTCACACTGATACGGCCATTGTCGCAGGCTTCGTTGGCTACGGTGCGGCGTTTGATCAGACGGGAGACCTTCAAGTATTTGTCCAGGCGCATCTTACTTGTTGACAGCGTCCTTCAGAGTCTTGCTAGCCTTGAAGCTGGGCAGGGTAGCAGCAGCGATGGTGATGGTCTCGCCGGTGATGGGGTTGCGGCCGGTGCGAGCCTCACGCTTCTTGGTCTCGAAGATGCCCAGGCCATTCAGCTGGACGCGATCGCCAGCGGCCAGAGCCTTGGTGATCTCAGCGACAGTAGCGTTCAGAGCGCACTCTGCGTCCTTCTTGGTGAGGCCGGTAGCCTCTGCGATTGCGGTGATCAGTTCGGTCTTTTTCATTGTTGTTTTCTCCTTTTTTTATATATTTTGGCTTTGCTAACAATTTTATATGAATCGCTTTTCAGCGAATCACAGATGCAGGAATTTGGCGATCTTCTCGCCCTTGGGCAGCAGCAGGCAATCCTCTCTGGTGATGGCCTTGAGCTTGATTACGGCGATGGCGTATACCGCCACGCCGATGGCAATGGGCACGCCGCATGCGATGATCCGGCTCACATCGCCCAGCACAGCGGTGATGCCGTACCAGCAGGCAAACACAGCGGCACCCATAAAAACGGCAGAGAAAATGGGACGCAGCATATTGCGTACGATTGCGGGTGCTTCCGGCAGTACCCGGCGAATGGTGCCCAGATTCAGCACTGTGATGCAAAGGTAACACAGCAGGCTTCCGATGGGTGTGCCGAGAATACCGATGTTGGGATTACCGGCCAGAATAAACACGGCAACTAACTTTACCGCACCGCCGATGAACATATTGACCACCGGCAGGTTGACGTGTCCGTGGGCCTGCATAATGGCGTTGGTCAGCAATACCAGCGCATTGAACACGATGCAAATACCCAGAACGGTCATCAATGAGGTGGCCAGCACCAATTTTTCACCGGTGTAGCCGCCCAGCAACCCAGTAACAGGCTCCGCCAGTACAGCCAGACCCACAGCGCAGGGGGCGCTGATGAGGCCGGTAACACGAACCGCAGATTCTTCTGTGCTCCGGGCGGCTTTTGCGTCGCCGGAGGTGATCTGGGCGGTGATGGCGGGAATAATGCTGATAGTGATGGGGGTAATAAATGCGCAGGGCATATTGAAAATGGTCTGGGTCATATTGTAGATACCCTTTTGGGTATCCGCCTGATCCTGTGTCAGGAATTTCAGCAGCTGGCTCATATAGATCTTGGTTTCCAGTACCGTAAGGATCTGCAGACCGGCAGAGCCAATGGTGATGGGAATGGCGATGGCCAGCAGACCCTTGGCGATGTCCTTGCCGGAGTCAACCGGCTCATCAGTAATGGGCAGGGTCTTGAATGCCTTGCGGAAACAGTGATTCAGGTAGAACGAAGACAGCAGACAGCTCATCGTAACGCCGAAAATGGCGCCGCCGGCCGCCAGAGGAATGCTGTGCCAGTAGAATTTGATCAGCAGTGCCGCGGCAATACCCACGATCAGCTTGCACACCGCCTCCAGCACCTGGCTGATAGAGGTGGGGATCATGTTGCTCTGACCCTGGAAGAAGCCCCGGTAGGTACTCATCAGGCAGATGAGGAAACAGCAGGGACCCAGTGTGCCAATGGCTGCCCAGGCATCCGGCTGCTCCTGAAAAGCTGCCAGTTGCCTGCAGAAAAGGGTCATCAGCAGAGTGCCGATCAAACCGAGGGAAAGGAAGATCGTTCTGGAAATTGTGTAGATCTTCCGGACCTGCCGGTAGTTGCCCAGACTGCTGGCCTGGGAGATCATCCGGCTCATTGCCACGGGCAAGCCCGCAGTGGAGATCATCAAAAGAACGGTATAGATCTCATAAGCGGTGCTGTAATAGCCGAATCCCTGCTCGCCGATGATGGCATTGAGGGGGATCTTGTACAGCGCGCCGATGACCTTGACGATGGCAGTGGCCATAGCAAGGAGCATTGTACCGTGGAGGAAAGATTGCTTTTTACTTGTATCCGACATATGCCCTCCTTACTTGTCTTCCGTAAAAATGCGGGGAATGGCATAGGTGGTCAGGTCTTCCACCACGCTGCCCAGGTCGATGGTGGGGAATTGGCCGTTCTGATACAAAATCTTGCCGCCAACCATTGTCATTGCCACATCACCGCCCTTAGCGCTGTAGACCAGAGCGTTGAGCACATTGTGGCAGGGAATCAGATGGGGTGCAGAGAAGTCTACCAGGATCAGGTCAGCATCCATACCCTCGGCGATCATACCGATGCGGTCAGCGCGGCCCTGGGCGCGGGCGCCGCAGGTGGTGGCCATCATCAGTGCCGCAGAGGCAGGCAGGACATTTTCTGTGCGGGCAGCCATTGCTGTGCTGCGAAGAACTTCGAACATATCCAGGTTGCCACACTCTACCGCGCCACCGGTACCCAGCGCCACGTTCATTCCTGCTTTGACACAGTTTAAGATGGGGGTGATGGGCTGACCGTTCTTGGCAGCAGCCAGGGGAGTGGCAACAGCGGTGGCTTTTTTCTTACCCAGCAGTTTCTGTTCTTCTTCCGTCAGGCAGGCACAGCCTGCAGCGGTAACAGGAAGATTGAATACGCCGTGGCAGCTTAACAGCTCCGCGGGGGAAAGACCGGTGCGGTCCAGGCAGGAGTCAGTTTCGCTCTGGGTCTCGGCCAGGTGAAGCTGGAAGCCCAGCCCCTGTTCGGTGGCGTAGCCCACAAGACCCTCCCACAGCTTATAGTTGCTGGTGTACTCGGCGTGGATGCCGGCGTCGATCTTGATGCGGCCGTTATCGTGGTTGTGCCATTTTTCGACAACCTGACGCAGGAAAGCGCACTGCTCATCGGTTTCAAAGTCGAACTCCTCGTTTTGGTCGATGAAGCGGTAGGCAGAAAGAGCGATGTTGGCCTTAATACCTGCTTCTGCGATCGCTTCCGCAGTGGCTTCGGGGTAGTAGTACAGGTCACTGACAGAGGTGATGCCAAAACGCAGGCACTCGGCGATGCCCAGAGTTGCAGATGCCTTGGCGCAGCGCTTATCCATCTTGTCCTCCCGGCGCAGCTGGGCGTCCAGTGCTTCGTGGGAGGGCAGTTCGTCGCAATAGCTGCGCATAACGGTAGTTGCCAGATGGGTGTGGCAGTTCACAAGACCGGGCATCAGCACCATACCGGTGCCGTCAATGATGGTCTGGGGCTTATCCTCCGGGGCGGTCTTGCCAATATAGGCAATCTTTCCCGCCTCAATGCCCAAATATGCGCCGAAGAGCACATCCATACGGTTATTCATCGTTACGATGGTGGTGTTGGAAATTAAAATGTCCAAGATGTAAGCTTCCTTTCGCAAGAAAGTGGTTATAGAAGGGAGAACAGCTGACGCTTATCCTCCAGAACGCTGTCGATCAGTTCGATATACTGCTCGGGGAACTTGGGGTTGTGGAAACGCTGAAGCGTTCCGTTCGGCAGATTGACCTTGTTCATGCCACCGCCACCCAGCGATACGATGGTGTGCAGTTCTTCCATCATATAGATATTGTAGAGGCAATCCATATTTCCCTTGCTCCAGCCGATGTTTTCGAAAGAGCCGGACATATATTTCTGCCGATACAGATAGTAGGGTGCATAGCCCAAGGTGGGCAGGGTGGCGTTGGCGTAGTCCACCATCCGGGTAACTTCTCCGGCGGAGGAGAGATCCTGCCGCCGCTCAAACAGGTCGGCGCCCTTTTTCAGCGCCAGTGTATGAACGGTGATGTTGGCGGGATTCAAGGCAGCAACGCTGTCTAAGGAGTAGCGGAAGCCGTCAAAGTTGTCAGAAGGAAGACCGGCGATCAGATCCATATTAATGGCATCAAAGCCGGCGCTTTTTGCCCATTCAAAGGCCCACTTCACATCGTCGCCGGTGTGGGGTCGACCGCAGGCTTTCAGCACACTGTCCACCATTGTCTGGGGATTGATGCTCATACGGTCAGCGCCGTGACTTCGGATAATGCGAAGCTTTTCCGGGGTCAGGGTATCGGGTCTGCCGCCTTCTACGGTAAATTCTATGCAGCGGCTCAGGTCGAAAGAGGTACAGATAGCATCCAGCAACCGAGCCATCTGGGAATTGTCTAAGGTGGTGGGGGTGCCGCCGCCGATGTATACGGTGCGGACGGTTTTTCCCGACTGAGCCAGGAGTTTTCCGGTTTCGGCAATCTCCCGCAGCAGACAGTCGAGGTAAGGCTCTAACAGAGCGGCGTGTTTGCCGACGGTTCGGCTGACAAAGCTGCAATATGTACACCGGGTGGGGCAAAAGGGAATGCCTACATACACGGAGATGGCGTTTTCGTCCATCCGGTTGACTGCCCGGATCGTAGATTCGGAGCAGGCGATGGCTAAGGCTTGCCGCGCCTCGGTTACATAGTAGATGTTTTTCAGCATCTTGGCGGCGGACTTGGCTGTTCCGCCCTCCAGCATATGCTTGGTGGAGATCTTGGTGGGGCGAACACCGGCCAGCGCGCCCCAGGCAGGCAATTCCGGGAGAAGCTGAATGGCCGCCAGATAGTAGCACTGCTGCAAAATGCGGCGGCGATCCCGGACAGTTTCGGCTTCGGCTTTCAGTCGGCGGCTGACCCGGACAGTCTTGCCGTCTTTCGTAATGGTGGTAACAGCGGTGAGCCAGACCTTTCCCCGATGGAGGGAGGACAGGGCTTCGCCCTGGCTATCCGGTCCGAACAGGGACATCTGCAGCTGTTCCACAGCATATCGGTCGTCGTGGCCGATCAATGTCAGTTTCATAGGGTGTTCCTTTGTTGCATATAGGGATTATACTGCTTTTCCCGGGCCAAATCGGTCGATTCTCCGTGGCCGGGATAAACGGTAAGGGCGTCTTCCATCTGTGCCAGTCGGTTGAGCGAGCGGCGCAGGGTCGCCCAGTCGCCACCGGGCAGATCCGTTCTGCCGCAAGAGCCGGCAAACAGGGTGTCACCGCTGAACATCACATCCTCTGCGATCAGGCAAACCGATCCGGGGGTGTGTCCCGGGGTATGGAGCACCCGAAAAAAAAGATCTGCGGCAGTTACCCGGTCGCCCTCGCCATAGGTGTGGGTGCAGCGCAGCGGGCCGCCGGTCCACATCGGGGGCAGAGAAAGCTCCGCTTCGTGAACATATACCGGGCAGCCAAACCGGCTGACCAGCGCTTCCACAGCGCCCACGTGGTCAAAATGGCCGTGGGTCAGGAAAATGGCATCGACGGACAGGCTGTTTTTTTGCAAAAAGCGGGAAATGGTCTCCGGCTCGAAGCCGGGGTCAATGACCGCACAGCGGCCGTTATTTGCAACAATATAAGTATTGGTTTGATAAGCGCCCAGAGGCAAGGTGTGAATTTGCATACTCAACCTCTTCTGGGAGTTTCCATCAACTGCACGGTGTCCAGAATCAGGGTTACCGGGCCGTCATTGACGGATTCTACCTGCATATCTGCGCCGAAACGGCCGTGCTGCGGGGGATAGCCCAACTCCTCGCAGATGGCGAGAAACTTTTCATACAGCTTATTGCCCAGTTCCGGATCAGCGGCCTCGGCAAAGCTGGGACGGCGACCCTTGCGGACCTTGCCGTACAGCGTGAACTGGCTGACAACCAGCACTTCTCCGTTTACAGAGTCAAGACCCAGATTCATCTTGCCGTTTTCGTCTTCAAAAACCCGCAGACCCAAGGCTTTTTCTGCAAGATAGCGACATTCCTTTTCCGTATCCTCCGGGCCGACACCCAGCAGGATCAGAAAACCCTTGCCGATCTTGCCCACGACCTCGCCGTCAATGGTAACGGAGGCGGAATTGACCCGTGTCAGTACAGCACGCATTGTAAAAACTCCTTTTAGTTCTGTCCCCGGCGGGAGCCGGTAACATCGCGGATATTCAGCAGCTTTTTCCGTATGGATTCCAGCTCGTCGATATCCCGGACCTCGAATCTTACGGTGAAAACACTCTTGCCGTCGGGCAGATCCTTGCCGGACAGCTCCCTCACCCGGACACGGGCGGTGGTCATAACAGTGGCCACATCCAGTAGCAGGCCGTCGCGGGTAATGCAGTCCAGCTCCAGGGTGGTCTCAAAGGGCTGATCATCCTGATTTGCCCAGCGGACCCGGACCCAACGGGCGGCCTGAATGGGGTCTTCCCGGTTGGCGGTGTTGGGGCAGTCAATCCGGTGGATGCTGACGCCGAAGCCTTTGGTGATGAAGCCGATAATGCCGTCGCCGGGAACAGGGGCGCAGCACTTGGCAAATTTGATCATACAGGACTCAATGTCCTCGACAATAACGCCGTTGATGGCGTGGCGGTTGCGCTTGGCAGCCTCGGAATCCGGGCTGGTGCGCAGGGGGTTGATCATCTGGAGCTTATCATTGGTCTGTGCTTTGATCGCTCTGTTGATGTCATCCCGGATGCGGCCAACAGCTTTGGCAGCGGTCAGACCGCCGTAGCCGATGGCAGCATACATATCCTCCCAGTCATCAAACGCCAGCTTCTTCAGCAGCTGTCGGCTGACTTCCGGGTCAATGGTGATACTCAGCGGCAGGCCGACACGCTTCATTTCGGATTCAAAGGAGGAGCGGCCGTGGAGCACATTCTCTTCCCGGCGTTCTTTCTTGAACCACTGCTTGATCTTGGTGCGGGCTTGATTGGATTTACACAGGGTCAGCCAGTCCCGGCTGGGGCCCTTGGCAGATTTGGAGGTCAGGACTTCCACGATATCGCCGTTTTTTAAGGTGGTATCGATGTTGGTGATCCGGTTGTTGACCTTGGCGCCGATCATCGAGTTGCCGACGCCGGAGTGAATGGCATAGGCAAAGTCGATGGGGGTAGAACCTGCGGGCAGGGATACAATTCGTCCCTTGGGGGTAAAGACGAAAACTTCGTCATCGAACATATCAATCTTCAGGGACTGGACATATTCTTCCGCGTCCGCATCCTGCTGGCTTTCCAGCAGACGGCGTACCCATTCAAAGTCCTTTTCGCTGCCTGCGCCTTCGCCCTGCTTGTATTTCCAGTGGGCGGCGATACCGTATTCTGCAGTTTCGTGCATATCCCAGGTGCGGATCTGCACCTCAAATGGGATGCCCTGATTGCCGATAACGGTGGTGTGCAGGGACTGATACATATTGGGTTTGGGGGTGGAGATATAGTCCTTAAACCGTCCGGGAACCAGATTGAACAGGTCGTGGACGTGGCCCAGAACATTGTAGCAATCGGGAATGGAATCCACGATGACCCGGAAAGCGTAGATGTCATACAGCTCGTCCATAGTCTTGTTCTGGTTTTGCATCTTGCGGTAGATGGAGTAGACGTGCTTGATTCGGCCATAGGCGGTGTTATGGATGCCAACACTTTCCAGCCGGTCATGGATCTTGCTCTGGATGGTGTGCATAAATGCCTCATCCTGCTCCTTGTGAGCTTTGAGGTAATCCATAATGGAATAATAATCGTCGGGATCCAGATACTGCAGCGCAATATCTTCCAGCTCCCACTTGATCTTCTGCATACCAAGACGGTGCGCCAGGGGAGCGTAGATATCCATCGTTTCCCGGCATTTGCTGATTTGCTTTTCCGGGGTCTGATACTGCATAGTGCGCATGTTGTGGAGCCGGTCAGCAATCTTGATCAGCATGACGCGAATGTCCTTGGACATCGCCATAAACATTTTGCGCAGATTTTCCATCTGGGCCTGCTCCGTGGAGGAGAAATTGGCCCGGGTCAGCTTGGTAACGCCTTCTACCAGCTCCGCTACGGAAGCGCCGAAGAGTTTGGAGATCTCTTCGAAGGAGGCATCGGTGTCTTCAATACAATCGTGAAGCAATGCGCCCAAAATGGCATCCATATCCAGACCCATTTCCACCACGATCTCGGCAACGGCAAGAGGGTGAATGATGTAGGGGGAGCCATCCTTGCGCTTCTGATCTTTATGTTTGTTTCTGGCGTAGTCTATAGCCTTGTCGATCAGTTCCATTTCGGCGGAAGACATCCTGCCGCGGACTGTTTCGCACAATGACGCATAATGTATTTCAAAAGTTTCCAAGTTTCTCAGCTCTCTTTCGCGTGCAGCAGACGCTGCATGGTCGGACTGGTGTTGAGGTCGGCTTTTTCAGAGCCGGGTGTCAGTGAAATGGTAATGTTTTTGTGCTGCCGGTGGGCCTGCAGCAGACCTACCTCCCGGAAAATGTCCAGACAGGTCAGCAGCTGCTCCAGACTCAAAGGTTGGCCGGACCAACGGACGATCTTGCGGCACAGACACATCGGATATTCCTCGATGGGGGAGCCCACATTGGCAAGATATTTCCATACGGTACCCAGAAGGGTGCGGTTCGGCAGAAGCCGTTCCGCCACTTGGGAAGTGAGTTTGTCAGCACAAAGCTGGACATAGCCTTCGGATTCCGGTGAACAGGGCGCTGCGCAGCTGGGACGGATGTCCAGCACATTCAATTGAACGGTACGCTCGTCCCGATATTCGTTGACTTGAGGGTTGAAAGCCACATCAACCACATCGCCAGGTTCGATAGAAGCAGTCTGGGGTGTGGCAGAGAAGCAGATGGCGCCCAAATACTGATTGCCGTGCTTCAGACGCAGCCGCATATGGCGGCCGTTGCCTACCAGATTGATCCGGTCCACGGTGAGCCGCTCCAGCATCAGTACCGGCTTGGGACAGCCGCTGCCACAGGGCTCCAGGCAGTTTAAGGATTCAATACTGCGCACGCTGAGAATTTCCGGCGTAATGGCGCAGTCAATGTCAATCTGGGTGCGGGCGACCTGGCCGGCGTAGTATTCTGCCGCCAGAGCACAGATCTTTTCCCGGAACGCGGGGATCATATTCCGCTTGATGGTGAAACCGGCAGCCAACTCGTGTCCGCCGTAGCTTTCCAGCAGATCAGCAGATGCGGTCAGGGAAGCGAAAAGGTTAAATCCGCCAAAGCTGCGGGAACTGGCCTTGCCGCTTTCGCCGTCCAGACAGATCAGGAAGACGGGACAGCAATATTCTTCTGCCAGACGGTTGGCTACAATGCCCACAACGCCCTGATGCCAGGTCTCGTCAGCCAGGACGATGGCCTCGGGAGTCTTGCCCGCAGGAAGCATACATACAGCCTGGGCGTAGATCTCAGATTCTACAGCCTGCCGCTGACGGTTTAACTCGCACAGCTGCTGCGCCAAAAGCTCAGCCCGCTGGGGGTCATCGGTAAGAAACAGTTCTACAGCCAGTTCAATCTGGCCCATACGGCCGGCAGCGTTGATCCGGGGCGCTAGCATAAAGCCAATGGCGGAGGCACTGATATTATCCTGAGTGCAGCCGGCCTCCTTCATCAGGGCGGCGATACCGGGTCTGGGACAATGTTTCAAGAGTTCCAGGCCCCGGGAGACAAACACCCGGTTTTCTCCCTGCAGGGGCATAACATCTGCCACAGTGCCCAGGCAGACCATATCTGCATAATTGGCAAGGACTTCTTCCTGAGAGCCGCACAAGGCTGCGGCCAGCTTGAAAGCTATGCCTACGCCGCAAAGGGTCATATGGGGATAACCGCAGTCAGGTCTGTGGGGGTCAACCACGGCAACAGCCTCCGGCAGGATATCCTTGCACTCGTGGTGATCGGTGATCACCAGGTCAATACCCAGTTCTTTGCATAGCTGTGCTTCTGCCACGGCGGTAATGCCGCAGTCCACAGTGATGATCAACTGCACGCCCTCGGCGTGGAGCTGACGGATGGCGATGGGATTCAGGCCGTAGCCTTCCTCCAGCCGCCCGGGGATATAGCTGACCACATCTGCACCGCGGCTGCGCAAAAAGGCAGTGAGCAGGCAGGTGGAAGTGATTCCGTCCACATCATAGTCGCCGAACACAGCGATCTTTTCGCCACGGGTCATAGCAAGCTTTACCCGGCCGGCGGCGAGGTCCATATCCCGCATCAAAAAGGGGTCTGTCAAAGGTACATCACAGCGGAGATAGGCAGCAGCATCATTAACATTTGCCATACCGCGGGCAGAAAGGATCATCGCACTTAAAGGACTGTAACCGGCACCGACCAACGCATTCACCGCCCCCGTCTGGGGCTGGCGAACATTCCAAATACCATATTTCAAAACAATACACATCCATTATATCTTTTTTCTAAATATTATAGCAAAAATAAGTCGGATGCACAATAGGAAGAATGGAAAAATTCTTGAAAAAACCCTTATTTTCCGGGGCTTTTTGCGTTTTTTCAGTTTGAACGGAGCGGCAACAGAGGAGAAGGTTATTTTTCTTGGGCGGGAGTGAGAAAAAGCTGGGTAACCGTAACGGCAAAAAGGGGAGAAAGGATCATTCCACCCAGCCCAAACAGCCGGTAACCGGCATACATTGAGAACAGGGTTACCAAAGGGTCCAGTCCCAGCTGCTTGCCTACAAACCGGGGCTCAAGGACCTGACGGATCAGAGTCGCTGCTGCGTAGGTGCCCAGAAGTCCGATGGCGCGAATACTGTCGCCTTGAATAAAGCTGACCAGACTCCAGGGCACCAGCACCATACCTGTGCCCAGTACCGGCAGGGCATCCACCAGACTGATCAGCGCTGCCCACAGTGGAGCGTAGCGAATCTGCAGAATGAAAAAGCCGGCAGTCAGGATCAGAAATGTGATACCCATCAGCTTGCCTTGCGCCAGCAGCCAGCCGAAAATTGCGTGCTTCAGTTTTTTCAGCGCAGGCAGATAGTTTTCCCGCCAGCGCCGGGGCATATGGCCGGAAAGCCAGAGACGGATCCTGGGCAGTTTGGCGGAGATCATATACCCGGCCAGCAACCAGGTTCCGAAGCCCAACACGCTGTCCGGCAGACGGCTGAGGATCGCCGAGGCCAGCCCCAACAGCCTGGCGCTGATCTGGTCGATGATGGCGGTGCCGTCGGAGAATAAACCGTCCACACTGCGCTGCACCAGCGGCTGGACATTCTTTGGAATGCGGTCAGCGATACCGGTCAGCCACAACTGCAGCGACTGCATCCCCTGCATTGCGGTATCCTCCAGATCCGGTACTACGCCGGCAAGCATTCCCAACTCCCGCAACAGCAGAGAAACCAGTACCATAATGGCAAGAATGAACAGCACCAGGGTCATAGTCATTCCAATGCCGGTGGCAAACCCTCGGGGCAGTTTTGCCCGCTTTTCAAAGAAGCCCACCAGCGGTTCGGCAATCAGTGCCAGCAGTACCGCCAGGGCAAAGGGCAACAGTACCGGCATCAGATATCGGATACCCAGCCAGACCAGAAGCAGGATACCGGCAGTGAAAAAAAGCTTGCGAAAAGGGGTTTGAGCCATAATTTTCTTCCTTTCGTGGACATTTGGCGTTGAGGGGCTTGCATTTTGGAAATAATGTGCTACAATGGATTTACCGAAAGTTATATTTTGGAAATCTGCAGTTTTGGAGGAACGGTATGAATACAAAACCGAAATATTATATCGTAGAAGCTTCCGCGCTGCCGGAAGTGTTTATAAAGGTAGCGGAGGCAAAGCGCCTGCTGACTACCGGCGAAGCCACAACAGTTAATGATGCCGCCAAAATGACGGATATCAGCCGCAGCGCATTCTATAAGTACCGGGATGCCATTCTGCCTTTCCAGAACAGAATGACAGCCCAGATCATTACATTCCAGCTGATGCTCCACGACGCCCCCGGCGCTCTGTCCGGAATTTTGAATCTGCTGGCAAGCTACGGCACCAATATCCAGACGATCAACTCCATTCTGCCTACCAACAGCTGTGCGTTGGTTACCATTTCTGCAGACACATCGGAATTGACCATTTCTCTGGAGGACCTTTTGCACCATCTGACGAAGGCCCCTCATGTTATCAAGGCAGAAGTCCTTGGAGGTTAAGTTGCATACCCCGCCGCCCTGCTTTTTGCAGGGCGGTTTTTTGCACAAAATGTCAGCTCTTGGCGTAGAATGGGACGGAGGTGATGCAAAATGCGGATGGTACTGAAATTCGGAGGCTCTTCTCTGGCAGATGCTGGGTGCATCCAAAATGCTGCGGGGAAGATTGCTGCCCTGTTTCAGATGGGACATCAGGTGGTTGCTGTGGTTTCCGCCCAAGGCGACACCACCGATGAGATGATTCAAAAGGCGGTGCAGATCCACTCCCACGCGCCTAAACGGGAGATGGACGCCTATTTGGCTGCGGGAGAACAGATGTCTGCGGCACTGATGGCGATGGCGCTGCAAAAGATGGGGCACAGTGCGATAAGCCTGTCGGGTATGCAGGCTGGGCTGATGACTGACGGTGTACATGGCGACGCCCGTGTGCTTGGCTTGCGGAACGACCGGATTCAGCGGGAACTTAACAAGGGAAATATCGTTGTGGTGGCTGGCTTTCAGGGCGTGGACGGCGAAGGGGATATAACCACATTGGGCAGAGGCGGTTCGGATACCACAGCGGTGGCGCTGGCGGCTTTTCTGAAGGCGGATCTGTGCCAGATTTATACCGATGTGGACGGCGTGTATGACCGGGATCCCCGGAAATACCCCGACGCAGTAAAATTGGACTGGATTGACTATGACGATATGCTGTCTATGGCGCGGCAGGGAGCGCAGGTGCTCCACGACCGATGTGTGGAGCTGGCGCAGATGTACGGTGTGGCGGTGCAGGTGCTGTCGACCTTCCGTCCGGGGCAGGGTACATTCATCACGGCTCTACCGGAGGATTTTCCCCAAATCTAATATAAGATATTCCGTTGCAGCATTAAAATTCCGGACGGGCGAAAGCCTGTCCGGAATTTGTTACAATGGAAGCGTTCGTCGCTTTTTTTTGAAAAAATCAGAAATTTAACCGCTTTTTCTAAGAAAAACCGAAGAAAAACATAAAAAACAATGGTTACAAGTGTTGACAAATTGTAATCTTTATGCTATCATCTGTAACGGTTTGTAACTATTTGTTACCAATGAGTCTTAGGAAAGGAGCGGTTATTATGAAAATCAAGCACCTTTTTCGATATGTGGCATACCTGTTGGTCTGCGTCGTGGCGCTGTCCGTATTTGCGCAGCCGATAAAAGCATTGCCCACGGAAGATCTCCTTGTAAATACCGATCTGATTCCTGCTCAGGAGGAAATGGAGAAGAGTTATCGAGCCAGTAAGGTCCACCGCAGAGCCTACTACAGCTCTACGGAGATCGGTTGCTTCAAGAACGGAACAAAGCTGAATGTGCTGGGCTCCAGCGGCGATTTTTATAAGGTCGATTGCTTTGATATGGAGGGCTACATTGCCAAGAGCCAGGTTTCCGTGAATGACGACGGAGAATATTATGTAAACTGCGATAAGGAATCTGCGGAAACCAGATACCTGCCCTACTACACGATGCAGCAGGCACTGGAGCTTCGCCACGATATTCCGGATGTGGCAAAGGATTACCTCGGAGTACCTTATGTTTCCGGCGGTACCAGCCGTTGGGGATTTGACTGCTCCGGCTATACCCAGTATGTTTTTGATAAGATGGGTATTGCCATTGAGCGTACTGTATGGGATCAGATGGATTCCGGCATCATCGTTGCCAAGGAGGATCTGCAGTGCGGAGATCTGGTGATCTTCTCCTACACCGGTGATAATGGCGGCTTTGCTTCTCATGTAGGTATCTACATCGGAAACGATCAGGTCATCCACGCCAGTTCCAGCAACGGCATCACCATTTCCGACCTGAACAGCGCCTACTATAAGAGCCACTACCAGTGCGCTCGCCGGATCATTCTGGAAGAAGAATCTTTTGCGCTGTCCATTCCCGTAACCGGCGTTATGCAGAACGCATCCGGTTCTTTCTGGCGGAATGAAACCGCGGCTGACAACATCTTTGTTGGCATATAAGAGAGCTACATATTATTGTTCCCGGACTCCCGTCCGGGAATTTTCCTTGCAAAGCGACAAGATTGGCTGTATAATGACTCCGTTATTGATTGTTACACGAGAGGGTATTTTATGAGCACACAGACACAATTGAAAGAGAATAAAATGGGCGTGATGCCGATTGGCCGGCTGCTCATTAATATGTCGCTGCCGATGATCATCGCAATGATCGTGCAGGCGCTTTATAATGTGGTGGACAGCATCTATGTGTCCCGGATCTCGGAAAGTGCTGTTACAGCGCTGTCCCTGGCGTTCCCGGTACAGAATATTATGATCGGGTTTGCTACCGGTGTTGGTGTTGGCGTCAACGCTTTGCTGAGCAAATCGCTGGGCGAGGGCGACCAGAAGACTGCCGGCCTTGCCGCGGGCAACGGTTTCTTCCTGGTAGCAGTGGCAACGGTACTGTTTGCGCTGTTTGGCTTTTTTGGAGCAAGACCTTATTTTGAAATGCAGTCCGAGGTTGCTGAAACTGTGAACGGCGGCACGGTGTATACCAGCGTTTGCTGTTTACTCTCCGCCGGTATTTTTGTGGAGATCCTGTGCGAACGGCTGCTGCAGTCCACCGGACGGACTTTCTACACCCTTATCACACAAGGCACCGGCGCAGTGTTGAATATTATTCTCGACCCGGTGTTTATTTTCGGCGCTCCGTGGCTGGGCATTGCACCTATGGGCATTGCCGGTGCAGCAGTTGCCACGGTGATCGGTCAGTGGGTGGCAGCTGTTCTGGCAGTGATCTTTAACTTCAAGTGCAACCCCGAGGTACAGTTCAGCTTCCGGGATCTGATCCCCAGCGGACGGGTGCTGCGGGTGGTGCTGACGGTGGGTGTTCCCTCCATCATTATGGTGGCCATCGGCTCTGTGATGAATTTCTCTATGAATCAGATTCTCCAGGATTTCAGCGAAACCGCCACCGGCGTGTTCGGCATCTATTTCAAGCTGCAGAGCTTCTTCTTTATGCCCTTGTTCGGTCTGAATAACGGCACGGTGTCTATTGTGGCCTACAACTATGGCGCCCGGAAGCCGGAGCGTATCACCGGCACACTGAAGCTGGCGTGTATCATTGCTATGGGAATTATGATCGTGGGCTTGCTGATATTCCAGGTTGCACCGGATATGCTGCTGAGTATTTTTAATCCGTCGGATGAGTTCCTGCATATCGGCCGCAGCGCCCTGCGGCAAATCAGCTGGGCATTCCCAATGGCAGCCATCGGCATCGCCCTGACTGCCGGTTTCCAGGCGCTGGGCAACGGATCCTACGCCAGCATTATTTCCCTGTGCCGCCAGATGGTGGTACTTCTGCCGGCGGCATACCTGCTGAGCCTTACCGGTCAGGTGAACAATGTCTGGTGGGCATTCCCCATTGCGGAGGTCGCCAGCTTGACCATCAGTCTTTTGTTCTTCCTGCGGATCTACAGCCGCAAGATCAAGCCTTTAACAGAATAAATGGAAAAGCCCGCTGCATAAGCAGCTGTCTTAGTTTATTTGATTTTGTCGCCGTTTAGTATGGCTTCCACTAACCGTTCGCCGTCATAGCGAAGGGTGAGCAGGAAGAATGGCGCGTCCTGCCATAACAGGTCAAGAAAGATCTGATCGCCCTCCCATTTGGGCAGCTGATTCAGGAAATCCCGGCTTACCCACTGCAGATCGCCCTCATCGCACTCTTTCAGTGTACCGGTAAAGCCGTCAGCAGTGAACAGGTACATATACTCGCCCTGACCGGGATCAGTGGTCAGAAAGGTTACTACGCCCCGGCAGCGCCAGTTGGTGAGTGTCAGGCCGGTTTCCTCTTTGGCTTCGCGCAGCAGGCACTCTTCGGGCGCTTCGGTACCTTCGAATTTGCCGCCGATACCGATCCACTTGTCCTGGTTGATATCATTCTTCTTTTTCGTCCGGTGGAGCATCAAGACCTGGTCTCCCCGGGTGATATAACATAGCGTTGTGTTGAGCATCGTTACTCCTTGTGATTAGCCGGATGGCGTGCTGAAGATTTGTAATGGTGATTTCCGGTGCACCGTCGGCCCGCTCACCGTCCAGTGTCCAGGACATTTCCGGATCGGAAATGATTTTCAGGCGGGAGGTACTCAAAAAGGTTACCATAGCGCAGTTGTATTTTTTGCTCTGGACGGCGCTGATGCATTCGGGGATTTCCAAAAGGTCTTTTGGCGAGCGCACCAGCAGCAGTTCGAATTTGCCGTCTGCCATATCCACCTGCTTGGGATCCAGCGAAAGGATTCCACCCACCGAGGTGGAGTTGCAAATGGCGCCAAAGAGAAAATCGTCATCAATGATCTGATCTTCAGTTTCGATGCGGATATGCTCTTTGTGGAGCTGGGAGAGCTCCTGAATACCGCCTAAAATATAGGCGGCGTGGCCCAAAGCGTTTTTGATGTTCTGGGGCGTATTGTAGGAGGTGCGGGTAAATGCGCCAAAGGACGCTACATAGGTGAAATAGCGTTCCCCAAACTGTCCTACATCATAGCAGACCGGCTGCCCCTCAACAATGTCCCGGGCGGCCTGCAAAATATCCTTGGAAAGGTGCAGCGTGTTGGCAAAATCGTTGGTAGAGCCGCAGGGGATATAGCCCAGGGGAATATCCAGCCCGGCTTTGATCAAACCGTTGACTGCCTCGCTAAAGGTGCCGTCGCCGCCGGCACAGACAACAAGATCACAATCGGCACCCAAAAGCGCCGTGATGCGCTCGCAGTCGCCGTGGCCCGCGGTCATATGAACGGTTACCGCATAGTCGGCGCGGTTGAATATAGACAGAATGTCGGTAAGATATTTGTTGGCCTTTCGCGTGCCTGCATAGGGATTCATAACAAACAGCATCTTTTTCATAGCCGCGCCTCCTCTCCAGAATTTCACCTTAATAGTATACCATTAAATGGTTGTTTACAATAGGATTTCCAAATGTTTATAGGAAATTAAGAATCTGGGGCACATCCATATTGCTTTCCAGAATCATATGTTCCCCGGTGATGGGGTGGATAAAATCCAGCCGTTTGGCGCAAAGCTGCTGGTAGCTTAGCCCAAGGTCAGCGGAAAAGGCATTTGCGGCTTCGGTTCCGTACTGGGGATCGCCCAGAATGGGGAAACCCATATATGCGCAGTGCACCCGCAGCTGATGGGTGCGTCCGGTGATGGGAGAAAGGGCTAGTTTACACACCTTAGCGTGTCGCGCCAACACAGAAAATCGGGTGCGGCTGGGTTTTCCCTCAGGGTGCACCTGCCGCAGCAGGCTGGGGAGTGGCAACCGCCGGATCGGTGCGTCAATGATGCCGGAATCGATTTCGGGGGCACCGAAGACCAAAGCGTGATAGGTTTTTTGCAGGGAAGTCCCTTGCAAAAGCGCGTGTGCGTAAGAATTTTTGGCCAGCAAAACGATGCCAAAGGTATCCCGATCCAGCCGGGTAACGGGATGGAATGCAGAAGGCAGCCCGTTTTTTTGGTAATAGCCGATGACGAAATTTGCCAAAGTACCCTTGTCGCAGCTGCGGGAAGGGTGGATCAGCATACCGGCGGGCTTATCCACTGCCAGAATATAGTCATCTTCGTACACTACGGACAAATTACCATTTTCCGCTGGGTATTGGGGTGTGGGCTCGTCCATCAGGACGGTTACAGTGTCGCCGGTTTGAACCGGATAATCAGTATGCTGAGGCTGGCCGTTGACCAAAATGCGATCGTTCCATTTCAGTCGGTTCATCAAACCTGCAGACAGCTTCATTTCCTCCCGGAGAATGGAGGACAGCCGTCCATCCCGGGTGGCGATATAGGTCAGTTCCAAGGTGGAGGGCTCCTTTCAATGAAAAAGCCCTGCCGGGTGGGCAGGGCTTTTTGATAATTAGTTCAGAGCAGCCTTAGCCTTCTCAACCAGAGCGGCGAAAGCGGTAGCGTCCTGAATAGCCATCTCGGACAGGCTCTTGCGGTTCAGCTCGATGCCAGCCTTCTTCACACCGTTCATAAAGGTGGAG
>JAZQTN010000069.1:0-12720 GCA_045630825.1 Faecousia sp. | reverse complement strand
CAAAGAATAAAAATAAAAAAAAAAATAAAAACTTGTCGGCTTTTACCGCCACTCAACTTTGCTGTTAAAATTAGTAGTTTTCTGCGTGAATCTCGAAATAGCTCTTGGGATGTGCGCAGGTGGGGCAGACTTCAGGCGCCTTGGTACCAACCACCAGATGACCGCAGTTACGGCACTCCCAGACCTTGACCTCACTCTTTTCAAAGACCTGAGCGGTTTCTACATTTTTCAGAAGAGCACGATAGCGCTCCTCGTGATGCTTTTCAATAGCGGCAACAAGGCGGAACTTGGCAGCCAAATCGTGGAAGCCTTCTGCTTCAGCGGTCTTGGCAAAGCCTTCATACATATCGGTCCATTCGTAGTTTTCACCCTCGGCGGCGTGGAGCAGGTTTTGAGCAGTGTCGCCAATGCCCTGAAGCTCCTTCAGCCACATTTTTGCGTGTTCCTTTTCGTTGTCAGCGGTTTTTTGGAAGAGTGCGCAAATCTGCTCATAGCCTTCCTTCTTAGCCACGGATGCAAAATAGGTGTACTTGTTTCTTGCCATGGATTCGCCGGCGAATGCAGCTTCCAGGTTCTTCTCGGTTTGTGTTCCTGCGTACTTAGACATAGAGAAACCTCCTGATATATGAAAAATAAGTTCTTTGTTATTTGCGGTTTTGCCGCAAAATTATTATGCCACAAATCATTCATTATTGCAATATTTATGACGCAGATAGAGAAAAATTAAACAAAAAATCAAAGACGGCGCCAGACACCAAGCCCCATAAGATCAAGGAATGCCAAAATATGTATTACCATCAGCCCAGGCAAACCGATGAAGAACCTAGGGTGTCTTGTTTTATGGCGGCAAAGTTTCATTCCGGCATAGCTGCCGAAGCTTCCACCGATAGCGGCAACGCCCAGCAACACCGCCTCCGGTATGCGCCAAAGATTATTTTGCGCCTTGTACTTATCCACAAGCATAAGCAGGAAACCAAGCGCATTTATTAGTACCAGGTAGAGTGTAATAATCTTCATAAAAAGTCCCTTTCCGGAGGTAATAAGTATGAAAAAAGTTTGTTTTTTGCTGATATTTGTTCTCTTGCTCGCCGGTTGCCAGGCGGTGGGTACTTTTGAAACGGTGAATGATGTCTATGCGCCCCAGACGCAAAGTGCACCACGGAAGATCGATCTTGCTTTGCCGGAAAATACGCAGACTATTGCCGGCAACAGCGGAAATCTATACCTGTGCGAGGGGTATGATGTTACAGTGGAGACATTGTCCTCCGGTGATCTGAACGCTACAATTCAGACTCTGACAGGCTTTGCTCCCAATGCACTGACGATGTTGCAGACAGCAGTTTCCGGCGTGGATCGGTATGAATGTGTCTGGACAGCTGCCGGCGAAAGCGGCGACACCGTGTGCAGAGCCGTGGTGCTGGATGACGGGCAATATCATTACTGCGTTACGGTTATGAGTCAGGCAGATACGGCGGGGGAACTTGCCGCTGTTTGGCAGGAATTACTGAATTCTGTCCACCTGAACTGAACAGAAAGTCCTCACATTCTGTGAGGACTTTTTACTTGTTAAAATCATTATAACACATTAATTGCCAAAGGCAAACAAAATTTGCATTTTTCTCCAGGCTGTGCTATCCTATGGAAAAGGAGTGATTCCCTTGCGCTATATCGGATGCCATTTATCTACCACCGGTGGATTCTTAAGTGCAGTGAAAACAGCCTGTTCCGTTGGGGCGAATACCTTTGCGTTTTTTACCAGAAATCCCAGAGGTTCCCGGGCTAAAGAGGAAGACCCTGCTGACTGTGCCGCAGCAATGGCGGCAATGCAGGAGCAGGCGTTTGGCACTTTGGTTGCCCACGGCAGCTATACGATGAATCTTTGCACCGCAGATCCGGAGGCTCGGGCTTTTGCGGCACAGATACTTGCGGATGATCTGCGGCGCATGGCGCTTCTGCCGGGCAACTATTACAATTTCCATCCCGGTTCTCACGTGGGGCAAGGCGCAGAGACTGGCATTGAGCAGATCAGCGATGCACTGAAAAAGGCTCTTGCACCGGATTATCCTGTTACCGTCCTGCTGGAAGCAATGGCAGGAAAGGGAAGCGAGATCGGCGGCAACTTTACACAGTTGCGGCAGATTATCGACTGCGTAGGTAGCGATAATGTCGGTGTGTGTCTGGATACCTGCCACATCTGGGACGGGGGCTATGACATCGTGAATGACTTGGACGGTGTTCTGGCGGAGTTTGAGCGGATCGTGGGCCTTTCCAGATTGCGGGCGTTGCACCTGAATGACTCCAAAAATCCTTTGGGCAGTCATAAGGATCGCCATGCCTGTATCGGAGAGGGCTATTTGGGGCTGAATACATTCCAAAAAATAATCAATCATCCGGCACTGCAAGGCCTGCCTATGATTTTGGAAACACCCAACGCATTGCCGGGTTACCAAAAGGAAATCACATTACTGCGGCAATTTGAAGAATAATATATATACGGAGGTGATAGCGTGGAAAATTGGATACAGGCATTTACTCAGGCAGATGCTGCCTATGTGAACGTATTTCAGCAGATTCTGCGCTATTGCTGTCCGCTGCTGGTGGGACTGCTGCTGTTCCTTTGCATTAAACCTTTATTGACCTTCCGCCGTGAGCCGGAGATTTGGGCGTGGCTGGTACTGTCGGATGAGCGGCGGCTGCCCATTACCCATTGGGAGAGTGTCATTGGCCGCAATAAGCGCAGTGATGTGGTGATTGATGCTCCTGCCGTTTCCCGCAATCACGCAGTTCTCACCCGATATGATGACGGCAGCTGGACCATTGCCGATACTAACTCCAAGGGCGGAATATACGTCAACGGCGAAAGAGTAGATATTGCGGCTCTGGAGCCGGAGGATATCATCGATATCGGCGGCGTGAAGATGAAGCTGTTGCCTATTTCCCGTCGGCAGGAAATCAAATTGGCGCAGCTTCGTACAAAGGGCGCACACCCTTTGAGCAGTTTGGCCAATGTGCTACTGCTGACTTTGATCCAGATTCTAATGTGCTGCTCTTACCTGGTGGGTGGAAGTGAAGTCCACGCCCAGACGGTGTTCTGGGGATTTGCCGGAATTACCATCTGTCAATGGGCGCTGCTGATCTTCTATTTTACCATTCGCAAGCCCTCTTTCGAGGTGGAAACGATCGCGTTTTTGCTGTGCACAATGGGTATGGCGGCAATTGCGGCTGTGAAGCCCGGTGAGTCGATGAAGCAGCTGCTTGCGATGATTATGGGCATGGGCCTGTTTCTGGGAGTGGGCTGGTCGCTGCGGGATCTGGAGCGGGCGAAGAAAATCCGCTATATTGCTGCGGCGGCGGGTATCGGCTTTTTACTGATCACTTTGCTGTTCGGTAAGGAATACCACGGTGCCAAAAACTGGCTGGTTATCGGAGGAATGTCCTTCCAGCCTTCGGAACTGAGCAAAATGTGCTTTGTTTTCGTGGGCGCATCTACGATGGATCGGATTGTTAACCGCCGGAACCTGATTTTGTTTATCGGCTATACGCTGGCTATTTGCGGCTGCCTTGCAGTGATGAATGACTTTGGAACGGCGCTGATCTTCTTTATTGCGTTTTTGCTGATCGCCTATATGCGCTCCGGCAGCGTGGGAACGATTGCGCTGGCATGCACATCTCTGGGTTTTGCCGGCGTGATTGCTTTGAAGATCGCACCCCACGCCATGCGGCGTTTCAGCAGCTGGCGGCATATTTGGGATGACCCTCTGGGTGCCGGCTATCAGCAAACACGGGCGCTGATGTGCATTGCTTCCGGCGGACTGTTTGGTATGGGCGCCGGTAAGGGTTGGATGAAAAATGTATTTGCTGCCGATTCCGATGTGGTTATTGCCACATTGGCAGAGGAATGGGGACTTTTGGTCTGCCTTATGCTCATTGGCTGTATCCTTGCGCTGGGACTTTTCGCCGTACGGTCGGCGGCTGTGCAACGCAGCAGCTTCTTTGCCATCGGCGGTTGCACTGCTGCAGGCATTTTGCTGGTGCAGGCTATCTTCAACGCATTGGGTACGGTAGACATGCTTCCACTGACCGGCGTTACATTTCCCTTTGTATCCAACGGCGGATCCAGTATGATGGGCGCCTGGGGGCTTCTGGCGTTTGTTAAGGCTTCGGATACCCGGCAGAGCGCCAGCTTTGCTGTGCGCCAGTCCAAAGAGGGGAGGCCGGACGATGAATAAAGTTGTTGGCCGAGCCAAAATTATGTTGGTTTTGGTGCTGATTCTCGCAATGGGAACCCTTTTCTTTGTCGGTGAATATGTGATCCAGGCGGAAAAATGGGTAATGCACCCGGGTTCTCCTCACGTCTACAACAAGAATGCTGGCTGTGGATTGATTACAGACCGGGACGGAATTTTGCTTCTGGACAATACAGATGAGCGCATTTACACGGAAAATGAGGTCCTGCGCAAGGCAGTGATCCATTGGCTGGGCGACCGGGAGGGCAATATCAGCGCACCCGTCCTTTCTCACTATGCTGACCGGATCGCAGGCTTCAATATTGTCAGTGGTGTGTATAACTACGGTGGTGTCGGCGGTGAGGTTACCCTGACCTTGTCCTCCAAGCTGCAAATGGCGGCGCTGGAGGCAATGGGCGACAAGAAAGGCACTATTGCTGTCTATAATTACAAGAATGGCGAGATTCTCTGCGCCATTTCTACCCCTACCTTTGATCCTGACAATCTTCCGGATATCGCCGGCGATACAACGGGGCAGTGGAACGGTGCTTATATCAACCGTTTTATGAAGACAGCCTATATTCCAGGCTCGATCTTCAAGATCGTTACCGCTGCTGCGGCACTGGAAACCATTCCTGACATCCAGCAGCAGACTTTCACCTGCAACGGCGAAACTATCTATAACGAGTTGGCGGGGGACAAGGTTACTTGCTTGTCCACCCACGGGAAAATAACATTCCAGGAAGCGCTGACCTATTCCTGCAACTGCGCTTTTGCCCAGATCGCTGACCAGCTGGGCGGCGAGACTTTGCAGCGCTATGCGGACCAATTCAAAATCACGGAAAGTCTGTCTTTCGACGGAATGACCACTGTGGCGGGCAATATTACGGCAGCCGGCGAGGCACCGGTGATGGTTGCCTGGAGTGCCATTGGTCAGCACAAAAACCTGATCAATCCCTGCCGGTATCTGACCTTTATGGGCGTGATTGCCGGCGGCGGCGTGGGTGTAGAGCCCTATATCGTGTCCGAGATTTCCGGAGGCAGTTGGAAAGCCTATGCTGCCAAGTCCGTTTCTACCGGCAGACTGATGTCTGTGGACACTGCGCTGAAATTGAAGGAAATGATGCGCGCCAATGTGGCGGACTACTACGGCGACGAGAACTTTGCAGGACTGTCAGTCTGCGCCAAATCCGGTACTGCCGAAGTGGGCGGCGGACGCAAGCCCAACGCAATGTTCTGCGGATTTGCTACAGATGAAGAATACCCTCTGGCTTTCGTAGTGATGGTGGAGGAGGGCGACTCCGGTCGCCGGACCTGTATCCCTATCTTGAAAGAGGTGCTTACGGCCTGCAAGGAAGCTATAGACGAGTTCTAGTTCAAATCAACACTCCCTGCGCATACAGTTGTGCAGGGGGTGTTTTTATGTGCAGACGGAATCATCTTTGCGGTTGCGCCCTAATCACATTTGGGGTAGGTCTGCTGATTGGAACCTGGTTGGAGTCAGGATTTTTCAGTTTTCTTATCGGTGTCGGGATAATGTCGCTGGGATTTTGGTGCACCGGGAAAAAATAGTGGGCATAAACTTGTCCCCACGCGAATATAATGTAACAGCTAAGTGGGATAAGGAGTGATCCGAATGGAGTTAACATTCAGTAAAACTGCCGTTCCTTGCCTGCGCAAGGCGGTATGCCAGATACAGACCCAGGAGCAGACCCAGGAGGTGCGCCTTCCGGAATCTATGCCGGATATCGGCCGTGTTTTGGGCAGTTGGGGGCAGATCTTGATCCGCAGCAAAGAGTGGCGGGGCAGCGCAATGGCGGTGTCCGGCGGCGTGATGGCCTGGGTGCTGTACGCCCCGGAGGATGGCTCAGCGCCGATGAGTATGGAAGCTTGGATCCCGTTCCAGATGCGCTGGGAGTTTCCTCAGACAGATCGGGATTGCGTTATCAGCATATGCCCGCTGTTGCGTTCTGTTGATGCGCGCAGTACATCAGCAAGAAAGTTGCTGGTCCGGGCGAATGTCAGCGTGTTGGGCCAGGCCTATGAGCCTACCGACCCTGAAGTTTATGTCCCGGACAATGTGCCGGAGGATCTGCAGCTTTTGAAGGTAACTTACCCGATGGATCTGCCTAAAGAAGCGGGCGAAAAACAGTTCCAGGTGGACGAAGAACTTGCGTTGCCCGATACTTATCCTGAGGTGGGGAAGATTCTGCGCTATGCGCTGCTGCCGAAGATTTTGGAGCAGAAGGTGATGGCAGGCCGATTGGTGTTTCGGGGGAAGAGCGACTTGCATATGCTGTATGCAGACTCGGATGGCGCAATCCATAGCTGGGACTGCGAAGTGCCTTTCTCCCAATATGCAGAATTGGATCGGGATTACGGCCCAAATTCCTCAGCTGCCATCGTACCGATGCTGATAAATCTGGAACTGATTCCGGACGAACAGCGCAGATTGGGACTTAAATGCGGTATGTGCGCCCAATATGTGGTCTATGACCGGGAAATGGTAGAGGTCGCCGAGGATGCTTACAGTCCGGTGCGACAGGTAAAGTCAGAAATGCAGGACCTCAAAATGCCGCTGCGCCTTGACCGGAAGGTAGAGTCTATGCGCACGCAGCAGCAGATTACTGCTCCTGCGGAACGGGTTGTGGATGTGTGCTGGATGGCAGATCATCCACAGCACCGACAGAATGCGGATGTGGCTGCTTTGGCTGTACCGGGGCAGTTTCAGGTCTTGTACTATGACAATGCTGGGAGTCTACAGAGCGGAATAGTCCGGGGCGAGGAAATCTGGCAGATTCCCTCTGATGCTAAGAATAAGGTAGATGCCTATGTCCAGATGAACGGCTGGCCAATGGGGGATGTCAATGAGCAAGGCGTTATGCTGACCGCCCAGTGGGATGTGGCTGCGGATGTGTTTGCCGAGCAGGGGCTTCCGATGTTGACCCAGATCACCCTTGGAGAAAAATGCGAAAAAGATCCCAACAGACCTTCCCTGATCTTGCGAAAGGCAGGGCAGCAACGGCTTTGGGATATTGCCCGGGAGTGCGGCTCTACTGTGGATGCCATTATGCTGGTAAATCAGCTTCAGGAAGAACCGGATGCAGGACAAATTCTGCTGATCCCGGTGTCATAAGAGAAACCGCCACATCGGGGGAGAGCCGATGTGGCGGTTTTTGTGGGCGTGTCGCTGCGGGGAAGCTGTATGCCCGGATATAGCATAATGGGTCAGGAAATGCGCAATCAAGAGAAAACTGTCGAATCATCATAAAATTGTTCTTGCAATGCAGGAATTTCCGTTTTTTCGGGAATTCCTGCTTTTTATTATAGCAATTTGCGGTTGTGCGTGTTATAATGATCAATACGGAAAAGAACCTTACCAAAAGGAGACGATATTTATGACGAAAATTGATATTTATTCCGGTTTCCTTGGCGCAGGCAAGACTACGCTGATCAAAAAGATGATTCAGGAAGCCTATGCGGGTGAAAAGCTGGTGCTGATCGAAAATGAATTCGGCGAGATTGGCATCGATGGCGGATTTCTGCAGGATGCCGGCATCAACATTACCGAGATGAATTCCGGTTGCATCTGCTGCAGTCTGGTGGGCGATTTCGGCAAGGCCCTGACTCAGGTCATCGCAGAATATAACCCCGACCGCATCGTTATCGAGCCTTCCGGCGTGGGCAAGCTGTCCGATGTTATCGCCGCTGTGGAGAAGGTAACCAATGACAATGTAGTTCTGGGCAACACTGTGGCGGTTGCTGACGCCGGCAAGGTCAAGGTATATATGAAGAACTTTGGTGAGTTCTACAACAACCAGATCGAAACGGCTTCCACGATTATTCTGTCCCGTACCGATGCAATTTCTCAGGAAAAGCTGGATGCGTCAGTGGCACTGATTCGGGAGCATAATGCTTCTGCTGCACTGGTAACCACACCTTGGCATCAGCTCACCGGCGCACAGCTGATGGAAGCGATGGAGGGCAAGTCCACTGTCGCAGCAGAGCTGGAGAAGCTGGAGCACGAGCACCACGATGAGCACCATTGCTGCTGCGGCCACCACCATCATCACGAGGAAGAAGAGCACGAGCATCACTGCGGCTGCGGTCATCACCACCACGAGGAGGAGCACGAGCATCATTGCGGCTGCGGTCATCACCATCACGATGAGGGAGAGCACGAGCATCACTGCGGCTGCGGTCATCGCCACCACGAGGAAGACGAGCACGAGCATCATTGCGGCTGCGGTCATCATCACGACCACGATCATCACCACCACGCCGATGAGGTGTTCACCTCTTGGGGTGTTGAAACTGCAAAGAAATACAGCGCAGAAGATATCCACAAAGCACTGACCGAACTGGATTCCGGCAAGTACGGTATGATCCTGCGGGCAAAGGGTATTGTTGCAGCTACCGACGGCAGCTGGATCCACTTTGACTACGTTCCCGAGGAACACGATGTCCGTACCGGCAGCGCTGCCGTTATCGGTAAGCTCTGTGTAATCGGCTCGAAACTGGATGAGCGGGCAGTAGCCGCTTTGTTTGGAGTGTAAGCTATGCAACAGATCCCTGTGTATGCCTTTACCGGATTTTTGGACTCCGGTAAAACGAAATTTATTCAGGAAACGTTGGAAGATCCCCGTTTCAATGCAGGTGAGCGCACCTTGCTGCTGGTGTTTGAAGAGGGCGAGGAGGAATATGATTTCTCTGCCTATCCGCATCAGAATGTGCACCTTGCGGCGCTGGATCAGGAAACGGTAACCACGAAGGAACTGCAGGCGCTTGCGAAGAAATGCAAGGCGCAGCGCGTGGTTTTGGAGCTTAATGGTATGCAGCTGGTGGGCGACCTTTATACCCGATTCCCCACGGAATGGGTACTGGCGCAGGAAGTTATGTTTGTTGATTCCACCACATTCATTGCCTACAATGCCAATATGCGCAATTTGGTGATGGACAAGCTGGTGGGCGCCCAGATGGTGGTCTTTAATCGGCTGGAAAAAGGGCAGGACACATTGCCCTTCCACAAGATCGCCAGAGCTGCCAATCGCCGCATCGACATTCTCTACGATTATACCGACGGAACAACGGAATTCGACGATCTGGAAGATCCGCTGCCTTTTGATATCAACGCTCCTGTGATCCAGATTAAGGACGAGGATTATGCGCTGTGGTATCGGGATGTAACGGAAGAACCGCAGAAATATCAGGGCAAGCAGATCCGTTTTAAAGCTCAGGTGGCAATGCTGCGCAGAGAAAAGAACGGAATGTTCGCACCCGGCCGGTTTGTGATGACCTGCTGTGTTGACGACATCCAGTTCTGCGGCGTGCCCTGTAAGTATTCTGATGCTGCGAAACTGGAATCCCGGTCCTGGGTTATGGTGGAAGCCACTATCAGTGCAGAAAAGCACCCCATTTACCAAGGAGAGCTTGGCCCGGTGCTAACGGCGATTTCTGTGGAAAAGGCAGAGCCTGCCCAGGAAGAAGTCGCTACTTTTTAAGGAATTACGGAAGGAGGTAGCTGTATGTATCAGCCGCTTGCGGATATTTTGCGTCCGACAACTTTGGGCGATATTTGCGGTCAGGAGCACATTTTGGGCGAGGGCGCAATTTTGCGCCGGCTCATCGACTCCGGCAAGATTCCCAATATGATCTTTTACGGTCCCAGCGGCACGGGCAAGACCACTGTGGCCAATATCATTGCCCAGCAGACTAAGCGCAAGCTTTATAAGCTTAACGCTACTACAGCCTCCACCTCCGATATTAAGGACATTGTGGCACAGCTGGATACCCTGATGGCACCTAACGGCGTTCTGCTGTATTTGGACGAGATTCAGTCTTTTAATAAGAAGCAGCAGCAATCTCTGCTGGAGCATATTGAAAACGGCAAGATCACTTTGATCGCATCCACTACGGAGAATCCCTATTTCTATGTGTTTAACGCAATTCTGAGCCGTTCCACTGTCTTTGAATTCAAGCAGATTTCTGCGGAAGCAACACTGAAAGCCATTCATCGGGCAGTTGCCTATTTGGAGGAACGGACAGCGCTGAAGGCACAGCCGGAAGAAGGGGCGCTTGAGTATATTGCGGGTTCCTGCGGCGGCGATATTCGCAAGGCCATCAATGCGGTAGAGGTGCTGTTCTCCGCAGGACAGCCGGAGGGCGATACGCTGAAACTGACGCTGGACGATGCCAAGGCGGTTGCACAGAAAAGTGCTCTGCGGGCAGACCGGGATGGTGATAATTTCTACGATCTGCTGTCGGCTATGCAAAAGTCCATCCGCGGCTCTGACCCGGATGCGGCGTGCCATTATCTTGCCCGGCTTCTGGAGGCGGGACAGATGCAGGCGGCCTGTCGGCGGCTGATGGTCATCGCTGCGGAAGATGTGGGTCTGGCGTTTCCTCAGATCATACCCATCGTTAATGCCAGTGTTGATATGGCGCTGAAACTGGGTATGCCGGAGGCCCGGATACCCCTAGGCGATGCGGCTGTGCTGATGGCAACCTCACCAAAGTCCAATTCCGGTCATATTGCGCTGGATGTTGCGCTGGCGGATGTAAGAGCGGGCAAGGGTCGGGGATTCCCCCGGCAGCTGCAGAATGTTCACGCCGACACCTATACACAGGAACGGGCTCAGGGATATCTGTATCCCCACAATTACCCCGGCCATTGGGTGAAGCAGCAGTATTTGCCTGATGATATTGTTGATGCCAGATACTATGAATACGGCGAAAACAAGCTGGAGCAGGCGGGAAAGCAGTACTGGGAAACCGTGAAAGGGAAATGACTATGAATGTGCAACTGGGAGACGTCCTTGTGATGAAAAAAGCCCATCCCTGCGGCGAAAAGCAGTGGCGGGTTTTGCGCATTGGTGCGGATTTTCGCCTGCGCTGCTTAGGCTGTGGACACGAGATCATGGTGCCCAGATTCAAGGTGGGAAAAAATATACGTGACATTATCCCGGCAAATAAAACATCGACAGAAACAAACGGCAGTTGAGAAAATCAGCTGCCGATTTTTTATATCTAAGTTCGTCCCCGGTACATTGTCTGCCGGGGACGATCTGTTTTTGGCGGCTAGCGGCTGTGAAGATGCGACCAACTTTTTTGCTTGCGGCCGTTATACTGAAGGCAAGCGGAGGTGATAAAATGATCGTGTACCTGGATGTTGTGATGCTGGTGAACTTCCTTGTAGATCTGCTGCTGGTTATTGCGACGGACCGGCTGTGCGGCTATCCGGTGAAACTGGGACGGGCAGCTCTTGGTGCCGTGATCGGTGCGGTGTACGCGGGAGTGTGCCTGTTACCGGAGTTTCGGTTTCTGGGGAATGTTTTCTGGCGGTTGGTGATTTTGGCGCTGATGAGCGTAGTGGCTTTCGGGTGTGGCAGGTCAATCTTGCGAAGAAGCGCGATTTTTGTGTTCCTGAGTATGGCATTGGGCGGTATTGCCGTTGGCTTGGGGAATGGTGGCGCTGTAGCGTTGATTGCTGCTGCGGCAGCGTTGTGCGTTTTGTGCATCATAGGCTTTCGGGGCGGCGCCGGTGAGAAGGAATATGCTACAGTGCGGCTGACATATCAGGGGATTACACGGGAACTGACAGCGTTGTTGGATACAGGGAATACTTTGAAAGATCCCATAACGGGCCAACCGGTGCTGGTGGTGGGAGCAGATGTTGCAAGGCAAATGTTGGGCTTGACAGGAGAACAGCTGCTTTCGCCCAGTGAAACAATAACGCAATGTAAAATACCGGGATTACGGCTGATTCCATACAGATCGGTAGGGAATCCAAACGGAATGATGCTGGCGGTCCGAATGGAACAGGTTTACATTGGGGATCGGAAAATTGGTGAACTTGTGGCGTTTGCGCCGCAGATTTTGGGAGCAGGGGAGTTTCAAGCTTTGGCAGGAGGATTGTTGTAATGGGGAAAATTCGGGAATTCTTAAATCGGATGGGGTTGTTGCCCAAAGAGGAGATCTTCTACATAGGCGGTGCGGATGTGCTTCCCGCACCGCTGAAAGGGCAGGAAGAAACCGATGCGTTGGAAGCATTGGAGCACGGGGATGAGAATGCAAAGCAGCGGCTTATCGAACATAATCTGCGGTTGGTGGTGTATATTGCCAGGCGGTTTGAAAATACCGGCGTGAATATTGAAGATCTTATTTCTATTGGTACAATCGGTTTGATCAAAGCTATTGGCACATACCGTCGGGATAAGAACATCAAGCTGGCTACCTATGCTTCTCGCTGCATTGAAAACGAAATCTTGATGCACATCAGGAAAATATCAAATCTTAAAAATGAAGTATCTTTGGATGAACCGATTAACATGGATTATGACGGTAATGAGCTGCTATTGGCGGATATTTTGGGCACCGATGAGGATATGATCATGCGCCCGCTGGAAGATGAGGTGGACTTGTGCATCTTACGGCAAGCGGTACGGGAATTGCCGGATCGGGAACGGGAGATTATTCAAATGCGCTTTGGCCTTGG
>JAZQTN010000068.1:0-47113 GCA_045630825.1 Faecousia sp. | reverse complement strand
ATCTCCTGGCATTTACAAATAATAGCATCGTAATTTGTAAAATTATTGTAGGGCGGGCGAACACAGTTCGCCCCTACGAGATATCTGTAAAAGGAGAAAGATATATGAAAGCAACAGGAATAGTCAGAAGAGTGGACGATTTGGGGAGAATCGTGATTCACAAAGAAATCAGAAGAACTTTAAAAATCCGTGAAGGTGACCTCTTGCTGACAACATTGACACCAATCGACAGGTTTTGTTTGGCGATACATAGTCTTGCGCAAAGAATAACAGCGAGGTGAATTTCACCTCGCTGTTACATCAAGCATCAGAAAGTATATCAAAAATGCTTTCTCTTAACTCAAAGTACGCATCCTCAAAGTCTGTATCGACCAAAATTCTTTGGCGATTGGCTAAATAAAAGCTGAATGTTTGCGTGATGTGAGTATCAATTTGGAACGGAATTATTGCCCGTTTGCTATTAATGGCTTTATCAAGTTCTATTGGTACCCAATTGGATTCCTGACTGTTTTTGGATAAAATCAAGAGAAAAATATCGCATTTCTCAATCGCAGCAGGAATGACGCTTGCATAATTCCTGCCAGCAGGGATGGATTCGGGTGCCATCCAGCAAGTAATATGATCCTGTTCTAACCTCTTTCTTACTTGATTTGCAATTTCCGCATCCTTGGTGCTATAGCTTATAAATACGGATTCCTCTCTTTTGGTGGGAATCAATCGTTTAATGATAGAATCGATCGACAACTGGAAATTTTTAGGTGCCAGGCTGTAGTATCCACCAGACTTAATTACTATAGTAGAGTATTTCAAAAGAGGTGCAACTCTAATAGAAAGTTCTTCTGGCCATACAAAATCAAAAGACACTACAGGTATGATATTTATGTTGCTATTGATAGCTGTTTCTATTTCGTACTCCATCCAATTCACATCATCGTCTGCCTCAAAGGTCTCTGGTGTAAGAATTACAATAAAGTTTGGGCAGGTACGAATTTTTTTACTAAGCTCATCAGGAAAACAACCTGTCCGTGGTCGATCAAAACCATCGTATAGTTTGACATTGGCTGTTCCTAAGAATTTTTCAATCCAACCTAGATAATACATTGATAAGGGCGTGTGTCGCATACTTATATAAACATCATACATGATATATCTTCCAATCCTGTGTTTTATTAAAGTATAGCATCCGATAAGTAAAATGTAAAGATTGCAGTATAATCTGATCTTTCTTACAAATAATAGCATCGTAATTTGTAAAATAAGGAGATAGATATATATGAAAGCTACTGGTATCGTCCGGCGGGTGGATGACCTCGGGCGTATTGTAATTCCCAAAGAAATCCGCCGCACCCTCCGCATCCGGGAGGGAGATCCGCTGGAGATCTACACGGAGAAGGACGGCGGGGTGATCTTCCGCAAGTATTCGCCGATGGGGGATCTGCAGGATTTTGCGTCCCAGATTTGTGATGCCATTGGCTCCAACACCGGCCGCATCGCCGCAGTGGCGGATCGGGACGCCATCATCGCTCTGTCCGGTGCACCTAAGCGGGAGCTTTTGGACAAGCCCAATTCCCGGGAACTGGGGAAGCTGATGCAGCAGCGGCGCAATTATCGCTACGAAAGTGGTGCTCCCGCCATTCCTGCCGCTGAGGGTGCGGACTACCGACTGGGCGTTGCTGCTCCGATCCTGTCCCAGGGCGATCTGATGGGCTGCGTGATGCTGCTGCTGAATGAAGGAGATGCACCCCTGACCGAGCCGGATCAGAAGCTGGCCCAGACCGTAGCGGCATTCCTGGGCAAACAAATGGAAAATTGATATTTTTCGGAAAAATCTTGCGTTTTCTCCAAAATTGTGCTATTCTTTTTATATCCAGATTATAAAAAGGAGCGCTTATTATGGATGTGGTCAAGAAATTTTTCCCGTTTTCTTTCGACACAAAGGATGTCAAGACACTGATTATTAAGATTGTCGTCTATCTGGTGATCGAACTGGTTGTCGGTCTGGTGTGCAAGATTATTGGCATCATTCCGATCATTGGACCTATCGTTGGTTGGCTGGTCGGCGGTGTTGTGGGCCTGTATGTTCTGATTGGCATCGTTGTGGCTGTTCTGGATTACTTCAAGATCCTGAAATGATGCGTTACTATCCGTGCCTGCTGTCCTTTTGGACGGCAGGTACTTTTTATTTACTTTTTTTATCATTGATGATATACTGTTCACAGAAAAAGACAGGAGGGGATACGATGAAAAGAGGGGACACACTCTATCAGCAGTATCTTAACATTCTGACGGAGGAACTGCAGCCGGCAATGGGCTGCACAGAGCCTATCGCCCTGGCCTATGCCGGCGCAAAGGCAAGACAGATCTTAGGCTGCCTGCCCGAACGGGTGGAGATTCACGTCAGCGGCAATATTATTAAGAATGTAAAAAGTGTCATCGTGCCCAACACCGGCGGACTCCACGGCATCATTGCCGCAGTTTGCGCAGGTATTGTCGCCGGTGATGCAGACAAAGTTCTGGAGGTTATCAGCAGCGTTACCGAGGAGCAGAAGCAGCAGCTGAAAGCATATATGGAAACCACCCCGGTGGAGATCAAACCTGCCAACTCCTGCCTGGTGTTTGATATTGATCTTACGCTGTGGCGGGGCGAGGACAAGGTGCGGCTGCGTATCATTAACCACCACACCAATATTGCTTACATAGAGAAAAACGGCGAAGTGCTACAGTCCCTTCCTATTCAGGAGTCTTCGGAAGATCACCTGACGGACAAGTCCTGCCTGAGTATTGAGAAAATCGTGGAATTTGCGGATTGTGTAGCCGTTGAAGATATCCGGGAACTGGTCGGCCGACAGGTCAAGTGCAATATGGCCATCGCCCGGGAAGGTGTCGAGAACCGCTGGGGCGCCAATATCGGCAGCGTCCTGCTGCGGCGGCAGGGTGAGCTGCTGAGTAAGCGGGCTGCGGCGTACGCCGCGGCGGGCAGTGATGCCCGGATGAGCGGCTGCGAAATGCCGGTGATCATTCTTTCCGGCAGCGGTAACCAGGGTATCACCGCCAGCGTTCCGGTGGCAGTTTATGCCGAGGCGCTGGAGAAAACCGAGGAGGAAATGCTCCGGGCGGTAACCCTTAGCGATCTGGTAACCATTCATCAGAAGACCGGTATCGGTCGGCTCAGCGCCTATTGCGGTGCCATCAGTGCCGGCTGCGGTGCAGGTGCAGGTATTGCCTATTTACAGGGCGGCGGGTTTGAAGCGGTGGCCCATACCGTGGTCAACGCTATTGCGATTTTGTCCGGCACGATTTGCGACGGCGCAAAGCCCTCCTGTGCAGCGAAGATCGCAGCGGCAGTGGATGCCGGCATCCTGGGTTGGGATATGTACCAGGAAAACCAGCAATTCTATGGCGGCGACGGCATCATTACCAAGGGCGTTGACAAGACTGTAAACAATGTAGGCCGCCTTGCCCGGGAGGGTATGCGGCAGACCGATGAAACGATCCTGCAGATTATGCTGGATGAATAAACTTGGGACAAAAGAATTGCGCTGGGAATAAAAACCTGTAATTTTGGATATCCTATCACAGAATCCAATAATACATGGAGGAAAAATATGAAAAAAATCACAGCAATTCTTTTGGCGTCGGTTATGATGCTCTCCTTGATGGCTGGTTGTACCGGCACTGGTAACGGTGATACTCAGCCCTCCACTGTGCCGACCCAGGAAAGCACTATGACAACCACACAGCCTACGGAGCAGACCACGGAGCCCACCCAATCTGAGCCCGTCCAAATGGGCACTGCCACCACATCTTCTGCCCAGATCCTCTCCGGGATCTGGAAAGAATACGGTGAGGGGGAACGCTTCGCCTGCTATGGCGGTACTGTGGAGCACTCTGTGTCTGATGGTCCCGGTGATCTGGATTTGACCAACACCGAGGAGATCACCAGCAAATATCTGCTGCCTGAGGCACAGCTGGCAAATGTGGAGAACGGTGCATCTTTGGTGCACCTGATGAACAGCAATATCTTCAGCGCAGCAGCATTTAAGCTGAAAGAGGGTACAGAAATCCGGGAAGCAGCAAAGGCTTTGCGGGACAATATTCAAAAGACACAGTGGCTGTGCGGTCAACCGGATCACCTTCTGGTAGCCGAAGTGGACGGACACCTTCTGATGGCCTTTGCTGCAAAGGAAAATATGGATACCTTCCGGCAGAAACTGAACAAGGTGTATGCTAATACTTCCATTGTTTATGACGAGGCTGTTACCGCCTGACAATACCCAATATGTTCAGGAGGGCAATGCCCTCCTGAATTTTATTTTTTGACGAAAGAGGGGGAAATATGCTGTTTTCCGGTATTCCGTTTTTGTTCTATTTTCTTCCGGCCGTGGCCATTGTGTATTTTTTGACCCCGTGGAAACTGAAAAACACTTTTTTGCTGCTGGCAAGCTTGCTGTTTTATGCCTGGGGTGAGCCGCGGTATGTATTTTTGATGGCGGCGGCCATTATTTTATTCTACATCTACGGTCTGGCTGTGGAGCGAAGCAAAAAACGCAAAAAGCTGTGGCTGAGCGCGGCGGTACTTACCGGCGTGGCGATGCTGGCGGTATTTAAGTATGCGGATTTTGCGTTGGAAAACTGGAATCGACTCACCGGTATGGACATTGCGCTGTTGCGTTTTGCGCTGCCCATCGGCATCAGCTTTTACACATTCCAGTGTATTAGTTATGTGATCGATGTGTACCGGGGGCATACCAGAGCCCAGCGGAATATCGTGAATTTCGGCACCTATGTTGCTCTGTTTCCTCAGCTGATCGCCGGTCCTATTGTCCGGTATGTGGATGTGGAAAAGGAACTGGTGGAAAGAAGGACAAGCCTGGAGAATTTTTCCGATGGACTGTTTCAGTTCCTGGTGGGCCTGGGGAAAAAAGTGCTGATTGCCAATGCCTTCGGACAGCTGACAGAAACTTTCCGGGCATCTCAGGATCTTTCCGTCCTGTTTTTCTGGCTGCACGCCATCGCCTTTACACTGCACATCTATTTTGATTTCTCCGGCTACAGCGATATGGCCATTGGCCTTGGCAGAATTTTCGGCTTCCGTTTTCCCCGGAATTTCGACTATCCTTACACTTCCCGCAGCATTACAGAATTCTGGCGGCGTTGGCATATGACCTTGGGCGGCTGGTTTCGGGACTATGTGTATATCCCGCTGGGAGGCAACCGGGTCGGAAAGGGCCGCTGGGTGGTCAATATTTTTGCGGTGTGGATGCTCACCGGTTTGTGGCACGGAGCGGCGTGGAATTTTGTGGTCTGGGGATTGCTGTTTGCGGTTATGCTGCTGATCGAAAAGTGGGTACCGTTTTTGCAGAAGCTGCCTGATTTCCTGCGGCGGGGATATGTGCTGCTGGTGGTGGTCATCAGTTTTGTAATCTTTAATGCCAGCACCCTGACCCAAGCGGGTCGGGATATTGCGGGTATGTTTGGTTTTGGCAATGTGCCGCTGATGTCGGTGGAGGCACTGTACTGTCTGCGCAGCTATGCGGTGCTGTTTTTGATAGGAATTATTGGTGCAACACCATTTGTGCGAAATGCTGCTGTGCGGTTGGGAAAGACCTCTGCTTCTGCCGTTTTGCGACCGGTTTTGGCAGCGTTGCTGCTTCTGGTCTGCACCGCATTTTTGGTGGATGGATCGTTTAATCCGTTCCTCTATTTTCGGTTTTAGGAGTTGCTATGAAAAAGCGTTTTGATAAATGGATCGGTATGCTCTTGGTGGCGGCCCTGTGGCTGGGACTGACCGCCTGGGCGTGGCTGCGACCCAATACGGATTTTTCTGTAACAGAGCGGCGGGAGTTGGCGAAACTGCCTGAAATGTCCTGGGAGAAATTTCTGGACGGCTCCTTTATGCCGGACTTTGAAAGCTATACTTTGGATCAGTTTCCGCTGCGAAACAGCTTTCGGCGCTTGAAGGCTGTTACGCAGTACTATGTGCTGAATCAGCTGGATAACAACGGAATCTATATCGCTGATGGCAGCGCTGCAAAGCTGGAATACCCGCTGAATGAGCAATCTCTGGAGCATGCAATTGGGGTGTTCCAAAAGGTGTACGATCGGTTTCTGGGCGAAAGCAAGGTTTATGCTGCCGTGGTGCCGGATAAGGGTTATTACCTGGCTCAGGAAAAGGGATATCCCGTAATGGATTACGAAAAACTGTTCCGGAAAGTGGAGCATGGAATGGCATATTCAAGTTATGTAAACCTAAAAGATTTGCTTTCCGGAATGGATTATTACCGCACAGATACCCACTGGAGGCAGGAAAACCTGATCCCGGTAGCAAACAGAATTTGCGATGTTATGGAAACCAGCCGGCCGGAGGGGCTGGTTGCGAAAAAGCAAGAAGAGCCGTTTTACGGCGTTTACTATGGACAGGCAGCGCTTCCAATGACGGCAGATACCTTTTATACGATGGAGGGCGGCTGGCTGGATGCTTGCACAGTCTACAACTATGAAACCGGAAAGACGGCAGGCATCTATGATTGGACAAAACTGACCGGCGATGACCTTTATGAGGTGTTTTTGTCCGGGTCAGTGTCGCTGCTGCGCATTGATAATCCCAATGCAACTGCGGACCGGGAACTGATCGTATTCCGGGATTCCTTTGGTTCGTCCCTTGTACCGCTGTTGAGCCGGGGATATAAGACCGTAACGGTGGTGGACATTCGCTATCTATCCAGTGGGATGCTGGACAGATTCATTGATTTCCACGGGCAGGATGTGCTGTTTCTATACAGCTCGCTGGTGCTGAACAACAGCAATCAGCTGCAGTAAAATGTTGACGGCAGGGGAAATATATCGTAAAATGGGGTTACTATTTTACAAAGGAGTGTTTCCTATGCTGACACTTAACCGGGCAGAAGAACTGTTGAAAACTACCACCACGGAGGAGCATCTGTTCCTCCATGCAAAAAATGTTGCCATCGCCATGGGTGGTTTGGCAAGACATTACGGTGCGGATGAGCAGCATTGGACTGCTATCGGTTATCTGCACGATTACGACTACGAGCAGTATCCAGAGGAGCATCTGCAGCACACGGAAAAGCCGCTGCTGGATGCCGGCCTGACGGCAGAGGAGGTAAGGGCTATCCTCGCCCACGGCTATGGTCATCTGAACGATGTGGAGCCTATCACCGATCTGGAGAAGAGCCTTTTCACGGTGGATGAACTGACAGGTATCATTCAGGCTGCCGCCCGTATGCGCCCCTTGGGCATTACGGATATGGAAGTGTCCAGTTTTATGAAGAAGTTTAAGGATAAGAAGTTCGCTGCCAAGTGCGACCGGGAAGTGATCCGCAAGGGCTGCGAGATGATGGGTATGGAGGTCCGGGATGTGGCTGCCATTTGCATTGAAGCAATGAAACAGCACGCTGAGGAACTGCAAATCGGCCCAAAGGAATAAAGTAAAAACGGGGTTCGCTTGAACCCCGTTTTTTGCGTTTTTGGACGGGCATTTGAAAAGAAACGGTGAAAATTGCACCGATGTTGCACAAAAATGGGCAACAAATGGCAGCTTGTGCGTAATGGTGAAAGGAAAAGCCTTTCAATATGATGAAAATGCGAAAGGAGATGCTGTTTTGATTATTACGCATAAGCTGAAAATGAATTTGGAAGAGGAGGTTACACAGCGGCTTGAAATGCCTGTGGGAGATGTGAGTTCCCGGAGTATCCAGATGTTGTTGTACTCCAGACAGAGTCCCTGGGCCGTTCCGGATAATGTAACGGTGCTGGTCCGGTATCAAAAACCAGATGGAACAAGAGGGGAGTACGACACGATGCCCGACGGAACGGCAGCCTGGTTCGCTGCGGACAACGCGCTGACGATTTTGGTGGCACCCCAGGTTTTGACAGCGGCAGGAAATGTAGCGCTGTGTGCAGAGATCTATTTGGAGGAAAAAATTCTGCATACCTTTGCTGTGGAGATCTGTGTCAAGACACCCTTTGGCAAGAGCAGGGGAGTGAGTGCAGAATCCCAGGATTACTGCTATGTAACCGGTATCCTGCGGGGGCCTGCCACGGCAAAACCCGGCCAGATCCTTATAGTAGAGGCCGTGGATACATACGGACGGGTAACCAAGGTAGAAGCCCAGGATGCTGCTGCACTGGTGGGCGCGAAAGGCGATGCTGTTCTGTATACCCAGCAGGCTTTGACCGAGGCGCAGCAAGCGCAGGCAAGAGAGAATATCGGCGCGCTGGAACAGCCTCTGCGGACGGAGTATTCCAAAACCAAAATCTTCCGCGCGGAAGCAGACGCATTCGTGGATGTGAACGGGAAAGGGGTCTATACATACGGTGGTAAGCTGTCCTGGCTTAATGATTATGCAGACTTTGATTTCCGATTCTGCGTAGAACTGGACGGAGAGACCTATTCCTTCTACAAGAAAGACTGTATCGCCATCGATTTGGGCGGGAACGGCGCCCAGCGCTGGTGGTTTAATACCGATATGATCCCGAATTGTGATACGATTCTGTCCCTCGGCAATGGTATGGATCCACTTACCGGCGCTCTCAACAATACGCTCTCGTTTGCCTGTGAAACGGGCAAAGCCGTGTGGCTGGAGTTTTATAAAGCAGACCCGTATTCCGTAGCGGCAAAGCCCGTCATCACCATTAACGGAAAGAAGCCCGACGAGAACGGAAATATCGTGATGCCCAAGCTGTATTCGGCGCAGGTTCTTACGGAACGACAAAAGGCGCAGGCTCGGGCAAATATTCACGCACTGGAAGCGCCTACCAGACCGGTTCCTGCTCAGGAGCATATTACGGTAGTAAAATTGTCGAACTTTACAGAGGAGAACGGCTGGTATATCTATGCGCCGGGTAAAAAGAAAAGCTGGCTGAACAGTGTTGATGATTTTGACTTCAATCTGGAGCTGGCTGTTTTTGGCAGGAACTACACCATCACCAAGGCAGATTGCACCATTACGGAACTGGGGACGGGTGAAAACCACGCCTGGATCGTTTGCCATCCGGAATTCGAGGGCAGTTTGTTCCAGATCGGCAACGGACTGCATCCGGTAAGTTATACGGAAAATAATCAGTACAGCTTTGCGTTTTCCGGTTACTACCCCTCTACTTTCAGATTGTCTTTTAACAGGAATTACTTTGAGTGGGTAGATGTTCCTGTGGTTACTACGGTCAACGGTGTCACCCCGGATGAAAACGGCAATGTGGAGGCGTTCGCCCTGTCCGTATTGTGCACGGAACAGAGCTTTTCCCCAGAACAGCAAAGGCAGGCGCGGCAGAACATCGGCGCTGTTTCCGCTTATGATTTAAGCCAAGGTATCGAACTTGAGGACGGAAAGAATTCCACTTATCACACGCTTTCCATTGTGAAAGGCAAACTCGAACAGTTCGACAAGGCAAACAACAAAGTCTATACATTCTTAACTGACGCTGACGAACAGCGGATCATTGATGCGACCATTGCGGCTTTGCCCATCTATAACGGGGAGGTTGAGGAAGTATGAGTGGCTTTTCCATTGAAGTAGAAAGCGGAAAAACTGTGAAACTGCCCACTGCCGGCAAGTATTGCGACCGGGATATTGTGATTACCGCAACCGGTGGCGGCGAAACATATGAACAAGGCGTTGCCGATGGTAAGAAAGCGCACTATGACAACTTTTGGTATATGTATCAGCACGATGGTGCGAGAACGAATTACGAGAGTGCTTTTGCCGGACGCGGTTGGGCAGATTACATATTCAAGCCAAAGTATGACATTGTTCCGACAGGCAGCCTGTATATGTGCTTCCGCAAAAGCGCAATTACAGATTTGGTGGCGGCGTTGGAAGCGCAGAATGTCATTTTAGATATTTCTGCGGTCAACAATATGCAGTATGTTTTTTACAATTCCGAAATTACGCATATTGGCGTGCTTGACTGTAGCAATGTAACCAATGCGTCTGTTTTTAACAATTGCTTTGCCTCCTGCACAAAGCTAGTTACCATTGACAAGATCAAGCTGGCAACCACAAGCGGTACATTTTCCTCTGTATTCGACAATACGCCGATGCTGGAGAACATTACCATTGAGGGTGAAATCAACCGAAATGGGTTGAATTTCAGCTCGTCAACAAAGCTGACCCACGAAAGTCTTATGAGCATTATCAATGCGCTGACTGATTATTCAGAAGATACAAGCGGAACATCTTGGGTGCTGACATTGGGCGAAACGAATCTTAGCAAACTGACGGATGTTGAGAAAGTAGTGGCAACGGAGAAAGGATGGTCTTTGGTATGACTGAAAGTACAATCAAGATTACAAAACTGACTGCATCAGAGGGGTATATTCTGACCAATGGCAGTGCTTACGGCCGGGAGGTTTATCTGGGAAAAGTTGACAAGGCGGATAACTGGTACGAGATCACCCGGGTACAGTATGATAAGATCCTGGAGGAAATTGCCAGGGAAGAAAGCCTGATGGTTTAAGAAAAATGATTCAAAGCAATACGGGCCTGCCACGGCAAGTGGCAGGCCTTTTTGTTTGGGGTTGATTTTACATAGGGTATGCGGTATAATAAAATTGGATTTTGTCTTAAAATCAGGGGAAACCGCGCTTTGCGCAGAAATCAATAACTCGCCAGGAGGGTTACTATGCTGGTCAGTATTATTACAGTATGCTATAACAGTGCACAGACAGTCCATAAGGCCATTGAATCTGTGCTGAATCAGACTTATCCCAATATTGAGTATACCATTGTGGACGGTCTGTCCACAGACAACACAGTGGAAATCGCCAAGTCCTATGAAGAGGCTTTCCGTCAGAAGGGTTATTCCTACCGGATTGTCAGCGAAAAGGACAACGGCATTTACGATGCGATGAACAAGGGTATCCGTATGGCCTCCGGCGAATTGGTGGGTATGATCAACTCCGATGACTGGTATGAGCCCATTGCCGTGGAGACCGCTGTGAAAGCCTATCAGGAAGAGCACTTCGATGTGTTTTACGGCGATATCAACCTGATTCGCTCCAACGGAAGCATTATGGTGAAAAGATCCCGGTTGGATCGGTTCCCCTCCAGCCGGCACTGGAATCACCCTACTACATTTATTACCAAGAAAGCCTACGACGAAGTCGGTCTTTACCGCAACGAGACCATCTATGACGATTTCGACCTGATCCTGCGGATGCGCCGGGCGGGGAAGAAGATCGCTATCCGGAATGTGGTGCTGGCAAACTTTAAGACCGGCGGCGTCAGCAATGAAAAGAGCATTAAAAAATGTGTGAAGCGGATCAAGCTGCGTTACCGCTACTACCGCAACAACGGCTACAGCCCGCTGTACATTATTGAGTGTACTGCAATGGAAGTTGCGAAGCTGATCTTAAGCTGAGAGAAAACGCGTTTATGTGAGGAGAAAATATGAGCGAACAAACGTCCCTGTTTTTGTCCCAATCCTATCAGGATACTTTGGATGACTACCAACGTTCTTTGACAAGTGAACATTTCTCCTGCTGGGACTATGTGATTTTAACAGCGTCCAACGAGCACCAGGCGGCAGGATTCCGTGCGCAGCTGGAGCAGCGTAAGGTAGCAGGTTTTCTGCCTAAGCGCACCCATTTTGCGGTAGTGCCCGATGAAGGCGGCAAGCGAGTCGGCTCCGGCGGCGCAACGCTGGGCGTGCTGCGGTATGTTGCACAACATACCGGTCGGTCGGATTTTGCAGGATTGCGGATTCTGGTAATCCACAGTGGCGGCGACTCCAAGCGGGTCCCTCAGTATTCTGCTCTGGGCAAGCTGTTCTCCCCTGTGCCCCGGGAGCTGACTGACGGCAGAACATCCACACTGTTCGACGAATTCCTGATCAGTATGGCATCTGTTCCTTCCAGAGTTCGGGAGGGTATGCTCCTGCTGTCCGGCGATGTGCTTCTGCTGTTTAATCCTCTGCAGATCAACTATTCCGGAGACGGCGCTGCTGTGATTTCTTTTAAGGAAGATGTGCAGACCGGTAAGAATCACGGCGTATTCCTCCGTGGTGAGGACGGTGCTGTCAGCAAATTCCTCCACAAGCAATCGGAGGAGGACCTGCGCCGCCAGGGTGCGGTGAATGAAAACGGCAAGGTGGACATTGACACCGGAGCTGTTATCTTCTCTGCAGATATGATGGCGGCTCTGTATGGCATGATATCGGAAAACGGCGTTTGTTCTGAGGAGAAGTTTTCTGAATTTGTAAACGAAACGGTGCGGCTGTCGCTTTATGGCGATTTTCTGTACCCACTGGCCCAGGCTTCCACGCTGGAACAGTTCCAGAAAGAAAAGCCGGAGGGTAGTTTCTGCCCCGAACTGACGAAGGCAAGAATTGCCGTTTGGAATGCCCTGCGCCCCTACAGAATGAAGCTGCTGCGGTTGGCGCCTGCAAAGTTCATTCACTTCGGTACCACCCGGGAGATCATGAAGCTGATGTGCAGCCAGATCCGGGAGTACGAACTGCTGGGCTGGAATGCTCAGGTGGGCAGCAGTATCCAGAACACTACCGCAGCCTATGGCAGCGTGCTTTCCAATAAGGCCACTATCGGCAAGGATTGCTATTTGGAGGTCAGCTATGTCCACAGCACTGCTGTGGTGGGTGACAGGGTGTTGTTGTCTTATGTGGATATCCACGATGAGCACATTCCCTCGGATACAGTGCTGCATGGCCTGAAGCAGCGCGACGGCAAGTTTGTAGTGCGGATCTACGCGCCTACCGACGATCCTAAGGGAAAGTTAGGCAGCTGCAGTTTCCTCGGCACTACATTGCAGGACTTCCTTGCACGCAACAGCATTGCGGAAACCGAACTTTGGGACGGCGAAGACCGTACCTTGTGGACAGCGCAACTGTATCCTGTATGCGATAGCATTCAGGAGGCTGTGGCGGCTGCATTGAATATCTACGCTATGAGCCGCGGTCAGGGCGATGTAAACGCCTGGCGCCGGGCAATGCGTAAGTCTTTGTGCTCCGGCTTTAACGATGCCGATCCCCACGCACTGATTGCCTGGGATAAGCGGATGCAGGAATTGGTGCGGATGGATAAGCTTGCCAAGCTGATCCAGGCGAAAGCACCTGCCCGGGAGGCAAAGAGTGCGTTGAATGCCACAAGCTTGACCAAGATCCAGTGCGAGTGGCTGGAAAAACGGCTGCAGCAGGTGGACTTTTCCGAGGCAATGCGCCTTCATTATTATATTGGCGTGGCTTTGGGCGGCGCAGAGGGTGCGAAGTATCTTCGTGAATTCTTCCGCGTGATCCAAAGAACGGTTACGGAAAATACATTGGGCAATGTAAAATATAATGATAGCTGCACCATCGCAAAAGACAAGCACGTGGTCAGATTGCCCCTGCGGGTCAATTGGGGTGGCGGCTGGAGCGATACACCGCCTTACTGCATTGAAAACGGCGGAACGGTGCTGAATGCAGCAATCCTTTTGGACGGAAAGATGCCCGTGGAAGTAACACTGGAAAAAATTCCGGAAAAGAAGATCGTTTTTGACAGCCGGGATATGGATGTCCACGGCGAGTTTGATACCATTGCTCCTCTGCAAAAGACCGGCGATCCATACGATCCCTTTGCATTGCAAAAGGCGGCGCTGATCGCCTGCGGCATTATTCCTACGGAGGGCGGCAATCTGGCACATATTCTGGACCGCCTGGGCGGTGGCTTCTGTATGCATTCCGAGGTTACCAATGTTCCCAAGGGCAGCGGCCTGGGCACCAGCAGTATCCTTTCCGGCGCTTGCGTAAAGGCAGTGTTCGAGTTTATGGGCATTGACTATACGGAAGAATCGCTGTATCGCCATGTGCTGTGTATGGAGCAGATTATGGCTACCGGCGGTGGCTGGCAGGATCAGGTGGGCGGCCTGACAGGCGGAATTAAATATATCACCACGGCGCCCGGCATTGATCAGCAGATCAAGGTGCAATATGTTGCCATTTCGGACGAGACCCGTCAAGAGCTGTCTGAGAGATTTGTTCTGATCTATACAGGTCAGCGACGTTTGGCCAGAAACCTCCTGCGGGATGTGGTTGGCCGCTATGTGGGCAATGAGCCGGAATCTGTGTATGCTCTGGATGAGATCCAGCGCCTTGCGGCGCTTATGCGCTTCGAACTGGAGCGGGGACATGTGGATGATTTTGCCAAACTGATGAATCGGCATTGGGAGCTGTCGCTGAAGATCGATGCGGGCAGCGCCAATACGCTGATCGACCAGATTTTTGACAGCGTTTCCGACCTGATCGACGGCAGAATGGTCTGCGGTGCAGGCGGCGGCGGATTCTTGCAGGTGATCCTGAAGAAGGGTGTGTCCAAAGAAACCGTTCACAAGCGTTTGAAGGAAGTTTTCCAGGATAACGAAGTGGACATCTGGGATTGCACACTGGTTTGATAAATATGAGCCACAACTTCTAGATCGAGGTTGTGGCTCATTTTATGTCCCAAAGCGCATATACTTGTACCGAGGTGCGAGAGTATGAAAAAGACGGTTTCTCTTTGGCAGATGGTGGGTTTTGTTTTTACGGCGGTGGCAGGGACGCTGCTGCATTTTTTCTTCGATTGGTCGGGGGAGAATGTGGTGGTAGCGCTGTTTTCTGCGGTGAACGAGTCCATCTGGGAACATTTGAAGTTGCTGTTTTACCCAATGCTGATTTTTGCTGCAGTGGAGTATTTTGCCTGGGGCAAAGAGGTGGATTCTTTCTGGTGCGTAAAGCTGATTGGGATCTTGATCGGCCTTGGCTTGATCGTGGCGGTGTATTATACCTATACCGGCGCGCTGGGAATGAAGGTAGATTGGTTTAATATTACGCTGTTCTTTTTTGCTGCCGGAGTGGTATATTGGCTGGAAAGTAAACTGTTCCAGCGGGGATTTTCCTGCCCGGTCGGAGGGCGGCTGGCGTTTTTGCTAATTCTTTTGATTGCTGCGGCATTTACGCTGCTTACCTTTGCACCGCTGCACATTCCGCTTTTTGAGGATCCGTTGACCGGAACATACGGGTTTCAAAAATAGTATATGCCGTCCGTGAGGACGGCATGTTTTTTGCAAGAATAGGGACGGGCTGTGGCGAATAGGGTAGAGCGGGGGTGAAAACTATGCTCGCAGCCGTATGGCTGATGCTCAGCAGCCTGCTCTACTCTCTGCAGCTATCCACCGGGAGCTTTCCCAAGCCTTTGACCGCCCAGGAGGAACGAAATTTTCTGCAGCTTTCCGCGCAGGGCGATATGGAGGCAAGAAATGTGCTTATAGAACGCAATCTGCGGCTGGTGGCCCATATTGTGAAGAAATACTATGCTCAGACCTCTGATCAGGAGGACTTAATCTCCATCGGTACCATCGGGCTTATCAAGGGTATTACTACATTTGATACCACAAAGGGCGCCCGGTTGGCAACCTATGCCGCCCGCTGCGTAGAGAACGAGATATTAATGCACTTTCGCAGTCAGAAGAAGTCCAGCCAGGATGTATCTCTTTCGGACTATATAGAAACCGGGACAGACGGTGCGGCGCTGTCGCTGATGGATGTGATCAGCGACGATGCTGACCTTTTGGAAACCATCAGCACCCGAGAACAGGTGACACAAGTCCGGGAAGCAGTAAAAACCTGCCTGACAGAGCAGGAACGCCAGGTCATCTGTATGCGTTACGGAATGTATGGCTGCCGCCCCAGCCGGCAGCGGGAGGTAGCGGAGAAAACCGGTATCAGCCGCAGTTATGTGTCCCGGGTGGAGAAACGGGCGCTACAAAAATTAAAAAAAGCATTGACAGAAAAATAAAAACCGTGGTGTTTACCCCGGTTTTTACTAAAATTTTAACTTTTCTGCTATTTTTAACATTCTTTCGGTATCCAGTTTGCATACCTTGCGGTCATAGCTCAGAAGTCCGTTGGTTTCGTCCTCTACATCCGATACCTGAGTGTATATGGCGGCGCAAAGACCCTTATGGAACGCCGGAACGATCTGTTCCAGATACAGTTTTTCAACGGCATCGGCAAAAGCAACCAGATTCGCAAATTTTCCGTAGCCATAGGTCTTTTCGGTGTTGAATACGTGGCCTACGGGCTTAAAAGAGTAGCCGCCAAATTCCGACAGGACCAGGGGCTTATCCCCGGCGGTCAGCCTCACAGGCTTGAAGTATATATGGCGGCTGTCCACATCGGTATTATGCCGGCGGAACCAGCCGGAGGTGGCGTCGATGAAGCGGGTGCTGTCCAAATGCCTAAAATGCTGGCAAACTCGGTCGCTGTCAAATTGCCCCCAGCCCTCGTTGAAGATGGTCCAGTAACAGATGCAGGGGTGGTTTTTCAGCTGCGTAACGGTGGCTTCCATACCCTGCAGAAAGGCCTCCCGAGTGCGTGGATCCCGATGCAAATGCCGGTCATTCAATTTTTGCAGACCGATGGTGGGCAGTGCGGTGTCCCGCAGGAAGTTGTAGTTGCCGTTATTGACCATATCCTGAAATACCACCATGCCCAGCTTGTCGCATTGGTAGTAAAATTCCTCCGGCTCCAGCTTGATGTGTTTGCGCAGGGTGTTGAAGCCCAGTCGCTTCATCGCCAGGATGTCCTCGGTGTAACACGCCGGCGTTGCCGGCGTAAACAGACCGTCAGGCCAGTAGCCCTGATCCAGCAGGCCGTGGAAGAAGTAAGGCTTGCCGTTAAGGCATAGCCGGGGATAGCCGTCAATTGTTTGAATATCCAAGGAACGGAGCGCAAAGTAGGAATCCACTTGGTCCTGCGCCGTTACCACAGAAAAATCATACAGATAGGGGTCCTCGGGACACCATAAATGGGGGTCTTCCGGTGTGATTGTTGTAGCGCCGTCTACCAGCGCAAACTCGCCAAGGTTGGGCACGATAACCTTGCCCTCCAACTTGGGCTCGATGGAAATTTGAACGGCAGTGCCTAGATTTTTAATGTGGAGCTTTTCGATATAGCTTTCCGGTACGCTTTCCAGCCAGACGGTCTGCCAGATGCCGGAAACCGGTGTATACCACATACCGCCCCGCTTCAGCGTCTGCTTGCCGTAGGGCAGGGCTTTATCCCGCAGATCGTCCCGGCAGCAGATCAGCAATTCGTTGATTTCCTGCAGGGATTCGGTGATGTCCACGTAGAAAGAATCGTAGCCGCCGGAGTGCTCGGCTAGAAGCATTTGGTTTACATAAATCTGTGCAGTTTGGTCTGCGGCACCAATGTGCAGCAGAATACGGCTCTTTTTGAAACCTTCCGGCAGAGTAAAATACCGGCGGTACCAGAGAAAGTTGCCATCATCGGGGTGAATTTGCAGTCCGGACAGTTGACTTTCCGGGCAGAAAGGTACACGGATCTGTTGCGCATACTGCACAGGAAAACCCCCGTGGGAGTTTACGGCAAAATCCCAAAGACCGTTCAAATTGCAGTAAGAATCCCGTCGCATTTGAGGACGCGGGTATACGGTCCAAGGGGTGTTGTTGTTCTGCATCAGGGCTTCGCCCTGCACCGTTTTCAAATTGACCGGCATAAAAACACCTCTCACAGATTGACCAACGTGCGCTTGATAACTTCCAACGCAGTGTCAGGATCGTGAATATCCCATACAGAGCTTTCGATGGGGCATAAGCCCGTCCGGGTACGGTTTTCAATGGCGGGCACTTCTCTATCAAAGGTAGTTGCAATGCCATAGCGGGAAAGCACATCCTTGGCAGGTGTGCTGATAACCCGGGCGTGGAGCGCCTGCACACGCATCAGGACATAAAGATACGCAGCTCCCTTGCCAACAACTTTATCTGCGGCGAAGAAGTCCTTAAGATCCACACCGCGTTCCAGAAGCTCCAGCAGGGGGCGGACGCCCCGACGTTTGTCGGTGAAGATGGTGTCGCCGCGGCAGAGAACGCAGGTATAGTCGCCGGCGGACAAAAGCGCAGCTACTTTCTTCAGTTCGTTGACCATAGTATCAGCTCCAGTTTGTTTTCTAAAGTGATGATATCATATTTGCGCCGGTTTTTCAATCCGGTATAGGAATCGGCAGAGCGGGTACAATAAAGATATGCGGCGTAGCGTACCCGGAAAAAGGGGTTGACAAACACACCTCGCCGTGCTACAATATTTAGGCACTCTAAGGAGTACACCGATATCGCGGAGTAGAGCAGTTGGAAGCTCGTCGGGCTCATAACCCGGAGGTCGTAGGTTCGAGTCCTGCCTCCGCAACCATAAAAGACAGTCAGCCTTGCGGCTGGCTGTCTTTTTTGATTCATAAAGCAAAAATGTTTTTCGTTGAAAGCGTCCGGTATCTATGGTATACTGTATAAAATAAAGGGGGCGTGAATTTTGTCCAAAGATATTTTTATTTCCTATAGAAACGATGGCTGCAGCAATCAGTTTGCGCACCGGTTGGCAAGCGATCTGATGGGTTTGGGCTACAGTGTTTATTTTAATCCCAACGAGCAGCACAGCGACTGCTTTCCTGACCGACTCAAGAATGCAGTGAAGGAATGTAAAGACTTCCTTTTAGTGCTTTCTCCCGCTTGTGTAGAGCGCCTGCAGCGCAATGATGATATTGACTGGGTCCGGGAAGAACTCCTCACAGCAAAAGAGAACGGAAAGCATATTATTCCTGTTTTGGTAGACGGAGCGGTAATGCCGTCAAGACCCGAAGATATGCCTGAAAACTTAAGTTTTCTGCCTTATGTGGATGCCATTAAGCTGCCTGATGAGTATATGGATTCTCCCTTCACAACGCTACTGGTTGGTCTTAACTCCAAGCAGGATGGACAGGATAGATATAAGGATGCTTTTAACGGCAATCCGGATTACCCCGTGAATCAGATTTTCTGCCAGTTGTTGGAGCAAGCCAAAACGGGCAACATAGAAGCAATGTATGAGCTTGCTATGATGCACTACTACGGTGTAACCTCCGCACAGGGACAATCAAATTGGGACTATGAGCAGGCTGTTTATTGGCTGCGCATAGTATCGGAGTCCAATCATCTGCTTTGCCATGAAGCAGAGAACATTCTTGCCCGTATGTACTATAACGGTACTGTTCCCACGGAATCGCAATCCTATGAAAAGGCAATGGAATATATCGAGCGTGCCGCTCCCTACAGCGAATATGCCAAATCCCAAAAGGCGTACCATTTAAGAGAGGGTATTGGCTGTGAATTTGATTTTAACAGATACTTGGATTTTCTCAAAGAGGGATTTGATACCGGCGATAGTATGAGAGCCATTGGCCTTGCAAATTTCTATATTAAATACGGAAAATACGACGAAGCTATGGCAGTCTATGATTCTCTGGAAAATCTAACCCCGGACATAAATTATCAGATCGGTATGCTTTACCGCAATGGCGTTCTTTCTACCCCGCCGAAGCCAGATTTTATGCAGGCGGCATTCTATCTGCGGAATGCGGCTGATGAAAATCATATTATGGCCGCCTACGAGTATGGAATGTTGTGCTTCCGTCCGACAGGAAGATTCCGCAAGGATTTCCGCAGCGCAGAAAAATATATGAAGATCGCAGCAGACGGCGGATTTGCGAATGCGCAATATGTGCTGGGCTTTATGTATAAGTCGGGCCACGTTACTACGGATTTGCCGAAAGCTGTGGAATACCTGGAAAAAGCAAAAGCGCAGGGACATTCATTCTCGGCGATGGAACTGGCATCCCTATACCAGCAACCTGAAGTACAGAACTATCAGCAAGCTTATGAGTGTGCAAAAATGGCGGCAGAACACGGTGTGGCGGAAGGTGAATTCCTTTTGGCAAACTTGCTGTTCTTGGGTCGCGGTTGTGAGCCGGATGTTAATAAAGCCTACGAACTGTTCAAACGGGCATATGCCCACGGAATCCATTACGCATCGATAATGATAGCTCGTATCGATAAGCTTAAAAGAGAAAAAAGTATATAGTATACGTGATAGATCACAAAAAAACAAAATTCGGAAGATTTTATCAAATGTTCCAAGCGGAACGAAGAAAGGCCACCCATTTTGGGTGGCCTTTTTATTTTACGCAGTTGCCGGTAACGGATCAGGCTGTCCGGAAACAGTAGTTAACTGCACTGAAATTATAAGCTTCAAAAAATTCGTCCTTGGTTTCCTTGTCATTAAGCAGATTGGAAAGGTGCTCCAGTGTAGCGTTGAACTTGTTGCGCTTGCAGAAATCAACGGTTCTTTCCAGAAGAGCCTTCGGATCGCGGAAGAATGCATGCAGAATATACGGTGCAGCACATTTTTCCCGTTCACTGGGTTCAATGTGGCAGATATCCAATGTTTCGGGATGACGTGCGTACAGCTCATCACAGGCTTCGGCTGCAAGCATGAAGTAGTAGTCTGCATCATCGGGGTCAAGACGGAGGCAGACTTCCAAAGACTCATACGCTTTTATATGATCGCCAATGGCATCAAAATACTTAAAGCGCAGATAATAGGATGCTGAGCTGTCCCCCTGAGCAGCCACTGCATTTTCGCTTGCCTCGCGAGCGGTTTCGTAGTCCTCCAGATAGATGGCGGCATGGCCGATGTTTCTGTAGATAATACCGCGATGCTTAGCATTGCCCTTTTCAAGCAACAGATTACCGATTGTGATGATATCTGTGTACTTTTTCATATGCAGATAGACATCAAACATTGCACCGAGCAAACGCTGTGTACGCACCTTGTTAATGATCTCGTAGTTTCCGTCTCTACGGCGAACACCCAAAGCTTCGTTAACGATGGAGATTGCCTTGTCGCGATCGTGATAATCGGTACTGTAGGCATTAGCCAGCCAAGCACGCAATTCCTCACTGTCCGGGTAGAACTCGACAACAGCTTCCAGATATGCCTTCGTGATGGCGGGGATATCCAGTCGCTTACAGATTGCGTATACTTTCTTGCAATCGATTTCATCAAGATATCCGTCCTGCAGGACTTTGGCCAAAAATTCGGCAAATCCGTCGTAGTCCTTGTCGTCTGCCAGCTTTCTCAGCTGGGAAACAGCCTCGTCGCTGATGTACATACGCTTGGCAACAGCCTTCTGCATAATCTCGTGCAGGTTCTTTGCACGCTTAACCTCGGTGGAGTCCAGGCCGGCCTCTTCGATACGGCTGCGGAGCTGGCTGATCTCAGCTTTGGCCTTGTTCAACTCTTCATTCAAAAGAACGATGCGGGCCTTCTCCTTGTCATCGTCATCGCAGAGCGCTGCAGGAAGATTCTCCGGAAGACCGGGGAATACATCGAAAACAGGACTGTCTGCGCGGATCTTCTTCATAGCACTGTCAATTGCTCTGGTAATCTGATCGGAAATTTCTTCCGCGGTGTCAATCCAATCCTCGGCAGGATAAATAATAACATTCATCTGCTTGATGTCATAAGGCAACTCCGTCTTGTCATTGCAAATGAGGACGGTTCCGTATTTGCACATAGCGTGGCGAAGACCCAATTCATAGGCAACGTTCCAGTTGTTATAGGACAGGTCTGCCACAACAAGGTCAGCTGTTGCAAGGTTATCGATGACATTGCGGATGATGTATCCGCCTTCGTTGGAATAGTCCTGACGGATGATTTCGGCTTTGGAATCGTAGTTATCAATAGAGTCCTGGATCAGATAGCGGAAGACTCTCTTGAATTCACGCGCCATATCCGGGTCTGAGCCTCCATAGGGCATAATAACAAAAGTTTTCACTAAAAAACCCCCTAAAATATATTATTTGAGCATAGTTATTGTAGCACAATTTGAGAAATAATGTCAACAAACAATTGGAAACAACGCTGCTTTCAAGTGTTTATTTCGATATTGCGTACGATGTCCTGCAGTTTGTTTCCCATATCGCTGCAAGACAGGGAGATGGCTTCCTGAATGGCAGTCAGCGCGTATTTTACGGTGCTGTGATCCCGACCAAAATACTTTCCGATATCTTCCAGACTCAATGCCGTCATCTGCCGGATCAGATATATAGCGACCTGTCTGGGCTCGGAAACATTTCTGCTCCGGTTGCGACCTTTCAGCTGGCTTTCTTCAACACCGTAATAGCGGCAGACATACCGCACGATCAAATCCGGTGTTACAGCTGCCCGATCTTCCGCTGCCTGAATATCTTCAATGGTTTTCGCAATATTCTCCATTGTCAGCGGCATATTGGAAAGATCCTTATAGGCACGGATTTTTCGTAGACCGCCTTCAATTTGCCGTACATTATCGCACAGCCTGTCAGCCAGAAAATCCACAACATCTTTTCGCAGCTGGAGGTTGAGTGCTTCTGCCTTTGCCTGAATGATCAAGGTTCGTGTCTGCTTGTCCGGCGGATCAATCTTCACCATAACACCTGCGCCAAAGCGACCCTTCAAGCGATCCTCCAGGGTCGGCATATCGCTGGGAATCCGGTCAGAAGTCAGGACGATCTGCTTGCCCAGTTCATAAAGGTTATTAAAGGTATGGAAGAATTCTTCCTGCGTGGAATCCTTGCCGGCAATAAACTCCACGTCATCCATAAGAAGAATGTCGGCACTGCGATATTTTTCTTTGAACTGGGCGGTGGTGTGAGTAATAATGGACTGAATCAGCTCATTTGTAAACTGATCGCCTTTTACGCAAATGATTTTTGCATCCGGTTGCAAACGGGAGATTTCGTTGGCGATGGAATAAAGAAGGTGAGTCTTGCCGACACCGGGGGGACCATACAAGTACAGGGGATTGTAGATGACATTTCCCGGCTGCTGTGCAACCTGTAAAGCTGCCTTTAGCGGAATCTGATTGGCTGTACCTGCTACAAAGGTGGAGAAGTTGAAGTGGGGATTGTATGTCCAGGGGGAGGCATTTTGATCCTTCTGTCTGTATGCGTTCAGTTCCGCATCACCCCAGACCTCAAAGGAGACCGCAAGGCCAAATTCCTCCCGCAGGATCTCTTCGATATGGGACTTGTAGGAGCGCCGAATGGCTTCCTGGCGAAAATCGGTTGGCGAATAAAGAATCAGAGCCTTGTCATTCAGCTCAATCAATTCAGCATCATCCAGCATTGCGGAGACGGCAACGGCACTGAGCCGCTGTTCCAGAAAGCCGATTACCTTTGCCCAAATATATGTAGCCGTCTGCATACCTTCACACCCTTTCTTTCTTTTTCGTAGCTGGGAAGTTCATTATATTCTCCTGCCGGGCAAAATGCAATTTGGGAAAATGCTGATTTTCACAGTGCAGCAGTCAGAAGGGAAAAGGTTTGATTTACCATAACAGCGAAACGCTTAACATAAAAACACGCAGTGTCTTTTCGTGCCGGACACTTTGCCTGTCAACAGTTTTGGGCGGGTGGGGGAAAGTTTTATTTTCCGGGCGAATTCTCAATAATGCGGGCCAATCCGGCATATTTTATTGTTATTTGACATTTTGCACAGTCCACAGAAAAAGCAAAAAGATGCTCCCCACTGGGGAGCATCTTTTTATTGTTCAAAGAAACCTAAGTTCTTAAACAGGGTCAATCTCTTGTTGATATCTGGCAAATAGGAAGCCTCGGCTTTCTTTTTGCTGAAATAATCCTTGATGATCAGGAAAATATTGTAGCGTCGAGCCCGGGCAAAGAGCAACATTCTCTTGAAGAAGTGCTTTGCTCTGGAATGGTTGTGGGATAGTGTGGAGCTGCGCAGTTTAGTGTAATGATAAGTGAAGGTCATTCTGTAGGCTTCGTTGTTGCCAAAAATACCGCCGGTCTCCATATCGGATAGTATAGACAGGCACAGCTCGTCATTGGAACTGGGCACAACGAAGTCCATATCAAAATACTTGTTGCCGATGTCTTTACACTGTTCAATAAACTGCAGGTAATTCAGATTGAAGAACAGAGAATTGAAACGATCCCAATCAATACCATCGCGATGCATTTTCAGATACAGCAGCATATCCAGCAACTGGCGAATGCCGCAACCGTGGGACAAAAAGTGCTTCAGGAAATGGAAAGCAACGAAAATGGCACTGTCCGTTTCCGGCAAAGTGTAATAGAAACCGCCAAATTTATCTGCCGTCTTGATATATTCGCAAGAAGGTGTGATCTGGCTTTCAAACCAGACATCTCTTGCAGTCTCATCACAGATATCCGTATGGACCTCAATGAGTCCGTATTGGGGATGAGAACATTCGATTTGGTGAGAGCCTTTGATGATCTTGCCAATCATAAAGCCATCTTTGGCAAGAAACGCAATGGCAGCGTCCAGATCTTTCGGATCGGGGAGCAGCAGGTCCACATCGCTGGAAATCCGGCTGTCCGGGATCGGGTAGAGCTCAGATAAAGTAATGCCTTTCAAAATGCAGCTTCGTATACCGTGCTGATCCAGTTTTTGAATGAGTCGGCTCATATACTGATTCCGTTTGACGGAAAAAGCAACACCTCTGAAAAACTCGCTCTCAAAGCGGCGGAACAAACCGTCCTCAATGGTAATTTTTCCTTCTGCCCGCAGCTGCTTGATTGCGGGATAAATAATGGTCTGTACCTGCTGGGCTTTTGCCAGGGAATAGATTTTCCGGAAACAGATGCTTTCACTGTCCGGGACCTCCTTGCCGGAAACAGCATAGGAGAGCAATGCAATTAAATCTTTGAAATTCTTTGTCATAGCGTTATCTCCTTGTGCTGATTCTTTTGCGCATATAGGCCAAAAACAGGCAGTACCAATAGGCCATTCTCTTCATCCGGTGCCGGAAAAGGAACGCCAGCACCTTTAAGTACACTTTTGCGCTGCACTTGGTATGAATGACTTCAACGAAATGTGCCTTCCCATATGCGCCGGCCAGCTCCTCGCAGAAGGTTTTGAAGCCTGCAACGGAAGCAATGGTAACAACCACACCCATTATGCTGCTGAGTGCGCCCTTCCGGATTTCGGAAACATCGATCTCGCCAAAGTATGCCTTGAGAGATTGTTCATTGACAGTGCAGCCATAAATGCAGTGCTCCAGCTTTTTGGGGAAATATCGGTTGTTTACACCGGAGGTGGTATTCAACCGGACGTTATATAAACAGTTGCAGATGCAGGTGATGTTGGTACCGGGCTTAAAGTTCAGATAGTTGAAGATAACATCTTCTGCATAGGTAATGTCGCTGGGGAAATTCTCGGTTATGTATGTCCGCTTAAAAAACTTATTGCAGGGAGATGCCATCAGCTTCTTGATGGGAAGAAATTTCTCAAAAGAATCACCGTGCTTGAAGAAAAAGTCTCCCGGATTGGGGGTGCGGAGCAGTTTTCCGTTCTGGTGGACATTGAAACCGAAAAGAACAAAGTCTACGGAAGGGTCGGCGTTCATTTTGCTGTAGGCAATTTCGACGCAATGCTCATCCAGCCAGTCATCGCTGTCCAGGAAGAGGACATAGTCGCCGGAGCAGTTGGCAAGGCCGACATTCCGGGCAAAGGACTGTCCCTTGTTTTCCTGGGTGAAGACCCGGATGCGAGAATCCTTTTGCTGATACTGATAGGCAATTTCCAGAGAGCTGTCCCGGCTGCCGTCATTAACGGCAATGACCTCGATGTTGGGATAGGTTTGGTGGATGCAGCTGTCCAGACATTGGGCCAATGTTTCTTCTGCGTTGTATACGGGGATGATTATAGATACCAAATTCATATCTTAACCTCGTTTCAACAGTACTTTGGGATACGAAAGAATCTTCTTGAAATATTTGCTTCTGCTCAGGACCAAGATGAAAAGGATGTTGCTGAAAATAGCGGAAATAATGGCTTTTGCTGCAAATGTCCAAATATTTGTTACCGGGATAAAGGAAGTCGCAAAGTGCGTAACAATGTAAATGCAGACAAGAGCGGCGAAGCAGAGGCATCTTTTGATAAAGAAGGGGGTAGGCGACATACCGAAGTGTTTTTTGAACACCAGGGAAGCGTCGATGACAGTAAATGTGGTCAGTCTGGAAATTACCGTGGCGGCGAAGATTCCAGCCAGACCCCAGAACTTTGCAAAGACAACAGATAAAATAACATTGATACCGGCAGCTGCCAGAGGACTCCATTTTGCTTCGTTGAAATAGCCCAGAGCGGTCCGGTAAGTGGACGGAATGGAGTTGATCATCAGTACATAGAATGACAAAACCAACATCAATACCGTTTCAAAGGACAGAAGATATTCCTCAGAAAGCCAGACATTTCCCACGAAGGGCGAGACCAACAGCAGAAGTTCTACCGAGATAAAGCCAACAACCCAGTAGGAGATCAGCCACAAAGTCTGGAAGATATCGTATTGATTTTTCTTGCCTTCGGATACAACATGGTTGCCCACAGTTGCCTGAATACTGGCAAATGCCTGATTCATTATGCTCTGTAGGGCAAGGATGATCATATTGTAGTTGGAAACCAAGCCGACCAGTGTGGTTTTCAAAACGCTGGAAATGATAATGTTATCACTGCCATTGAGGATAACAGAACCTACCTTGTATTGGAAAATGGAATAGATGTTCTTGAAGATGCTTTTTTGCTCGTCGCGGGGGAGTTTTTTGTTCTTGTGTTGCAGGAGCTGGGGATACTTTTTGTTTGTAATGATGTTGCAGACCACGTTATTCAAAATGGTGGTGACGATGGCAATGGCCAGATACAGGTAATAATTCTTGGTCAGGACCAGCAGGAGGGTCTGCAAAACGGTTTTGAGAATGATGGCACCCTGATGAATCAGGGAAACAACATAATTGCGCTGATCTGCGATCAGGAATGACCGCTTGTATCCGCAGATATAGGAGGCAACGGTGTTGCCCAGGAAAAGGAAATAGATGATCAGGAACTCGTTGTTTTGAATGGCCAAATCACCGCGAAGGTGGCTGACCAACGGGAAGATGCACAGACCAAGAGCCGAAACTGTGATCGCAATGATCTTATATGCCTTGGAAAACAGGGTCAGGAGCTGACCGATCTTTTCATAATCTTTTTCTGCGCAGGGCTTGTACAGGCTTTGGATGATGGCACTGCCGATGCCCAATTCGGAGAAAGACAGCAGAGTCAGAACATTGGTCAGCAGTCCCTCGCAGGACAGGTAATCGTTACCCAAATAACGGATAAACACGGTGCGGCTGACAAAGTTCAGCAGCAGTGTAATGACCTGCACCATCATAGAGATGCTTACATTTTTATATGCGATTTTTGACCGGGACATTTACACACCTTCTTCGATCTTTGGTTGGTCGCGCATAAACTCACCATAAGTAATACCAAAGCTGATAGACATAGCGGATAGACCGATATATGTGGGAAGGAATATCAACTGGCTGGAGAAAGAAACAACAACGAACAGGATCAGGGTTGCTTTCAGGAAATTTGCCATTTTGTAGTTTTCCATTGCACTGTAGTGCCGGATCTGCGCAAAGATTCCAGCAAAATAGCCGATAAACAGAGCAAAACCGATAAAACCTACACGATAGATAACTTCCAGAAAATCGTTGTGTGCACCGTACATAAAGACAGATGCGGTTGCCCGCAGGTTATGACCGAAAACAAGTTGCTTAAACGAGGACCGCTTCAGCAACTGGATGGTACGCTGAGCCAACTGAACACGGCCGGAGCCACCGTCCTCTGTTATGGTCATCATACGGTCCAGCATATGAATATCAAAGAAAGTGGAGAAGATGGCATCACAAATCAGAACAGCAACCACAACAAGGATTGCTCTGGACAGGGTTTTCTTCATTGTCTGTCTTGTGTTGAAATAGAAGATCATCGTCAGGCCTACTGCCAACAACGGGGTGCGTTTCAACGAAAGGAACAGACAGCCAAAGATGATGCCAAGACCGATCCATTTTTTAGTATTGTTCTTGTTCTGCAGAATAAAGGGCAGGGTAAAAATGACATAGTAGACCGTGTTAACATTTTTGTTATATTCACCTCTGCGCAGCACCTGAGCAACAAGGAATGCCGCTGCCACAACGAGCAGATAATAAAACTGAATGTCGACGATTTGGTCAAATGTTTTTTCATCTTTGATTGCGATAAAGTTTATATATGTGATGATCAGGCAAAGCGGGAAGAACACGAATTCGATGAATCTGGAAATGGTGATACGCACCATACCCAGATAGCAAAGCATATAGATAAAGAATGCAATTGCGCAGGCAACAACACCCGGCAGACGCATAGCATTGCGTTCGTTCTTGGGGCCCATGTACATAAGCAGCACCATTACGCATTCTGCGACCAGAAAAGCAAGCATGGGGATTCGTATGGCGTCGGATGCCATAATGCCGTTTACCTGGAACGACAGCAACGCAACATAGGCATTTAATATTATAGTCGTCAAAAGTATCATTGGCTATCTCCCTCAAAGTACAATACTCTATTTTGTCAAAGCAGGGCACGCTGGCTGCGGTGAAGCCGATTGCGCGCTGCGGCAAAACTGACAGACAAAGCTACCAAGCCTACATATGTGGGCAAGAAAATAAGCTGACTGGAAAAAGAAACAATACCGAACAGGATGAGCACAGCTTTCAGGAAATTGGAGTTTTCGTAATCTCCCGTTTTGTTGCTGGTTATGATAATGGCGATGATTCCAATAAAATATCCGATAAAAATCAGGAAACCCAGTATGCCCATACGAAAAAGGACTTCAAGGAAATCGTTGTGGGCACCGCGCGGGAAAACGGACGCCGTGGGGACGATGTGTCCAAACAGGGTTTCTACCAGATTGGATGCGGCCAGCAGCTCAAACGTCTGCTTTGCCAATTCCACACGGCCGGAACCGCCATCTGTAGACAAATTCTGCAAGCGATCCAGCATATGAACATCTCCGTAATGAGAGAACAGTGCGTCAATGGCAATAACGGCCAGGAAAATAAAGCCGACTCGGACAAGTATCTTCAAAACCGGCTGTCTTGCGTTGCTGTAAAATACCAGGGCTAAAACCACGGCGATCAGCGGAGCGCGCTTCAGGGAAAGGAACAGACAAAGCAGGATGATGCCAAGACCGATCCACTTTTTGGTGGTGTTTTTATGCTGCAGGATGAAAGGCAGCGGAAAAACTACATAATAAACCGTGTTGACATTGTTGTTGTATTCGCCTTTCTGGATTACCTGCGCCAGAAGAAATGTAGTGGCAACAACGAGCAGATAATAAAACTGAATGTCAATGATCTTGTCAAAGGTCTTTTCATCCTTAATGTTGATGAAGTTGATGTAGGTAACGATCAGACAGAAAGGGAAGAAAATGAATTCTATGATTCGGGAAAAGGTCAAATTTGCTGCCGGCAAATAGCAGAGAAAATAGGCGATAAAGGCAATGGCAGCTGCGATTACACCCGGAAGATGAATCCTGCTGTGTTTTACTCTGAATTTGGATTTGATCCGCAGAAGAATCATCATTCCACCTTCTACGGCCATAAAGAGAAACATAAGAATTCTGACAAAGTCAGAAGACATAATGCCGTTGATTTGGAGCGACAGTAGGGCAATATAGGCATTTAGTGCGAGGGTGGTCAAAAGTATCATTATCTATCTCCGGAGAAAATGCGCTTCAGGAATAAAATACATTTTTCTCGTTCCTGTGAAAGTGTTTGGTTTACGTTGGTATAGTCAATTTCCTGTTCTACGGAAGCATAGTCTTGCCTTGCTTCCAAACCGAAAACCTTCAAAATGTTATTGATGCGGGAATTCACTTTTACGTTGGATTTCAGCTTCTGAACGAAGAATTTTCTTTCAAAGTTGATGCTGAAGGCAACACCATGGAAGGAGTTGGTAAATACATATTCTGCGTTCATAAACAACTGCAGCCACCGGTCTGGATTGACCTTACGCAGGTTCTTGACGCCTTTTGCCTTGTAGAGGCGGTCGTTGATGTAGTATACCTTCAGATTCTTCTGCTTTGCAAGGGCAATCGCTTTGCTGATGAGTTCCTCATCCTCGGCGATCATATACAGAAGGATATATTTTTCGTTTGCGGGGGGGGTATCGGGGAGGTACGCAGACCACTGATCCTTGTTCAGCAGCAGGGTGGGGTCCAGCACCACGGGTACATCCTTGTTAAGCAGGTTCCGGACAATGGTACTGCCGTCGCTTTCCCGGACAGAAATATGGTTAAAGTCCCGCAGCAAGTCCCGGTATCGGGGCGCCAGAGCGTCGGGGATCTCATTTACACCGAAGCTGGCGGCGTAAGAGTTCTTCTTGCTGCTGTCCTTTACGAAATTCAGAAAATAGTTATCGTCGAAGCTTGCACAGGAGGGGCTCCATACCTGGTCGCTGCCGGTGATAAATACATCATAGTTTGCCTGCGCCAGTTGTGCAGCATTAAAATAAGCGGTTTTGCTGGTCCTCAGGTGCTTTGCCCGGAAATCGGCAAAACCCTTGTTGTTAAATACAAGGTTGCCATTTTTCAGCAGGGCAGCAGCATAGCGCTTCAGGTTGCTTTTCTTAAATCTGTTCTTGAAACTGGGGCGATACAGATCCTCGATGGAGGGCGCATAGTAATCAATAACTTCTGCATCCACATCCAGTCCTTCAATGACGGTTTGCAGCGCCAATGCCTGCAGTACGCCGCCGTAATTAATGGCTCTATGAAAGGTGATAATTCCGCATTTCATAAGTGATGCTCTCTTTCGTGTGGGTTCTGGTTAATTTTCTGCGCCGGAAAAAGCTGCGCAGATATCGGCAAAGTAATTATCCCAGATGATATTCTTGGTACTTTCGCTGGCGGCCCGGCTCATTTGAGACAGCAGAGCCCGATTGTCATACAGCTTTGCCAGGAGCGCCTGCATCGCATCCACATCCATAGGATCAATGACGAATCCGCTCTTGCCATCCTCCACCAGATCGGAAACACCGGCATTCCGGGAGGAGATGGGCACAACACCGCAGGCCATAGCCTCCAGCACAGAGAAACCGAAGCCGTCTGCCAGGGACGGGAAGATAAATACATCGGATTCAAGCAGGATCTGCTTCAACCGGTCGGGGAGGACATAGCCGGTGAAACGGCAGTAGTCTTTCGCACATTCGATCAGCGGATTGGACGGATCATAGCCGCCCACAACAGTGAATTCAATGGGATACTTGCCGTCTGCTTTGATGCGCCTTGCGGTCTCGAACAGATAGCGACAGCCCTTTTGCTCAGTTATGCTGCCTACATATACGCAGCGCAGGGTGTCGGTTGTGTTTTCTGTCCGGTCATCCGCATTGAACAAGCCGTGATTCAAACCGTAGACGCACTTGTGGATCTTGCTTGCGTCGGCACCGCTATCTACCAGGGACTTCTTCGTGAAATCCGAAGCTACCAAGAAAGCATCTGCCACGGCGATTTCCTTTTTGCTCTGGCTTCTCCAGTAGTGAAACATAGGGGAGTCCAAAAGGCCCTTTACAGACGAGTCGGGATATTTTGCCACTTCCCCTTCAAAAATCTTGCACATATAGTCGAAATGAGGAGCAGACATATCCAGCACCTTGGTGATTTTGTAATCACCAAGAGCATCATACAACTGCGCGGACACAACATCGAAAGAAACAACGGTAGTGATGCCGTGTTTTTTGCAGTATTTTGCCACTTTTTTATTGAAGCGGGTATCCCGGAACACTTTTACCTTGCTGTAAAAGCGCTTACTCTTGTCAAGCCGCACCAGAATCAGTAGAAGCAGACTTAAAAACTGGGTGTACAGTTTCACCTCTGCGTCCGGAATGTCCTCAGAACGGTGGGCCTGGAGCTTCTTCTTGAAAGTGCCCTTGGTGAGCTTTGTTATGAGGTGCGTCAAGGAACCGGGCTTGTCATATACCGTCGTTATGTACTTGTCCAGCACACCCATATCCAGCAATGCAGCCGCTGTCTTAAACGAATGTTGCTTATCGGGGTGAACGAGAACGACTTTCTTCAGCTTTTCCATAACGCAACCACCTAAAATCAATTTTTCTTCTTCTTCCGGATGCCGATCAGATCCAGACCTCTCAGGAAGATATAATAGGGTGTCAGCAGGGGGGATTTGTAATCATAGATCTCGTGCAGTGCGTTGTTCTTGGGATACAGAACCGTCAGCATATCTCCCAGAGAGTCATACAGGGAAAGTTGGAACCGCAGGAACGAGATCTTATTGAACTTCGGCTTGTGGGGATACAGCAGACCGGCCTTGCCCAACAGCTTAGCGATTCGCTGTTCTTTTGCCTTTCTGGGCTTCAGCTTCCGCAGAACTCGGGCGGGGATCGCTGTGCCGAAAAGCTTGCTGGGAATCAGCAGGGAGAAATAAACAGCAGTCTTGACGTGGGCATCTGCCACCTTGGCGAGGAACAGATCCCAGTTGATCTCCTTGTTGGAGACGATGCGGTCCACATCGGTATGCAGCCGCAGACCGGGCGCACGGACATAAGAATGTTTTGCTGTATGGATACAAACCTGCAGCAGGTTGTCCTCCGGGGACAGGATTCCTACCTTGGAGTCCGGAGCCTGATAGGAATGGTCGATCAGGGAGTCGGTGTCGGGCTCTTTGTCCAGCCGGATCCATCTGCCGGCAACAGCACGCCAGGACAGCTCAAACCACATCTTCTCGCCGTCGGGCATCGGAATGTAGTATTCCGTAGAACCGTCGCGGAAGGCCTTTTCCAGTTGCTCAAACTCAAATTCACTGCGGAACTTGAAAACGAAGCCGTTCTGGGTTAGAATTTCGTGGGCTTTTTTAAAATCGGACTTGCGGACAAAGGAGTCGATGTCTTCCATAGGGCAGGCGGCAGGATCGGCGATAATATCGGCCATAATGCCGCCGTTTTTCAGGATGACCATCTTGATGCCGTTTTCGTCCATAATCTTGCAGATCTCAGCGCCTTTATCCTTCAGGAAGGAAAGCCGCTGCTGCTCTTTGGCATATTTCAGCTCCCAGTAGGCAGGTAGATCACAAAGGTTGTGCTTCTTGATGACGGAGGCAACAATGCCGTCGGTCTCGTGCGCTACGCACAGATCGAAAAACGGCTGCATATCGATTGCAGAGAGCTCCTCCCGGTATGCGTCAAAATTTCCGTTCTGCTTGATGAGATTCAGCATCAGGCGGACATTTTTATCTTTCAAAATTTCAAACATTGCAGCATTTCCCCAATTCTGTAATCAGTGCATTAAAGTCTTCTGTGCCGTAGTCATAGGGTAATTCGCACAGCTCGTTCAGGCGATAGATAATTTCTTCAACGGTTACCACCGCATTTTGCAAACCGCCACGGGCGGCAACAGCGGCAATTCCCTCGGGATTGCGGATACCATCGTACAAAACAGCAGTATCGTACCAGATACTTCTGGTTTCGACGGATTCCCAATCGATGATGAAGATATTGCCGGTCTTGTTTTCCACCCAGATGTTACCGGGCTGCAGATCGCCATGGCTCTGGATCAGCTCTACAGTCTCTTCTGCGTTTTCAATGGTTTTCAGATAATGGGCGCAAACCGTGTTCAGGCAGGCAAGGTTTGCCGCCGGTTTTTCTGTTTTGATTTTCTCTTTGTAGGCTTCGATTCGCCGGCGCAGCTGGTGCGCATATTCAGCAGCGGCAACAGACTTTCTGCTTTCGCCGGAATAGTCTTTCCAGCGGGCCAGTGCGGAATTTTTCAACACTTCATTATCCGGGATTCTAGCCAGAGGTGTGCCATCGATAATACGCTCAGTGTATGTGTTATCCGTATGCTTATCAATAGGCAGAATGAAATCCGCGGGAGGACACTGAGTCCGGAAACGGATCTCGTTATGCAGGCTGTTCTGGGGGAAGCCCCATTTGGTGATGACGGAAACAGTTTCCCTGGCGAAATCGAAAATGCGGAATTTCCGGTTGCAGGGGTAGATCAGCACGCTGTTTCCAACCTTGGCAGGCAGGGTAATGCTCCGGTCTGCCATCAGTCCAAAGGAGTTCAGGCAAAACCGGGTGTACAGCCATACCAAAAGCTTTTTGAGAAAAGAGCCGTTGACGGCGTACTCCGTGTAGATGTACTGCTTAACCGCCTTGGAGGGGAAACGCCGTACAATGGCATTGAGATGGGGGTAGATAAACAGCTTTTCTGTCCCGTCGGTCTCAGCGAAGAATTCCTGCAACGTTCTTTCGTTGATGGCATAAAAGTCTTCGCGCTTTAACATATAGGAAATTTTCATTTCGCAATTATCTCCATTGTTTCGGCAAAAACCTCGTCGATACTCTTGGTGGCATCAATGACATATTTCCAGCGGTTATTGGCGATTTCGTCCATATAGATGCCGATCCGCTGTTCTCTCACTTCCACCGGCTCGGGCCAGGGCTCGTCCTTGAGGGTAGAGCGGTACATAGAAACCTCGGCGGGGATCACATAGATAATGGAGTATTCCGGCTTTTTGTAAATGGCCTTGCAAAGCTTGAATACCAGCCACTTTTTGTAGTTTACATCAGGATACTTCATCTGAAGATCGATGTAGGAATCCCAGTAATAGCGGTCTGCCAGAATGGTGGTGCCGAACAGCTCCACCAGCCGGAAATAGACGCCGTAATACATTGCCATATCAAAGATAGATAGCCAGAGGAGCAACTTTCTCTTTTTGGAGTTGTTGTTAATGCTTTCTCTGTATTCAGCTTTTTGGTCATCGCTGAAGCCCTTGTCCTTGCGGATCAGGGTCTTGAACCACTCTAGTGCCGGGGTGTAGCCTACGCGGCTATGGACGATTTTATACCGTCTGCCGTTTTGACGGAATGCTTCGGCGACCTTATCGATCTGTGTGGATTTTCCGCCGCAGTCTATGCCACTGAAACTGATCACTCTAAACACCTCTCATAAAGCTGAAGATACTCTTCGTATTTCTTGTTTTTGTCAAACCGCTGGGCTTCACTTACCACTTGCTCAGCAGGGAAGGAAATGCGTCTTGCCTCTCCAAGAAGGGCATCGATATCACCCTTCGGGACCACAACGCCGCACTTTTCCGATATGCACTCCGGACTGCCGCCGGAATTGTAGGTAACTACAGGTGTGCCGCAGGAGATGGCTTCAATATTTACAAGGCCCAAGCCTTCCTCAATCGTGGGATTTAGGAACACATCGGCGGCAGAATAGATTTCTGCCAATTGCTGAACACTGTTTGTCTTTTTGATGCCGATGATATTGCCCGGCAGGACCTGCAGCTGCTCTTCACTGACACCGACCAGGACGATCACTTCATCATCACGGAGCATTTCAGAAAGCTTCAGGAATGTATCAAATCCTTTGCGGCGATCCCAGAAACTGCAAACGCCCAGATACATCCGCTTGTTTTCGATGCTGTGGTCTTTCCGGAAGTTGCTTTGGGTGGGTGTGAACTGGGTCAGGTCAATGCCGTTATGGATTACTGTGATGGGTTTGGATTGCAGGTAAGACTGTTCTTTTTGCTGGGCGATCCAGTCGGAGATCGCAATGAACTGCAGATTATCGAGGGAATTGAACAGATCGTTCTTGCGCTTGTAATTATTTTCAGAATTGTCCAGCAAAATGCTGGCGGGGTACTCCTTCTTCTGGGGACAGTTTTTGCAGCCGGTCTTCCACTTGTCGCAGTTGGCAAGGTCAAAGTAGGTGCAGTGCCCTGTAAAAGGCCAGCAGTCGTGGAGCGTCCAGACTACGGGCTTGCCTGATTCTTTCAAATACTTAAACAGCAGCGGCAGATTCAGATAATATCCGTGGATGTTGTGCAGGTGGATAATATCGGGGTCATATTCTTTGACCCACTTAATGAATTTCTTCGTTGCGGGTACAGAATGAAAGCCTGCATTATCAAATAGTCTTGTAAGCAATCCGTCGACCTTTATGCCGAGATTAGAACCGATGCGGACAGCATATTTTTGATGCTTTTCCGGGACAGTTTCACGGCCATAGGCGATCTTACACTGGTGTCCGTGCCGCTCCAAAATTTCTGCGATGTCCGTACATATTCTTCCAGTACTGCGGATGCCGCAGACGGAATTGATCTGCAATACTTTCATAGGGTAATCCTCACATTACTTTCTGGCTTATGATCTCATAGCTCTGCTGGGCAGTATAGTGGGCCTGCAGATAGTCGTATGCTCTGTCGCCGTAGGATCGGGTATTTGCCGTTACGATGGCGTCAACGGTTTTTGTGAAGGCGTGTGCATCGTTACTTTCACACCACCAGCCGAATTCACCCTCCGTGATCACCTTGCCGATGTCGGTGTTGGGATCAGTACAGGCCAGGATCGGCATTTTTGCCTGCATATAGGAAAGCAGGCGGGAAGGGAAGTTGGGAATGGTGAAGCGGTGATCCAGGAAGATCAGACCTACATCAAAGGCTTTCACAAAATCCTCATACTCCGTTCGGGGCAGTCCGTTCAGCAGAAGTACGTTGCCGGGTTTTTCTGTGGCCACATATTCTTGAAGTTTTGGCCATTCCGTACCCGTGCCGCAGATGACGAAATAGCGGTCGGTCAAACCGGCATTGGCCTGCAGACATTTTACGATAAAGGGGATATCCTGAGGCTTGCCCAGATTGCCGCCGTAGATGAATGTGGTCGCGCCGGCGGGAATGTTGTACTTTTCGTAGATCTGGGCTTTTTTGCCGGAATCTTCTTCGTGGGGAACAACCTCAAAGGAATTGGGATTGATATGCACCTTTGCAGGATTGATCCGGGGATTATGGGTCAGCAGGAAGTCCACATTCGCCTGACTCATACAGCCGATATGGTCAGAAAGGGCATACAGCCTTTCTTCTTTCTTCCGGAAAAGCTTGTAGATCACGGACTTGGGACCGGTGGCGGCCATCATACCGATATCAACGGCGTTTTGAGGGAAGATATCTTTCAGCAGGAGGTAGCTTTTTGCGCCGTCCCGCTTTTTTACATATTCGATTAACTTGGCAAAGGTGATGGGAGGGGTGGAATACAAAACCAGATCAAACTTGACATCTGCAAAATAGTGCTTTATGCCTGAGATGAACTGAGGCTCGATCATCAGCGTGGAGATGCCTTTTTCGATGATGTTGGTTTTCTGGGTGTTGCCGATCTTCTGCTTGAGGATCGTAACATTTTCCTCTTCGATCACATAAGTGGGCTTGTTCTTCCGCTTTTCCACGGGGGAAACCACATAGAGCCGGTGGCCGTTTTTTCGGAACTCCCGGAGAAGGTCTGTGTAGATGTTCCGTTCTTCCACGGTTTCAAAATCCAGCAGCGTCAAAAATAGGATGTTAATCTTTGTTCACCTCGGTACGGGGCATTACTTGTGAGAATACAGCCCGTCAATGTTGTTGAATACGACATAGTCCATTCCCAATGCTTTGGGAGCAATAAAATCCTTGTTGGGGTTGTCGCCAATGTATGCCATTTCGCTGCAGGATACACCGAAATAGGTGCGCATCATCTCAAATGCCACGGGATTGGGCTTTCGGAACTCCACACCGCCCAGCTCGTCGGTGATGATGATCTTTTCGAAACACTTTTCGATGTCCAGTGCGGCGATTTTCGCCCGCTGACCCTCCGGCCTGCCGTCAGTGATCATACCAAGGCGCACACCGTGGCTTTTCAGGGACGAGAGCAATTCCTTTGCCTCGGGGTAGAGGGAGATTATGGGCTTCTGGTTTCGGTAGATGCTTAATGCTTTCTTCACAGCTTCATCAGAAAACAGCCCTTCCTGCTCCAGGACATAGTTGATGGCCTGTTTTCCACTTTCAAAGGCGCCCCACAGCTTCTGCGCCATATTGTCGACTTCCGGGAAATGCTGTGCGATCTGCGCATAGCCGCTTCGGACGTAATCTTTTTCGGGATATAAAGTATCGTCCATATCAAAGATTACAACGGATTTTTGCAGAAGATAGCTTTCTGCTTCCCGGAGATTTTGAATTTCCAACAAATTACTTCACCCTAACACTTTGATCAAATCTGCAGTAGACTGCGTGGTCTTCTGCCGCAAAGGGCACATAGGTGAGCTGCTCGCCGGCCAGCAGCCGCAGCATTGCCTTTGCCGAGTCGGCGCCGGCTTTCATCGTCAGGGGAGCACCGCCGCCGAAACGGGGGTTGATCTCGATGTAATAGTCCTTACCAGTTTCGTTCTGCCGGATCAGCTGAACGGTGATAGCGCCGCGAGGCTTGTAGTCGGCCAGCAGCTGCTTCATTTCTGCGATAATGGTTTCGTCCTGAACGATTTCGGTCTTCAGCACTTCGCCTGCACGAACAGCAAGGCGGATCCGGGGGGTGATGTACACAGGGTTACCGGAAAGATCGCAGAAAATATCCACGGTATATTCCGTACCACTGATAAAGGGTTGAATAATATAGTCCGGGACTTGCTTTGCCATACTTACCAGTTCTTCCTCGGAATCCACTCTGTAGGCAAATACACTGGAAGAGCCATCCTTGGGCTTGATAAAGGCAGGGAAACCGCTGGTATAGGCTTTGTAGTCGTCCACGGGCAGGGGGGCGGCAAGACCTACGGAAACGAAGTAGGCAGAGGTCAGTCGCTTGTCCCGGCAGATCTTGATTTTATCTTCGTCGCTGATCACAACGGTGGTGCCGACCTTTTCAAACTCGGCCTTTTTCTGGGCAAGGAGCAACAGATCGGTGTCGATGGTGGGGATCAGGGCGTTGATCTTATATTTTTCGCAGTTTTCCAACAGGGTAGGGATGTAAGCGTCGTCCCGGATTCGGGGCACGATCACCGTGTGATCGCAAAACTGCAGAGCAGGGGCGGTTTCCGTCATATCTGCGCCATAGATCTCCAGATTGCAGTTAAGCTTATCTGCTGCGGCACGAAATGCCTGCATCAATTCCACGCGTCTGCCGACGCTGGTAAATAAAATACGGATCGTATTGCTTGTCATACTTTGGTAACCTCATCTTCCGGCGTTCCGGTGAAGAACTCCATTGTTTCCGATGTTTCGGAGGTGATGCCTTCATGCTTAAGGACGGTTTTGACCGTAAGCAGAATGACATATATGTCCATTTTGAGGGAGAGATTTGCTATGTATTCCAGATCCAATTCGAATCTTTCTTCAAAGGAAATGCCATTTCGTCCCTTTGCCTGGGCAAGGCCTGTAAGTCCGGGGCGGACATCGTGGCGGTGGTGCTGCCGCTCGTTATACAGAGGCAGATACTGCACCAGTAATGGCCGGGGACCTACGATAGACATATGACCCAGAAAAATATTGATCAGCTCCGGAAGTTCATCCAGACTTGTTTTGCGCAGGAACCTTCCGTATCCTGTCAGTCGCTTGTCGTCAGGCAGCAGGTTGCCGTCTTCGTCCTTCTCGCAAGTCATGGTCCGGAATTTGATCAGATGAAAAATCTTTTCATCTTTGCCCGGACGGGGTTGGGTGAAGAAGGGATTGCCCTTCATAGCGATTACGCCGATCGCGATCAGAATCAAAAAGATAGGGGAGAGAAGGAGCAGCGCAAAAAAGGACAGAACAATATCAAACAGTCGCTTTATAAATCTTGCATACATAGGCATACCTCTTAAAACGGAATATATATTTCCGTCAAATTCTAGCTAATCAAATATACTATATCATAGAAATCTTCATATTTCAATGTATTTTACACAAAGATACAATATTAAATATATAGGCTCCAGCAAACAAAGGGGAGGGAGAGGCGATTCTGACAGAAAGGGAGTGTTATGTTTACCGTTGTTTCCCAAAAAATGTATATATAGCTGTGGGTTGGCGGAAACTATTGAAAATAATAAAAATTTCTGTTGCAATCCATTGTACTTTTGTGCTATACTCACTATGTACCAAAATATACTCGAGGCGTATGTCTTGAGAAAACTAAGGAGGTAACAAATGAAGAAGCAAAACAGACTCATAGCATTCCTTCTGGTTTTGTGCATGGTCCTGTCGGTTATTCCGCCGGTCACCATTGCCAGAGCTGCTGATGCGGATGCTAATCTGTGGGTCGATCCCGTTAACGGTAATGATGCCAATGACGGTACCACAGAACAGACCGCACTGAAGACCATTCAGACTGCAAAGACCAAGGCTGCAGCACTGAGTGCCGACGGTGATGTCGTTGTCATCCTGAAGGATGGTACATATGACGCCACCGAGACCATCGTGTTCGGTTCTGAAGATTCCGGTAAGAATGGTCACACCATTACCTACCGCGCAGCTTCCGGCGCTACCCCGCTGATTTCCGGCGGTGAGGCTCTGGACGGCTGGACCTTGCATGACCCCGCAAACAATGTTTACGTTACAGACATTCCTGCCGGCGCAGAGCTGACCCGTCAGTTCTACGTCGATGGCAAGCCCCAGCCCGTGGCTTCCATGGAGCTGACTCCCACTGACCTGACAGTTATTGACTCCAATGGTTACAAGTCTGCTGCGGTTACCAATGCAGATTCCAATCATTACCTGACCATCGATCTGGGTTCTGACAAGCTGGTTTCCAGCGTTGTGCTGTACGGTGATGCTGCCACCTCTGCCACTACCGGCAAGGCTATGGGCTTCCCTGAGGACTTCACCATTCAGACCTCTGCTGATGGCCGCACCTGGACCACTCAGGTTACCGAGACTGGCTATACTGCTCCCAATGCTCTGGGCGGCGTAGAGTTCGTCTTCAGCAGCGCTGCTGCTCGTTACGTTAAGATTAACGCAACCAAGCTGGGCAACCCCGACAGCAACACCCAGACTGGTGGCGCCAGCTACCGTCTTGCTTTCGCAGAAGTTCAGGTTGGCTTCACCAGCAAGGTAGGCGCTGTCAACCTGGGTGTTGTACAGCATGTGGATCTGGACAGCGCACTGGCTACTGCTACCGGCGTAACCTTCGCTGCAAACACTCCTTATGTTGTTGACCTCGGCACTGCTACCGCTGTTGCCGGCATCACCATTACTGCTGATGCTGCTGCAGTTGGCACCGCTGACAACATCAAGATCCAGGCTACTACTGACGGCACCAACTGGAAGACCGTCTATACCAGAAATGGTTACACCTGGGAAGAGAGCAATACCTTTGCTATCAATCCTGTTGTTGCTACCAAGATCCGTGTTATCAACGTTGCTAACATTACTGCTTCCGAGCTGAAGGTAAACGCACCCGCTGCTCTGGAGGGTACTGTTACCACTTCCGGTGCAGGTGCACTGATGGACGGCGCATTTGATACCGGCTACAACAGCGGCAGCCAGACTTCCGCTATCTACAATGGCGAGATCGTTGTCAACCTGGGCTCTGTTCAGGATGTCGGCGGTGTCCGTCTGTACCCCACCTACACCGGCACCAAGGTCAACGGCTATATGACCTCTGCCAGTGTTCAGGTCTCCACCGACGGTATTACCTACACCACCGTTCTGGAGCTGCCTGCTATCGACACTCCCACCGGTGGCGCACAGCTGCTGGTCCTGCCCAAGTCTTACAAGGCTCAGTATGTTAAGATCCAGCCCATGCTGCTGACCGGCGACGGTGAGCACAGCCTGCAGCTGGACGAACTGGAGATCGTTCCCGGCAAGATCGAGGGTGTTGACGCTACCACCGATAAGCCTAACATCGTCACCAAGAAGACCTACAACAAGATTCCTTGGGGCAAGGCAACACCTTACCTGGGCTACTATGCCGATGTCAACAATATGACCGGCACCCCCGTTGCTTACGCAACCGAGACAGAAACCACACCTGGCGAAGAGGCTGCCTGCATCATCAGAGGCACTGAGGGTTCCCGTGGCTGGTCCGGTATGTTCCAGTACAGCGAGCTGGTAGCTAACGGCGGCGTTAAGGTTCCTGCATTCTATGTACAGCTGGAATCCGCTGTTACTTTCAACGGCCTGGAGCTGATGACCGACAACGACATTTGGGGCGGTCCTCTGAGCTTCTCCATCGAGGCCTTCAACGGCACCGAGTGGGTCGAGCTCGTTAACGATTCCGAGCCCGGCTGGTCCGCAAGAGCTGACTATGCCAATACATATGAATTCGACGCTGTAACTGCAACTGCAGTTCGCGTTCTGGCTTATAACCTGGCTACTATGTCCGGCGCAGCTCCCACCGAAGCTGACACCGAGACTCGCTTCATCCTGGATGAGCTGACTCTGTACAGTGTAACCGAGATCTCCTTCGAGGAAGAGGAGAACCTGGACGCAGAGACTGTCGTTTACGACGAGATTCCTCTGACCGCTTCCAGCGTTCTGGGCTTTGGCTACTACAAGGCCAACGATATGGATAGCATCATTTCCCACAACCAGGGCAATGTTGCCAATGCATTCGACGGCAATTACAACAGCTACGCATCTGACAGCAGCCAGCAGTATCAGTGGATGCCCGACCTGGGCGGTTCCAACCTGCCTGCACTGCTGCTGAACGTTACCAAGAAGGGTAAGCCCGCTCGCATCAACGCTGTCGAACTGGCAGTCAGAGAAGATGGCTTGTGCGCACCTTACGACTTCGAAATTCAGATTTCCACCTCCGCTGATGACAACTGGGTAACCGTTGCCAAGGGCGAAGAGGTCGAATGGAAGACCAGCAACAAGGCTCTGTACAAGTTCCCCGCCACAGATGTCTATAAGGTTCGTCTGGTTTGTACCAACCTGACTCCTGCCTCCATTATTCCCAAGGAAGAGTGGGTAGGCGGAGTTACCACATTCCTGCACATCAGCGAGTTCTCCCTGTACAACATCTACGACGAGACTAACCCTGTTGCAACTGATGTTGTTACTCAGGGCACCGGTTCTGCCGGTAGCGTTACCTATGACGCTGCGAGCGCTGATGCTTCCAGCAACCCCAGCTCCACCAATGCTAACCAGGCAATTGACGGCTTCATTGAGCCCGTTACCAATGCCGGCTTCAGAGTGAACAATACCAAGTATGCTTTCTCTGCACTGAAGCATCCCGAGCACGTAGAGCTGCATTCTCTGTACATCTGGTACCACAGAATTCAGCACTTCACCGGCGCTGCTGGCAACGAGATCTACATGGACGGCGGCCTGGGCACCCAGAAGGATGAGGCTCTGATGCCCACCTGGATCTCCAATGACTACCTGTTCATCGATGTTCCCGGTGAGTGGTACATCGACCGCTACGAAGGCAAGATCTACTACAAGGCTGACGGCACTATGGAAGGCAAGACTGCTTGCCTGCCCGTAACCGACAAGGTCATTGATATGGAGTATGCCTCCAATATCACCTTCGAAGGCATCACCTTCTCTCACACCAGCTTCACCTTCCCCAGCGAGAACGAGTATCTGGACCAGCAGGCAAACGCCTACTACTACAGAAATACTTACGTTCAGGTACCCGGCGGTATTGATCTGCTTGGCTGTACCAACGTCACCTTCGACGGCTGTGAAATTTCTAACATGGGCACTGCTGGTATTCGTATCAGAAGTGACGGCGACGGCATTTCCGATGGCAATACCATCAAGAACTGCTTGATCCGCGACATTTCCCACAACGGTATCACCGTCGGTGAAGTCCTTGCCCACCACGGTTACAAGAGCTGGATGCTGGTCAAGAACACCACCATTCAGAATAACTTCGTTACCCGTATCGGTCTGGATATGTTCGACTCTGTCGGTATCTTCTCCGCATACACCTACGGTTCTGTTATCGACCATAACGAAGTTTCCTACACTCCCTACACCGGCATCAGCATGGGCTGGGGCTGGGATCAGGAAGAGGCTGATAATACCGCAGCTGTAACCGAGGTTGGTAACAACAAGATCACCAACAACCTGGTGCATGACACTTGTAAGACCAACCGCGACGGCGGCGCTATCTACACTCTGGGTATTTCTCAGGGCTCCGAAATTTCCGGCAACTACATCTACAACTTCGGCGATGGCGGCGCTAACGGCGAAATCGGTATCTACCTGGACGAGGGTTCCGCATATTTCGAAGTCACCAACAACGTTATCGGTGGCAAGGGTACTTACTGGATGCAGATGTACTTCAACAACATCCACGACAATACCTTCAAGAGAAACTACTACACTTCTAACCTGAGATCCCGTAACTATACTACTGGCAACTCTGTTAGCAGCAGCACCTCTATCGACAGCGTTACCAGCAACGCCAACGCAGCAGCTATCGTTGCAGCTGCAGGTCTGACCGATGCCACCATCAAGGCTGGTCAGGACAATGGCTTCTGGCTGCGTCATGACATCATCCAGGAATACTGGACAAGCTCTGATTACGCAAGACTCATTGACGATGCACAGGGCTGGTACAATGTCCGTATTGATGGCCAGATCGGCCGTACCTACTATGACAATGTTAACCACATTGCTACCATTGTTATGCCTGCAGGTACTGATCTGTCCGCTCTGGATCTGGAGTACTCCAACGAGTCCGGCTGGAATGTTACCCCCGGTACCGGCACGGCTCAGAACTTTACCAATCCTGTTACCTACACTGTTACCAGTGCAGGCGGCGGCACAACCTTTACCTGGACTGTCAATGTTGTCGAGGAGACTGAAAAGGTCGAGATTCCCGAGCCTCCCGTCAATGACGATCCCAGCGTTCCCGAGGTTCCCACTGAAGCTCCCACCGAGCCCACCAAGCCTGTTGAGGGCTTCGTTACCGGCGAGTATCTGGAGCTGATTCCCGAGTCTTCCCTGACTCCCTATGTTGGCGACTATGTCAACGGCGACTTTGAGAATCTGGTCAACCAGGATCCCGGCGAAGCTGCATACCTGACTGACGTTGCTATCGGTTCCGCAGGCTGGATCGGCTCTGCTTCCACCAACGGTGTTCAGGCTGCTGTTATCGAGCTGGGCGGCACCAAGAAGATTGGCGGCGTTGAACTGATTGCAAGACAGAACGATTATCTGAAGACCTTCGAAATTCAGGTTAAGAAGACCGACGGCACTTGGGTAACCGTTGAGAATGTCGAAGAAGATCCCTTCGACGGTGTTCGCTCCGTGATGTACACCTTCGATGGCGTTGAGGGCACTGCAATCCGTGTCCTGTGCTACTCCTGGTCCTCTAGTCGTCCTATGCTGCAGGAAATTGCAGTATATGAGCTTAAGACCGGCATGGTTCTGCAGGAAGTTGTTCCCTCCAGCGTTACCTCTCCTCAGGGTGCGCTGGTTCCTGATCAGGTTATAGAAAACGTTATCGACGGCGCCCGTGGTAACTACGGAAGCGATTACTTCCAGACCGCTGCTACTTCTGCTGAGGTTACATTCGACCTGACCAAGGACGGCGCTGCACAGAATGTTAGCAGAATGATCGTCTATGCATTTGGCACCGACAAGTATGCCCCCGCTGCTATCAAGCTGGAAGTCCAGACTGCTGAGGGCTGGGTTGATGTTTACGATGACTACGCTTACGAAGGCGGCGACACCAACACCTTCGTTCTGGACTTCGATCAGGCTTACGAGGCAACTGCTGCCCGTCTGACCGTTAGATCCACTGTCTCTCAGAACCTGATTTTGACCGAAGTTGATTTCTTTGGCCATGTAACTCCTGAGGCTGCACCCGATGTTCAGCTGTCCGCTCCCACTGGCCTGATGGCTACTGAGATCACTGACTCCAGCATCACCGTTACCGCTGACGAAGTTACTGGTGGCACTCTGATGTATCGTCTGGAGGGTGGCGAATGGCAGACCAGCGGCACCTTCACCGGTCTGAACCGCTACACCAAGTACACCATCGAGGCTATGTATGTTGGCCAGACTGGCTACATTGACTCCGGTGTTTCCTCTATCACTGAGAGAACCTCCAAGACCCTGCTGCCCGTACCTACCGGCCTGAAGGTAACTGCAACTACCGAGAACACCATCTCTGTTACTGCTGATACCATTACCGGCGGTACTCTGCGCTTCCGTATCAACGGCGGTGCATGGCAGACCAGTGGCGAGTTCACCGGCCTGACCGACGGCACTACTTACACCATCGATGCTAAGTATGTTCCCAACACCGGCTACATCGAGTCCAACACTACCTCCATCACCGCTACCACAGTGAAGGTTGATGTACAGCTGGGCGCACCCACCAACCTGCAGGTTGTTGATGTTACCGATTCCAGCATCACTGTTACCGCCGACCCTGTTGAAGGTGGCACCCTGATGTTCCGTATCAATGGCGGCGAATGGCAGACTACCGGCGAGTTCACCGGTCTGAACCGCGCTACCCTGTACACCGTTGAGGCAATGTATGTTGCTGCTGACGGCTACATCGATTCCGATGTTGCAACTGTTGTTGAGAAGACTCTCAAGACCTTCCTGACCGCACCCACCGGCCTGACTGCTACAACCACCGATACCACCATCACCGCTACCGCTGACACTGTTGAAGGCGGCACCCTGATGTTCCGTGTCAATGGCGGCGAATGGCAGACCAGCGGCGAGTTCACCGGTCTGGATCGCAACACCACTTACACTGTCGAAGCTATGTACTTCGCTGTGGACGGAACCGCTTATGTCGATTCTCATGCTACCACCATCGAAGCTACCACTGCTAAGACTCAGCTGAGTGCACCCACCGGCCTGGCTGCAACCGCAACTGTTGACACCATCACTGCTACCGCTGACGCTATCGAAGGCGGCACCCTGATGTTCCGTATCAACGGCGGCGAATGGCAGACCACCGGCGAGTTCACCGGCCTGACTGACAACACCACCTACACTGTTGAGGCAATGTATGTTGCAGCTGACGGCTACATCGATTCCGAGGTTGTTTCCATCGAGGTTACCACCGAAGAGAAGATCGTTGAGCCTTCTGAGCCTGAGATCGTTGAGACCAACGCAATGGCTAAGAACAACTACAACGTTCGTCTGATCGAGCCTTGGGCACTGCGTGTCAACGTTACTTTCCACGTAAACGCTTCCACCCCGATGAAGGTGTCTTCCTTCAAGTCCTACGGCGCTTACGGCATCATCGGCTACAAGTTCGAGAATGCTGAGAACGCAACAGTTGAGGATCTGATCAACGATCCCGATGCAATGAAGTTCGAAATGAGCGACACCGCAGAGGAAGGCAAGATCTATCCCACCAGCGCATCTCAGCTGACCTTCGACTTCTATGATGATCTGTACACCTACCGTCTGTCCGACACCATCTACTGGGTAGCTTACTATGAAGATGCCGACGGCAACCTCCACTTCACCAGAGTGCGTAACAAGACCCTGCCCTCCGCAATGGACGGCACTGTTGGTGCAGCACAGACTGTCTATGATGTATTCGCCAGCATGAAGGAGATGGAGAGATCCATCCTGGCTTACAGATCCACCGTTACTGACTTCAGCACTGAGTATCCTGCCGGCGTAGCCATCGGCGAGAGCGGCATCAACTTCACTGCAGCCGCAGCAACCGGCGCATACAAGTT
>JAZQTN010000067.1:0-9728 GCA_045630825.1 Faecousia sp. | reverse complement strand
CTGAAGAGCGCGCAGTTTACAGCGCAATGATTCAGATGAACGAGGATATCCACGCATATCGCGGCATCTAATCATACGGTAATCGCGCAAAGACCTAACGCATAAACCTAAAAGCCCCCCCTGCGGCTCGCCGCAGGGGGGTAATTTAACAAAAAACAGCCCCGGGAGAAAACCCGGGGCTGTTTTGCGATATATTCTTACTCTTCCCAGTTGTGCCAGATGTTCTGCACATCGTCATCATCTTCCATAATGTCAATGAGCTTTTCCATCAGCTTGATATGCTCTTCGCTTTCCAGCTTCTGATAGTTCTGGGGAACCATCTCAATCTGAGCGGAGGCGAAGGTGTACTTCTGGCCCAGAGCCTCAGCAACAGCGTTGAAATCGTCGGGGGTAGTGTAGATGGTGAAGCAATCTTCCTCAGCCTCGAAATCGTCAGCGCCGCAGTCCATAGCGTCCATCATAACGGTATCTTCGTCATAGTCGCCATCTTCATTGTCGATGACCAGCACGCCCTTCTTGTCGAAAGACCAACTGACGCAGCCGCTGGCACCCAGGTTGCCGCCAAATTTATCAAAATGGTGGCGCATAGAGCCTGCAGTACGGTTGCGGTTGTCGGTCATTGTTTCTACGATAACGGCAACGCCACCGGGGCCGTATCCTTCGTAGGTGATGGACTCATAGCTGTCGCCGCCGCCTGCACCGCTGGCCTTTTCCAGGCAGCGCTTGATGTTGTCATTGGGCATATTGGCGGCCTTAGCCTTGGTGATGACGGTAGCCAGACGGGAGTTGTTGGCAGGGTCGGTAATGCCGCCGCCTTCCTTAACAGCGACGATCAGTTCTTTTGCGATTTTGGTGAAAGCGGCAGCACGCTTAGCATCCTGCGCACCCTTGGTCTTTTGGATGTTATGCCATTTGGAATGTCCAGACATAAGTTATTTCTTCCCTTCAGCGATAGTTTTCTAAAAATTCAATTTATTTTAGCACTGGTTCTTGCAAAAATCAATAGTATTTCACACAATCTGCGTGAGATTCAGAGATTTTTACTTCCACATTGGGGAAAGCGGCAGAAATTTTATCGGCCAGGTACGCGCATACCGGGTTTTCTGTACAAAAATGACCTGCATCAATAATATTCAGACCGCTGTCCTTCGCATCCCAGAATTCGTTATACTTCACATCGGCGGTAACGAAGGTATCGCAGCCGGCGCGGAGCGCATCAAACAACTCACCGCCGCAGGAGCCCCCGCCAACGGCCACTTTTCGGACTTTCTTGCCGCCATCGCAATAACGCAGACCCTCACAGTGCAGGCGCTCTTTGACGGTGGAGAGAAAAGTGTCCAGTGTCTGCTCCGGTACATCGCCGCAGCGCAGCAGCTGCATACCATTTTCGCAGATGGTTTCGATGTTGCTAAGCCCCAGTATTTGCGCGAAGATGTCATTGACGCCGCCGGCAGCCTGGTCCAGATTGGTGTGGGCATTGATGGCACTGATGCCGTTGCGGCATAGCGTCAAAACACTGCGGCCTACGGAGGTTTCATCGGTAACGGAACGCTGGGGATCAAAAATCAACGGATGGTGGGTTACGATCAGCTGCGCACCCCAATCTGCGGCCTCACGGCACACGTGCTCAAAGGGATCCAGCGCTACCAGAATCTTGGTAACGGGGGTAGATTTGCTGCCGCACAGCAGACCGGCGTTGTCCCATTCCATTTTCAGGGACATGGGGGCAATGGTCTCCATAAACGCCAGAATATCATTCACAGTGGTCATAAGTATCCTCCAGTTCTTGCAAAATTGCTTCTTTTTCCGGGTCATCCCGGTGGGCGGCGGCCACCTTCAGTCTGCCAATGACCCATTGACGGTAGGCGTTGGCCTCTTCGCCGGCCAGCAGCGGAGGCAGGTAACACGCAGCCGGGGTCAGCCGGGGAGTGTCAGGAGCGTAAGAAACCTCCATAACCGTATAGAGAAATCTGCCGTCCCGCAGGACACGCTCTTGCAAAATGCAGTAGCCATTATCCGACAGATATTGACGAAGCATCGGCGTTTTGCTCTGGCACTGCAGAATGAGCCGGTACTTTTTATCTTTCAGCCAGGGTGCGGCCTCCAGAATAGAGACCATTGTGTCTGCACCCATACCGGCGCAGATCATACAGTCAAAATCCCGGGGGATCTTTTGCACGCCATCGGAAAGACAAAATTCCATTTTGTCCCGAAGTTCGTACTTTTCTGAATTGCGGACGGCTGATTGTAACGGCTGTGCCTTTACATCCGAGCAAATTGCGCTGGTGGCGACTCCGTTTTGCAGTAAGTGAATAGAAAGATAGCCGTGGTCGCAACCCACATCTGCCACCCGGTCACCGGGGTGAACAAGGGCGGCACAGGCTAGAAGCCGGTCTGAGATTGGAAGTTTCATAGCGCCTCCTCCTAAAAGAAATGCCATCCCGGCAAAGTCGGGATGGCATAGCCGGTTTGGTTAAGCCTTGTTTGCCTGATCGGCTTCGTAAGCCTCCAGGAAGTGGTTCAGCTGAGCCAGGAAAGACTCACACTCGATGCCGTGGACCATGCAGGCTTCCTCAACAGTCTCACCCCGGGCAGAGGGGCAACCCAGGCAGTGCATGCCGATGGCCAGGAACAGGGGAGCGGCCTGAGGAGCGATGTCCAGAACATCACCGATAATGGTTTCTTTTTCAATTTTAACAGCCATAATATGACCTCCTTAGAATTCTTTTGCTATTATAACCTCTGTTTCCTGAAAAAACAAGAGTAAATTCTGAATTATTCTTCGTCCTTATTCTGGTAGGCGTTTACGAAGGACATCAGCTCTTCACCGGTGATGGTTTCTTTGGTGATCAGGTATTCTGCCACCTCGTCCAGCAGGGGACGGTGTTCGGTCAGTAGCTGCTTTGCGGCAGTATATGCCTCTTTCAGCAGGCGCTTTACTTCCTGATCTACCAATGCGGCGGTGGCTTCGGCACAGTCAGAGAATGCTGGCGTATCCAGATATTCGTGCTGGACACTGGCGGTGGACATCAGACCGAATTCCTCGCTCATACCGTATTGGGTAACCATATTCCGTGCCAAAGCGGTGGCTTGCTGAATGTCGTTGTGAGCGCCGGTGGTCTGCTCGCTAAAGACCACTTCTTCGGCTGCACGGCCGCCCAGCAAGGAATGCAGCCGCTGTACCAGCTCCCGCTTGGTGGAGAGGAACTTTTCCTCTTCCGGGGTGTACATCGTATAACCCAAGGCACCGGTGGTGTGAGGGACGATGGTGATCTTGGTGACGGGGTCGCTTCCTTTTTCCAGTGCGGAGATCAGTGCGTGGCCTACTTCGTGATAGGCGGTCAGCCGCTTTTCTGCATCGGTGAGGACGGTGTTCTTCTTCTCGGTGCCGGCGATAACCACCTCAAAGGATACCATCAGGTCTTCCTGATTGACAGTCATACGGTTGTGTCGAACAGCACGAAGAGCGGCTTCGTTGACCAGATTGGCCAGGTCAGCGCCAACAGCACCGGCGGTGGCATGGGCGATCTTCTTCAGGTCTACATCTTCTGCCAGCTTGATCTTGCGGGTGTGCACCTTCAGAGTGTCCAGACGGCCTTGGAGATTGGGGCGGTCCACAATAATCCGGCGGTCAAAGCGGCCGGGACGCAGCAACGCTTTGTCCAGAATTTCCGGACGGTTGGTGGCGGCCAGACACACAATACCCTTGGTGGAGTCGAAACCGTCGATCTCACCCAAAAGCTGGTTCAAAGTCTGCTCGTTGTAATTGTAGCGGCTATCCCGGGTGCGGCCTACGGCATCGATCTCGTCAATGAAGATAATGCAAGGCGCCACCTTTGCTGCCTGCTGGAACAGATCCCGGACACGGCTTGCGCCGACGCCGACGAAAGAATCGTCAAAATCCGAGCCGGAAATAGCGAAGAAGGGGACATCGGCTTCGCCGGCAACGGCTTTGGCCAGCAGGGTCTTGCCTGTACCGGGAGAGCCTACCAGCAGTGCGCCCTTGGGCAGCTTTGCACCCACATCGGTGTACTTTTTGGGGTTGTGCAGGAAGTCGATGATCTCCTGCAGAGATTCCTTGGCCTCGTCCTGACCGGCAACATCCCGGAAGGTAACACCGGTCTGCTTTTCCATATAGACCTTGGCCTTGGATTTGCCGAAGCCACCCATCATTCCGTCGCCGCTCATCCGCTTCATCAGCATCCGCATCACGCCGAAGATCAGTGCAAACATTACCACATACATCAGGATCATCACGATTGTGGAGTTGTCTTCCACAATGACCTGCGTAACCTGAACGCCCATATCGTTCAGCTGCTCTGCCAGTGCCATCACATTGCCGTTGGGCAAGCCTGTGAAGCAGGCTTTCTGCTGGTTGGCGGGCTTGGCGGCCTCGCCCTTGGTCAGGTAGTATACACGATCGTAATGAAGCTCCACTTCTGCCAACTGATCCTGTTCGATTGCATTAAGAAAATCGGAATAGGTGGTTTCGGTGTATTGACTCTTCACCACAGCGTTATAGATCCAGCTGATCAGCAGGATAATGGCTACGGTGATGATCAGTGTAACCCATATATTGCGGGGTCGCTTATTTTCGCCGGTTCCGTTTGGTTTGCCACCGGTCTTGGATTCATCGGGCTTGTTTTCCATTTTTACGCCTCCTTTTGGGGAGATAATTCATAGTTTCACTCATTATATCATAAGTTTTCACTTCCTGCAACGAACGATTCCGGAACGGGCGTTAATTTTCTGTTAATTTATAGGAAAATATCTGTGTCTTAGAAAAAGCTGTTGAGAAAAGAGAAAGCTTCTGTTATAATGATAATATCTATATTTATAAGCAAACATCGTGAGGGTGTGAATATGAAAAGAACGAATGATAACCGCCGCCGCACAGCACCTGCTGCACCGGTGGAAGAAATTGAAGGCCAGCTGGAGGGCCGCAATGCCTTGACCGAAGCGCTGCGCAGTGGCAGAACCGTGGACAAGGTGTTTATCGCCGCAGGCGAGACCGATCGGGGTTTGCAGCGCCTTGCAGCGCAGGCAAAAGAGGCTGGCGCCGTGGTAGTTCCTGTTGACCGTCGCCGTCTGGATGCTATGAGCACCACCCATTCCCATCAGGGCGTTATCGCTCTAGCAGCAGCCCACGAATACGCAACCATTGACGATATTCTGGAGGAAGCTGCAATCCGGGGTGAGACTGCTCTGATCGTCATCTGCGATGAACTGGCGGATCCCCACAATTTGGGCGCTATTATGCGCAGTGCAGAGTGCGCCGGTGCTCATGGCGTAATCATTCCCAAACGCAGGAGTGTTGGCCTGACGGCAACCGTTGCCAAGGCATCTGCCGGCGCTATCGAGTATATGAAAGTCGCCAGAGTTACCAATATCAATAATGCCATTTCCGAACTAAAGGAAAAGGGTGTCTGGGTATTTGGTACTGCTGCGGAGGGTTCGATTCCGATGTACAAGGCGGACCTTACCGGCCCCACCGCCATCGTCATTGGCAACGAGGGACAGGGTATGAGTCCTCTGGTGCAGAAAAACTGTGATGTTACCGTCCACATTCCTATGAAAGGCAAGATTTCGTCTTTGAATGCTTCTGCCGCGGCGTCTATCCTTCTTTATGAAGCGGTGCGCCAGCGCCTGGGATAAGGAGAAAATGCGATGGATGATGATAAGAAGCAGCAGACCGGTGCAGACGGCGAAATCAGCCTGGAGTCCATTATGAAGGAATTCGGCGACCCTTCCAAGCCCTTTGAGCCGGAAGAGGACGTGCTGATCTGGGATGGAACCGTTCCGTCTTCCGTTGATCACAGCGCGGCTTTTCCGTCGGATACTATCCGTATGGATGAGATTACCCGTATCATCCGTGAACTCACGGAACAGACGCAGGAAGAAACGGATGCTGAGCAGACAATGCGTTTTACACCGGTGGGGGGAGAGAAAGAGGAGCCTGCGCCGCTGATTTATCAGCCTGCGGATCAGCTTCCCCGTGCCGAGCCCTATTCCGAGGAATGGGAGCCGGAATATGAACAGCCTATCAGTGAATATGTGCCTCAGGAGCCTATAGTTTTCCGTCCCAAGTCCCGGCTGCAGGAACTGAAGCACAAGCTGGTGGAAGGGCCGGAAAGGCGGTATTACCAGCTGTCCGAATTGGGACTGGGCAAGCTGCGTACAGCTGTTTTTCTGAGCGCGCTGATATTCCTCCTTGCGGCGGGTGCGGCGGCGCTGTATGCACTGGATATGGTTAGCGCCGAACGGATACGCTTGGTGATATTCGGTCAATTTCTGGCGCTGATGCTGTCGGCTTTGTTGGGCAGCTTTCAGCTGATTGAAGGCGTGGCGGATGTGTTCCGCAAGAAGTTCTCGCTGAATACGCTGTTGGTATTCAGCGGTGTCGCCTGTGCGGCAGATGCCATCATATGCCTGCAGATGCACAGAGTGCCCTGCTGTGCAGCCTTCTGCCTGAATATGACTATGTCGTTGTGGAGTACATATCAAAAGCGCAGCACTGAGATATCCCAAATGGATACTATGCGCAAAGCCACGCGACTGGACAGTCTGGTCAGTTCTCAGGATTATTACGAGGGACTGCCCGGTATTCTGCGTGGTGAGGGCCAGGTTGAGGACTTTATGGACAACTATAACGCTCCCTCCGGCGAGGAAAAAGTATTTTCTGTATATGCACTGGTGGCCTTGGGCATCAGCTTTGTTGCCGGAATCGTTGCCGTGGCGATGGGCTCGCTGTATATGGGCATTCAGGTGCTGTGCACCAGCCTGTTGGTAGCAGCTCCGGCTACGATGTATATTACATTGAGTCGCCCTGCGGCGCTGCTGCAGCGCCGGCTGCATAAGCACGGTTCAGTGATCTGCGGCTGGCAGGGCGTTTTGGGGTTGAGCAAGGCAGTGGCGTTTCCTTTGAAGGATACGGATCTGTTCCCGATGGGCGCAGCGAAGATGAATGGCGTAAAGTTCTACGGCAGCCGCAATCCTGATGAAGTTGTGGCTTATGCCACGGCACTGATCAATGCCGACGGCGGTACGATGGCACTGCTGTTCCAGCAGTTGTTGGAAAGCCGCAGCGGCTACCATTATGTGGCGGAAAATGTCCACAGTTATGATGGCGGTATCGGCGGTGAAGTTCAAGGTGAGGCGGTTCTCGCAGGAACATTGTCATTTATGCAGAGTATGGGCGTGGAAATGCCGGAAGGCACCCGGGTCAGTTCTGCAGTGTATGTAGCCATTGACGGCGTGTTGAGCGGCGTGTTTGCCATTACCTACAGCAAGGTCAAAACATCCACAGTCGGCCTTAATTCGCTGTGTGCTTACCGGGGCTTGACGCCGGTAATGACCACCAATGATTTTATGCTGACGGACAGCTTTATCCGTAGCCGTTTCGGCGTGAATGTAAGACGGATGGCATTCCCGGAGCGGGAAGTGCGGGATGAACTTTCTCAGAAAACACCGGAGGAAAACGCACCTGCATTGGCACTGACCACCCGGGACGGCCTAGCGGGTATGGCATACGCAGTTACCGGCTCCAGAGCCTTGCGCAGCGCAACACTTGTGGGCGCAGCGATCCATTTGATCGCCGGTGCATTGGGACTTCTGATTATGCTGGTGCTGACGATCATAGGCGCCGGTGAGTTAATGACACCCGCCAACATTCTGCTCTATGAGCTGATCTGGATGATCCCCGGTCTGCTGGTTACCCAGTGGACAAGGCTGGTATAATGCAACTGTTTCCCCGGAGGCCTAGCCTCTGGGGATTCTTTTGTTAATGATGCTGGGGAAGGGGACGGGGAAATTGTGTGTTTTGCACAGAAGAACAACTGTCCATATGCCAATTTCACCAATTTTGCATTTTGACGAAAATTTACATTGAAATCTTTATCCCTTTCGTGTATAATTACCTTATTGCGGTGCCTGGCACTGCAGAAAGGAGATTTGATTACATGTATACAGCCAATTCCATTCGTAACATCTGTTTGCTGGGCCACAGCGGTAGCGGCAAGTCTGCTCTGGCAGAAAGCTTACTTTATATGACCGGTGCTATCGACCGCATGGGCAAAAATGCTGACGGCAATACCGTTTGCGACTTTGACCCCGAGGAGATTCGCCGTAATATTTCCATTTCTACCGCTGTTGTGCCTCTGGAATATAAGAATGTAAAGATCAATGTTCTGGATACCCCCGGTGCTTTTGATTTCTCCGGCGCAGTTATGGAAGCTCTGCGTGCTGCAGACGCAGCTATTCTGGTCTGTTCTGACAAGGACGGTATCACCGTTGGCTTTGAAAAGGCGTGGAAGTACTGCGAAGATCGGAATATGCCCCGCTTTATTTATATTTCCAAGGTAGACGAGGAGAACTCCGATTACAATGCTACTTTCAATGCTCTGCGTGAAAAGTACGGTAATAAGATCGCTCCCGTTGTTGTTCCCATCTGGGATGGCAACCGCAAGATCACAGGTATCATCGACGTGCTGAACAAGCGCGCCTATGAGATGGCAAACCTGAAGCGGGTAGAGATCCCTGTACCCGAGGACAAGGTGTCTGTTGTTGAAGAGTTCAATGACGCACTGAAAGAATCCGTTGCTGAAACCAGCGAAGAACTGATGGATAAGTTCTTCGGCGGCGAGGACTTTACTTACGCTGAAATGATCAAGGGTCTGCACGACGGTGTTATCGAAAGAACTCTGTATCCCGTTCTGTGCGGTTCTGCTATATCCTGCCTGGGCAGCCTGATGCTGATGGATCAGATCATCGATCTGTTCCCCAACCCTGTCGAGGGCAACTATCACAAGGCTACTTTGGCTGACGGTACTACCGAGGAGTTCGTAGTATCTCCCGGCGGCGTTCCCTCTGCATTCGTTTGGAAGACCGTTTCCGACCAGTACGGCAAGGACTCCTTCATCAAGGTGCTGTCCGGTGAGATCACCTCCGACACCACTCTGGTCAACTCCCGCACCGGTGAAACCGAGAAGCTGGGCCGTCTGTATACTATGTGCGGCAAGAAGAACACCGAGATCAAGGCACTGAGCTGCGGCGATATCGGTGCCATTGGCAAGATGGACAAGGTCAAGACCGGCGATACTCTGTGTGACCCCCGTAAGGTGGTCAGCCTGAAGGGCATTCCCTATGCTCCCGCCTGCTACTCTATGGCTATCGCTCCCAAGGTGAAGGGTCAGGAAGAAAAGGTCGGTACCGGCCTGAACCGTCTGAACGAGGAAGATCCCTCCTTCAACCTGGTCAACAATGCCGAGACCAAGCAGCTGGTCCTCAGCGGTACCGGCGATCAGCAGTTGGACGTTCTGGTTTCCAAGCTGAAGTCTCGCTTCGGTGTGGATGCTGTTCTGAGCCCCGCCAAGGTTGCATACCGCGAGAAGATCAAGAAGAAGGTCGAAGCTCACGGCCGTCACAAGAAGCAGACCGGCGGTTCCGGCCAGTTCGGTGATGTTTGGGTCCGCTTTGAGCCCCAAGAAGAGCAGGATGAGCTGATCTTTGCTGAGGAAGTCTTCGGCGGCTCCGTGCCTCGTAACTTCTACCCCGCCGTTGAAAAGGGTATTCAGGAAGCAGTCCAGAAGGGTCCTCTGGCAGGCTACCGCATGGTTGGTCTGAAGGCCGTTCTGTACGATGGCTCCTACCACCCCGTTGACTCCAACGAAATGGCATTCAAGCTGGCCGCCATCCTGGCCTTCAAGGAGGCTATGCCCAAGGCTATGCCC
>JAZQTN010000066.1:0-2162 GCA_045630825.1 Faecousia sp. | reverse complement strand
TCCGGATGTGATCGAGAGCGGTACAGGAGATGCCTCCACCATTAAGAGCCATCACAATGTAGGCGGCTTACCTGACATAATTGCTTTTGATGAAATTCTGGAGCCGCTGAGAGACCTCTTTAAGGACGAAGTTCGGGAGGTTGGCACCAAGCTGGGAATTCCCAAGGAGTTGGTCTGGCGGCAACCGTTTCCCGGCCCCGGTCTCGCTGTACGGGTCGTTGGTGATATTACCAAAGAAAAGCTGGACCTGCTGCGAGAAGCGGATGCCATCTTCCGTCAGGAACTGGAAGCGGCAGGCGCAGAATCCAACCAGTATTTTGCGGTACTGACGGATCTAAGAAGCGTAGGTGTGATGGGTGATGCCAGAACTTATGGCCGCACCATTGTGCTTCGTGCGGTGACAACGGATGATTTTATGACAGCAGAGTGGACACGGCTTCCCTACGAAGTACTGGAAAGAGCCAGCAGCCGGATCACAAATGAGGTACCCGGCATCAGCCGTGTTGTATATGATATTACGAGTAAACCCCCGGCTACTGTGGAGTGGGAATAAGGAGGTATCTTTATGTGTGGAATCGTTGGATACACTGGTCAAATACAGGCAGCTCCGGTACTGCTTGAAGGACTAAAAAAACTGGAATACCGTGGATATGACTCTGCCGGAATTGCAGTTATGCAGCAAGGAAACATAGCCATCAGCAAGGTAACCGGAAGAATTGCGGGTCTGGCGCAAAAGACGGATAACGGAAAGCGTCTTCCGGGCACCACCGGTATCGGTCATACCCGCTGGGCTACCCACGGTGCACCCACGGATACCAATGCCCATCCCCATGCCAGTAATGACGGGCGGTTTGCGGTGGTTCATAACGGAATCATTGAAAACTATCTGGAGCTGCGGCAGGAACTGATCGGTAAGGGGTATCACTTTGACAGCGAAACAGATACCGAGGTTATCGTGCATCTGCTGGAAATGTACTACAAGGGTGATCTGAAGCAGGCGGTCATGCGGACCTCTGCAAGGCTGAAGGGTTCCTATGCACTGGGTATCCTCTGTACCGATCAGCCGGAGAAGATCTTTGCCGTGCGGGAAGCCAGTCCTCTGATCCTTGGCGTCGGTGTAGGAGAGGTATACTTTGCCTCCGATGTAACCGCATTGGTCGCCTATACAAGAAATGCGATCTATCTGGAGGATGGAGAATTCGCGGAGCTGACACCGGAGTTTATCCAAATATACGATTGCATGGGGCAGCCTGTTCAAAAGAAGGTTATCCGGATCACATGGGATGTCCAGGCTGCGGAAAAAGGCGGCTATGGGCACTTTATGCTCAAAGAGATCATGGAGCAGCCCAGTGCCGTCAAGGCGACGCTGACTCCCAGAATCAAAGGGAATGAAATCGTATTGGACGATGCGGATATTGACCTGACCGGCATTCGAAAAATCGTAATCACAGCCTGCGGCAGTGCCTATTATGCCGGCTGTGCGGCCAAATTAGCTATTGAGGAGCTGTGTCGCATTCCGGTGCTGGTGGAACTGGCAAGCGAGCTGCGGTATTCCAATCCCTTGATCGACAGCAGCACACTGCTGATCGTTCTGTCCCAGTCCGGCGAAACAGCAGATACCATTGCAGCTATGAAGGAATGCCAAAGCAGAGGTGCCAAGGCATTGGCTATTGTCAATGTGGTCGGCAGCACCATTGCAAAACTTGCGGATTGGTGTATCTATACCTGGGCAGGCCCGGAAATTGCGGTTGCAACCACAAAGGGTTATACGACCCAATTGACAGTGCTCTACCTGTTTGCACTGTATGCCGCGAAAAAACTGCAAACCATTGATAACTCCCTGTACGGTACTCTGCTGAATGCGTTAAAAGCGATCCCCCGGAAAATGCAGGAGTCTCTGGACATGAATCCTGGCATTGGGAAACTGGCAAAGAAGTACTATAAGGCAAGTTCCATGTTTTTCATAGGACGCAATACGGACTATGCTGTGGCATTGGAGGGCGCGCTCAAAATGAAGGAAATCTCCTATATCCACGCGGAATCCTACGCTGCGGGAGAGCTGAAACACGGTACCATCGCTTTGATCCACGAAGGGCAGCCCGTGGTGGCTCTGTGCTGCAACGATGCCATCACAGAAAAAACCATGAGTAACATTGTGGAAG
>JAZQTN010000065.1:0-2349 GCA_045630825.1 Faecousia sp. | reverse complement strand
TCAACCATTCCTCCAGACTGATTGCGGTTTTTAACGGCGAGCCCAGCGGTACCGGTAACACGATCCAGTATGCCAAAGAGCAGGGAATACCTGTAGAAATTATCGAGGTGTAGTTTATGAAGAAATATATATTTCCAGTTATCGCTGTCATACTCATTCTGATTTGCTTGATTACCATTCTGCCGGCATCGGAACCAGAACGCTGCGCGATCTGTGATTCCATTCCAATGCACGCCCCTGCATTGGTTAACTTGGCTACCGGTGAAGTAGGGGAGTTAACGGTATATGAGCCGCATCCCTTCAAAGTTGCTGAGCTTAATGAGTATCAGCAAGGGGGAACGTTCAGTTTCATATATGTTGCAGGCATAAATGGTTATAGCGATACGGCCAACTGGGAAACACATATAACCATACCTACAAAAGAAAATGAGTATGAGGAAAAGTTCTTTTGTAAAGCCTGCAGGGAGCGCATAGCCGGCCATACCGACAAAGGATTCTTACTTCTGGATCTGAGAACTCCGGAAAGTTTTTCAATTATTTCTCTTGAGTCAGATGTTATCCAAACTGTACGGTGTTATGAGATTCAGACAAAGCAACGCTTGGATGAAATCGAGATAATCGTGCATGGCATCCTCGAAATTAATAATCATATCATAGGCGGATAAGTCCTCAAAAAAGTACCGTGGCCTTAGATGGCTTCGGTACTTTTTTGTCCATCAGAAAAATTAATCTGGGCACACTATCTTTTTCCGCACTTGCAACGTTATACTAAGTGAAAGGCCTTTTTAGAAACAAAGAGAGGAGGAAAACATGGATAGTGACTTTTTATTGATCCACCGGATGAAAAATGGCGATGATGCAGCCATCGAAACCTTCGTCCGGAAGCATTATCCCGTGATTCTGCGGTACTGCCATCTGCATCTAAGTGATAAAAGCTATGCCGAAGATGCAACCCAGGAAGTCTTTGCCCGGTTTTTCCGTACTCTCAATCAGTACCAGCATTACGGAAAAGCACAGAATTATCTCTATGTGATCGCCGCCAATATCTGCCGGGATTTCTACCGCAAACCGGAAGAAATATCGGTAGAAGAACTACCTGATGAACCAATTCTTGAAATGGAACCGCTGGATCTGCGGTTGGATGTACATCAAGCATTGGAAAAGCTACCCACGGAATTACGCGAAGTGACCATTCTGTTTTTCTTCCAGGAGGTAAAGCAGAAAGAGATCGCCAAAATTCTAAACATCGGATTGCCACTGGTGAAATACCGAATCAAACGGGCCAAGGAATTACTGGCCGGTTACTTAGGAAAGGAGGAATTGCCATGATGTATTCATTTGATCTTCCCATTGATGAAGCCAAATTGCAGAAAACCATTGCCGTTTCCAAAGCGGCCTTTGCTGCCGAAGAAGCTGAGCAAACCTTGACTTCCGCTGAATTTCTGTATCAGCAAAGCAAGTATATCAAAAAGGTCTGGTGGGCGGCACAGGCTGTGTTGCTGTTTACCGTGTGCCTGCTTTTGAACCAGATGGAGGGTGCTTTGTATATTCGCCGCAGTCTGGGCATTGCCGCACCGCTGTTTGTGATCCTGATCCTGCCGGAACTCTGGAAGAACCGCACCTATGATGCCATGGAAGTGGAAGGAACCACCTTCTACACCCTTCGGCAGGTCTATGCCGCCCGGCTGACCCTCTTTGCCGGAGTGGATCTGCTGCTCCTGACCGCATTCTTCATCGGTGCATCCTTCTTTGCCCGGGTGACCGTCATGGAACTGCTGATCCAGTTTCTGCTGCCCTTCAATGTGGCCTGCGGCATCTGCTTCCAGACTCTCTACGGCGGACGCAACAATTCCGAAGCATTCTCCATTCTGCTCTGCTCCGTCTGGACGGGTCTTTGGACTCTGGTGGTTCTGAACGATGCTGTGTATAACGCAATCTCTGTCCCGGTGTGGATGTTCCTGCTGACGATTTCTTTCGTCTTCATGGGCTTCAGCCTCCGGAAAGGACAGAAAACAATCAATAGAACATGGGAGGTACAACCTTCATGGAATTAACCATTTGCGACCTTACAAAAGAATTCGGCTCATTCCGGGCAGTTGACCGGGTGAGCTTCACCATGACCAATGGTGTCTACGGTCTGCTGGGCGTCAACGGCGCAGGCAAGACCACTTTGATGCGAATGCTGACCACCCTCATCAAGCCTACTGATGGCGAGATCCTTTGGGATGGGCAGGATGTATTCAAGATGGACGGCCAGTACCGCAAGCTTCTGGGCTATCTGCCCCAGGACTTCGGATACTATCCCGACTTCTCCATCTATGACTATCTGATGTACATTGCATCCATCAA
>JAZQTN010000064.1:0-41193 GCA_045630825.1 Faecousia sp. | reverse complement strand
GCATTCTCGAACTTGTAGCCGATGATGCCGTAAGCGCCGTAGGACTTGAAGGAGGATACTGCCATCGGAGTGGAAGCATTTGCGTGGAAGGTAACATTGACACGCAGTGCCCAAGGCTCGATCAGACGGACGTTGTAGTTGTTCTTAGCCATTGCGTTGGTCTCAACGATCTCAGGCTCCTTGGGAGGCTCGGTGGGCTCCTCCGTGGGAGGCTCAGTGGGCTCCTCCGTGGGAGGCTCGGTAGGTTCCGTGGGAGGCGTTGTGGGCTGCTCGGGTTCAGCAGGAACGCCATCCTTCTGATACTGGAACAGTTCAAAGGTGGAGATATACCCATACATATCGAAGGACAGCTTCATTGCATATGCTTCGTAAGTCTGATCAAACTCTGCAAATACAGAATCCTGAGGATAACCGTTTGCCCAGTTGGTGTTGAACACACCGATGGACTCGAAATCACCGCCGGCAGTCTTCTGAATCTGAACGTTAACAGAATTCGGGCGGGCAGAGTAGTTGCCACGGTAGCAATACAGAGCGAAGCCGTCAACAGCAGTGGGGGTGCCCTCAGCGCCGGTCAGATTCATAATAACAGTAGTACCCAGGAAGTAGGGAACCTTATCGGGGTTAATCAGGTTTTCTGCAGGTGCGCTGTAATGGGCGTCAGATTCGGTAACAGTACCGGACAGGTCAATCTTGTTGTACAGTTTTCCGGTGGTAACTTCGTACAGTTCAACCTCGCCGATATAGCATTCTTCGTTTTCCGTCGCAACCTTATGCACCAAAATACGGATCTGATCTGTCTCCACTGCAGGGAAGGTATAGCCGACAGTCATACTGTTGGTAAAGGGATCTTCATCCACATTTACAACAGTTACCCATTCGCCGGCAAGCATAATTTGAATCTCAAAGTCCACAGGATTGTTCGCCGCATCTCTACCTACAATCTCAATGCGACCGATGACCTTGGACTCGTCCAGAAGCATAATCAAAGCCATCTGACCATCAGCAGTAGTACACATACTATAGCCAGGACGACCATACCAGCCGTCAGTTGCGCAGTAGCCGTCCTCACAATCCACAAAGGAATCTTCGTCATCACCGGTTCCGTCCTCGTAATAACCAAACAAGGTGGTCAGCTTAGTGGGAGAAATCATCTTGTAAACACTGCCGGTCAGCACAGAGCCAACAGTAGTGGTACCGGGGGCAACAACAGGCGCCTCGGGCAAGATCTCGCCGGGCAGAGTCGGAATTGTGGGCTCTTCGGTGGGTTCAGTAGGCTCCTCAGGATCGGCAGGCTCATCCCCAGCAAAATGAATGGTAGCAGAAGTCAGTTCGTAATTGTTGGCGCAAATGACGATCTGTGCCCACTGCTCTTCTGTGCCGCCATAGTACACATCTGTCAGGTCGGGGCAATTATTGAACGCCCATTCGTCAATGGTGGTTACGCTGTCCGGAATGGTGATCTCCGTCAGACCGGTACATGAGCTAAATGTACCGTTATTTATAGCAGTTACACCGACCGGGATAGTAATTTTAGTCAAGCCTTCGCAGCAGCCAAACGCGCGTTCATCGATGGTGGTTACGCTGTCCGGAATGGTGATCTTCGCCAGATGGGAGCAACCATGGAATGCATTGTCGCTAATGGTAGTTACTCCGGCCGGAATGGTGTAGCTTCCGGATAGTGCCCCGGGCGCTTGGATCAATTCTGTCTTATCCTTGTTGAACAGCACGCCATAGGAATCACTGCTATAATTGAGGTTATCTTCCGCTACCCAAATACCAGTCAAGCTTGTGCACACAATGGACACCCCTCTGCCAATGGTGGTTACACTGTCCGGGATGGTGATCTCGGCAAGGTTGTAGCAATGAGCAAACGCCGCTTCTCCAATGGTAGTTACGCTGTCCGGAATGGTGATCTCCGTCAGGTTGGTGCAAATCCAGAACGCATAGTCTCCAATGGTGGTTACGCTGTCCGGAAGGGTGATTTCCGTCAGGTTGGAGCAATCATGGAATGCATAGTCTCCAATGGCTGTTACCGGATAACCGCCCAAGGTGCCTGGAATGGTAATGCTGCCCTCGACAGAATCGTCGCAATCGGTGATTGATGCACCGCCATCGACGATCTCATAGGTGAGATACCAGGGGTCTTCCTCCGGCGCAGTAGGCTCGGTGGGCTCAGTGGGCTCGGTGGGCGCATCCCCTGCAAAATGAATGGTGGCAGAAGTCAAATCTTCATTACCATAATCGATACTAATCTGTGCCCACTGTTCTTCTGTGCCGCCATAGAACACATCTGTCAGGCTATCGCAACAACTGAACGCTTCGGCGACAATGGTGGTTAGGCCGGCCGGAATAGTGATCTCCGTCAGGTTGATGCAATCACAGAACGCTTCGCCGTCAATGGTGGTTACGCCGGCCGGAATGGTGATCTCCGGCAGGTTGGTGCAATAAAAGAACGCATGGTCGCCAATGGTGGTTACGCCGGCCGGAATGGGGTAGCTTCCGGATAGTGCGCCGGGTGCTTGGATCAGTTTTGTCTTGTCCTTGTTGAACAGCACGCCGTAGGAATCACTGCTGTAATTGGGGTTATCTTCCGCTACGCAAATACCATTCAAACGCAAGCAATAACGGAACGCATAGTCGCCAATGGTGGTTACGCCGGCCGGAATGGGGTAGCTTCCGGATAGTGCGCCGGGCGCTTGGATCAGTTTTGTCTTGTCCTTGTTGAACAGCACGCCGTAGGTATCACTGCTGTAATTGGGGTTATCTTCCGCTACCCAAATACCAGTCAAACAGGAGCAATTATAGAACGCTCTATCACCAATGGTATTTACACTGGCCGGAATGGTGATCTCCGTCAGGTTGGAGCAATCATTGAACGCTTCGTCGCCAATGGTGGTTACGCCGGCCGGAATGGTGATCTCCGTCAGGCTGTAGCAATCACGGAACGCACTGTTGCCAATGGTGGTTACGCCGGCCGGAATAGTGATCTCCGTCAGGTTGATGCAACTATAGAACGCATAGTCGCCAATGGTGGTTACGCCGGCCGGAATGGTGATCTCCGTCAGGCTGTAGCAATCATAGAACGCATGGTCGCCAATGGTGGTTACGCCGGTCGGAATGGTGATCTCCGTCAGGTTGGTGCAATAATAGAACGCAAAGTCGCCAATGGTGGTTACGCCGGCCGGAATGGTGATCTCCGTCAGGTTGGAGCAATCACGGAACGCACTGTTGCCAATAGTGGTTACGCCGGTCGGAATGGTGTAGCTTCCGGATAGTGCGCCGGGTGCTTGGATCAGTTTTGTCTTATCCTTGTTGAACAGCACGCCGTAGGAATCGCTGCTGTAATTGGGGTTATCTTCCGCTACCCAAATACCAGTCAAACGGGAGCAATAACAGAACGCATAGTCGCCAATGGTGGTTACGCCGGCCGGAATGGTGATCTCCGTCAGGTCGGCGCAACTATAGAACGCATGGTCGCCAATGGTGGTTACGCCGGCCGGAATGGTGATCTCCGTCAGGTTGGAGCAATACGCAAAAGCATAGTCGCCAATGATGGTTACGCCGGCCGGAATGGTGATCTCCGTCAGGCTGTAGCAATCATAGAACGCATAGTCGCCAATGGTGGTTACGCCGGCCGGAATGGTGATCTTTGTCAGGTTATAGCATTCCTGGAATGCATATTCCCCTATAGCTGTAACCTTCCACCCTTCGATAGTATCGGGAATTGTCAGTTCCGTTTCGCTGCCGGTATAGCCGGTGATCATTGCGTAGCCACCGTTGCCATCGGGCACGATTTCATATTCATAATCCCCATAAGTGGCAGATACAGAATCCAGGTTTCTGGTCATACCGCAGGTATCACAGGCGGTATCAAACTCGTTTGTGTAAGAATGTCCGAAACCCTCCAATACGAGTTCTCCACAGATTCCGCAAACCATATCCTCGCAAGTTTGTTCCACGGAATCAACATCCAGCAGCTCGTCTGTCTTCAGTTTGAAGGAAACAGCATCGTCGCCGCTGTAGGCAGAACCGTCCTTTTCATAGGTTAAGCACACCACATCACCTTTCGACAAAGCAAGGGTAATGGTCTTCCAGGAAGTAATGCCGGAAGCGGCAACCTTGACCTCAGAATTATGCTCTATGATCAGTTCATCATACCCTTCTTCAGAGGATGTGCGGTATTCGATTGTAAGATTGCAATCGTCAATCGCTACAACAGAAAACGTTGCAGAAGATTCATTCTCTTTATTGGTGGAGACATACGCCTTGCCATCAAATTCGAAAGGATAGTCCGCAGAATTGCTTGTTGTAAAGGGATTAGCCTTGTGTGCCTCTACCGTGCGGGTTTCGGAGCACAGATTACAAGTCGTATCACAAGCATTATCATACTTGTGGTCGCACCAAGTGCTTTCAAAATGGATGGCGGCAGAGGTCAGATTTTCATTGCCATCGCCAATGGCGATTTCTTCCCACTGGTCTTCTGTGCCGGCATAGAAAACATCAGTCAAACCATCGCAGTTGACAAATGCATTTTCACCGATGGCAGTAACGGCAGCGGGGATATTAATCTGTGTCAAATCGGAGCAATCAGCAAAAGCAGATTCGCCAATGGCAGTTACTGTGCGGCCACCCAGAGTAGCCGGAACAGAAAGTCTGCCGCTGACAGACGGATCGCATCCGGTAATGATTGCTTCGTCATCTACGATCTCATAAGTAAAGCACTCAACATCCTCGCCCATATAATAAATGATGGCGTTGAATAGACAGTGATTGCTTTCCTCAATATCAATGGCATCCCACTGTTCCTGTGTGCCGCCGTAGTACACTTCTGTCAGATTGTAACAATCATAGAACGCGCCATCATGAATCGCTACCACGTCCTCACCAAAGGTTACCTTGGCCAGGTTTTCACAGTAACCAAAGACCCACTCATCGATGGCAGCCACGCTGTTGGGAATCTTAACCTCAGTCAGGTTTTTGCAGAAATAGAACGAATACGGCCAAATCTCACATACGCCGGCCGGGATGGTATAACTGCCGGACAGTTCGCCGGGTGCTTGGATCAGTTCTGTCTTATCTTTGTTGAACAGAACGCCGTAAGAATCGCTACTGTATTCAGTATTGTCTTCATCCACCCAAATACCGGTCAGGCTGAGGCAATAGAAGAACGCCTCCTGGCCAATATCGGTTACACTGGTAGGAATATTGATCTCGGTCAAATTCTCGCAATTCCGGAACGCCGAATAGCAAATGGTTTCTACTCCATCGGGGACGGTATAACTGCCGGAAAGTCCTCCGGGAGCCTGGATCAGTTCCGTCTTGTCCTTGTTGAACAGCACTCCGTAGGAATCGCTGCTATAATTGGCGTTATCTTCATCCACCCAAATGCCGGTCATACTGGAGCAAAACAGGAAAGCATCAGAGTCAATAGTGGTTACGCTGGCCGGGACATTGATTTCCGTCAGACCGGAACACTCTCTAAACGCATCTCCGCCAATGGTGATCAGACCATCCGGGAGTTCGGCCTCAGCCAGATTGGAGCAATTATAGAATGCTCCGTAGCTGACGGTCTTTACATTTTCGCCCAGAGTCAAATTGGTCAAACTATAGCACCGTTCAAATGCAAGCTGGCCTATGGTAGTTACGCTGTCCGGAATGTTGATTTCCGTCAACTCTGAGCAGTAGGTGAATGCCCGATCCTCGATGGTAACCACGCCATTGGGAATGACATAGCCATCCGCAAGCTTTGCAGGCGCACTTTTCAGGACAGTCTTATCCTTGTTGAACAGAACGCCACTTTCATCGTTACAATAGTTGGGGTTATTTTCATCCACCCAAATGCCGGTCAACGCGTGGCAATAGCAGAACACGCCCTTACCGATAGCGGTTACGCCAGCGGGGATGCTGACTTCCTTCACCTGAGAGCACTCAAAGAATGCGTAATTTCCAATGGTGGTTACGCCGTCCGGCAGGTTGATTTCACGCAGGCCTGTACAACCTTCAAACGCAGAGTCTTTGATGGTTGTTAAACTATCCGGGAAGACAACTGCATTCAAACCGTGGAAATAAGAGAACGCGCTTTCGCCAATAGTGGTTACAGGATAACCGTCCAATGTTTCCGGAATGATAATGCCGGCATTCATACTATAGTTGTAGCCGGTAATAACTGCTTCGTTGTTCACGATCTCATAGATCCAAAAATCCTCATCCGGCTCGATGGGTGCTTCTACGCCCGTGCAATTAACCTCGATATAAGTCAGCGATCCGCTGTCGCCATCGAAGACAATCTGCTCCCACTGCGCTTGCGTTCCGGTGAATTGTACGTCTGACAAATTGTTGCAATAATAGAAGGCGCGGTCGCCAATGGAGGTTACACTGCAACCGATGGTAATGTTGTCCAGCCTCTCGCAGCCATAGAATGCGCGACTGCCTACGGAAGTTACACCATCGCCAATGGTAACGCTGGTAAGACCATCACAGCCAAAGAATGCACGGCTGCGAATGGTTGTAACGCTGTCGCCCATAGTTACCTCATTGAGCTCCAAGCAGCTGGAAAATGCGTAAGAGTCGATGACGGTTACCGGGCAGCCGCCCAAGGTATCCGGAATGGTAATCGAGCCGGAAACGCTCTCATCGCAACCGGTAATGATAGCTTCGCCGTCTACAATCTCATAAGTAAAATATTCCTCTTGAGCAGCCGCGACGGGCATAGCCGGTACCATGCTAATAACCATAACCAGCACCAATAACATACTTAAAATCCGTTTCTTCATTTCCATTCTCCTTTGCAGTATGTGTTTGCAACAATAGATGGTTGTAATTATACATTGTTTTTCATATAAAATCAAGTGTGCGTTGGTCGTATACATTAATTCTTAAGAATTACACAAATATCCCTTGCAAAAAGGCCGAAAAAATGGTATCATTTTATATTGAAATGGTATAATTCGGAGGACTGTGTATGAACACCAAAACCACCGTGATTTCTGAGGCGCAGCTGGCTCAGCAGTTCGCCTTTTGTGATAAGATCAGCGCCTATTGGCTGGCGCAAGGCCGCGCCCCCGTCGCTTATGTGGAAACCTATGGCTGTCAGCAAAATGAAGCTGATTCCGAAAAGCTCCGGGGTTACCTGATCCAGTCCGGCTACACCGTCGGCCGCGAGGCCGAGGGTGCGGATGTGGTGATTATGAACACCTGCGCCATCCGGGAACACGCAGAGCAGCGGGTTTTCGGCAATCTAGGCGCTCTGACCCACACCAAGCGCCGCCACGAGGGGCAGAAAATCTTCCTGTGCGGCTGTATGGCCGGTGAAACCAAGGTTTCCGACCGGATCAAGAAAAGTTACCCCCACGTAGACGGTGTATTTTCCACCCATCATCTGTGGCAGTTCCCGGAAATTCTGTGGAATGTTCTAAGTGGTGGCAAGCGCCAGTTCTACATTGAGGACGAGCCCGGCTCCATCGCTGAGGGCATCCCGCAGGCCCGGGACAATACCCTTAAAAGCTGGGTGTCCATTATGTACGGCTGCAACAATTTCTGCACCTACTGCATCGTGCCCTATGTCCGGGGCCGGGAGCGCAGCCGCAAAAAAGAGGACATTTTGGCTGAATGTCGTTGCCTTATTGACGCCGGCAGCAAGGAAATCACCCTCTTGGGACAGAATGTCAACTCCTACGGCAAGGATCTGTATGACGATTTCGATTTTGCCGACCTGTTGGCGGCAATTGCGGAAATTCCCGGCGAATTTTTGATCCGCTTTATGACCAGCCACCCCCGGGACGCCAGCAAAAAACTGTTTGACACCATGGCATCTTCCCCCAAGATCGCAAAGCAACTGCATCTTCCCTTCCAGTCCGGTTCTTCCCGGGTACTGAAGGCGATGAACCGCCACTATGATCGGGAAAAGTATCTGGAACTTGTGAATTACGCCAAGCAGGTGATGCCGGATCTGGTGCTGACCTCCGATGTCATCGTAGGTTTCCCCGGCGAGACCGAGGAGGAATTCGAGGAGACCATTTCCCTGATTGAGAATGTACATTACGATTCCCTCTTCACCTTCATCTTCTCTCCCCGCCCCGGCACTCCGGCGGCTGAGATGGAAGATCCCACATCAAAAGAAGAAAAGAACCGCCGTTTTGACCGGCTTTGCGCGGTGCAAAACGCCATTTCCGAGCAGATCCACGCAAATTACATTGGAAAAACTTTCCGTTGCCTCGTTGACGGCGTGGACAAAGATCTGCTCACCGCCCGCACTGAGGGCGGTCGCCTTGTCCGTCTTCCCGGCAACGAAAGTCTCATCGGCACATTTGCCGATGTTACCATCACCGGCTCTACCACCTGGAGCTTGACCGGACAGCTGAAATAAGAGATAAAGGAGTGGTTTTCGTGGCCACCAAAGCAAATGAACTGACCCCTATGCAGCGTCAGTATCTGCAAATTAAAGAGCATAACAAGGATTGCATCCTGTTTTTCCGACTGGGCGGCTTTTACGAGATGTTTAACGAAGATGCCCAGATCGCATCCCGGGAGTTGGATCTGACACTCACCACCCGGGATCGGAGCAAACCCAAGGAAGAGCAGACACCTATGTGCGGTGTCCCCTACCACAGCGTGGATGCCTACATAGCCCGTCTGGTGCAAAAGGGTTATAAAGTTGCCATCTGTGAGCAGATGAGCGATCCTGCACTGACAAAGGGGCTTGTGGAGCGGGAGATCACTCGTATCGTCACCCCCGGCACGGTTACAGAAAGTTGTATGCTGGAGGAAAACCGAAACAATTACTATGCCTGCTTGTACGGCGGCGAGCGATTTGGTCTGGCTTTCTGCGACATTTCCACCGGCGCATTTTACGCCACCGTCTGCGATGATGCCGCTGCCGCTATCTCCGAGTTGGGTCGGTTTGCCCCGTCGGAAATTCTGCGTCTTGGCAGCAATATTCACACCCCCGCCTTTGACGATTGCCTGCTGCGACGCTTAAACTGCTGCGTTAACGAGGGTGATAGAAACGCCTTTACCCGGGAGCAGGCAGAGGAGCTGCTGCAGAGCCATTTCTGCGTCAAGCTTTCTGCATTGAACCTTACCGGTCTGCCGGAGGCTATCTGTGCCGCCGGTACGCTGCTGCATACTCTGCTGACTCTGCAGAAAAATGACCTTGCCCACATCCGCACTCTGGAATACTATACCACCGGCAAGTTTATGGAGCTGGATATGGATGCCCGTCGGAACTTAGAACTGACGGAGACTATGCGTGCCAAGGAAAAGAAAGGCAGTCTCCTGTGGGTACTGGACAAGACCCATACCGCTATGGGCGGCAGAATGCTGCGCTCCTGGCTGGAAAAGCCCCTGCTGGATCCCGTCGAGATTGGCCGCCGCCACAGTGCGGTAGAAGAACTGGTGGATTCCACCATCGTCCGGGGAGAACTGATCGAAGCGCTGAAAGATGTGTCCGACCTGGAGCGTGTTATGACCAGAATCGTTACCGGCACGGTAAACTGCCGGGATCTGCTGGGCATCGCCCGGGGTCTGCGGGCGCTGCCGGAGGTCAAGGCGCAGCTGCGCCAGCTGGAATCCCCCCTGCTGCAACGATTGGAGCAGGCTATCGACCCGCTGACGGAATGTGCCGACCGGATCGAAGCCACCATTGTGGACGATCCCCCCCTGACCGTCCGGGAAGGTGGCATCATTCGCAAAGGCGCCGACCCGGAAGCTGACCGCCTGCGCGATATTATGGACGGCGGCAAAAACATCATCGCCACCATTGAAACTGCAGAGCGGGAAAAGACCGGTATTCGCACCCTAAAAGTTGGTTTTAACCGGGTTTTTGGCTATTATATTGAGGTTTCCAAATCCTTTATGGATCAGGTTCCCGGCCACTATATCCGCAAGCAGACTCTTGCCAACTGCGAGCGCTACATCACCCAGGAGCTGAAAGAACTGGAAGATCAGGTGCTGGGCGCAAAAGATCGTCTGACGGCTCTGGAATACCAGATCTTCTCCCAGCTGCGGGAGTATCTGGCTGCCCAAGCCGACCGGGTACAGCTGTCCGCCTCCGCAGTTGCCGCCGCCGACACCCTGTGCGCGCTGGCAAGCGTAGCTGTGCAGCGGGGTTACTGCCGTCCCGAGATCACACTGGACAACGAGATTTCCATCACCGACGGCCGCCACCCGGTGGTAGAGGTGATGCTGAAAGATTCCCTATTCGTCCCCAATGACACCCAGCTGGGCGCTGCTGATCAGCAGGTGGCCATTATCACCGGTCCCAATATGGCCGGTAAATCCACCTATATGCGGCAAGTTGCGCTGATCGTGCTGATGGCGCAGATCGGCTCGTTTGTTCCTGCACGCAGCGCCAAGATCGGCCTTGTAGATCGGGTATTTACCCGAATTGGCGCCAGCGATGACTTAGCATCCGGCCAATCCACCTTTATGGTGGAGATGGCCGAGGTCGCATCCATTCTGAAATATGCCACCAGTCGCAGTCTGCTGATTCTGGACGAGATTGGCCGTGGTACTTCTACCTATGACGGTATGGCCATCGCCCGGGCGGTACTGGAATATGCTGCAAACCCCAAAAAGTTGGGGGCCAAGACCCTTTTCGCCACCCACTATCACGAGCTTTCCACATTGGAAAATGTGCTTCCCAATGTAAAGAATTACAACATCGCTGTAAAGAAACGGGGCGATCAGATGATCTTCCTGCGTAAGATCGTCCCCGGTGCCACCGATGACAGCTACGGTGTCGAAGTTGCCAAGTTAGCAGGCCTGCCCAACACCGTCATCACCCGGGCAAGAGAAATCCTTGCCGAGCTGGAACAGGAAAACGGTGTGGTACATACCTATGTCCCGGAGGCTGCGCCGGACGATCAGATCAGTATGATGGATCTGACCGGCCAGCAGATCCGCAACGCTCTGGAAGCTATCTCCGTGGAAACCCTGACACCCATTGAAGCTATGAACGAGCTGTACAAGCTGAAGAAAATGTTGAACTGATATGAATTTTCCAATTCTTCTACCCTCTCGTAAAGAAATGTTCCACGGTTGGCGGTATCTCGCCTTTGAAACCGTATTTTTAGGTTATTTCCTCAGCCTTGCCATCCGGTTTTTCAAGCTGCCGTTGGGCAGTTCTGAGCTAAATCTGATGTTTTTCTGTCTCAATTTTGTGGTTGCGGTGATCCTCTTCCGGGATTTCCTGCAAAAAACCGTCCTGTTGGCAGCAAAACGGATCCCAGCAATCTTGATCACTGCGATCGCTGGCTTTTTTGTATATCAGCTCCTGACCACAGCAGTCAGCATTGCCATCGTTTCCATTGAGCCCACATTCTACAATGTCAACAATAAAAATCTATCCGCCATCAGCCGCAACCATTACGCTCTGACAGCCGCCTGCACTATAATCCTTGTTCCCGTAGCAGAGGAGCTGTTTCACCGGGGCGCCATCTTCGGCGGCCTGTACCGCAGAAGCCGTCTGGCGGCCTATCTGGTGTCCACGGCAGTATTCGCGCTGGTGCACATCACGGGCTATATCGGCTATTTCGAGCCCAAAACCTTGTTGCTTTGCTATCTGCAGTATATCCCCGCAGGTCTTTGTCTGGCTGCCAGTTACGATCTTACCGGTTGTATTGCAACCCCTATTCTGATCCACGCCGCTATCAATGCGGTGGGCATTCTCGCCATGAGGTGATATGTTATGCCGAAAATTATTCAATTATCTTCCCACGTTGCCAATTTAATCGCCGCCGGCGAGGTGGTGGAGCGTCCTGCCAGCGTTATTAAAGAACTTCTGGAAAACGCCGTGGATGCCGGTGCAACAAAACTTACTGTCGAAATTCGGGACGGCGGTATGACTTTCCTGCGTGTTACCGACAATGGTTGTGGTATGGCGCCGGATGACGCCAAAACCGCCTTTTTGCGCCACGCCACATCGAAATTGCGGACAGCAGAGGATTTGGCGGCCATATCCACAATGGGCTTCCGGGGTGAAGCACTGGCTGCCATCGCCTCCGTCAGCCGCATCGACCTGATGACTAAGACTGCCGGTGCCGTATCCGGCACAAGTCTGCATCTGGAAGCCGGTGTGATCACCGAGGAAACCGAAGCCGGTTGTCCCGAGGGTACGACTATCGTGGTACGGGATCTGTTTTTCAACACTCCCGCCCGTATGAAATTTATGAAGTCCGACACTGTAGAGGGTGGCAGAGTTTCCGCCGCCGTACAGTTGCAAGCCCTTGCCCATCCAGAGGTTGCTATCACTTTCATCCGGGACGGCAAGCAGATCATCTCTACCCCCGGCTCCGGCGAGCTGGAAGCCGCTGTTTACTGCGTCTACGGTCGCGACAGCGCCCGGATGGCCAAAGTGGACAGCCGTTGGGATGGCTACAGCCTGACCGGTTATGTATCCAAGCCCACTGATTCCCGTCCCAGCCGCAATATGCAGACATTTTTCGTCAATGATCGGCCTGTGCGATCCAAACTGCTGATCTCTGCATTGGAGGAAGCCTACCGCAATCAGCTGATGGTGGGCAAATTTCCCGCCTGTGTCCTGCATCTGCGGCTGCCGGCAAACGCCGTGGATGTGAATGTACATCCCGCCAAGACCGAGGTAAAATTCCTGTCGGAAAAGGCAGTTTTTGACTGTGTACATTATGGTGTTCTTGCAGCACTGAACAAGCAGACCGACAGGCCTCAGGTGCAATTTAAGCCCGCTCCTCAGCCTGCAGTTCCCGCCTATAAACCTTCCCAGTCTGCCAAACCGGCAGCTCCCAAGCAGGAAACCTTCTTCCGCACGATGTCTGCCGAGGAATACAAGAATTTCTCTGCAGCCGTCAAGGAAGCTCCCAAGCCCCAGCCCACTGCAGCTATCGCTACCGCTGCAGCTGTGGAACGGCAGAAGACCCTTCCTCTGCAGGAAACCGTAATTCTGCCGAAACCCACTTCGGTTGCACCCCCGCCCGTGGAAAAGCCGGTAATTCCGGAGGAGCCGAAGCAGACGGTTATGCCGATGCCGGAGGAAATTCCCTGGCGTATGGTGGGCGAACTTTACAATTCCTACATCATCGTAGAGCAGGGTGAGGATGCTTTCCTCATCGATAAGCACGCTGCTCACGAGCGCATCCTTTTTGAGAAACTGAAAGCCAATCAGGAAGCCATCACCTCCCAGATCCTGCTGACCCCCGTTCCTGTGCAACTTCGTGCCGACGCGGCAGCGGAGTTGCTGAACAACACCCGACTTCTTGCCGAACTGGGCTTTGAGATCGAGGAATTTGGCGACAACACCATCCTGCTGCGGCAGATTCCGATGGACCTGAGCCCCGAAGCAGCGGCAGAGGCAGCAGAATCCATTGCCGCCGACCTGCTCAGCGGCCGCCGGGAGCAAAAGGACACCGTCCGGGACGAAATTCTCCACACCGTGGCCTGCAAAGCCGCCATCAAGGCCGGCTGGCTGAACGATTCCAAAGAACTTCTAGCCCTTGCCAAGCAGGTTATGGCTCGGGAAGACCTGAAATACTGCCCCCACGGCAGACCTATCTGCGTCAGTTTGAGCAAAAAGCAGCTGGAAAAACAATTTAAGCGGACATAAGCCAAAAGGAGGTCAACGGCATTGAACAATATCATATGTATTGCCGGGCCGACGGCCTCCGGAAAGACGACTCTTGCCGTCGAATTGGCAAAAGAACTTAGTGGCGAGGTAGTATCCTGCGATTCAATGCAGATCTACCGCCGGATGGACATCGGCACAGCAAAACCCACTCGGGAGGAAATGCAGGGTATCGTCCACCATATGCTGGATGTTGCCGAGCCGGAGGAGGATTTCTCCGTTAGCCGCTACTGCGAAACAGCATCTAAGATCGTGGATGATATCGTAGCCCGGGGAAAGACTGCCATCATAGCCGGCGGAACGGGGCTTTATATGGACTCGCTGGTCAAGGGCAATGATTTCGCTCCCCTGCCGTCCACCGGTATGCGGGAAAAATTAGAGGCACAAGCCGATACCGAGGGTATGGAAGCGATGCTGGCGCTTCTTAACAGCATTGACCCGCAAGCCGGTGCACGGCTGCACCTGAAAGATCGCAAGCGCATAATCCGGGCATTGGAAGTGTACTACGAAACCGGTGAAACCATCACCGAACACAACCGAAAGACGCAAATGATTCCGCCTAAGTACACCCCCCTGTGGTTGGGTTTGGATTTTGATCCCCGGGCAGAACTGTACAACCGCATTGACCGCCGGGTGGATATGATGCTGGAAGCCGGCTTGGTGGAAGAGATACAAAATCTTCTTGCTACGGGCATTCCTGCAAAGTGCACCGCTATGCAGGCCATTGGCTATAAGGAATTTGTAGATGCGCTGGACGGCAGAATCACCGTTGCCGAAGCCGCCGACCAGGTTCGTCTATCTTCCCGCCATTATGCCAAGCGGCAGCTGACCTGGTTCCGCCGGAATCCTAAGATACATTGGCTGATTCGCAAGGGCGATGACGATTTCGGGAAAATTCTGGGTAATGCACGACAGATTGTGCACGAATTCGACAATTAAAAAATGCTAACATATGTATGTCATTTCAAAGAAAGAGGGGATACATATGTCAGACAATATCAATTTGCAGGATGCGATTCTTCAGGAGGTGCGCCGGGACAAAGTACCGGTAACGCTTTTCCTGATGAATGGCTTCCAACTCCGGGGTACCGTCGTCGGCTTTGACAGCTTCGTGGTTGTTTTGGTTAGTGAGGGCAGACAGCAAATGATCTACAAGCACGCCATCTCTACCCTTGCGCCGATGAAGCAGGTTAAGGCTGCAGGACCTATCACCTAACACCAAAGGGCGACGGAGCAAACCGTCGCCCTTTGTCTACAGAAAGAGGTAAATCTATGAATATTGCCATTGTTACCGGCGCGTCCTCCGGTATGGGACGGGAATTCGTCCTGCAACTGGGCGCTTATGTCAATGTGGACGAAATCTGGGTCATTGCCCGACGGCAAGCCGCGTTGGATTCCCTGAAGGACGAATCCCCTATTCTCGTTCGTCCCATTGTCCTGGATCTTTTGGACAGCACCAGCTTTTCCAAATTCGCACAACTGCTGGAGGACGAAAAGCCCAATGTAAAGCTGCTGGTCAACGCCGCCGGTTTTGGCAAGTTCGGCGATTTCCGCAAAATTTCTGCGGAGGATGACTGCCGAATGCTGGATCTTAACTGTAAGGCTCTGGTGATGATGACACGGCTGACCCTCCCCTATATGGGCCGCGGCAGCCACATTCTGCAGTTGGACAGCCTTTCCGCATTCCAGCCCGTTCCCTACATTGCCACCTACGGCGCTACCAAGTCTTTTGTGCTGAGCTATTCCCGAGCTATCAGTCGGGAACTGAAAAAGGACGGCATCCGGGTGATGGCGATGAATCCCGGCTGGGTCAAAACTGAGTTCTTTAACCATGCATGTCAAACCAATGACAGCGAAGTGCAGTATTTCAACCATCTTTACGAAGCAAAGGATGTTGTCGCCACCGGTCTTAAAGATCTGTACAAAACCAAAAAGGATTATTCCGTCCACGGTTTCCCCATCAAGGCGCAAGTGCTTCTTGTCAAGCTTGTTCCCCACCGCTTCGTGATGAGCATCTGGCTGAATCAGCAAAAGAAAGCCAAGAACAACCGCAATCTTATCGTGGAGGAACGCAAATGAGAAAACTAACTGCCTTCGTGCTTGTGCTGTGCATTTTGCTCTGCGGCTGCACGATCAATCAAAGTGCGCCCACCTCTCCTCCTCCCGTTCAGTCGCAGCTGTGGGTGCATTTCATCGATGTTGGCCAGGCGGACAGCATTCTGCTGGAATGTAACGGTCAATTTGCCCTTGTAGATGGTGGAAACAATGCCGATGGAGAAGCGGTTGCCGCTTACTTAGGCATACAGGGTGTCCGGAAGCTGGATCTAATCGTAGCGACCCACCCCCACGAAGATCACATTGGCGGTCTTTCCGAAGTCATTGACCGTATTCCTGTGGACACAATCTGGTCCTCCGCTATCCCTAATGACACCAGTACCGTCCGCACGTTCCTCAAAAGCGTCAGCAACCGGGGCAAGGAGTTGGAGCAGCCTAAGGTAGGACAAGTCTTCAACCTGGGTGGCGCCACCATCACCGTGCTGGGCCCGGTTAAGGAATATAGTGATATCAACAACCTGTCCATCGTCCTGATGGTGCAGTATGGCAACACCCGTTTCCTCCTCACCGGAGATATGGAGCGAATCGCAGAAAACGATCTGATTGAAAGCGGTGCAGATCTGAAGGCCGATGTTCTGAAGGTCGGCCATCACGGCAGTGAAAGCGCCACCGGCTACCGCTTCCTGCGGGAAGTTATGCCCACCTACGGCATTATCAGCTGCGGCAAGGATAATTCCTACGGTCATCCCCACGATGACCCGCTGTCCCGTCTGCGGGATGCGGAGGTTAGCGTGCTTCGCACTGATGAAAATGAAACCATCGTAATCAGATCTGACGGAAACGAGCTTTACCTCCTGTGGGGTGAAGAGCATATATTGCGGAACGCCGCATAACTACATAATGAAAGCCCCCGAACCGCAATTGTGTTTCGGGGGCTTTGTATATTCTTTTACTTAACCAGCAGCTCCGCAATTTGGATGGCATTAGTTGCCGCGCCCTTACGAACCTGGTCGCCACAGCACCACAGGCTGATGCCGCAAGGATCGGTGATGTCGGGACGAATACGGCCCACGAAAACCAGATCCTGATCGGTGGTATCCAGAGGCATGGGATACTGCTTTGCGCCCAGATCGTCTACCAGACGGCAGCCGGGTGCTTTGCCGATGACCTCTCTTGCCTGCTCCACAGTAACAGGCGCATCAAAGTGGCAACTGACGGAAATGGAGTGGCTGCGGACCACGGGTACGCGGACACAGGTACAGGTAACATTCAGTTCCGGCAGGTGCATAATCTTTCTGCCCTCGTTGTGCAGCTTCATTTCCTCGCTGGTGTAGCCTTCAAACTGCTCACCACCGATCTGAGGGATCAGATTGTAGGCGATCTGGTGGGAGAACACCTTGGGGGCATAAGTTTCACCGTTACGCAGTGCCTCGATCTCGTTCATCAGTTCCACCGGGCCGCCGGCGCCGGCGCCGGAAACTGCCTGGTATGTAGAAGCGGTCATACTGCGGATGGGAGCAATACTATTGAGTGCATTCACTGCGGTAACTGTGATGATGGTGGAGCAGTTGGGGTTGGAGATGATGCCATTGTGCCACTTCACATCCTCGGCATTGACCTCGGGCACCACCAGGGGTACCTTAGGATCCATACGGAATGCGGAAGAATTATCCACAAACACAGCACCTGCTGCAACGATTGCGGGAGCAAACTTCTCCGCAATATCATTCTCAGCTGCACCCAGAACGATATCCACGCCCTGGAAAGCCTCATTGCAAGCCTCCTGGATCACAACATCCTCACCGCGGAATTTCAGGGTCTTGCCTGCGCTGCGGGCGCTGGCCAGCGGAATCAGCTTGCCTACAGGGAAGTTGCGCTCCTGCAGAATCTTGATCATTTCCTGTCCGACAGCGCCGGTGGCGCCCAGAACAGCAACAGTATAAGTCTTCATAAAAATACCTCCAAGGAAAATTACTTTGCAAAGCTGTTGTACAGCACGCGGATTGCTTCGGCAAAGTCTTTGTTCGCCACGCCGAAGATGATGTTCAGTTCATCAGGACCCTGGTTGATCATACGGATATTGATACCCGCCTCACCCAGTGCCAGGAACAGCTTACCGGAAATACCGGGTTTGCCTGCCATATGGCGGCCGACAGCGGCAACCACTGCAATCTGATCGTGGACATCCACTGTATCGGGATGCACTTCTTCCTGAATTTCAGAAAGGACCGCGTACAGATGCGGTGTCAGCTGTTCGGTCTCCAAAACAACGGAAACATTGTCGATACCGTTGGGAACATAGTCCACGGAGATGCCGTGGCGCTCCACAACCGTAAGAATCTTACGTAGTGTGCCAACCTCGTTGCTCAGGCCCCGCTTTGAAATGGAGATGATAGAGAAATCCTTCTTGCCGGTGATGCCGGTGATGAAGCGGTCAGGATTGGTGGGTGTGTCAAAGCTCTCTCGGATCATTGTGCCGGGATCGTTGGGTGCGTTGGTGTTGCGGATATTCAGGGGGATGCTCTTCTCCCGGACGGGGAAGATTGTACCCTCGTGCAGCACCTGAGCGCCGGAATAGCTCAGCTCACGCAACTCGTCATAGGTAACCTCCGGAATGGTCTCCGGATTTTCCACGATGCGGGGATCTGCCATCAGAATACCGGACACATCGGTCCAGTTCTCGTACATATCGGCATCCAGTGCCGCTGCTGCCAGCGCACCGGTGATATCGCTGCCACCACGGGTAAAGGTGCGGATATTGCCGTCGGGCATCTTGCCGTAGAAGCCGGGGATCACAACGCAGTCATCGCCTGCCAGCTCTTTCAGCGCGGCATAGGATTTTTCACTGTCCACAGTGCCGTCCATCTTGAAAAAGATCCAATCCGCAGCATCCACAAACCGGAAACCCAGATAAGCTGCCATCAGCTTGGCGGAGAAATACTCGCCGCGGCTCACCAGTTCGTCCTGAGAAATAGCCTTCTTGTCCAGACGGCGCTTCAGCTCCTCGAATTCTGTTTCCAGATCCATTGTGATACCCAGATCCTCGCGAATCTGCTGATAGCGGGATGTGATCATATCAAAGACCCGGTTGCAGTCCACTCCGTACTGGGAGTGGGCGTGGCACAGGTACAGCAGGTCAGTGATCTTATGGTCTTCGCCAAACCGCTTTCCGGCGGCAGAAACTACCACCACCCGACGGGCAGGGTCAGCCACAATAATATCCCGAATTTTATAGTATTGGCCGGCATCCGCCATGGAGGAGCCGCCAAATTTTACTACCTTTAACATTCCGTTCGTCCTTCTTTCTTTACAGTGCCGCCGCAGGCAAAGCTGCGATAAAGGCATCGGGGTTGGCCTTCAGCCAATCGTGCATCTTCTGCACGCTGACGGGCTTGGTTACGATTGCCTTGCCCCAAACTTCCTGTGTGTTTTCTTCCAGCCACGCATCTTTGTTGCCCCGGACATAGTAGCTGCACTTCTCTTCGTTGCATACGGTAACCTTGGGGCCATATGCACAGTAGAAGCCTCTGCCGCTGAGGAAATCCGCACAGTCCTGCACAACATTATATGCAGTGGGATAGCGGCCTGCGCCCTGGCCGAAGAAGCTCTGGCGGCCGGACACATCACCCTCCAGAGTGATGAGATTGTAGTTCATCGGAACAGCAGCCTCCGGTGCGGTCAGGGGGATCAGCGTAGGCTGCACATAAGCAGAATACACGCCGTCTACCCGTTTACCGGTAGAGATCAGCTTACACAGCAGGCCGTGCTTTTTGAAGGTGTCCATATCCTTCTTGGTAATGTTTCGGATACCGGCAGCGGGAATTCCGGAAATATCCAGGCTCACACCGAACGCTACATTGGAAGACACGATCAACTTGTGCCAGGTATCAATGCCGTCGATATCAGTGGAGGGGTCAGCTTCCGCATAACCCAGTGCCTGTGCCCGGCCCAGAGCCTCTTCATAGCTCAGGTCCATCCGCGCCATTGCATCGAGAATATAGTTGCAGGTGCCGTTCATAATGCCGCCCACATAGTGGACAGACTCTACACGGCGTACCCGTTCCAGCTCGCTGAGCCAGCCGATACCGCCGCCGACAGATGCGGTGCAACGCAGGTGTACACCCTTCTTCTCTGCCAGGGGCAGAAGTTCGTCATAATATGTAGCCATCAAAGCCTTGTTAGCAGTAGCAACATTCTTGCCCGCCTCGATGGCAGCCTTAACATACTCAAAGGCAGGATGCAGCCCGCCGATGGCTTCCACCACCGTATCAATGGTCTCATCGTTTAAAATATCGTTAAAGTCATGGGTAACATCTACATCCGGCAGCTGCAGTTCCCGGCGGCACAAAACCCGCACAACCTGCATATCTGCTCTGGCAGAGGTCAGCTCATAAACGCCCTTGCCAACGGTACCAAAACCCAGTAATCCGATTCGCATAAATATATCCTCCTATACCCGTATAGGGCATGTGATTTACGGGGAAATAAACACTTTCCTTTTTAGCCTGTACAGTATATCACATAGCTGCAGAAAAACCAAGTATTTTCACTAAAAAAACATATCTTTTATGCAGAAAGTGGAGAATTATCCCCGGTGGAACAGGCAAACTTATGCAATATCAAAAAACTGCCTGCTTTTCAGCAGGCAGTTTGGCTATTATACGCCCAAAAGGGACTTTGCAAACAGGAAATAGACCAGAAGTGAAAGTGCATCCACGATAGTGGAAATAAAGGGGCTTGCCATAACTGCCGGATCCAATTTCATAATCTTTGCAATCATCGGCAGGCAGGCACCAACCAGCTTGGCAAGCACCACCGTCGCCGCCAAAGTCAGGCACACAACGGCATTGACCATAACGGTAATATCGGTATTGCCCATCAGCAGACGATCCACCAGCCAGATCTTGGCAAAGCAGACCACCGCCAGTGCGATGCCGCAAAGGATCGCTGTTCGCAATTCTTTCCAAATTACGGTGCCGATATCAGCAAATCGCAGCTCGTCCAGACTCAGCGCACGGATCACCGTAACAGAGGACTGGGAACCGGAGTTACCGCCGGTGCCCATCAGCATGGGGATAAAAGCGGTCAGGGCAACCTGGGCCGCCAACGCGCCCTCAAACGCCGTAATAATGAGTCCTGTAAAAGTGGCAGACACCATCAAAAGCATCAGCCACGGAATTCGGTTCTTAAACAGGTCAAAAGCCGTACTGCGAAGATACGTCTTCTCTGAGGGCAACATACCGCCCATGATTTCCATATCCTCGGTGGTCTCTTCTTCGATGACGTCCATTGCGTCGTCGAAGGTGATGATACCAACCATTCTGTCTTCGCCGTCCACAACGGGCAGCGCCAGGAAATTATACTTAGCCAGCATACGGGCCACTTCTTCCTGGTCGGTCAGGGTGTTGACGGAGATCATGTTAGTTAACATAATATCCGAAATCCTGGTCTCATCATCTTCCGCCAGCAGCAGATCTTTTACGGTAACGATACCGCGAAGCTTTCTGTCTTTAGCCGTAACATAGCAGGTATAGATAGTTTCCTTATCCACGCCCTGCCGGCGGATCCGCAGAATTGCCTCTTCTACGGTCATTTCTGGCCGCAGTGAAACATATTCCGTGGTCATCAAAGAGCCTGCAGAATTTTCGGGATAACGCAGAATCTGGTTAATGGATTTGCGCATTTCCGGGTCTGCCTGCTTCAGAATGCGCTTGACCACATTGGCGGGCATTTCTTCCACCAGGTCTGCCGCATCGTCGACATACAGTTCGTCCACGATTTCTTTCAACTCGTTATCCGAGAAGCTGCGGATCAGCAATTCCTGCGCTTCGGGCTCCATCTCTACAAATGTTTCCGCAGCCAGCTCCTTAGGCAGCAGACGGAACAGCAGAGGGATTTTCTCCTCTTCCACATCGTAAAACAGCTCTGCAATATCGCTGGGATACATCGTCAGCAGCAAATCCCGCAATGCAGCATATTTCTTTTCCTCCAGCATTTTCTGGAGGGCTTTGGTTACAATTTCAAATTTCTCTGCCAAGATGCATTTCCTCCTGTTCGTAAATAGTGAAACAAAAGGCAAATACACCGACTGATCTTAGTACAGGCGCACCATGGCCCGCATACTACTTCGGCCGGGTATATTGCCACTATTACCGGTTTCCATGGTGTTCCCTCCTTGTAAAGTCAATTCTTATTTATTTTACGCCTGTTTTTCCATCTTGTCAACCTTGACGATGGGGCTTTCTTGGCGTAAAATAAATATATTATTGGTTATTTACAACTTCACCTCCGGAGGTATCCTTATGATTCGCAAGGCTTTGGTTTCAGATGTACCGGCGATGCTTGAAATTTATGCGCCCCATGTCCTGAACACCATCAATTCTTTTGAATATGAAGTCCCCTCTGCCGAAACTTTCACTGACCGGCTGACCACCTATACAAAACAGTTCCCCTGGCTGGTCTGGGAGGAAAACGGCGCTGTTAAGGGCTATGCCTACGCCAGCCTTCCCTTCTCCCGCCCCGGCTATCGCTGGTGCTGCGAAGTGTCCATTTATCTGGCGCCGGATGCCCAGCGCAAAGGCATTGGCAAAACCCTCTACGCGGTGCTGGAGCATATTCTGTGGCAACAGGGTTACCGGACAATCTACGCAGTCGTTACCGGCGAAAACGAAGGCTCTCTTGCATTCCATAAAAAAGTGGGTTATGAATTTTTTGCAGAGTTCCCCAGATGCGGATATAAGTTGGGAAAAAATCTGGCTGTGGTTTGGCTGCAAAAACAGTCAAATGCCGTCGATATGCCTACAGAATTCCCTGTTCCTTGGACTTCCGTTGTGGAAAGTGACGGAAAGCTGCAGGATATTTTAGCCAATTTATCCCTTTCTTAATCGGCAAAAATATGATATGCTAAATATGGAAAATTTTTACCTGTAACCGACTTTAATATAAGGAGCTGGATTTATGTTTTTTCAGAAGAAACGCTGTATCGCAATGCTACTGGCCGGCGGTCAGGGCAGCCGTCTGAAGGTGCTGACAGAAAACACCGCAAAGCCTGCCGTTCCCTTCGGCGGAAAGTACCGCATCATCGACTTCCCTCTTTCCAACTGTGTCAACTCCGGTATCGATACGGTGGGCATCCTGACCCAGTATCAGCCGCTGGAGCTGAATGAATACATCGGTAATGGTCAGCCCTGGGGTTTGAACAAAACCCACAGCTGTGCCCAGGTTCTGCCCCCTTATGAACGCCACGACAAGAAGAGCGGCTGGTATAAGGGCACTGCCAATGCTATTTACCAGAACATTGACTTTATTGACCGTTTTGACCCTGAATATGTTGTGGTCCTTTCCGGTGATCATATCTATAAGATGGACTATGCTGCGATGGTAGCATATCACGAGAAACACAATGCTTCCTGCACCATCGCTGTCCGGACGGTCCCCCTGGAGGAAGCCTCCCGCTTCGGTATCCTGAACACCAATCCCGACAACTCCATCTACGAGTTTGAGGAAAAACCCAAGGTGCCCAAATCTACCAACGCATCTATGGGCATCTATGTCTTCAACTGGAGTATTCTGCGGGAAGCTCTGATCAATGATGAGGAAGATCCCAATTCCTCCAACGACTTTGGTAAGAACATCATTCCCACCTTGCTGAATGCCGGCCACAAGATGATGGCCTATGTCTTCGACGGCTATTGGAAGGATGTGGGTACCATCGATTCCCTGTGGGAAGCCAATATGGAGCTTCTGGGCAAAAATCCCGAATTTGACATCCGGGGGGACGAGCGCAGCAAGATCTACGCCCGTAACAGCGCTCAGCCCTCCTCTTACATCGACGAAAACGCCAAAACCGTTAACTGCTTCATCGCAGAAGGCTCCGAAGTCTATGGCACCGTCCGCCACAGCGTCATCTCCGTGGGCTGCACCATCGGTGAAGATGCCGTTGTTGAGGATAGCGTAGTAATGCCCGGCGTTGTTATCGAGCCTGGCGCCATCGTTCGCCACGCCATCCTGGGTGAAAACAGCCGTATCGGCAAGAACGCTGTCGTAGGCGGCGCATTCAAGGCCAATGAAAAGAAGAAGATCAGCGTTACCTGCAAGGGTGCTGTAGTGGAAGCCAACACCGTGCTGTTGCCCGGTGAAATGCTGTAAGGAGGTTGCTGCTATGAATGTAATGGGTATTATTTTTACAAATGATGCTTCTCTGGGCGAGCTGACCAACAAGCGCACTATGGCAAGCCTTCCCTTTGGCGGTCGCTACCGTCAGGTAGACTTTGCGCTGAGCAATCTGGCTGCCGCCGGTATCCGCCACATCGGCATCATCTCCCGACATAACTATCAGTCTCTGATGAACCACGTCGGTGCCGGTGAAGAATGGGGCCTGGAACTGGAAGAAGGCGGCCTGGAATATCTGACCCCCTACGCTATGTCCACCACCAATATCTACCGCGGCAAGCTGGATGCTCTGCACTCCGTCATGGGCTTCCTGGAATACGGCAGCGAAGATGAGTATGTGGTGATGATCGACTCTGCCATTATTTCCAACATTGACCTGAAGCACGTCATTCAGTGCCACATCGACAGTGGCAAGGATATTACCGTTGTAACCAAGGCAGGCATCGCCAACGGCAAAAAGCAGCTGGACCTGGCTGTCAAGCTGGACGAAAAGGGCGAACTCGCCGATATCGGTGTTGACTACATTGCCCCTGCAGACTACCACGCCTCTATGGACATCTTCGTGTTGAGCAAGAAGTGGCTGGTAAAGCAGATCCGGGAGCATATCGCCAGAAATCTGTTCCATATGGACCGGGATCTGGTGCTGGGCCTGTGGCAGAAGAACGCTGTTTCCATTAATGTCTACCAGTTCCCCGGCATCGCTATGTACAACGAGTCTGTGGAAGAATATTTCCGCAACAGTATGGCCCTCATTGACAAAAATATCCGCCACGATATGTTTGGCTACAACCACCCTGTCTTTACCCGTGTCCGGGACCGCGTTCCCAGCTACTACGGTGAAAACTGCGAAATCGAGAACTGCGTTGTCGCAGACGGTTGTATACTGGAAGGCGAAGTGGAGAATTCCATTCTGTTCCGTAATGTTACCGTCCGCGAGGGCGCGGAGGTTGAAAACTGCATCATTATGAATGACACTGTTGTTGGCGAAGGCGCCAAGCTGAAATATGTCATTCTGGACAAGGACATCACCGTCCGGCCCAACGCCACACTTTGCGGCACACCCACCAATCCCATCGTCGTTAAAAGAGGAGATATCGTATGAGAATCGCCATTCTCGCTTCCGAAGGCGCTCCCTATATCAAGTCCGGCGGTCTGGGCGATGTAATGGAGGCTCTGCCCTCTGCCCTTGCCCGTATTCCCGGCAACGAGGTTGTTCTTATCCTCCCTTATTATAATAAGATCAAGCACGATCCCAAATGGAAGGTTCAGCAACTCAAGTATTTTAATGTCCAGCTGGGCTGGCGGGAGCAGTACTGCGGTGTAATGAAACTGGAAGACCGCTCTGACGGTGTCCAGGTGTTATTCATTGACAATGACTATTACTTCGGTGCCCGCACCGGCGCCATTTATGGCGACGGCGATGATTGCGAGCGGTACGCATTTTTCTCCAGGGCTTGTCTGGACACCTTAGATGCGCTGGACTTTAATCCCGATATTATTCAGTGCAACGACTGGCAGACCGCGCTGGTGCCCACCTATCTCAGCGCCATCTACCATCACCGGTTCCCCTACACCAAGTGTATGTACACCATCCACAACATCGAATACCAGGGCTGGGCCCCCGGTAATTTCTTCGATGATGTTCTGGGCCTCCCCTGGAATTTCCGGGGCAGACTGGATATGAACGGCGCTGTGAACCTGATGAAGGGTGCCATTGAGACCTGTCATATGCTCACCACCGTTTCCCAGACCTATTCCCGGGAACTGATGTATCCCTACTATGCTCACGGGCTGGACGGCATTATTGCCAACGCCGCCTGGAAGCTGACCGGCATTACCAACGGCATCGACTGTGGCACCTTTAACCCCGACACAGACCCCAATCTGCCTGAGCATTACAATGCAGACACTTTCCGTGAGGGCAAAGCCGTCTGCAAGGCAAGGCTGCAGGAAGAGGTAGGTCTGCCGGTAGATGCCGACACACCGTTAATGGTAATGGTTACCCGACTGGCCGGTCATAAGGGTCTGGATCTGCTGTGCTACATTGCGCGCAGACTTCTGTGGGAGGAAAATTGCCAGCTTCTGATCCTGGGTACAGGCGAACCGCAATTTGAGCATTTCTTCCGGGAACTGGCGGAGGAATTCCCCGCCCGTGTAGCAGCAAAGATCACCTTTAATCTGGGTCTGGCGGCACGGATCTACGCTGGTGGCGACATCTACCTGATCCCCTCCAAGTCCGAGCCCTGCCCTCTGAGCCAGATGAACGCCATGCGTTACGGAACCGTCCCCGTGGTCCACGCCACCGGCGGTCTGAAAGATACCGTCCCCCCCTGCGACGATAACGGAGAGGGCGGTCTTGGCTTCACTTTCCAGAGTTACAACGGCGACGATTTCTACGCCACCGTCAAGCGCTGTCTGGATCTGTATAACCGAGATCGGACGGCTTTCCAGAAGCTGCAGGAGCGGGATATGCGCCAGGACTTCAGCTGGGACAATCCTGCCGGCAAATATATGGAACTGTTCCATCAGATGCTGGGTTGGTAAATAATCTAAATATAAGCCGGAGTGATTTTCACTCCGGCTTTTCTCTTGATAGTTATGCTGTTTTGTGGTACAGTAAGGAAAAGATCAACACCAGAGGAGACGGCTATGCGAATTTTATTCAACAGCAAATATTTGCAGTTCAAAGACCCCTTCGGCACACTGCTGCCGGAGCAGAACTGTACCCTGTGCATCCATATCCCCTCCTCCGTCCGAGCGTCAAAAGTTGAATGCCTTTTCAGCGGTCCGGACGGCCAACCTATGTTGACTGTACCTATGGGTCAGCAAGGTACTATGGGCGCTTATGATATTTTCCGGGGCGATTTCTGCTTTGCTGCGCCCGGTCTATATTTTTACTATTTCTATATCACCACCGAAAACGGCGGATTCCGCCTCTTCAAATACGGCGACGATACCAATATGGAAGAGGGCGGTATGTGGCAGGTCAGCTGTGTCCCGGCAGACTTTACTGTCCCGAATTGGGCACTGGGCGCAACAATGTACCAAGTCTTTCCTGACCGGTTCTGCAAGGCCGGCGATGTTGACCTTTCCGGCAAATTAGAGCCCTATACCGTTCACGAAAGCTGGAACGAAGAGGTCCATTGGCAGCCCGATGACAAGGGTGTCATTCTGAACAACGATTTTTACGGTGGTAATTTCCGTGGCATCACAGAGAAAATGGACTATATCGCCTCTCTGGGCGTTACAGTGCTGTATTTGAATCCTATTAGCAAAAGCTTTTCCAACCACCGCTATGATACCGGCGACTACAAGACTCCCGACCCGATGTTGGGCACGATTTCGGACTTTACCGCTATGTGCGATGCCGCCCACAAGCGAGGAATCCGGGTGATTTTGGACGGCGTATTCTCCCACACCGGCTCCAACAGCCTGTATTTCGACAAGGACGGGACGTTTGGCAGTAACGGCGCATATCATTCCAAAAATTCGCCTTATTACAGCTGGTATCAATTCAAAAATTGGCCCAACGATTACAACAGCTGGTGGGGTTTCGACACCCTGCCCACTGTCAACAAGCTGGACCCCGGCTTTGTGGAGTATATCATCACCGGCGAAGGCAGTGTCATCGCCCATTGGTTGAAAGCCGGTTGCGACGGTTTCCGGCTGGATGTGGCAGATGAGCTGCCCTGCGAATTCCTCACCCTCCTCAAAAAGCATCTACGCCAACTGCGGCCCGACGCTCTGCTGCTGGGCGAAGTATGGGAAGATGCCTCCAATAAGCGGGCCTACGGAATAAGCCGCCGCTACTTTGTGGATGGCCAGCTGGACAGCATTATGAACTACCCCTTCCGGACCGCTATCCTGAATTACCTGCAGGCAAAAGATGACGGAAAAGCGCTGGCTGAAGTGGTTATGTCCATTCAGGAGAACTATCCGCCTCAGGTCTTCCTGGCCAATATGAATCTTCTCAGCACCCACGACAGCATGCGGATCCTGACAGCGCTGGTGGATGATTTTGACGGTGCCCGAGAAGAAAAGGCCGCCCGGCATCTTTCCGTGGCGCAATATCAAGCTGCCCGGCAGATGCTGCTGATGGCATCCTTCTTGCAGTATATGCTCCCCGGCATGCCCAGTCTGTACTACGGCGACGAAGCGGGTATGGAGGGCTACAAAGATCCCTTTAACCGTCGCCCCTACCCTTGGGGACAGGAAGACCCCATTCTGCTGGAGCATTTCAGATGTTTGGGACAGCTGCGCAAAGAGCAGGAGGCGCTTCGCCTTGGCGATCTGCATTTTTTTGAAGCCGGCAACGGACGGCTGGGCTTCACCCGAAGCGTTAACGGAAAGACCCTGCGGATCTATCTCAACCGCAGCAATGAAGTCTGGGATGTCCCCGGCAGCAACATTTTGATGGGACACGGTGCGGATATTACCGCCCCTACCTGGCTGACGCTAAAGCCTATGGGCTTCTGTGTAGCAGAAGAATAAAAGCAACCCCCCGATGCTTCCGCATCGGGGGGTATATTTATGTGTTACGAATTACAGGAAAATATACTTCAGAATGAACAGAACTGCCAAAACATACATCAGTGCATTGACCTTCTTTGCCTTTCCGGTGCACAGCTTCAGGACCACATAGGAAATGATACCTAGGCTGATACCTTCGGAAATGCTGTAGCACAGGGGCATAGCAATGATGGCGATATAGGCAGGGATCGCATCGGTCAGATCGTCTTCGAAGCTGATCTTTGCAACGGAGCTGAACATCAAGAAGCCCACGAAGATCAGTGCAGGCGCTGTTGCAAAGGAAGGAATGGTAGTGAACAGCGGTGCAAACAGGGTGGACAGCAGAAACAGCAGGCCAGTTACCAAAGCAGTAAGACCGGTACGGCCGCCGGCAGCAACGCCAGAAGCGGATTCAACAAAAGTGGTAACCGTGGACGTACCCAGAACTGCACCGGCGGTAGTGCCGATGGCATCGGACAGCAGCACAGGTCTGATTGCAGGCAGACGACCCTTCTCATCCAGCATATCGGCCTTGGTTGCAACGCCGATAATTGTTCCCAGCGTATCAAAAATATCGACAAACAGGAACGCAAATATGACAACAACAAGGTCCAAAGGCTTGATTGCAGTAAAGTCTACCGTAAAGCACTGGCCGAAAGTCTCGCCCAGCTTCGAGAAGTCAACAGAGATGATGCTGGTGGGGATCAGGGAGTAGAAGCCGGTTTCGACATTGGGAATATACACACCGGTCAGCTGGCAAATCATGCCCAGTACCCAAGTTCCCACGATACCAATCAACACTGCGCCCTTTACATTCAGAATGTGCAGCACGGCGGTGAGCAGCAAGCCCACCAGAGCCAGCAACGCAGTGATGCCCTGGGTGGAGAAGTTCTCTGTAAAGCTTGTAATCGTCACCAAGGTGGAAGAATCAACGACCAACTTTGCATTCTGCAGGCCGATAAAAGCAATGAACAGACCGATACCCACGGAAACGCCTCTCTTAAGCGGCAGCGGAATAGCATTGAAAATCGCCTCACGGACATTGGTCAGGGACAGGACAATGAAGATAATGCCTTCGACAAATACCGCCAAAAGGGCAACTTGCCAGGTATAGCCCATGCCAAGGACCACTGTATAAGCCAAATATGCATTCAGACCCATACCGGCAGACAGCGCAAAGGGCATATTGGCAGTAAAAGCCATACATGCATTTGCAACAAAGGAAGCCAGCGCAGTCGCCAACAAGACCGCCGTAGGATCCATTCCTGCATCACCGAGAATGCTTGGGTTCACAGCCAGAATATACGCCATGGTCATAAAGGTGGTCAGACCGGCAACGATCTCGGTTCTTACACTGGAGCCACGCTCGGAAATTTTGAAAAGTTTGTTCATATGCCTTTCTCCTATATCCTTGAAGATACTTACATATTAACAGATTTTGCTGTTTTTGCAACATTTTTATGCAATTGCGTTGACTGATTTGATAAATTTTCTTTTAAGGCTGCGTTCTTAGTCAAAAATTCCCGCCGGATAACCGACGGGAATCATTTTATTTATTGTTGTTGGAAAACACATCGGCAACCTCGCTGATGGTGATGTACGCGTGATGGTCAATCTCGTGGACAAGCTCTTTCATCCGCACCACCTGATACCGATTTACTACAAAATAGATCATCGATTTTTCCCTGTTGGAGTAGCCACCCTTAGCTTCCAGATAAGTAGTGCCGCTGCCAAACACCTCGCACAGCTTACTGCAGATTTCCGTAGGATGCTCTGTGATGATAATAGCGCACTTTGCCCTGTCCAGACCATCAACAATAAAGTCAATGGTCTTCAACGCAGCCGCATACGTAACGATAGAATACAGCGGCAGAATCCAGTCCTGCAGAATAATGCCACAGATAATATACAGCAACACATTGTAGACCATCACAAATGTTCCCACAGTGATACCGAGTCGCTTTGCAAAAATCACCGCCATAACCTCAATGCCATCCATTGCGCCGCCGAAACGGATCGCAATGCCACTGCCAATACCGGAGATCACACCGCCAAACAACGCGCACAGCAAAAGATCTGTTCCCGCAAAGGGAGACGAAAGGCTAACATCAATAGGCAAAATATCCGTAATTAGCCACGCGCTAACAGAATAAATGCAGACCGCATAAATAGCGTATAAAGTAAACTTCAAGCCCTGCTTTTTGACGCCGAACAAAAACAGCGGAATATTTAAAATCACAAGAAAAACGGAAAGGCTTAAAAATGCCGGGGTGATCTGCTCCAGCAGCATAGATGTACCGGAAATACCGCTGTCATACAAGCGAACCGGAGACAAAAATACGGTGATGCCAAAAGCATTGATCACACCGGCAACCGTCAGCATCAAAATATTCTTCAGGGTTTTGCGAAACATTATTTATCCTCCATAGATTTCATACATCTATTTCATTATAGCACACCTCCCCCGAAATAGAAAGCACTTAATACAGAAAATCCCCACCGGTTACCCGGTGGGGAACAGAACTTAAATTAGCCGTTTACGTTGTAGTGTGCATTCATCAGGTTGACAGCCTTAAACAGCTTATGCATATAGACCAGAGGGCCAATGCCGAACAACAGGCTGCCGAAGAAACCCCAGCCCCAGTAAGTACCTGCGCCGAAGCTATAGTCAATACCGCGTCTGCGCAGCTCTGCACCGATTCTGTCGGAAATGTTGTTGTACCAAACCAGGCCGGCAATACCAAAGGTAATGGGTGCGATCACAAAGGTCAGCAGGCAGAAGTGCATGGTCTTTCTACCATCGTATCTGGATGCCACAATGTTGATGTCATTGGAAACAGCAGACATAACCACCAGAGGATAAATGCCCAAGGTGATGATGCTCAGCAGGATGGTCTTCAGCAGACCCTTATTGGTCTTCAGCTGGCCAACGGGAGCGGTATTGACAGTATTTTCCATTTCAAATCTCCTTTCTTCCGACTAGCACATATGAACAATTTGTTAACTAGTCTGCCATAAAAATAGCACAATTAACCGCCTTTGTCAACAAAGTTGTATGCAAATCCCCGCCGGATAACCGGCGGGGATGATTTTACTTATCAGAGCTCAGCTTGTTTACCAGTTTGGTCGCCAGAATGATGATTCCAATGATAACAAAAATCACCAACATACCGACTCCCATATGCTTCAGGTTTTCCACAAAAGCCATAGGGTTGAACTCCAGATTGGCAGCAATATTCGTCAGCATATTCTTAACCTCCCATCAACTTGGCAGCAATGTTCAAAATAATACCGCCTGCGATAACCGATGCGATCTGACCGGAAACGTTGACACCGATGGAATGCATCAGCAGGAAATTCTGGGGATCTTCCTTCAGCGCCATCTTATGTACGATACGGCCGGACATTGGGAATGCGGAAATACCTGCAGCACCGATCATCGGGTTGATCTTTTTCTTCATAAACAGGTTCAGGAACTTGGCAAACAGAACGCCTCCGGCAGTATCCACGATAAACGCAATCAGGCCCAGGCCCATGATCAACAGGGTATCCACCTGCAGGAACTTATCTGCAGTCATATTGAAGGCCACAGAAATGCCAAGGAAGATGGTGATCAGATTTGCCAGCACGTTCTGTGCAGTATTGGAAAGGCTATCCAAAACGCCGCACTCACGGATCAGGTTACCGAACATCAGGAAGCCAATCAATGCGGTAGCCTGGGGAATAATTGCAGACACCACAACGGTAATAATAATAGGGAACAGGATACGGGTGCGCTTGCTGACGGACTTCTGCTCATAAGGCATCCGGATCATACGCTCTTTCTTGGTGGTCAGCAGCTTGATGACCGGCGGCTGAATTACCGGCACCAGTGCCATATAGGAATATGCCGCAACGGTAATGGCGCCGACATACTGGGAACCCAGCTTATTGGCAACTGCGATAGAAGTAGGGCCGTCAGCTGCGCCGATGATGGCGATGGAGAAGAAATCCCGGAAGTCGGGGAAGAACATACTGGCCATACAAAGTGTGAAGAAAATGCCGAACTGAGCAGCTGCGCCGAAGAGCATCAGCTTCGGATTGGTCAGCAGAGGGCCAAAGTCGATCATTGCACCGATGCCGATGAACAGCAACAGCGGGAACAGCTCATTAGCAATACCGGCGTTGTACAGCTCCTGGATCGGGCCTACCAGAGCATCCGAAAACGGAATATTTACCAAAATCGCGCCAAAGCCCATAGGCAGCAGCAGCGAAGGCTCCATCTCTTTTGCTATGGCTAAGTACACCAGCAGGCAGCCAACAGCAATCATCAACACATTGCCCCAGCTGAACGCCATCAGGTTTTGATATAAGATTTCCATCGTGTTTCCTCCAAACGAATAAGAAATTATTTATCTATTCCGGATTATAGCATTTCCCTAATCAATACGCAAGGAATAATCTTTAATTTATTCTTATTTTTATTGCAAAAAGACGGTGACAAATGTCAGCGGCTTTTTTGTTGTTCAGAAATTACTCTTCCTTACCGCGGGACAGCATCAGGTTGGTGATGATACCCAAGATCAGAGCACAGGCAATAGCGGTCAGGGTAACAGGGCCGATAGCCATAGCCATACCGCCAATGCCGGGGATCAGAATAGCAGCAACCACGAACAGATTCTTGTGCTGGTTCAGGTCAACCTGCTGGATCATCTTCAGACCGGAAACAGCAATGAAGCCGTACAGGGTGATGCAGACACCGCCCATAACGCAGCCGGGAATGGAATCCAGGAATGCGACAAAGGGTCCGAAGAAGGAGATGATGATGCACATCAGAGCAGCGGTGGTGATGGTGATGATGGAAGCATTGCGGGTGATAGCAACACAGCCAACGGACTCACCGTAGGTGGTGTTGGGGCAACCGCCGAAGATAGCGCCGACAGCAGAGCCAACGCCGTCACCCAGCAGGGTGCGGTGCAGACCGGGCTCAGTCAGCAGGTCCTCACCGATGATGGAGGACAGGTTCTTGTGGTCAGCGATGTGCTCAGCAAAGACCACGAATGCAACGGGAACATAAGCAACAGCGATGGTAGCGATGTAAGCGCCGTCGATGTCCTTCACGCCCTTAAGAGCTTCCATAAAGGTAAACTCAGGAACAGCGAAGATCTCCATATTGTTGAACAGGGAGAAGTCAATAACAGGAATGCCGCAGACAGTGAAGATAGCAGCTACAGCATAACCGGCCAGAATGCCGATGATGAAGGGGATCAGCTTGGTCATCTTCTTGCCGTAGGTGGAAACCAGAACGACAACAAACAGGGTAACCAGAGCGCAGACCAGAGATGCCCAGATGGGAGCGGTCATAACAAAGGAGCCGTTGGCATCCTGAGGACCGTAGGAGAACACATCCTTGATAGCAGCGCCGGCCAGAGACAGACCGATCAGAGCAACGGTGGGTCCGATAACCACGGGGGGCATCAGCTTGTTGATCCAGTTAACACCTGCCAGCCTAACAACAGTGGCGATGACAACATAGACCAGGCCTGCGAACACAGCGCCCAGGATGATGCCTGCAAAGCCAGCGGAAGCGGAAGCGGCGCCAGCAAAAGCTGCTACCATAGAGCCGATAAATGCAAAGGAGGAGCCCAGGAAAACGGGGCTGCGGAACTTGGTGAAGAGCTGATAGACCAAAGTACCGACACCGGCACCGAGCAGTGCGGCTGCGGCGGACATACCGTTACCTACGATAGCAGGGACGGCGATGGTGGCTGCCAGGACGGCAAGCACCTGCTGGAATGCGAAAACCAGTAACTGTGCGAATTTGGGTTTGTCTTTAATGCCGTAAACGAGATTCATTTTTATACCTCCTGTGTGATTTTTACACGATAACAATTTTAGCACGCCTGTGTCGAAAAAGCAAGAGCTTTTGGAGCAGAAATCCTATATTTTGTATCTAAAATATAGATTTTATAGCAGATGATGTGGTCAATGTGTTTTTTGTTCAAAAAAGCCGCCGGCATTTTCCGGCGGCTTTTGGGTTATCCAAGTCTTTCGGGGTGCTTTGCAAAATGCTCCTTTGTCAGCTTTGCTACCACACCGGACAGCGCAAACAGAGCGATAAAATTAGGGATAGCCATCAGGCCGTTGAAGGTGTCTGCCAGATCCCAAACGACCTTCAAGGAGGTAGTGGTGCCTACAATCGCCATTACGGAGAAGATGAATTGATACACCTTGGATGCCTTCACGCCGAACAGATACTCTACACAGCGAGTGCCGTACAGCGACCAACCCAAAATGGTAGAAAACGCGAACAGGAACAGGGCAACAGCCACAAACAGCGAAGCAGCTTTACCGCCGAACACGGTAGCAAAAGCCGCAGTAATCAGTTCGGAGCTAACGCTCTTGCCGAAATCAATATTTACGCCGCTGATCACGATAGTCAGTCCGGTAAGAGTGCAGATTACAAGCGTGTCAGCAAACACCTCAAAAACGCCGTAGAGACCCTGCTTGACGGGACTGTCAGTATCCGCAGCTGCGTGAGCGATACCGGCAGAACCGAGGCCTGCCTCGTTGGAGAATGCGCTTCTCTTAAGTCCCCACACCAGAGCTTCCTTGATGGCGATGCCGCAGGCGGCACCGCATACAGCCTGAGGCGTGAATGCGCCAATAAAAATATTCTTGAACGCTTCGCCGATGTTGCCGATGTTCACACCGATGACGATCAACGCACTGACAATGTAGAACAGGCTCATAAAGGGAATCAGCAGTTCTGTAATCTTACCGATCCGCTTAATGCCACCCAAAAGAGTAACACCACAAAATACCGCAATGACGATACCTACGATCAAGCTGATGATCTTTTCGCTTTCCGCCGCAGCGGGAACAAAGGCAACGATCGCATTGTTGACGGAAGCGGAGATGCTGTTGGCCTGGGACAGGTTTCCGATGCCAAAGGATGCCAGTGCCGCAAATGCCGCAAACAAAACAGCCAGCCATTTCCAGTTCTTACCCATACCGTTGGTGATGTAATACATCGGGCCGCCGACCCAGTCGCCCTTTTCATTCTTCTGCCGGAACTTTACCGAAAGGGTTACTTCGCAGTACTTGATGATCATTCCGAAAAGCGCAGCGATCCACAACCAGAAGATAGCGCCGTAGCCACCCATAGCGATAGCCTGGCTGGTGCCGATAATATTGCCGGTTCCCACCGTGGCCGCAAGGGCAGTCGTTACCGCCTGGAAAGGGGTAACAGAGCCTTTTTCCGCAGTTTGCTTCTTAAAAACCTTGCCGACGGTATTCTTCATCGTATAGCCGAACTTGCCGAACTGAATACCTCTGTTGCGAACGGTAAAGAAAATACCGCCCAGCAAAACGCAGGGCAACAGAATGTACTCCCACGCCACTTTATTCAGCGGACCCGTGAAAAAGTTAATAATCGCATCCATAAAACCCCTCCTAATATAATACTGTATACAATTATACAGCCCTTTGTGCGAAAATGCAACAAAAATAAACTCCCCACCGGATACCCGGTGGGGACTGTTTTACTTCTGGTACAGCTTAGGGAAAGTCCGCTTGTCCGGGCCGTACAGGAAACCGTACAGTCCTGCACACACAGCGCCGCAAATAATAAAGACCACCCACAGCAGCCGGTAATTACTTCCGGACAGGATCAGCATAAAGCTTATCAAATACTGAGTCAGAGAAGAAAATACCGAGTGGACAACCGTGGAAATTCCGCCGACTCGGCCCCGATGGGATGCCGGGATCCGACGGGAGCTATAAGGATTGCTGCCCAGCACCGTGATCACCTCACCTAAAGTGAAGATAAACATACCGGCAAACAGAACAGCCGTAGCTGTATTGATGGAGAAGAAACCGATACCGGCCACAAACAACAACAGGCCCAAAACAGTTTTTGGTATCTCGGTAAATTTCCTCAGTACCACCGTAAATACAGGGGTGAACACGATGACCACAAATCCGTTAAGGGAGTTTAAGTAGCCATAAATTGTAGCGCCGGTCTCCCCCATTGCCTCTTTCAGCTGCAACGGAAGCAGAATGCCAACCAGATTCGCAGGCATAGAGGCGAAACAGCCCAAAAGCAACATACAGATCAGCACCGGTCGCTGGCGGAGGATCTGCATCACCGGAATCTTTTCATCTACCGGCTGCTCATACTCACTATAGTCCTCCCGCAGCGCCTCTTCGTCCTGTGTAACTGCATTTTTCATATGCACAAAGAAGATGATCAGCACCGTGGACACCAGAATCGCCAAGCCGTTTATACAGAATGCCAGCCGCAGGTATTTCTTAAACAGCATACCCGCGACACTTGCGCCCACAATATATCCCAGATTGAAGCCCAGATAGGACAGCGAATATGCCTTTTCCCGCTGTTTAGAGGTGGAGAAATCGGAATTCAGGGCATCATAGGCCGGAGATTCGATAGTCTGGAACAAGCCGGCCAGAAACAGAATCGCCGCCGTACCGACGGTAAGGGGCAGGATCGCTGCCAACAAATAAAAACTGATGGTCAGAAAGTCGAATACAATAATAATATTTTTCCGGCTGAACCGGTCTGCCAGCTTACCGCCCAACAGTGCGGCAGGGAAAGACAGAATGGACGCCGTAGCGATGAGCAAGGTGGATGTGCCGTCAGACATGCCCAACTTGGTAGTCAGAAAAAAGGTAAGCATAGGCCACACGAAAGAGCCCATCGCCGTAACCAATTTGCCGATAAACAAGATGTATATCTCTTTTTTTAGCCCGGCATACTGGGTAAAAAGACGTTTCATTGGTTAACTCCTATGGAAAAAAGTCATTTTTTGTTCTTTTCTTTTGCTCGCTTGTCGTTGATGATCTGCATATGTTCAGCTGTGATCAGTTCCACATCATTCTCTCTCGCCCAATCCACACAGCCCTTCAGCACTAAGGGCAAAAATACTCTGGGCACAGCAAGAACCGTCTTCAGCGCATCATCGGTGAATTTGATCTTATCATCCACCCGATCTGCCGCATAACGGACGGACTCCAGAGATGCCTGCCGCATTTGCAGCAGTTCTGCTCTCATTCTACTTTTTCTATGGAACCAGAAATTCTTGGAATCCCGGTAGCCGTAATCCACCGGCAGCGCAGGAAAATCCTTTGCCCGGACACCGTTGATAATGGCATCCCAATACTTTTTCTTCATTAGGATCTTATCCACCCGAAGAATAAAATGGGCACCGAACTTACTGGTAATACCGTTAAAATCGTGATAGGGACCCTCATAACCGTTCAGCTCGCCGGGCAGATCCCGATCCGCGCCGTCCAGTTCCCGTACCCAGGTACATTCAATCGCCTGGATAGCATCCGTCAGCACCAGAGGTCTTTTTTCGCCGGTTTCTTCCTCAATGATACCTTTTTCCAGCTTAAATTTGCATTTTGGCATTTTCTCCGAGGGCTTATCACCGGGCCAGGACAGCTTTACCGCCTCTTTAAAGGAGGCAGGCTTGTCATCGATAAAATTCAGCGTGCACTTTCCGTTGCGCAGAATGTTCTGAGCAGTATTGGAGGAATTTCTGCAGCACAGGAGCATTGCATAATAATCCTTGCCCGCTACATAGTAGGGCTGCACAAGAGAATAGGGTCCGCAGTTTGTGCTTCCATCTTCGCACAGAGTGCTGATAATCACCGTAGGCATAGGAAAAAACAGGGATGTCTGGTAGAAATTATCAACGATTCGAAGGTTCTCAAAGCTACTCATAATCGATCTCCTTTTTTATTTTATCTTGGTTCATTATATCATACGTAAAGACAAAATCAATCCCCGCCGGTCAGGCGGGGATTGATTATCAAAGACCCAATAGATAAAACGCAACCATCAAAACCAGAATGACCACAGCCGTATAAATCGCTGCGGGGATGGCGTTGATGCGGATGATCTTGCCCTCCTTGCCGGCAGTACCGGCTGTGGCGCAGGCCGCCACCACATTATTGACGCAGATCATATTGCCGATGCCGCCGCCCACAGTATTGGCCGCCACAATAATGGCCGTATTCAAGCCCAAATTGGTTGCCGCCTGCTCTTGCAAATTGGCAAACAGCGTAACCGCAACGGTGTTGGAGCCGGAAATAAACGCACCCAGCACACCAATTACCGGGGATATGGCTATGTAAAGGCTCTTGCCTACCTTGGACAGTGCTTCTGCCATATAGTAGATCATACTCTTCATTTCATCTACAGCCGCCACATCATTAGAGCCGGAGTAGCGCAGGATCTGCACCATTGCCAGACCAAATACCAGTGCAATCGCCGCACCGCTGACCTGCTTGAAGGATGCTGCCCAGGCTGCCCCCACATCTTTTGCCTTCATCTTGTGCAGCAGCACCGTAATCAGCGCTACCAGAATGAACGCCGTGCCGGGAACATAAGCCCATTTCAGGGTAAAGGCAGTGTTTTCCACACCAAACAGGTTGCCGCTCTTGATAACAAAAATACTGCCAACCTGATTCAACAGACCCTTAATGCCCAGTGCGGGGATGCGGGTCGCCACAAGGATCAACGCAATGATCACATAAGGGATCCAAGCCTTGATCAAAGACATCTGAGATTCCTTCGGGGGCGCAGGGGGATGGGACGCTTTCCAGCTGTCCTCCCACTCCGATTCCGGACCAAAATGCCAGGTCTTTCTGGGGGTAAGGAACTTGAACTTTGCTGCCAGTACCGTGATCACAAGTGCGATCAGCGCGCCAAACAGTGCGGGGAATTCATAGCCCACAAAAATATTGATCAGCACATAGGGCACAGCATAGCTTGCGCCTGCAAACAGGCAGAAGGGCAAGGCTTGCAGGGCAGGCTTAACGGATTTTTCCTTGCTGAAGAATTTGCAGATAATAGCGATGGCCATAAATGGCAAAATCAGCATCACCACCGCGTGAGGAACAGCCGTCCACAGGGACATCTGGCCGATGTATCCAGCCCCCAGTTTCTCCGCGCCGCCTAAGCAAGTGATCGCCTGCTGTACCGGTGTGCCGATTGCGCCAAAGGCTACACAGGCGCTATCGCAGATCAGCGCCATCACCACCGCAGCTACTGGAGGAAAGCCAAGGCTGATCATCAGCGGTGCTGCCAGTGCAGCAGGCGTGCCAAAACCGGCCGCCGCCTCGATGAAGGATACGAACAAAAAGCCTACGATCACCGCCTGCACACGGGCATCGGGACTGATGGAACGGAATCCGTTATTGATCGCCACCATACCGCCGGACATTTTCAGCGTATTCATAACCAGAATCGCGCCGAAAATGATGATCAGCACTTCAATAGAGTTGAAAAGGCCTGCAACTGTGTAGGCAGTCAGCCGCAGAACATCGATATTCCACACAAAGAAACCGAGAACTGCGGTGATCAGCCAGGAAATAGGCATAGCAAACTTAGCAGGCCAGTTAAACGCCGCCATCACTACCACGCAGAAAACAATGGGGATAAAAGCCAACAATGCATACATATCATCACCTGCTAACATGAAAGATACTTAAATCATACCAATATCTGCAGATTATTGCAAGTTTTTTGGGATTGGGAGAGTCAACTTTTTAAGAAAACCTTAAAACACATCTGTTTAAAATTGTGCTAGAATCACCTTATTATAGGGCGTTGCCCGGAAAGACAGAGAGAATACTATGAAAGAATTTTTCGTCTGGCTTTTCAGCCAAAACAATTCTGATCTGGCCATTGGCCTGTTTGACAAATGGCATTTTCTGTACCTTTTCATCATTTTCGGCGGCACGCTGGTACTTTCGCTGATGGGCCGGAAATTCCTTGAAAAAAAGTCCCGCATTCAGAACCTGATGGCCTATCTCACGGTGGGGTTGTACATCATCGATTTCTTCATTATGCCCCTGTCCGACAGCTATGATGGCATCAGCGCCTATAAGCTTCCTTTCAATATCTGCACCATTATGGCGGTTCTTGTGCCTTTTGTACAGTTTAACCCCAAATTCGCAAAAATTCGTCAACCAGTGGTTACCCTCTCCATTGCCTCCAGCCTGATGTGGATGTGCTATCCCGGCACAGCTCTGGGCGGGCAACCTCCCTTCTGCTATCTCATCTTTCAAACCTTTATGTATCACGGTTTCCTTTTCTGCTGGGGCGTGCTGAATCTTTCCTACGGCGATGTGGTTTACCGTTTCCGCAGCATCTGGAAAGAGTTCATTGGTATTTTGCTGATTCTCATATGGGCAGCTTTCGGCAACGCCATCTATGACCGGGGCTACAACTGGTTCTTTATCGAAACCAGCATCTTCCCTTTCCTGCCAGACAAAATTATGCCGATTGCGGTGGTTTTCTCAGTATTCGGCGTCTGCCTCATGATCTACGGCATCTATTTTGCCCTGAAAGCGATCTGCAAGAAGAAGGTTTCTGCATAATTTTTTGAAATATTTGAATAACACCCCTTGACAATTTGCGCAAGGGGTGTTATAGTATGCCCACATAAAATTTTTGCTTATTTTGCAATGCGGTTTGAATTTCTTTAGGGAAATTCTACCCATTCGCAGGATAGGCTTTTTTTATTGCCTTCCTGACTATATTGCTTTAGGAGGGAATCCTATGAGTTACTACTCAGACCCCACCGCCGCTCGGGCGTTGGGACCCATCAACCGCGAATTCTCCAATTACATAAAAAGAGCCAAGCGGCTCTGCAAGCTCTACAAGGAGGGGCGGATCTCGGCCGCGGCCTTTGAAAAGGCCCATGACGAGTTCCGGGGCATTTACAAGCATGTTCTGGACAAAGCCCTGGCTGGAGAATACGAATAGCAAAGTCCCCGCCGGGTATCCGGGGGGGGGAATTCATTTCTATTTCCTTTTTTGGCCGGGCAGGGGAGGAACGAAGAAGAGTGGC
>JAZQTN010000063.1:0-4628 GCA_045630825.1 Faecousia sp. | reverse complement strand
ACCTCCCGAACTTCGTCCTTAAAGAGGTCTCTCAGCGGCTCCAGAATTTCATCAAAAGCAATTATGTCAGGTAAGCCGCCTACATTGTGATGGCTCTTAATGGTGGAGGCATCTCCTGTACCGCTCTCGATCACATCCGGATAAATCGTGCCTTGTACCAGCACATTGATTTTTCCCAGTTTTTTGGCCTCGTCCTCGAATACCCGGATGAATTCTTCGCCGATGATCTTCCGCTTTTCTTCTGGTTCTGTAACCCCAGCCAGCTTCTTTAGAAAGCGGTCATCTGCGTTGACCCGGATCAGGTTCATATCAAAGCCGTCCCGGAAGGTCTTTTCCACGAAGTCGCCCTCGTCTTTTCGCAGCAAGCCGTGATCTACAAACACACAGGTCAGATTCCTGCCAACAGCCTTATGCAGCAGCACCGCTGCCACAGAGGAATCCACTCCGCCGGACAGTGCCAGCAAAACCTTTTTACCGGAAAGCTTTTCCCGGTATTTTTCGATGGATTGCTGTACAAAATCGTCCATCTTCCATTTTCCCTTGCAGCCGCAAACACCGAAAAGGAAGTTATAGAGCATTTGCTTTCCAAACTCCGTATGGGTTACCTCCGGGTGGAACTGTACCGCATAGAGTTTTCTGCTTTCGTCCGCCATTGCTGCACAGGGACATTTGCCGGTACGGGCGATTACACGGAAGCCCTCCGGCACCTGGCTGATGTAATCCGTATGACTCATCCAGCAGATGCTGTGATTGGAAAACCCACGGAAAAGGATACTGTGGTCGGTAAACACTTCCGTTTTGCCGTACTCGCTGGAAGACTCCGCACCGCTGACAACGCCGCCAGCCATATATGCCATCAGCTGCGCGCCATAGCAGATACCAAGAATCGGGATCCCCAGATTTAGAATTGCCGGGTCATAATGGGGAGAGCGTTCGTCGTACACGCTGTTGGGTCCACCGGTAAAAATGATTCCCTGATAGCCTGCAGCCTGGATTTCCTGCGGCGTAATCTTGTTATAGGATTTGATTTCCGCATAGACATGATGTTCCCGGACTCTGCGGGCAATCAGCTGGTTATACTGACCGCCAAAGTCCAAAACAAGGATTCTTTCTTCCATCTATCATTCCTCACAAATTGATCTGGACTCTGTCTGTACAAACATCAGCAATCAGCGGCTTGACCTTTGCCAAGAATGCTTCCACCTGCTGCTCGCATCGACCAATGTAAAGGCTCGGAGTCAGCAGTGCATCCATTTCCGTTTCTGTCAGACCGAACTCCTTTTGGGCAGCCAAACGGGAAAGCAAATCACATTCCTGACCGTTTTTCATTTTGGCGGTGGCTTCCATGGAAGCACTACGGATGATCTCGTGCAGCTGCTGCCGGTCACCGCCCCGCTTGACGGCTTCCATCATCAGATTTTCTGTAGCAATGAAGGGAAGGTATTCCTTTACAGTCTTTTCTACAATTTTCTCATTGACATGCAGACCGTCTGTTACATTTTGGGCAAGCCGCAGCACCGCATCGGCACAGAGGAAGCCCTCCGGCATAGAGATACGGCGATTGGCAGAATCGTCCAATGTCCGCTCCAGCCACTGGGTTGCTGCAGTGATAGGCGCATTCATAGCATCGCACATCAGGTAACGGGCAAGGCTGCAGATCCGCTCACTTCGCATAGGATTGCGCTTATAGGCCATTGCGGAAGACCCAATCTGATTCTTTTCAAAGGGTTCCTCCACCTGTCGGTCGTGCTGCAGAAGACGGATATCATTTGCCATTCGGTAGCAGCTCTGAGCGATGGAAGAAAGTACATTCAAAATACGGCTGTCGACCTTTCTGGGGTAGGTTTGACCGCAAACATCGAAACAGCCGTCAAAGCCGAAGTCTGCGCAGATCATGCGATTCATTTCATCGATCTTTGCTGTGTCTCCGCCAAACAGTTCCAGGAAGCTCGCTTCCGTGCCGGTAGTACCACGGCACCCGAGGAATTTCATTGTTCCGATCACAAAATCCAGTTCTTCCAGATCGGACCAAAGATCCTGCATCCAAAGTGTGGCCCGCTTACCCACCGTCACCAGTTGAGCAGGCTGATAGTGAGTATACCCCAAAGTAGGCACGGCTTTGTATTGATCCGCAAAGGAAGACAGGTTGGCAATTATCTTCAGCAGCTCCGTGCGAAGATACTTTAGGGCATCCCGGTAGATGATAAGATCTGCATTGTCTGTCACATAGCAGCTGGTTGCGCCCAGGTGAATGATACCCGCAGCGGACGGGGCTGCCTTGCCATAGGCATATACATGGGCCATTACATCGTGCCGAACTTCCTTTTCACGCTTAGCGGCACAGGCAAAGTCAATATCTGCAATGTGTTCCTCCAGTTCGGCAACCTGCTGTTTTGTAATGGGCAGACCCAAAGCACTCTCTGCCTTTGCTAAAGATACCCACAGCTTACGCCATGTTTGAATACGGTGATCAGCCGAGAACAGGCGCAGCATATAGTCGGATGCGTAGCGGGAGCTCAGGGGGGATTCGTATTTTTCTGTCATGATGATTCTCCTTAACGAATAATGATACTGTCTCGCTCCGGACCAACGGAAATGAAGCCTACATGACAGCCGATTTCTTTTTCAATGAATTCTACATACCGCTGTGCTTCAGCGGGCAGGTCTTCCCACTTGCGGATACCGGAAATATCACACTTCCAGCCGTCCAAATACTCGATCACCGGCTTGGCACTATCCAGCACAGAGGGGAATGGGAATTCGTCCGTTTCCTTACCGCCAACCGTGTAATGGGTGCAAACCGGGATCTTGTCCAGATAACTAAGCACATCCAGCTTGGTAAGTGCGATATTGGTAGCTGCCTGGACCTGAACACCGTAGCGGGTAGCCACAATGTCAATGGGACCGACTCTGCGAGGACGGCCGGTTTTCGCGCCGTACTCAAAGCCTGCTTCCCGAAGCGCTTCTGCCTCCTCTCCAAACATCTCACAAACAAAGGGACCTTCGCCCACACAGGTGGAATAGGCTTTCACTACGCCGATGACCTCGTCGATTTTGGCAGAGGGCAGCCCGGATCCTACCGGCGCGTAAGAGGCAATGGCATTGGAGGATGTGGTGTAAGGATAGATACCGTAGTCCAGATCCCGCAGGGCACCCAGCTGTGCTTCAAAAAGGATGTCTTTCCCGTCTGCCTGAGCCTTTCTCAGGAACGCACCTGTGTCACAAATGAAGGGCTTGATTTTTTCACAATAAGTGTCGATCCACTCCCGAAGTTCCTCAACCTTTACCGGTTCCGCACCGTAGACACCGATGAGTGTAAGATCCTTCCAGTCAAGCAGATCGTTCAGATGCTCCTGAAAATGCTCCGGGTAAAGCAGCTCGCCAGCCATGATGGTCTTTTTCTGATATTTATCGGAATAGAATGGGGCAATGCCCTGCTTGGTGGAGCCATATTTCTTGTCCGCAAGGCGAGCTTCTTCCAGACCATCCAATTCCCGGTGCCAAGGCAGCAACAACGATGCCCGGTCACTGATTTTTAGGTTCTCGGGTGTAATCGGAACGCCTTTGGCCGTCAATTCCTCAATTTCCTTCCAGAGATTTTCGGGGTCAAGGGCAACGCCGTTTCCAAGGATATTTACCACGCCCTTGCGGAAAATGCCGGATGGCAGCAGATGCAGAGCAAATTTGCCGTACTCATTGATTACGGTATGGCCTGCGTTGCCGCCACCCTGGTAACGGATGACGATATCATAGCTTTCCGTCAGCAGGTCTACCATTCTGCCCTTCCCCTCGTCACCCCAGTTGACGCCTACGATTGCACAGTTTCTCATTGTTACCCTCCCAATTTGGTTTCCAGCCGCTTCATGATCTCTGCGTAAGCTTCTTCCACACCACCAAGATCACGGCGAAAGCGGTCCTTATCTAGTTTTTCATGTGTTTTGCTGTCCCACAGGCGGCAGGTATCCGGGCTGATCTCGTCAGCCAGAACGATCGTACCGTCAGCAAGTCTTCCAAATTCCAGCTTAAAATCTACCAGAATGACACCGCAGGAGAGCCAGCAGGATTTCAATATCTTATTGATCTTCAGAGAATACCGTTCTATGGTCTCGATTTCCTCCGGAGTTGCCACCTTCAGAGCCAGAGCGTGCTTGGTGTTCAGCAGCGGATCACCCAGCTCATCATTTTTATAGGAAAACTCAATGGTAGGTTGGTCAAATACAACGCCCTCCTCCACACCGTAGCGCTTGGAGAAGGAGCCGGCGGCAATGTTGCGAACGATGACCTCCAATGGGACAATGCTGACCTTCTTTACCAGTGTTTCCCGCTGGCTCAGCTCCTGGACAAAATGGGTGGGGACGCCTTCTGACTCCAGCATTGCCATGAGCCGGTTGCTCATCTGGTTATTGATGATGCCCTTGCCGACGATGGTACCCTTTTTCAGGCCGTTAAACGCAGTAGCATCATCCTTGTACTGCACGATCAGCAGCTGCGGATCCTCTGTGGCAAATACCTTCTTGGCCTTGCCTTCGTAAAGCTGTTCTTTCTTTTCCATAATGACTCCTCCAGTATGATTGACATGGTAACGATACCGGGCACAATCAGGATGCGTAACGAAAACCGCCCGGGTA
>JAZQTN010000062.1:0-27490 GCA_045630825.1 Faecousia sp. | reverse complement strand
GGCACCATCGAGTGCAAGTTCTGGGGTCTGGGCGGCGACGGCACTGTCGGTGCAAACAAGAACTCCATCAAGATCATCGGCGACCACACCGACAAGTACGTACAGGCTTACTTCCAGTACGACTCCAAGAAGACCGGTGGCGTTACCGTTTCTCACCTGCGTTTCGGCGACAAGCCCATCAAGTCCCCCTACTACGTCAACAAGGCTGACTTCGTGGCTTGCCACAATCCCTCCTACATCACCAAGGGCTTCAAGATCGTTCAGGACGTTAAGCCCGGTGGCGTATTCCTGATCAACTGCCAGTGGAGTTTGGAAGAGCTGGAGCATCACCTGGATGCTGCTTCCAAGCGCTTCATTGCTGAGAACAACATTCAGCTGTACACCATCAACGCCATTGACCTGGCTATCCAGGTTGGTATGGGCAAGCGCACCAACACCATTCTGCAGTCCGCTTTCTTCTCCCTGGCAAAGGTTATGCCCGGCGAAGAGGCTATCGGCTACATGAAGGATGCTGCTGAGAAGTCCTACCTGAAGAAGGGCCGCGATGTTGTTGAGTGCAACTGGAAGGCTATCGATGCCGGTGCTACCGCTTATGTCAAGATCGATGTTCCCGCTTCCTGGAAGGACGCTGTGGACACCAAGACTGATCTGGAGCTGGAAGGCCCCGCCGATACCGTCAATGTTGTTAAGACCATTCTGAACCCCGTTGGCAAGATGGACGGCTACAGCCTGCCTGTTTCCGCATTCGACGGTCTGGCCGACGGTCAGTTCCCCCTGGGTGCTTCCGCTTACGAGAAACGCGGCGTTGCCGTTACCGTTCCTCACTGGGACGAGACCAAGTGCATCCAGTGCAACAACTGTGCTTATGTATGTCCCCACGCTACTATCCGTCCCTACGCTCTGACCGAGGCCGAGGCCGCTGCTGCACCCGCCGGTGCCCGTATCGTTCCCATCAAGGCCGGCAAGGGCAAGGGCGTCTACTCCTACACTCTGGCCGTCTCTCCCCTGGACTGTATGGGTTGTGGCGTCTGCGTTGGCGTCTGCCCCACCAAGGCCATTGCTATGGTTCCTCAGGAGCAGGAGCTGCCTGAGCAGGATGTTTGGAACTACATGGTTTCCAAGGTTTCCCGCAAGGCTGAGATGGAAGACAACACTGTTAAGGGCTCTCAGTTCCGCAAGCCCCTGCTGGAGTTCTCCGGCTCTTGCGCAGGCTGTGCTGAGACCAGCTATGCCCGTCTGGTAACCCAGCTGTTCGGCGATCGGATGTACATCTCCAACGCCACCGGCTGTTCCTCCATCTGGGGCGGCCCCGCTGCTACCTCTCCCTACTGCGTCAATGAGAACGGCCACGGTCCTGCATGGTCCAACTCCCTGTTCGAGGACAACGCAGAGCACGGTCTGGGTATGTACGCTGCACAGGCTGTCATTCGTGAGTCCCTGGCTAACAAGGTCCGCACCGTGATGGACACCACCGCTTGCGAGGAGCGTAAGGCTGTCTGCGCTAAGTGGCTGGAGACCTTCACCGACGGCGAGGCAAACAAGGAAGCTACCAAGGCTCTGGTTGCCAACCTGGAAGCCAACGTCTGCTGCGACACCGTTAAGGATATCCTTTCCAAGAAGGAATACCTGAGCAAGAAGTCCATCTGGATCTTCGGCGGCGACGGTTGGGCATACGACATCGGCTTCGGCGGCGTTGACCATGTTCTGGCTTCCAATATGGATGTCAACATCTTTGTCTTCGACACTGAAGTTTACTCCAACACCGGCGGACAGGCTTCCAAGGCTTCCAACATTGGCCAGGTTGCTCAGTTCGCAGCTAACGGTAAGGAAACCAAGAAGAAGTCTCTGGCTGAAATTGCTATGAGCTATGGCTATGTCTATGTTGCTCAGATCGCTATGGGTGCTAACCAGGCACAGACCATCAAGGCTATCTGCGAAGCAGAAGCTTACAACGGTCCTTCCCTGATCATCGGCTACGCTCCCTGTGAGATGCACTCCATCAAGGGCGGCATGATCAACTGCCAGACCGAGATGAAGAAGGCTGTTGACTGCGGCTACTGGAATCTGTTCCGCTTCGATCCTTCCAAGGAGACCGGCAAGTTCCAGCTGGATAGCAAGGAGCCCAAGGATGGCTATCAGGAGTTCCTGATGAACGAAGCTCGTTACGCACGTCTGACCCGTGAGTTCCCCGAGCGTGCAACCGAACTGTTCGCTAAGAACGAGGCTGCTGCTAAGGAGCGCTGGGAGCATCTGACCAAGCTGGTCGAGATGTACAAGGACTAATCTCCCAATAAATTACCCGCCCTCAAATTGAGGGCGGGTTTTATTACGCAAAACACCCGATTGCATTTGCAATCGGGTGTTCCGTTTATATCGCTGTAAATTCAAAATCTTCAAATTTGAGTTTATCGCCCACATCCGTGCCAAAGGGTAACAGCGCAATCGCGACCTCCGAGATCACACCGGTATCCGCATATTTGACATAGGCATAATCCCCACGAATGTCAATCACAGTGCAGATCATAACTTTTCTCCTTACTGCGCTTCATCAGACGATTTCTGCTCAACCTTGGAAAACTCCTTCCGTCCGAGAAGACGAAGAAGCTTTTTCTGCTTGCGCTGCTCTTTAAAACGGGATCGAAGTTCCGGTGGTTGGACTTCCAGTTTTTCCGGAATAATGTCCTTCTTTACAAGGCGATTATTGGTAATTTCTCTGACCAGGGCATACAGGACAGACATCAGCGGAATCATCAATAGCATACCGCCAACGCCGGATATGCTTCCGCCGATTGCAACCGCCAACAGAACCCACATACCGGGCAGGCCAATAGAAGAACCCACCACTCTGGGATAAATCAAATTTCCTTCGATCTGTTGCAGAACAAGGAACAGCACCACAAACCACAACGCCATTATGGGGTTATCTACCAAAATGAAGAAACCGCCCACAACACATCCGGCGAATGCACCTACAATGGGTACCAGAGCCGTAATAGCGATGATCACACTAATCAGTGGAATATACGGCATCTTGAAAATCGCCATACTAATGGCAAACATCGCGCCCAGAATCAGCGCCTCCAGACACTGGCCGGAAATGAAGTTGGAAAATGTGGCATTGGACATCCGCAGAATCCGCACCGCTTCGTCGCTGACCCGCTCCGGTAGAAAAGCGTACAGCAGCCGTCTTCCCTGCCGTGCCAGAATTTCCTTGCGACTCAGGCTGTACAGTGCAAACACAATGCTCAAAACTGCGTTAAAGATTCCCGTACCCAGATTAACCACTGTTGTTATGGTCAGGTCGACCACATTGTTCAAACTTCCGGTGATCCAAGTAGCTGTATTTTGAATCAGGCTGGACCAGTCGACAGAGTCAAAGGAAGTATTTTGGCTCAGCCATTCCATTACATCCGGATTCTCCTCCAGATATTTCGTTGCCATATCTCTAATGTTGTTAAAGAACACGGGGAGTCTTTCCACCAGCAGCTTAATGGTTTCCCGAATCTGGGGGACAAGCAGATAGATGGCACCTGTCAGCACCAGCAGCACTGCAAGCACCGTCAACACCATAGCCAGCGCTCTGCGCAAGCCGGGCTTCTTAATGCCGGACAGCAGCTTCTCAATTCCCCGCATAGGTACATTCAGCACAAACGCCAAAACAGCACCCACCAGGAACGGAGAAATAACCTTAATGCTGGTATTGAAAATATTAGTTATCCGTTCAGGTGTACTCAGTACCCAATACAGCAAAATGCAACCGACAATGCCAAGAAAAATCCTTCGCAGGGTCTTTTTGTTCAGTTCCATATGCAGCCCCCCTTTTATTTTGCGATGTTTTTAAGCGCATCACACAGCGCAGCCACATCTTGCTCCGCAGTTGCCCAGCTTGTACAAAAGCGTACCGCCCGATGTGTTGCATCCACACGCTGCATTTCGGAAAAGGTAAATTCTTTCCCCAGTTTTTCCAGAGATGCATCGCTCAAAATGGGGAAAATCTGGTTGGTTGTGGTTTTTACCAGCACAGGGATATCCAGCGCTTTTAAAGTACTGCGGATGCGGTCTGCCATCTGATTTGCGTGGGCAGAGATGGTAAAATACAGATCATTTTCCATCAATGCATCATATTGCGCGCCCAGCAGCCAGCCCTTAGCCAGCATTGCTCCGTGTTGCTTGATCAGATAGCGGAAATCTTCGGCAATGGCAGAATTGGATATCACGACAGCCTCGCCGAACATAATTCCAACCTTTGTGCCGCCAATGTAAAACACATCGCACAGGCGGGCCATATCCGCCAGTGTAACATCATTATCTACCGCCGTCAGACCATAGCCCAGACGCGCGCCATCCACAAAAAGATACATGCCGTACTTTTGACATACATCGTGGATCTGCTCCAATTCGGAAAGTGTATAAATGGTGCCCAGTTCCGTAGGGTTAGAAATATACACCATTTTCGGCTTTGCAATATGCTCGTGTTCTGTAGCATTTCTTTGCAGCTGAACATTCATCTCGATCTGCTGTGCCGTAATCTTTCCGTCATCAGAGGGCAGTGCAATTACCTTATGTCCGGTAGCCTCGATAGCACCGGTCTCATGAACATTGATATGGGCGGTTTCCGCACCGATCACTGCGTGATGAGGGCGCAGAGCTGCAGCAATAACCGTCAAATTGGTCTGGGTGCCGCCCACCAAAAAATGGACAGCCATATCCTCCCTGCCGCACAATGCGCGGATCTTCTTCGCCGCCTGCTCGCAGCAGGAATCTTCGCCGTAGCCGGGCATCGGTTGGTCCTGAATCTTTACTAACTTTTCCAGGACCGCACGGTGGCACATATCATGGTAATCGTTATGGAAATAAATCATACAGATTCCCCTTTTCATATTTTATTTATCATACCCCATCTTCCGGCATTTTGCAAGTGGGGATGCTATCACAGGTTGCTAATTTTCCAAGTCCGCTTGGTAGACTTTTCGCCGCCCAAATGCTATACTTAAGAAAAGAAAGGAGGGCTTTCTGTGAATTTAGGTGAAAGAATCTGCACACTTCGCACCGAGCGAAAAATGTCTCAAGGAGACCTTGCCAATGCTTTGGACGTTTCCCGTCAGTCCATTTCCAAATGGGAAACAAACAGTTCTGTTCCGGAGTTGGATAAACTCGTAAAGATGGGTAAGTTGTTTGGCGTCACATTGGACGAACTGATTCTCGATAACAAGACATCAGAAAAATCCGCTAGCCAAAAAGTAGCGGTTGCCTATACAGATCGGTCCTGCGTTAATTCAGCGCAAAAAACCGTCGGTATTGTTTTGCTGTGCTTTTGTGCACTGTTGTGGTTAATCATCGCGCTCTCCGGCGACAGCATCTCCGGCCTTATACTGGCAGTTCCCTTTATCTTTTGCGGATTGATTTGCCTGACTGTAAGGAAAAATGCCAGTCTTTGGTGTACCTGGGTAATTTACTTATTCATTGAACTTTACTTGAGATTTGCCACCGGTATTAACTGGCAATATATATTCCTGCCTTACCTGTATGTCAACGGTTTCTCAGTTCAGATAATCACAGCCTGGTGCCTCTGGATCATATTTGCAGTTCTTACAGTGCTCACTGCCCTGTTCACGCAAAAAGCTTCGCCCGGCTCACCTCGCAGCGATTTTATCGGCGCGATTTCCGGATGGAGCCTTTATGTAATTACGCAGTTTGTTTTTGTTCTTCCCATAATTAAAGCACAGATGGCTGTTGGATATTCGCAGATCTATAGTAATGCGCTTGCCCTTATCGGTTGGATTAGAAATATCATACTGGTTGTGGCATTGGTTTTTACCTTGCGGTTAATTGCGCCCCTTTGGAAACCTCTGAAAAACCGCATTCCGAACCATAATGACAAGAGATGAGTTGACGCCCGTGCATCAGTGTGATGCTTTTGGGTCTCTGTTTTAAAATCAAAAAGCTCCGACACATTTTGGTGTCGGAGCTTTTTGGCAGGGGCACTAGGACTTGAACCCAGAGCCTACGGTTTTGGAGACGAGGCTGATAAATCAGCCTCTGGGGGGACTACTTTTGAAGTGTTAATTTCAACAATCCAATAGCGAACCGCCGCCGTTTTCCTAAAAACCGAATCAAAATCATAACAAATCGGGAATTTCAGAAGTTCTACTTTGCACTTCTAAGCCGACGGTCTTATTTGCCGAAACCGTCGGCTTAGAAATTATATCATATTCATTCGATTTCCGCAAGATCAAGGCAGCCTCTTTCCTTCTCTTTTGGATTAAATTTAACTCAATCACTCTCAGGTATCAACTATTGAAAAGAATCCTCCAGAAGCATCAACTTTCTGGAGGATTTCGTCATTTCTTATTCACTTTCGTATCTGCCGGAGATGTCACCAAGGAACTTCTGGAAGTCTTCAACCACGCTGGGCGGTGATACAATCTTCGCCATTTTGCGGAAACCGCAGAGCCAACCGAAGAATTGATCGCTGATTGCGATTTCGGTGTTTACTACAAAGTGCCGGTCATCGTCAGGACGGTAGGAAACATCCGTTCCTGTTCCAAAGCGATCAACCATCGTGTCCAGAAGGTTGTTGGTAAAGCGCAGGCTCACACGCTTCTTTTCGCCGCTGAACATACCGAAGTGTTGTTGCGTGTAGCTTGCCATGTTGCTTTTGGAAAACTCCGCATTTCCCTCTCTTGGTTCACTGGTAAGAATCTTTACACCCTTCATGCGATCCAGGCGATAAGTAACGGTGGACTGCTTCTTGCTATCCCACGCCAAAAGGTAGTAGTAACCATCGTTGATAATCAGCTTGAAGGGGCTAAGCTTATATGCTGCGCCCTGACGACGATCCACTTGTTCCGTACGATCTTGGATGGTGAACTTTTGGTAATTAAAAGTAATCTTCCTGTCCTCTCGGATCGCCTGATTGATCTTCAACATGGCTGCCATGATGTGCTTGTTTGTAGTTTTGTTTCTGCCGACAAGGTACACTTCGTTCTGAAGTTCTTCGATCTGGTAGTCGCTGCACAGGCCTTCGATCGCGGCAAGCAGATGCTCTTCCTGGCTTTTGGAAATAAACTTTGATGCTCGGACACACTCAGCCAGAAGGCGCAACTCCTCAAAAACATAAGGGCGGCGGACGATCTTGAAGCCACGCTGCGCACCGTCGTATTCCACCTCGTAGCCCAACAACGCACGCTCTTCTACGCCAAATTCATCCAGATCAATGTCAAATTCCTTGTTCAGAAGCAGCAGAATATCATCAATGTCGCGCTTGATGGAATGGCGTTCTGCGGTGATGCCATACATTTTCAGATGTTCTTCGATTTCCTTCAAGCTGATCGCATGGTTTTCGTCGGTTCGCTTTTGGAGGATGTCCCAAACCAGAAGAGACTTGTATTTCTGTCCCTTTTCCTTGTGGCCTTGCTTCTTTTTCTTCTGTTCTTCCATTTGCGGAAACCTCCTGTGCATTATATTGTAATCATATCACAGTTCATTTGAAAAGTTTATATCAAAAATGTAGTTTTTGCAAAAAGATGCTGATTTTTGTTGAAGAATTCAAACTGTCATGGTATAATTTATAAACCATAATGGTTTGGAGGAGTTCAAAATGAGCTTAGAATACTTTGTAAATGACAAATACAAAGTGTTGTCTTGTATGGCAGAACGTCAAATTTCTGTAAACGGCAGCCAAGTCATTAAGTTATCCCAACAGGAAATAGCCGACATTTTGCAAATTAGCAAAGTAAAGGTTAATGGACTCATTTCAGAGCTAAAGGCAGATGGTTACCTTGTGCAATTGACTACACGAGGAAAGTATGCCCTAACAGCAAAAGCCACAACTGAACTCGCTGATTTACAAACGAGGAGGCATATACAATGAAAATAACGGACGGAAATATTAAAAAGCTTATTTCTTTATTAGGGTTTGTCCCTGAGGATGGTTGCGACAACATATACCTTAAAGAATACCTTTCTCACAACAATTACATCATTCGCATTAACTTCAATACGAGAAGAATTGAATATCGCGCCGAAAATATTTCTGAGCAAGATGGCATTGCCTGGGGTGATGCAACCACCAGCAATTTTGAAAACTCCGAGAATTTTGTTGTGTTAGAATGTGTGAATCGTCTTCTGGAAAAGGGTTATGCACCCAATTCAATAACCCTAGAGAAAAAATACCCGTTAGGAAGAAATCTAAAAGGAAAAGTAGATATTGTTGTTGCCGATTCTGAAGGCACTTCTTTCCTTATGGTTGAATGCAAGACCTGGGGACAAGAATACGAAAAAGAAAAGAAGAAAATGCTGAAAGATGGAGCACAGCTTTTCTCATACTACGCAAATGACAGATCTGTACAGTATCTCTGCCTTTATGCATCTCGCTTGTCCGGTGATGGAATTGAGTATAAGAATGCTATCGTTCCTGTCGGCGAAGATTGGATTGAGCTGGCAAATGTAAAAGATATTTTCGACCACTGGAATAAAAACTTCAAAGACAATGGTATTTTTGAATCTTGGGCAACAGCGTATGATATTGATATTAAGGCTCTGGTTCGTGGTCAATTGCAACCTCTTACCAAAGATGATAGTGGACGAATCTTCAATCAGTTTGCCGAGATTCTGCGTCATAATGTTGTTTCCGACAAGCCTAATGCATTCAATAAAATCCTTAATCTCTTTATTTGCAAGATTATAGACGAAGATAAAAACGAAGATGAACAAGTTGACTTTCAGTGGTTAGAGAACGACACTGACGAAAGCCTCCAGGTTCGGTTGAATGACCTTTATAAAAAAGGTATGCATCGTTTCCTCGAAATCGACGTTACTGACTTTTCTGATGAGGAAATCACCGGACAGCTTGCTAATATTAGCGACAAAGCGGCTCTTGATGCCATCAAAAACATGCTTATGAAATTGCGACTTCAGAAGAACCCTGAATTCGCTTTTATCGAAGTGTATAACGACCAATCTTTTAAGACAAACGCTCGTATTGTTAGAGAGGTTGTAGAATTGTTGCAACCGTATCAGTTCCGTTATGGACACAAGCAACAGTTTCTTGGCGATTTCTTTGAACTGCTGCTTAACACAAGTATCAAGCAAGAAGCTGGCCAATACTTTACCCCCGTTCCGATTTGTAGATACATTGTTTACTCTCTCCCTGTTAGAGAATTTATTGAAAGCCGGTTAAAAAGGGGTGATCCCAACACAATCCTTCCCGCTGTAATCGATTTCGCTTGCGGTACAGGTCACTTTTTGACGGAATTTATGGATAGAGTTCAGTCAATCATCGAGGACATGGACATAAGGGCTGCATCTCCCTCTGTCAAGAAAAAGCTTCAAGCTTGGTGTGACTATGGAAAATACGACTGGGCTGAAGAGTATGTTTATGGCATCGATGCAGACTATCGTTTAGTTAAGTCTTCCAAAGTCAATTCCTTCCTCAATGGTGATGGTGAGGCAAACATCATTCGTGCCAATGGACTTGATCATTTTACAAAATCCAAAGAGTATAAAGGAAGACTTAAAGAAACGGCCAAAGACAATCCTCAAGACAATGGAAAATTTGATATTTTAATAGCAAATCCCCCTTATTCGGTTAGCGCTTTTAAGTCAACCGTAAAGAATGGTGATGAATCATTTGAGTTATTCGATCGATTAACAGACAATAGCTCTGAGATTGAATGTCTTTTTATAGAGCGTATGAAGCAACTGCTAAAAGTCGGCGGTTTTGCAGGTATTATACTCCCAATTTCTGTTCTCACAAATCTTTCTATATACACCGCAACAAGAGAAATCCTTCTCAAGTATTTCAAAATCAAAGGTATTACAGAACTAGGAACAAATACCTTTATGGCAACAAACACAAGTACCGTTATTCTTTTCTTGGAACGCCGAGCTAATAACGACCATAAGCAGATCCAAAATGCAGTCAAAAGCTTTTTCGATCGTCCTAAAGATACAACAGTTTTGAAAATAGAAAAAGCGTTCAGTAAATATGTTGCCGAGACCTATGAGGGATTAACAATTTCAGATTACATTTCTTTTGTATCTCAAAAACCAAACGAGGTTTTCAAAAATCATGAAATCTGGACTTCCTATGTCGAATGGTTCAATAGTCTCTCTGAAATTGATAAGCTCAAAAAGCAAAAACACTTTAAGGAAATGGCCGGTGACGAGCAACAAGCATTACTGAAGAAACTGTTCTATGAAAAAGTGTTCGCAATAGAAGCAGATAAATTGCTGTATTTCCTGCTGACATATGACCAAAAAACGGTTATTGTTCGTGTCGGAGAAAAGCAAGAAGAGAAAGATTTTTTGGGTTATGAATTCCGAGGACGCAGAGGTCACGAGGGAATGAAAATGCTTCCCACTGGCACCAAGCTCTTTGACGAATCTGACGTGCTGAATCCGCAAAAAGCAAGCAGTTATAACTACCAAATGTTCTTAGGCGATGTTCCTTCGGAGGTTGACGAATCCTTAAGTGAAAATGTGCAGATAGTAGATACATTCAAGCTTATCGACTATGATCAAGTGTCTTTTGACAAACAAATTCACCTAAATGTCAATAGAGCATTAAGGATAGAGACAAAATTCCCCTGTGAAAAACTCGAAAAATACGTACATTTGGTTAGAGGCATAACATACAGTAAAGATGATCAGGTTTATGGTGAAACTACGAATGTTGTCTTGACCGCTGACAATATCTCTTTAACGGGGCAATTCGATGTTCGCAAGAAGGTTTACCTCACCAACGACATGGAACTCTCGCTTGCTGCAAAATTACAGAAAAACGATGTGTTTATCTGTATGTCTAGTGGTAGCAGGCAGCATGTTGGTAAATCTGCATTTATTCCGTTTGACACAGATTATTATGCTGGTGGATTCATGGGGCTTATTCGACGCAATCCTGATGTGTCTGAAAAGGACATCAATATGAGATACATTGGCGCAGTTCTTTCCTCTCCTATGGTTAGATATTATTTCAGTCAATCCGGAACAGGATCAAATATCAAGAATCTGGATGATGGTATTGTAGGAATTAAAATACCAAAGCCTCCTATTGATGTCCAGAACAGTATATCTGCTGAATTTGAAGCGCTTGACGCCTCTGCTGTGGTTATTGCCAAGCAAATCGCTGATTTACAAGATAGTTTGACTCGCAAGGACTTCTTTGCATATCCCGAAGAAAAAATTGATAAAATCCAAACAATGATTCAGCGTGGAAAATCAACCACTTATGGGTCTCAAGGCATACAAATCATCAAGTCTGGTCAAGCTCGTGGATACACGGAATTCGATTTCAGCAAAAAGCACTACGTCTCTGACAGTTTTGTTTCTGACGAACGAAATCTGCAACGAGGAGATATCCTGATCAATTCAACTGGCGTTGGTACAGCTGGCCGGGTAACTCTTTTTGATTTAGATGGAGATTATGTTGTTGATAGTCACATTACTATTGTCCGTCTTAAGAAAGAAGAAGCACATCCCAAATATATTCTTTACGCTCTTGCACATCTTGGATTTAAGACAATCGAGAAAATGGCGAGTGGACAAAGTGGTCAGATTGAACTTGCACCTAGCACAATTGCAAATATAAAGATCCCATTGCCCTCAATTACTGAACAGAAACGAATCGTCTCCATTATTGAACCAATAGAGCAAGAAATCAAAACGCTCCAAGCTGATCTTGATGCAATAACGCAAAAAAAGGTTGCAATTCTACAAAACTACCTTCAATAAACAAAGAACCGTCAGGAAATACCTGACGGTTCTTTGTTGCGAATAAGTGTGCTTTTACTGATCCCTGTCATGGTGGTGATCTGGCGGTAAGTCTTGCCTTGTTCCAGAAGCGACAAGGCAAGCTGAATCTGTTCTGGCGAGAACTTCTTCGGTCTTCCGTCTTTGAAATTCGGGTCAAGCCGTGCCACCGCTTTGCCTGTTTGTGTACGTTCAACAATCGTTCCTCGTTCGTATTCCGCAAACGCAAGCATGACGGTCAGAATGAGGTTACCTGTCAAGGTGTTCTCCACCAGTCCCATGTTCAGAATATGAACCCGAACCCCACGCTCGAACAGTTCTCGGACAGTCTGAACACCCTTGATGGCAGTTCTGGCAAATCGGTCAAGTTTACACACCACGAGTGTGTCCCCTTCCTGAAGGACTTCCAGAAGTCTCATGAATTTCGGGCGTTCCATAGTCTTGCCTGTGAAGGCCTCTTTGACGATCTCTTGGCAACCGTACTGCTCCAAAGCGGCAACCTGATCCTCCAGACTATTTCCTTCTCTGCCCTGAGTGGCAGTCGATACTCTTGCGTAACCATAAATCATCGTTTTTCCTCCGTTTTTATGACACTAAGTTCTGACACCGATTTTCGGCTTTTGGTGCTATCTTTTGGCACGACCGGCGGGCGGTGTCAGAACTTTTGAGTTTTGGTGCGGTCAGGCTGTTTTCAGCAGCACATCCAGAATGACCTTTGCTCCCATGCGAAAGCCATCCATAAAATTATCGCCAACTTCCAGACAACCGAACTCGCGATCTGCATCCTGATACTTGACGAACACAGCGAAATCCTCTTGGCTCAGCTTTGCCTTCAAGTGATCTTCGCACTGCTCCATCGTATTCAGTAATCTGCTATATTCCTTTTGGGTATGGTATCTCCCTTCGCCAGGAGAGATGTTACCATTCCAGAACTCCTCCAAAAACAACATAATTGATATTCACTCCTTTTCTGTTTGACTGTTGGGAGAGGACACTATATAATATCTGTGTCCACTCCCCTATTGTTGGTTGTGGTCAAGTCTCTTGCCTGTGGCTTTGGTCGGCATTCAGGCAAGGGGCTTTCTTTATGCGATTGAGAAACGGCGGCTGCTCACCTGCTTGGTGAATTCTTTGTAGAGATTCCCATAGGTCTTCTTAAAGCCGGTGGTGTCGAATCTCTGGCTCAGAACGGAAGTCCACCGGATAATGTACTGTCCAGCTTCCATCTCCTCAACATTGCGCTTCAGCATCTCGCTCTTGATTTCATCTCTCAGGGTCTCGGCCTCAGCCTTTGCCTCTTCGATCAGGTCTTCCAATTCCTTCAGGGATGCGATCTTGGTGGTAATCTCAGTAGTAGACATTTTGTTATTCTCCTTCGTTTTTGATGTTCGCCGTCTCTCCGGCTGCCTCCGCTCTTTTGTGTTATTTAAGGACTTACAACAGGCGGTGTTGAAATTGGGCTGTCCTTGATTACATTTATATTATAAACGAATAAGTTTATTTTGTCAACACTTATTTTATTATTTTATAAATTATTTTTTTATTTCCACAATAAGTAATTGACATTATACATCTTATAGTTTATATTTAGTTCGAGGTGATACTATGGCACTTGCAGAGAAAATCAGAATCCTTTTGGTGAAGCGCGGTAATATCTCTGAAGCCGAACTTGCCAGAAGAATGGACATCAGTCCGCAAAACTTACACAACAAGATGAAGCGTGACAACTTCACAGAAACCGATCTTGCCGAGATCGCAAAAGCATTGGATTGCACCCTGGCTGTCAACTTCACTATGAACGACACCGGCGAAACCCTTTAATAGCAAAAGGAGGAACAGTCTTTACTGTTCCTCCTTCGTTTATTTGAGAAGTTCCCGCACTTCATCTTCTGTTGCGATCTGCTTCACTTCGAACTTACGCCAATCATCTTCCTTTGGAATCTATGTATTCAGCACTGGTCGATACTTGCGTATATACACGCCTTCCATATATCCGATCTCCTCTACAATATCGGCAGCTTGAACTGAGCTCGCATAATACAGGACATCGAAACCTATTGGGTGTCCTTCACGCTGCATCTAAGATAAGATATGGTATTTGGGCTTCAAACCGTTCCGGATGCCAACATAATGAGCCGCTATACGCTCCAGCATATTCTTGCTCTTGCCGATATACACAATCTGGTCATCAATACGAATGCAGTAGATTCCAGCATGCTCATATTTTGGGGATAAACCTTTACGCCGGAACATGGCTGCAACATTTTCTTCATAACTCTATCGCACCATCTCACCTCCTTTAAATCGTAACCTTCAATTTCTATAGATATTATAACATTTTTTCTTTGTAAAATCAAAATCGCGCGCCGACACTTACATCTCTGCGCTTCCCCTTCCCTTGTATAGCGGGGTGGTATTTGGGAAAAAGCATTTCGTTATATATTTTATCTGTTCACCTGGCCACAACAAAATCCCTGAGCGTTTTTTATTCTGGAAGACGGTTTTCACAGTCATCATCGATTCGATATTCTAACCCGTCTCACGGGCGATAACGAAAATAACGGCAGCCCGTTTCATACAGAAACAGACTGCCGTCTTTTATTTGAAGTCTCTAAATATTTCCTTCATCGCTTCATCAATGGTTGCCTTCAGGCTCTTATGTATTAGTGCCATAATCATAACCTCCAGCGCACCCTTCTTCTTTCTCTATTTCTTCCGCTAACTCATTTCACTTCAACCACACTCTTAATTGAGACTTCATCTTCCTCTTCCCCGCGTTTGTTTATGTACTCAATATAATTCTCTTGAGCGGATCTGCCATTGAGCTGATACCAGTAACGATCTGGTAGCATTCCATTCTCACGCGCAAATTTTGTTGATAAATCCATATGTTTGCTCCTTTTCTCAAAATAAGAAGTTGGGAACTTTCGACACAAGCTAAGCGCCGCCAGAGCGGTGCGTGCTTCTGGAGAAATTCCCAACTTCTCTCATATATTCTTGCGTTTTGGGCAGGTCAGTTAAATCCACTCTGCCCAAGGAAAAACAGTTACTTTTTCCTCAATATAATAATATTATTTATACGAAGGAAAAAGTAACTGTTTTAGCTTGTTTTCCACCACGCAGACATGTCGATGATCTGACCTTTGCGCCGGAAACAATCACCGGTGTGCCAATATGCGTAGTCCTTCCGGAATGCTTGAAATTCATTTTTCAAAACGCTCATAGCCGCAACGACCTGGCTGGTTGATATACAAACATTTACTGCAATCTCAGCGTTGGTGACGATTCCATCTTTTGCATTTTGCATCAGCCAAAGTTGAACTTTCAGGACAATCTCCCAAGCTACGCCCTCTTTTTCATATTCACGGCAACGCAACCGTGACACCCATTCATCCGGCATCTTAATCTCATCTTCTTTTGGAACAACTGTCAGCTGATAGATATTACCGGTTCGCGCTGATCGAATATACCCGTTACGGCTCAGTTCATCAATTGCAGAGCGAAGCCGGTTTCTGTTGCGGGTTTGGGGGTCTACGGAAAAGTATCTGCACATATCAGACAAAGTTCCCGCAAACGCACCCACATCCGCAAGCATGACCAATATCCGAAACTGGTCTTTCGGCAAGTATAGCCATTCGGCAAAGAATGTCAACAATTGGTTCTCCATTACGATACCTTTGGCATTTTCTTTTTGTATTCAATGATCTCAGGTGCTTTGACCGGAATCACTTTCAGATCGCCATTAACCAGGACAGGCGCTGCTTTGTAGTTAGGGAATTGTGCCTTAAACCAATCGCAAACATACTTATACGGACTTGCACAAGCCTGAGATAGAGCCTTAATGCTTTCAAAGGTTTCAAGCAACTCATCTGCATTGTCATAAACCAAAATGTGTTTCTCCATATTTTCATAGGTCAATCTATGGTTTGCTTTGGCAGAATCGCACACACGGCCTGACACAATCACCTCAGCCATGCCAGGGAAGTCGTGGCGAATGTTGCGGATAATTCTGTTTTCCTTTGTGCCATACTTGGCAGCGGCCTCAGCGAACTTATAGTTCATAATTACAGTGTTATCACCGAAAAGAATCTTATAACCATTCCGACCAGGGGTCAGGCGCTTAGAGTTAGCCATATATTAATACCTTTCCTTTCTTCTGGATTACATTCCAGATGCGCGAGCAAATTCTTCGTCAATAGTGTCCTCACCGTGGATCACGGTGGAGGACTTAACCAAAAAGAAGATATCCTTCTTCTGCGCTTTCTTCTGCGCTTCAGCTTCGAAGAAAGCCTTGTAGCTATCGTAACCCTGGAAGGTCTGCTTGAACCACGCAAGTACGCAACGATAGGGGTTTGTCTGAACCTGGGATAGCGCAATCTGCTTCTTAAACTCGTTCATTAACACTTCAGCGTTTTCCTGCTCGCGGATATACATCGCCATACGCTCATAGGTCATATTCTTTGTATCGTTCTTCTTATCAGGATTTTTCTTGATGCTCTTGGTAACCATCTCAGCATTATTGCAGTCATGCAGAATTGCACGCCACAACTTGTATTCGGCTGTACCAAAGATCATGGCATTCTTGGCGAATTCCTTAGTCACCAGGACATGGCTTTCGTCTACAAAGCGGGGGGCTGCCTTCTTAGCAGCAGTGTTCATCTTTTTCATTTTAATTTTCTCCTTTATTGTTGATTTGTTTTTTGGGTTGTCCCCTTGATTACATTGACATTATATCATCGCTTATATAGGGTGCTGGAACATAAATATACCATACAACAAGTATGGAGAGAGAAAATGCACTCCTTTACAGAAGACTGTACAATGTCCGGTGAAGCCGATCGGGTGGCGGGCTTCAAAGTTCCTCAAGGCATAGCCGCACAACGCTATCCTGTCTTTTGGTTACTCGCAAGTTGATAAAAGATACCATGAAGTTTATGAAAGTTGACCCCTGAGTGCGGTTAAACTGAATTTAATCGAAATAAAGAGAGAGGATCTGTCTTTGTGACAAATCCTCTCTTGATCTTATACATTGACTCTTCTGGAACTGTTTTGAAGCAATCCGATGGGACTATAATTCTGGTGGCACTCTACCAACAACTTGTCCGATATTTCTGTGTATCTCTTGGTCATCTGTAAGTCGGCGTGTCCCATCTGTCGCTGGAGGGTGAAGAGATCGCCGCCGTTTTCCAGATAGAAGGTAGCAAAACTGTGTCGGATTTGGTAGGGGGTAAACTTCACGCCGATACGGTCACAGTATTTTCTGAAATTCCGTCCCAACACATTGGCCTTTAACTGTTTTCCGTCTCTTGTGGGGAACAACCACTTTTCCCATTCCTTGGGCTTTACCTTCAAAAACTTTCTCAGGGAAGAGTTGGTCATGCCTGAAAGGTACAGTGTTCTGCTGCGGCTTGTTTTGGCAACATCGGGGCGGATGACAATTGACATGAATTCGGGATCATAGTCCTCATTCCTGATCGACATCAGTTCGCTCGTCCGTATTCCAGTATCAAGCATCAGCAGCACAATGTTATAATCCCGCAGTTCTGTGTAGTTGTGCTTATCCAAAGCGTTCAGAAGCGTTTGTATGTCCTTAATTGCGGCGGGCTGGACATTACCATCGTCCCGAACTTTTTTCAGTTCCAGTTTATCGAAGGGGTTGTAGGGGATATAGTCTTGCTTGGCACACCACTCAAACAAGGAATGAAGGTACTGATAAGGGTGATTGAATCGTGCCGGACTTGTCTTGGGGATTTCCGCAAAGAAATCCAGAATCTCTGCTTTCAGAATTTCCACATCCAAACTGTTCTCCGATTGTGCAAGAAACTTATCGATATACTTCCGGTAGTCGCTCAGGGTTCTTTCGCGGATTTTCTGAGCCTTTTTCAGGGCAAGAAACTCATTGGAAATTTCTCGCAAAGTGCGGTCATCACAGACCATTTTCATTCGCATACTTTACACCTCACAATTTAGTGAGACCGTAGGCTTAGAAGAACTTTTGGCGTTTCTGAAAATCCGTATTTCTAACTTTTGATAATAAAAAATTGGGAATTTACAAGAGAAACTTGTAAATTCCCAATCTTGGCAGGGGCACAAGGACTTGAACCCTGAGCCTACGGTTTTGGAGACCGCCGCTCTACCAATTGAGCTATACCCCTATATGTAAAGGCAATTGCCTTATTTTAGATGGTGGGCCCTCAGGGACTTGAACCCGGGACTATCCGGTTATGAGCCGGAGGCTCTGACCAACTGAGCTAAGGGCCCATAAAGTCGGTGTGCAGCACACCATCACAAGCGGTATTGTACCACCGAAACAGTATTCTGTCAAGCACTTTCTTCCAAAAGGAAACCGGGAGGGTCTCCCCTCCCGGTTGCATATTAAAGTGTTTCAATTTCGTCCAACCAGATGCGACCGGAAGCATCACTGGGCATCCGCCAGTTGCTTCTGGGGCTCAATCCTACACTGCCAACTGCCGCCCCGTCGGGTACACAGCTGCGCTTAAACTGCTGGGTAAAGAATCTGCGATAAAAGGTTTTCAGCCACTTTTTAATGGTTTCGGCGTCAAAATCCTCTGCAAAAGTCCGACAGGCAAGCCGGTAGATTTTCGTCGGTGTGAAACCAAACCGCAGCATATAAAACAGGAAGAAATCGTGGAGCGCATAGGGGCCAACAATATCCTCGGTCTGCTGGCTGATCTTTCCTTGGGCATCCGGCGGCAGCAGTTCCGGGCTGGTGGGGGTATCCAGAATATCCTCCAGTACCGCCCGAGAAGCCGCAAACTCCGGTCGCTGGGCTACCGTTTCAATGATCCAGCGGATCAGGGTCTTGGGAATATCGGCATTGACACCGTACATACTCATATGGTCGCCGTTGTAGGTACACCAGCCCAGCGCCAATTCGCTTAGATCGCCGGTACCTACCACAATACCACCTACGACGCTGGCATAGTCCATCAGAATCTGTGTCCGCTCACGAGCCTGGGAGTTTTCATAAGTTCCGTCGTGCCTGGACGGATCGTGTCCAATGTCCGCAAAATGCTGGGTAACCGCACTGCGGATATTGATCTCCTTGGCAGTGATACCCAGGGTCTTCATCAGTTCCCAGGAATTCTGGTAGGTTCTGTCCGACGTGCCGAAGCAAGGCATTGTAACACCATAGACAGTAGAAAGGGGCTTCCCCAACTGCCGTGTAGCCTCTACAGTAACCAACAACGCAAGAGTAGAATCCAGACCACCGGAAATGCCGATGACCGCATTAGTATTGATCGTCGCCAACCGCTGCTTCAGCGCCGCAACCTGAATATTGAAAATCTCTTCGCAGCGCTGTGCGCGCTCGCTCTGATTTGAGGGCACAAAGGGGAGCTTCCGCAGCGGGTACAGCGCGCCATCGGCGCGCAATATATTTTCACTCCAGCCTTGATTGACCACATTTCGATCTTCGCCGAAATGCTTGTATACCATCCGGTCAGCTCGAATACGGCCCAGATCGCAATCCATTGTGATCATATAATCGCCATCGATCTGCTTGGTGTTTTCCACAAGAATCTTTCCCTGCTGAGCGATCAGGCTGTGGCCGGAGAATACACTATCCTGTGTAGACTCAGTGTAACCTGCAGAGCAGAATGCATATGCACAGCAGCAGGCCTTGGACTGATGCTTCACCAGATTCTGACGGAAAGCGCGTTTGCCGATAGCTTCCGGAGATGCCGCCAAATTGATGATTACCTCAGCACCGCCTATTGCAAGTGCAGAAGACTCCGCCATAGGGCCCATCAGGTCCTCGCAGATCTCGACACCCACCAGTGTCCCCTCGCCAATGTCGAACAAGAAGTTCCGCGCCATATCCGCTCCGACAAAACAATCATCGGGGTCTTTCAACCCCAGATCTTTTCCGTCATTCCACATCTGTTCAATATCTTTACCGGAAGCAAACCAGCGTTTCTCGTAAAAGCCGTGATAGTTGGGAATATGGGTCTTGGGAACAATACCGCGCACCTCACCGCCGGCAATCACCGCGGCGCAATTATAGAGATTTCCCTTAACCTTCAACGGCAGACCCACTACTGCGTGGATCCCGGGATGCGCAGCAGTGCAACCAACGATTTTCCGCAGACCGACCTTTACCGCATCGTGCAGCGACTGTTGGAAAAACAGATCACCGCAGGAATATCCGGTCAACGCCAGTTCCGGAAAAACCACCAGATCAGATTTTTCCGCATCCGCTTTTTCAATATACCGGCAGATATCCTCTGCGTTTTTTACCACATCTCCCACACGCACCGCAGGTACAGCGCAAGAAATTCGAATAAAATCCAGCATATCGATTCCCTCCTACAATAGATTAGCTATATCATACCACTATGTTTTCCAAAATGCAAAGAAAATATAGAAAAGACCGGACAAAAATCCGGTCTTTCTTAGTTTTCTGTCAAATTTTTCGGCTTTGCACTGCGTCTGCGGCGTCGGTGGGAAGAGGTTTTCCGCTCCTCCGGGTCTGCCTTTTCTGCACGGCGGGCATAAGCTTCCGCCGCTTCGGATGTAGCTTCATAGGTTAGCCGGCTGACGCGGATCAGTCCGTCCGGCTGTTCCGAGAAACGAACACGGATCAAAAATTTTCCGTGCTCCGGACAAGTTGCCAAATCCATATAGCGGTGTCCCGGCTGGGCGAACCAACGAGTCCCGGTCATCTTCTTATTGCAGATGGGGCAGGCATTTTCCTTTCCGGACATAGCCTCCAACGCCGCATTTTTATCAGCATAATCGTGAAAAACCTTCCGGGCAATACAGCCGGGGAGCTGCGCCCCATGGAAACCGTTCTCGTGGCTCTTCAGCGCCTTCTGGTACTCTGCAACGCCCCGGTGCAAGTCCAATCTGGCGCAGATCAGCGCCGTGTGATAGGCATCTCCCAAAGCATCGTGAGCAGGTCTGCTAGCCTCAATTCCGAAGATCTCCATAGCAGTCTTCAGGGCCTTCTGAGCGCTGCTGCCATCGGTCTGGGCATTGAAGATCATCTGAGCATTAAACCACCGGTCTGTCCACTGTGTCTGCATACCAAACAACTGCAAATTCTCTCGCAGGATTCGGATATCATCAAAGCCCCAGGTCAGAAAAATAATATCCTCTCCACACCAATCTATAAAGCGTCTCATAGCCTCTTTGAAAGGGATTCCCTCTTCCTTCAGCCGGGCTTCCTTGATACCGGTAAGCTTGCTGACCCGGCGATTTAAGCGCCGATAATATTTCGGACGGATCAGTACCTGAAACTCATCCTTCACCTGTTGGTCCTCGGTAATACGGACCGCACCGATTTGGATGATCTCACCCCGGATCTGTACCGGTAGCACCTTCTGAGCAGAGGGTGAGCCGGGCCAGGGCTGATTCCATTCCATATCCAATACAATATAGTCCATTGTTTCAACCTCTGTTTGTCATCGTGCCTATTATCATATCACACTTATGCCGTTTCTGCAAACAGAAACTTGAAAATTATCTACGACTGTGGATGTAATTTTTTGAATTTATGCTTTTATTATTGACATATTGTGCTATAATCAATGCAGAAATAAAAAAGGAGGCCTTTTTATGACATACAAAAAAATCCTTACTGTCCAAGACATCTCCTGTGTCGGCCAATGCTCTCTTACTGTAGCGCTGCCTATTCTGTCTGCCTGTGGCGTTGAGACTTGCATCCTGCCCTCCGCTGTTTTGTCCACCCATACCGCCGGCTTTACCGGCTTTACCTTTCGGGATCTCACAGATGATATTCCTGGCATTAAGAACCACTGGTTGAAGGAAGGAATCCGTTTCGATGCCATCTACACCGGTTATCTAGGCAGCACCAAGCAGATTGACTATGTTGCTGAGCTGTTTGCAGAAACCGGCACCGAAAGCTGCATCAAGGTTGTTGATCCTGCTATGGCAGACAACGGCAAACTTTATCCGCTTTTTGACGATGCTTATGTTGCAGCTATGCGGGGTCTTTGCGCTAAGGCGGACTATATCGTACCCAACATCACAGAAGCCAGTTTCCTGTGCGACATCCCCTACCGCAGCGAATATGACCGAGCTTACATTGACCTGCTGCTGGAAAAGCTCACCGCTCTGGGCTGCAAGAACATCATCCTGACCGGCGTATCATACACCCCTGGAAGAACCGGCATTGTGGTGTTCGAAAACGGTCAGTACGCTTACTATGAGCATGAACTACTCCCCAACAGCTGCCACGGCACCGGTGATATTTACGCATCTGCCTTTGTCGGTGCCTATGTTCAGGGCAAGAGTGCCTATGATGCCGCCGCCATTGCCGCCAACTACACGATGGACTGCATCCGCTACACCGCACAGCTGGATAACCACTGGTACGGCGCAGCCTTCGAGCCAGTTCTGGGCAAACTGATCGAAGCGTTGCGGTAATGGAGGATTTCCTATGAAGATCACCAAACATACTGCCAATGAAGCCATTTTCCCCTATATTGCCTACATCCCGGATAACTGCAGTGAACATCCAGCTATGATTCTGCAGCTACACGGGGTGGGCGAGCGCGGCAACGGAAATGAGGACCTGGCTCTGGTGTTGGTCAATGGCTTTGCTAAGATCGTAAACGATACCAACCTAACCGATTGCATCCTCATTATGCCCCAGTGCCCCGCAGACGCATATTGGCTGGGCAAGATTGAAAGCATCAAGGCTTTCACCGACCAGATGATGGAAAAATACGCCATTGATCCCGACCGGGTATATCTGTGCGGCATTAGTATGGGCGGCTTTGGCACCTGGCATACTGCGGTTTGCTATCCGAAGCTGTTTGCCGCTATTGCGCCTTGCTGCGGCGGTTGTCTTGCTGCGCATACCGGGGAACTGACAATGCCCATCTGGGCATTTCACGGACTGGCTGACCCCGTGGTCCCCCCTTCTCATACTTTGGATATGGTCAACGCACTGCAGGACACCAATCCCCATTTCCGCTACACCCTCTACGAGGGCGTTGGGCATAACTGCTGGGATCTGGCATTCTCCGAAACTCTGCTGAAATGGCTGCTTAAACAACATAGATAAAACAAAAGGCTTGACCTAACGGTCAAGCCTTTTGTTTTTACTTAAAGCAACTTCTGACGATCTCGATGACCTTTGCTTGATCTTCGGCGGTCATCTTATTGTCGCTGGGCAGGCACAGGCCGCGGTCAAAAATATCCGCACCCACATCTGCAACACCGCCGGCGATATAGGCATTGGTCTTGGCCCGACCGGAGCCGCTGCGGGTGATGAATTCGTGCATCCGGTACATCGGCTGCATATGCATAGGCTTCCAGATGGGTCTTCCCTCGGCATTATACTGGGCAAGCTTCTCCAAAATTTCTGTGGGGCAAGTCTTGCCCGGCTCTTTATTGTATAGGGCAGTAGAATCATCTCTGACCTGTTTGCACATATACTCCGGGTCAATGATCATCGCGCAGAGCCAGTAGTTGGGCTCCGTGCCCTCCATAATGGGATTCATCTGCACAGGCAGGTCCTTAAAACCTTCCTTGTAGCGCTCATAGATTGCCTTTTTCTGGGCGATATGCTCTTCAAGATAGGGATACTGACCTCTGACCACGCCAGCGACCACATTGCTGATGCGGTAGTTATAGCCCACTTCCTCGTGCTGATACCAGGGAGCATTTTCTCTGGCCTGGGTGGACCATTTCCGGGCTTTATTGGCAACTTCGATATCATCAGTCAGCAGGCAGCCGCCAGCAGAACCGGTAATGATCTTATTGCCATTGTAGCTAATGGCGGAGTAATCGCCGAAAGAGCCGCACTGCTTTCCATTGATGGTAGCGCCCATTGCCTCAGCTGCATCTTCGATCAGAAGTGCGCCGTGTTTTTCGCAGATCTTTTTGATCACATCCATCCGTCCGGGGAAACCATAGAGCTCTGCAGCGACCACCAGTTTTACATCCGGATACATTTCAAATGCCTTTTCCAGCGCAACGGGGTCCATATCCCAGGACTCTGCCTCGGTATCGATAAACACGGGAATACCGCCCTCGTAGACCACAGGATTCAAAGTAGCATCAAAGGTCATATCAGAGCAGAACACCCGCTTGCCCTCCAGCGCGCCATGGCTGACAGCAGGCTTTCCGTAGAGAGTCTCACCTGCGTGCTTCACTGCCAAGTGGAGAGCAGCTGTACAGCAGGAAAGTGCAACTGCGTATTTCTTCTGCGCCTTTTCGGCAGCAATGCGCTCGACCTCATTAATATTTTCACCTACTGTACTCATCCAGTTGGTGTCATAGGCCTGTTGCACATACTTCATTTCCTCGCCGTGCATTGTAGGTGTGGCAAGCCATACTTTATTCTTGAATGCTTCCATACGCTTCGTCCTCTTTTATGTAGTCATAGGATAATGAACAGCCGAGTGATGAAAAACTATCCTCGGCTGGTCGATCACATATCAATTTGCGCTGGCATTATCCAATCCCAACAGTTCTGTGCCTTGCGCGTCCATTCCCTCCAGATACGCAATTCCATACTTGCGCATGAGGATTTCTCTTCCCGGCGCCAAATCGGGCTTGCGCTTTTTCATATTGTGGCAATCCGTTCCCAACAGGATCGGGAATCCGTTTTCAATCAGGTCGAAGACAAGTTTCCGCGGTCTGCGCACCTGCAGTGCCTCTGCGTTGATCTGCAGAAATACCGGCAGATTGATAACCTCGTTAAACACAGACAGGTTTCTCTGGAAGGGATAATACCGCTCCACGTGGGCAATCACCGGAATGATCCCTCTGTCCAGTATCCGGTGGAATCCGGTAAGCTCATGCTCCGTCCACTGAACAAAAGGCATTTCCAGCAGCAGCACATTCGTGCCGGCAATACACAGTTGCTTGAGTTCTTCCGCTTTTCCAATTCCGCGGAAGAAAGATACCTCTGCACCCGGAATGACCTTAATTCCCAAATTTTTACATTCCGAATGCAACATTTCATACGCATTGTCTCGCTGTTGCAAAAAATCTGCTAAGCCTGTCCTATTGGAATAAAAATGCGGCGTTGCAACAGCACAGCCCACATTTTGGGTGCGCAAAGCTTCCAGCATATCCAGCGATTCAGCTACGCTTTGGCTTCCATCGTCAATTGCAGGCAGTAGATGCGTATGAAAATCAATCAGCATATACTTTTACCCTTTTTCCTGTTCGTTCTGTTTGTTGTGGCCATAGCCGTAACCATAGCGGTTGTAGTAACCGTATCTGCCGTACCTTCCGTACTTACCGTAGCGACCGTACTTATTGTAATAGCGCCGTTCGCCGGAAGCATCGGTCATAACAAAGCCGAGAACATTGGCATTTGCCAGCTTCAGGGTATCGATAGAATCTCTAACACTTTCCAGAGTGGATCTACCCTTACGCACAACGAACATAACGCCGGATGTTTCCTTAGACAGAATCACAGCATCCGCCACAACGCTAACAGGAGGCGTATCCAGAATGATATAATCATAGTGCTGTGCCAGCTGTCTGATAGCTGCCGTCATATTGCTGGAACCCAGAACTTCGGATGGGTTGGGGGGCAACTCACCAGCAGGAATCGCATCGATTCCACTGGGATGATGGACGATAACCTCCTGCATTTTGTTCATACCGAACAGCATATTGGTCAAACCCGGCTTCGGCTCGATCCGAAGTCTTCTTGCGATGGTAGGCAATCTCAGGTCGCAATCCACCAGAACTACCTTAGAGCCGTTTTTGCTCAGAGAAATTGCCAGGTTGATAGCAGTAATGCTCTTTCCTTCCTTCTGAAGGGAGCTGGTAACCTCAATGATCTTGCAATCTTCTTCCGGCAGGGAGAAAATCAGATTCGTCCGCAGGGACTTGTATGCTTCTTCAATAGAAAAAGGAACATCCTTGCTGATCAAGAATTCTTTTTCTACTGCCTTTTTTACCTGTTTCTTACCAAACATACTTATTTGTCCCCTCCTTTAGAAGCAGCTGCATATGCGTTGCTCTTGTAGGCATAACCGTACTCTCCAGACTTCTGGACTGTCGAGAACGAAGGAATCATACCCAGAATTGGATACTCCCAAGCTGCGAGATCATCCTCGCCCTTAATGCGGGTATCTACCAACGTGATGATAAAGATCACCAACATACTGATACCCAAACCGGCAACTGCGCCCAGCTTCACAGCGTTTCTGTAGTTGGGAGAAGACTGTGCGGTGGGAACCTTTGCGTAGCTGACGACTTTAACAGAACAGCCGTCCACAATGCTGCCGATTTTCTCAGGAGCTACCTTTGCAATGGTATTTGCAATCTGCGCTGCCAGCTCCGGCGAAGCAGATGTAACCTTAACCTTAAACACTTCCGTGTTGTTGACAGAATCAACAGCGATTCGTCCTGCCAGCTGACCGGCTGTCATATTCAGGTTATTCTCCTCGATCACCAGTTCCATAACCGGGTCGCTCAGAATAATAGCCTCATATGTGCTAACCAACTTCATAGACGCACTGATATCACTGGCAGTCATGCCGGTGCTCTCTTCTGTGGTCTTGGAGTTGTTTGCGTACATTGTGATTGCCGAAGTGTACATCGGAGTAATGAAGAGAACCGCTCTCGCCAGCAGGATAACTGCGCCGACAATACAGGACAGCAAAATGATATATTTTCTCTTCCAGAAATTTGCCAACACGGCAAACAAATCAATTTCCAAGCCCTTAATCTTCCGTTTGTTGTTCATACCGCATCTTATCCTTTCGAAATTATCTATATCGGCTAAACACACCGTATTGGTACCAAAATGAACATCCTAACCAATGCCTAGTCTTCTCATTCTAAGCATCTTGGTTATTTTAGCATAATACGGCGCAAAAGTCAACGAAATATCTGCAGGCTTAGCCAGGCAAAATCATCACGCGCAGCTGGTTTGCCGAATCAATTCTTTCTTCAGCCGGAGCATAATCCTTTTCTCTAATCTAGAGATATATGACTGAGAAATCCCCATTTTTTGCGCCACTTCTTTTTGGGTCAGTTCTTTGTAACCATAAAGCCCATAGCGCATCAGCACTATCTCCCGTTCCCGATCCGGAAGTTCAAACAGTGCCTGCCGCAGAACCCGCAGATCCACATCGTCCTCCAGTGGCCGCAGGATCATATCCTCCTCTGTTCCCAGAATGTCCGACAGAAGCAATTCGTTTCCGTCATAATCCATATTGATGGGCTCGTCCAGCGACACCTCCGCCCTCTGCCCGGATATTTTCCGGATGTGCATCAAAATCTCGTTTTCAATGCAGCGGGCGGCATAAGTGGCGAGGCGCGCACCCTTGGAGGGATCAAAGCTGGTGATGCCCTTGATGAGCCCGATGGTGCCGATAGAGACCAGATCCTCCTGGTCCGCGCTTTGGACATAGTACTTCTTGATGATGTGTGACACCAAACGCAGATTGCGCTCGATGAGAACGTTTCTTGCCTCTGGGTCGCCTGCGGCGTGGCGCTCCAGCCAGTGGCGCTCCTCGGCAGGGGACAGGGGCTTGGGGAACGAACCGCTGCCTGACAGGCGCAGTGACAGCAGCAGCGTATTGGCAAACAGCAGCAAAGCGGCAGATAACATGAAACTCCTCCTTCCGTGATTATGTATGCGGCGGAGGAATGTCCCTATCCCTGCGGGAGAAGCTTTGCTTTTTGCGGCGGGGATGTGCTATACTGATGCAAAGGAAGGAGGGCGTCTATGGGTTGGTTTGTTTATATGCTGCGCTGCGGCGACGGCTCCCTGTAT
>JAZQTN010000061.1:0-37315 GCA_045630825.1 Faecousia sp. | reverse complement strand
GAGGCGAAAAAAAAAAAGAAACCCGGCCCGCAGTGGGAGCGCACTCTTTTTTGTTTTAAGTTTAGTCCTTCAAATTGAAGGCAACCTTCAGGTCTTCTACTTCTTTCTGAGTGATGTGGACGATGTCGCCGATGGCGGTGGAGTTGATGATGGAGTGTGCGGTGGACTCCATAACCTCCAGCCGGTCAAAGGCCTTCAGCAGGCTCTCACCGGTAACGATAACGCAGTCGTTTTCTACCATCACTGCAGGGCAGGAATCGGTAAAGACCTTGGCGGTCTCGTCCTGATCGGTGTAGATCTTGCCGTAGGGGATACGCTTGATATCCCGCAGCAGGATATAGCTCTCGGGAATGGTTCTGGGGTCGAACTTAGCATCCGTAACGGCAAATGCCATAGCGTGCACGGGGTGCGCCAGAAGAACGGCACGGATATTGGGGTTGGCGTCATAAATTGCCTGGTGCAGGCCAACGGCACGGGAGGGGGTCTTACCCAGCTCCTTCATACCGGACTTTACACGGACCAAATTGTCCTCTTCCAGGTAAGCACGGTCCATACCGAAGGGAGTAATCAGGAAGCTACCGTCAGACAGCCGGACGGAATAGGTACCGTGGGTGGCGGTGAACAGACCCTGGCGATAGGAGCGGCGGATCAGGGTGATCATGTCCCGGCGGGCAGCCAGCTCCTCGGAGGTATGGCTGTTGGGGATGAAATCATCCATCTTCAGATGGGTGGTGGTTTCCGCTACACGCAGAGCCTCGCTGGGCAGAGTCTTGACCTTGCCAATGCGCTTTGCCAGGATTTCCAGATTAGCGGTGTATTCCAGAGTCTCGAACTTCTGGAATGCGGCAAACATCGTTTCTGCACCAATGCAAACACCGTGGTTTTCCAGCAGCACGATATCGCTGCCCTTGGCAAAGCACTCACCGATGTTCTCACCCAGTTTGTCGCTACCGGGAACAGCATAAACGGCAATCCGCAGGTCATTACAGACTTTCTGGACAGAGGGCAGCAGTTCCATGTCCGGCAGCTTGCGGACGATGGAGAAGGATACCAGTGCCGGGGGATGTGCGTGGAGCACAGCCCGCAGGTCGGGACGCATTTTGTATACCGCTGCGTGGAAGGGCAGCTCAGAAGAGGGCTTGTGAGGGCCAACGCAGGTGCCGTCGGGCTTCACACAAACGATGTCATTACGGTTCAGTGTTCCTTTATCCACACCGGCGGGGGTGATCCAGATGTTACCGTCATCATCGATGATGGACAGATTGCCGCCGGAGGTTGTTGTCATACCCTTATCATAGATACGCTGCATAAACATAACCAGCTGGTCAGCGGGATGGATATAGTTAATATTCATATGATTCCTCCTACAATTGTAAAATTATACAAACATTCACTTTGCATATGTACACTATAGCATATTCTCTGCTCAAACGCAATGAAATTTTTCTGTCAAAAAAGATAAAACCACGCTGTATGGCGTGGTTTTATCGGGTGGTATCAATGCTTGGAGTGTGTTGCCGGAACAGGATGCTTCTTGTGAAGCCGTGATTTTATAGATCTGATGTCTGCGACCAAGTTCTTACGGTCGGCGATGGATGCTACGATGAAAGACAACGGTGTAACCAGAATATACACGGGGCAGATCATCCAGAACCAGGGCCAGTATTTCTCTTGACCTGCAAATTCGCCAACAGGAACGGTCTTAAAGAGCTTGGGTGTGAAGATCTTAAAGAAGTTGCCGATGGCATCGTTGGTGCCGGGACCCCAGATGTAAGAGGTGTTTTTGTAGCCAATGTCAAAGAACTGGTCTGTGCTGCGGGTCATAGGAATGAAACCCAACTCCATCTGGAATACCTGGTTAAGAATGATGAACAGCATTACGATCAGGAGGATCGTCGGAGCACGGAGAATGTGCTTGTAACTGGGCTTGTGAATGCCAAAACATGCCATCAGGAAAGGTACACAGAAGAGCATCCAGTGGTGATAGTAGAAGCGGATGATGTCCAGCTGCTCAGCGGACTGATCTACCTTAGCGATGGGCTCTTCGGGATAAAACAGTGCCAGCAAACCGCTGATGATGCCGATATAGAACATATAGTCTTTAACTTTTTCGTTCTTGCAGAGAAAGAAAATGGGGAACAGTGCAATATTTGCGCCGCAGATATTGACAAACCAACTGTCCCGGAGCATACGCGCCTCATCTACACTGTAGGGAGGGATGTAGACCTTCAGGAAATGGAGCAAAAGACCCAGTGCCAGCAGGGCAAACAGGACGGTTTTTTGGGTCTTGGTGCTCCTGTTCCGCAGCAGGAAATAAAGAACAGCTGTAAGGCCTGCACTCAAAATGAGCCAGAAGAAATACCAGCCGTTAAACATCGAAATAAACATCTTCTTGCCTTCTTTCACTTGAAGAATTTTACAACTCCATCCTAGCGAAATGAGATTCTTAAGTCAACAGACTTAAGAATCTCTTAAACAGTCTTTAACAATTCTTAAGCTTTTGCAAGAAGAAAGTGCTGCCCTTTATGGGCAGCACTCTTGATGCGATTATCCACGGACAAAAGCAAAATTGATTTTACCCGTATTCGAAAGTCTGCAATATACTGCAGTAGGTCGTTTTTCCAGCTCTGTAATGGCTGCGCCGTGCAGCAACGGTTCGGGGTTGATACCAAAGACCTTGGCTTCGCCGGGGGCTGCTGTATACCGCCACTTTAGGAAAGCGGAAGCTTCCTCAAGAACGTCATAATTCTCATCGTCGGCAAACTTTTCGAGCAAACGGTCGTTCTTTAGAAGTTCAAATTTATCTGCTCCGGCATCCAGGAAAGCTCTGTTTTGGTCGGAATAGTCATACAGAAAGTCGCAGATTCGATCGGCATAATACTTTTCTCGCAGATATTTGTAAACCGGATGCAGCGCTTTCCAAATCGACAGCATTCTGGGGAAATGCTTGATCTTCTCTCTCAGCTCCGTCTTATATTCCCGGTAATGGGGGAAAAGCACCGGATGTGCCTGAATAATATCCTGACATTCCAACACTGCGATTTCCCGTGTGGCATTGGAGTAGGTAGATACTTCTTCCAATTGATCATAGTACTGCTGTGTCAGTTCTGTGCCGGGGAAGAAGGTACAGAGATTGGGGACAAGACTAAGCCCTGGAATCGTGCTGATATCCATCATCAAGCTCATTGTTTCGGAGAAATCCTCCTCCGTTTCGTTGGGGAAGCCGAAAATAAATGAGGCTGTGATTTGCACGCCTTTGCTGGCAATGTATCGCAGTTTTCTGGGGATGTCGTCCAGTTTTAGGTTTTTGCGAATCATTTTCTGCACTCTCGCAGAGCCGGATTCAATTCCGACAAACAGTGTGTCCATACCTGCGTCGTGCATAACATCCACAAGTTCATCATCCATGCAGTCCATTCTGGCACTGCAGCGCCACCGGATCGGGAAGCCCACAGTTTTCAGCATTTTGCAAATATGGACTACTTTTTCCCGATTCAGCGTGAACATATCGTGTTCAAAGTTAAATCCGGTTTCGCCAAAGGTGTTGTGGATATACTTGATCTCCTCAATGATCTTTTCCGGGCTTTTAAGCCGATACTTTCTGCCCCAGAAGAGTTTTGTGCTGCAGTATGTACAGGAGAAGGGGCAGCCTCTTCCCACGTCTACGGGGAACAGACGCTTTCCGACGGAGGAAAGACCCTCACTTCGATATTCCAGAAGGGAATAATTGATTACGGGCAGGACATCCAGATCTGGAATCAACTCGGGACGGGGATTTTGAACAATCTTTCCGTTAACGCGGTATACCAGACCCTTAATTGTATGATCCGGTGTGCCGGAGATTAAGGATGCGAAGAAAGGAACAACGGTGGTTTCACCCTCGCCGCAGCAGACATAGTCCACATAAGGAATTTCCTGAATGGTGTCGATGGCAGAAAGGTCTGCCTGAGGTCCTCCGAAGACAACGTAGACTTCGGGGGAATGTTCCTTAACCCGCTGTGCGATCCGTAAGGAGATGTGGTATGAGTCGCAACGGGTGTAAAAGGATACTACCTTTGGATTTCGGGCAAAGATCTTTTCTATGGCGCAGTTTACAAAAGCATCAAAGCAGTTTACATCGCCAAAATGGTGAAATTGCAAAATGGTGGGATGAATGCCGGCTTTCTCAAGAATGGTAGCCAACAAAAGGGTACCGACAGGCTCTTCGCGAACAAAACCGCCAAAATTCGGGGTAATAAATACAACTTCAGACACCTTTATCGCCTCCAATCACCCATAAATTATACATTATCGCGCAAAAATTGTCAATCGCGGTTGCCCAATGTACCCACTTCGGTGCCCGGCGAATATCCTTGGCGCAAGTGCCTCGTTTCTTACCTCGTTTGAGTCTGCGACAATAATAAAAGCGAGACCCACAATGGAGTCTCGCTTTTATTGGTGCCGGTGACCGGACTCGAACCGGTACGCTGTCGCCAGCGGTGGATTTTGAGTCCACTACGTCTACCATTCCATCACACCGGCAGGTGCTTCCTTAGTATAGTACACTTCACCAAAAAAAGCAAGTAGAAATTTAGCGGGGTGCGCAATGCGCACCCCGTGTTTGTTTTACTTGCCCATCATAACCTCAGAGATCAGCGCTATGACCTTATCGTGGCAGCCGCCGCAGCCGGTGGAGCAGTGGGTTACTTCCTTGATTGTCTCAAACGCAGCGAGAACATTGTCAAAACTCTCGTGCTCATGCAGAGCGTCGATAATGTCGCCGTAGCTGACTTGCTTACAGTTGCAGACCATATAGTTTTCAATCATAATACATTCTCCTTTTTTATACGTCCAGATAACCGGACAGAACTTTCAGTGTGTTATATACGCCATCAATGTGGCTGCGCTCGTAGCCGTGGCTGGCGTAAACGCCTGCGCCGATCAGACCGTGGCGGATGTCCACACCGCTGCGCAGGGTGGCTTCCACATCAGAGCCATAGTAGGGGTATACATCTACGGCGTAATCGGCTTCCGTCTTCTTGGCGGCTTCGATGAGCTTGCTCACAACCTCGTAGCTGTAGGGACCGCCGGAATCCTTGGCACAAATGGAAACCTGCCGCGCTGTCCACTGCAGACAGTCGCCGACACAGCAGATATCTACGGAAATGGCCTCGGTAATACCTGCGGGTACAGAAGCAGAGCCGCCGTGCCCAACCTCTTCGTATACGGTGATATGCGCCCAAACCTTACGGGCGGGTTTGATTTCATTGTCGCTGAGGTACTTGGCAAAGCCCAGCAGAATACCCACGGACAGCTTGTCGTCCAGGAAACGGCTCTTCAGGTAGCCACTCTTGGTGCGACGGGTACGGGGCTCAAAGCAGACAATATCGCCTACCTCGATACCCAGTTTGCGGGTATCGTCAGCGCGGGTTACATCTTCATCCAGTACGACTTCCATAGTATCAAAGGAGCGCTTGGCGGAGGAATAATCGCTGTTGACGTGGAGCGACGCATTGCACAGCTGCAGTGTGCCGTCAATGACATCGCCATTGCGGGTGTAGACCCAGACATTTTCTGCTTCGCCGTTGTTAGCGTTCATACCGCCCAGAGGGGTTAACTGCAGGCGGCCGTTGCCCTTGATCTGGGATACCATTGCGCCCAGGGTGTCGGCGTGGGCCTCCAGAAGCAGGCCGTCATTCTCGTCTTCACCGCCCAGATCCACCAGAACACCGCCTTTGGCAGTGATGGTTGCGGTGAAATTCAGTTTTTCAAAGGCTTCTTTCACCCAGGCGGAAGCTTTGGCGGTATAACCGGAGGGAGAGTCAATGGCAAGCAGAGTTTCTGTCTGCTCCCAGGCATATTCTGCATAGATCTTTTCAATCACGGTATTGTCCTCCTAAAATCAGATAGTGCCATACGCCGGCGACCTCCCGTAGGAAATAGTTCAGGCGGATGGAAAAACGCTGGGTCCGGGCCGGGATACCCACGGCTTCAAAGCCGCAGTCCTCGGCGAACAGGCCGGCGCGGTAAAGATGATATTCGCTGGATAGAATTCCGGCTTTTCCCGGTCGGGTGCCGGTTTCTTTTTCGATCAGTGCCAGAGAATAATTCAGATTTTCCCAAGTGGAGGTGGATTTGGCCTCCAGCCACAGCCGATCCTCGTCAATGCCCATTGCGGTGAGTTGTTCAAACATACATTGGGCTTCGGAGATGTTCTCGTCCTCTCCCTGACCGCCGGAAAGAACGGCGATGGTCTTTGGGTGATCGCTTAGATAATCATAGGCAGTATGAATTCGCTCTGTTAATGACAGGGAGGGGGTTGTGTCGCGGACTTTCGCTCCCAGTACGATAATGTACTCGCAGTACGACTCAGGATCGCCGGTACTGGCAGACAGCACGAGAACCTCTGTAACGGCAAAGACGAGGATACCTACACACAAAACGGTGGACAGGACTGTCCGGAGCATTTTGGTTACCATACGGCGCTTCAGCATACCCAGCAGAATGTAGCATACGCTGACGGCGCTCAAACAAAAGCAGATAAGCCCTAGAAATTCGTGGCCGTGGACGGCGCTGTAACAAAATGCACCGAGCACAATGAAGAGAATTGGAATTAGCCATTTGAAGATGTGCAGCTTCTTCATAACACCCCTCCGGTCCGAATTCTTACATTATAACATATTATATCATAATGAGAACAAGAAAACAAGCCGCTCTGTGTGAGCGGCTTGCTGTATTTTGGAATTAAACTTCCTTGCTCTTGGTAGCGATTTCCATCAGACACTTGGCGATGAATTCATCGGGAGTCATTGCACCCAGATCGTCGCCCTTGCGGGTGCGGACGGAAACGGTGCCGTTTTCCATATCCCGGTCACCAACAACCAGCATATAGGGAACTTTCTGCAGCTGTGCTTCGCGGATCTTGTAGCCCAGCTTTTCGCTGCGGCAGTCAGTCTCAGCGTGGATGTTCACGGCATTCAGCTTGTCAGAGAGCTCCTTGGCATACTCGTGGGCACGGTCGGTAATAGGCATTACCCGTACCTGAGTGGGCATCATCCACAGAGGCAGTGCGCCGGCATACCGCTCGATGAGGTAGGCCAGAGTACGCTCGTAGCAGCCGAGGCTGGTGCGGTGGATGATATAGGGGATCTTTTTCTGACCGTCAGCATCGGTGTATTCCATACCGAACTTCTGCGCCAGCAGCATATCGATCTGAATGGTAACGATGGTGTCCTCTTTGCCGAAGACATTCTTATACTGGATGTCCAGTTTGGGACCGTAGAAGGCGGCTTCGTCGATGCCGATTTCATAGTCCACACCCAGCTTGTCCAGAATCTCACCCATAACCTTCTGGGCTTCTTCCCACTGCTCAGCAGTACCCTCATACTTGATGCCGGCACGGGCGGGATCCCACTGGGAGAAACGGAAGGTGCAGTTTTCCAGCATACCGACGGTATCCAGGCAGTATTTTGCCAGTTCCAGGCAGCCCTTGAACTCTTCTTCCAGCTGCTCGGGACGGATCACCAGGTGGCCTTCAGAAATGGTGAACTGGCGGACACGGATCAGGCCGTGCATTTCACCGGAATCTTCGTTACGGAAGAGGGTAGAGGTCTCGCCAAGACGCATAGGCAGATCGCGGTAGGAACGGGCGCGGTTCAGGAACACTTGATACTGGAAGGGGCAGGTCATAGGACGCAGTGCGAAGCACTCCTTCTCCTCATCATCGGCATCGCCCATAATGAACATGCCGTCCCGGTAATGATCCCAGTGGCCGGAGATCTTGTAAAGATCCCGCTTTGCCATCAGGGGAGTCTTGGTCAGCAGGTAGCCACGCTTCTGCTCTTCGTCTTCGACCCAGCGCTGCAGGGTCTGAATAACTCTTGCACCCTTAGGCAGCAGAATGGGCAGGCCCTGGCCGATCTCTTCAACAGTAGTGAAGAATTCCAGCTCACGGCCCAGCTTGTTGTGATCTCGCTTCAGGGCTTCTGCCTGCTGTTCCAGATAAGCGTCCAGCTCATCTTTGCTGGGGAAACCGATGCCGTAGATGCGCTGCAGCATCTTGCGGTTGCTGTCGCCACGCCAGTAGGCGCCGCAGGACTTGGTCAACTTAAAACCGTTGTGGCGGACACGGCCGGTGTGATCCAGGTGAGGACCGGCGCACAGATCGGTGAAATCGCCCTGGGTGTAGAAAGAGATAACGGCATCCTCGGGCAGATCCTGAATCAGTTCTACCTTATAGGGTTCGTTCAGGGACTCCATATAGGCAATAGCTTCAGCGCGGGGCTTCTCGCTGCGCTCCAGGCGGATGCGCTCTTTGCAGATCTTCTTCATCTCCGCTTCAATCTGAGCCAAATGCTCGGGGGTGAAGCTGAAGGGGGCATCAAAGTCATAGTACCAGCCCTCGTCGATGGCAGGACCGATGGCCAGCTGGACCTCGGGCCACAGACGCTTGACCGCCTGCGCCATAATGTGGGAGCAGGTGTGCCAGAAGATCTTGCGGTATTCCGGGTTTTCAAAGGTGTACAGATTTTCGTTTTCCATTTTTGTTTCCTCCTTTTTATTGGGGAAGGTATAAAAAATACCCACCCCCTGAAAGATCAGGGGTGGGATACAAAGTATTCCACGGTTCCACCCTGGTTGCAGCCTGAGCTGCCACTCATTGACGCTTTAACGGGCGCACCCGGTATGGCATTTCCGCGCATACGGCTCAGAAGTGGTATCATAATCGGCAGGGTTACGGATGCCTTGCACCGAGGTGGCATCCTCTCTGGGAATCTTACCGAAAATGCGTGTCTTCATCACAGCCTGTAACAAGAAAAAATTTATCATATAAATGAAAAATTGTCAATCCCCAAGGGGGAAGTGGGGCAAAAATACGCAAAAAACACGCATCCGGAGGGCAAAATGGAGGACAATAATGATGGTTACAATTTGTAACACGTTATGTAAACTAAATTCAGAAATAGCACAATATATTGTGGTTACATTTTGTTAATTGTGCATATTTTGGATGGGAGTTTACATAAAATAAATGCGATTATTTTACAAAAAGTTGTCGATTTTCGGTTTTTCAAAGAAAAAGCTTGACTTTTTAAGAAAATTTGTTAAAATGGTCATCGAGTTCTGCTCGTATATGCATTTTGTAACCATTTGATACTTTTAAGAATTCAGGCGAAAATCGCCACATATACTAGTGCGAAAGGAGGTTCATTCTATGCTTGAAAACAATCTTATTATTCGAAAGAAAATTACTGGCTTAACCCGTGTGGTAGCGCTCCTGTTGCCCATCGTGTGTATTGTTCTCCTGCTGACGCAGACTGCGTTCGCGAAGAATACGTACCTGATCAATGACGGCGGTCGTATCACGATTCACACTACCTATGCTACGGATCCGGCAGATGTTCTGGACGAAGCAGGTTTGGAATTGGGCAGGGATGATACCTACACGACGCAACTGAGTTTGGGAATGTCCGAAATTACGATTCAGCGCATGCAGGTCGTTAATATTGTTTACGGCGGTAACACGCTCACCGTTAGTACTTATGGTGAGACCGTTGAGTCTCTGCTGAATCGGATGAACTTTAAGCTGACTGAGGACGATGTGCTGTCTGAGACAATGAGTACCATGACTTATGACGGTATGACGCTGACTGTTGCACGTTCCGTTACAGCTGAAGAGACTTATACTGTTGCAATTCCTTATGAAACAGAGTACTGCTACGATGCTTCCCTGGCGGAAGGCGAGCAGGTGATTCTGACTCAGGGCGTGGAAGGCCAGATTCAATGCAAGGCCAGTGTCCATTATGTAGATGGCAAGGAAGTCAGCCGTGTACTGATCAGCGAGGAAGTGATTTCTCAGCCTGTTACTGCATTGGTAGCCATCGGTACTGCTGTAGAGCTGCCGGACTATCCCCCTGAGGAAATGCCCACTGAGCCCCCCACGGAGGCTCCTATCAAGCCCGCAACTCCCGAGGCACCCCCGCTGCCTGAGCAGCCCGTAATCGATAAGAATACCATCACCACTCCCAACGGAGAGGTGCTGACCTACACCAAGGCAGAACAGTTTGTTGCAACCGCTTACCACAATACTGACCCCGGCTGCACAAAATGGACATCTACCGGTACTCTGTGCCGTGTTGGTGCCATTGCTGTTGATCCTAAGGTGATTCCCTACGGTACCCGGATGTACATTGTTACCAATGACGGCCGGTATATTTACGGTATCGCTGTGGCAGAGGACTGCGGCAGAGCCATCAAGGGCAACCGTGTCGACCTGTACTACAATAGCGTAGCTGAATGCGATCGCTTCGGTATCCGGGACTGCACCATCTATTTCCTTGGCTAAGTAAATACACAAAACCGCTTTTCAGTTTTGAAAAGCGGTTTTTTCTATTGAAATAAACCGGAAAATTTGGTATGCTGTCAAAAAGAAAGGCGGTATTACTATGCTCAATGTTTGCGATATTCATATAATGAAGCCATGGCTGGCAGACCACGGTTTTCATTTTTCCAAAGCCAAGGGACAGAATTTCCTTATTGCCGGCTGGGTGCCGGAATCCATTGCGGAAGAAGCCGGTGTGGATGAAACCGCCGGTGTACTGGAGATCGGCCCGGGCATTGGCCCGCTGACACAGCAACTGGCGCTGCGGGCAAAGAAGGTCTGCGCGGTGGAGGTGGATACCCGCCTGGAACCCATTCTGAAGCAGACGGTAGGGGAGTTTTCAAATTTGGAGATCCTGTGGGGCGATGTACTGAAGCAGGATATTCCGGCGTTAGTTAAGGAGAAATTCCCCGGCTTGCGGCCGATGGCTTGCGCCAACCTGCCGTACTATATTACCTCCCCGATCCTTTCAGCACTGCTGGAGGCTGAGTGCTTCGACAGCGTAACTGTAATGGTGCAGAAGGAAGTGGCTCAGCGCATTGCCGCTGCGCCCGGTACGGCGGATTACAGTGCCTTTACGGTATTCTGCCAGTACTATGCCGAGCCGGAACTGCTGTTTGATGTACCGGCCCATTGCTTTATGCCCCAGCCAAAGGTTACATCTGCGGTTATCACCCTCCGGGTACGCAAGGAGCGGCCTTGGGATATTGCAGATGAGAAGATCTTCTTCCGTGCCGTCCGGGCAAGCTTTGCTATGCGGCGCAAGAAGCTTTCCAACGGTCTGGCTTCCGGCTTCCCGGAACTGGGCAAGCAGGGCGCTGCGGAGGTCATTGCTGCCTGCGGTTTTGACGAAAATGTCCGGGGCGAGACCCTGAGTATTCCCGAATTTGCAACTATTGCCAATGAGATCACAAGGAGGTGCCGCCGTGGTTGAGTTTCTGTTTCTGGACATGGACAACACCATTCTGGATTTTGATATGGCAGAGCGCATTGCGATTCCCAAGACCTTGTCGGCGTTTGGCATTCCTGTCAGCGATGACCTGATAGCCCGTTACCACACTATCAACAAGATATGTTGGGAAATGCTGGAGCGAAAGGAAATTACCCGTGCAGAGGTAGGCACACGCCGTTTTGTAGAGTTGTTTACCCAAGAGGGCGTACAAGTCGATGTGGAGGCTTGCAATAAGCTGTATCTGAAGAATTTAGGGATCGGCCACTACTTTCTCCCCGGTGCGGAGGAGGCCGTCCATCGGCTTAGCAAGAAATACAGACTGTACCTGGCCAGTAACGGAACCGCCTCGGTGCAGGAGGGCCGTTTGACCAGTGCCAATCTATACCCTTATTTTGAGAAGGTTTTCATTTCTCAAACATTGGGTGTGAACAAGCCGGCGAAGGAGTTCTTTGACCTGTGCTTTGCCCAGATTCCGGATTTTGACCCCCAAAAGGCGATGGTCGTTGGCGACAGCCTGACCTCGGATATTCTTGGCGGCATCAATGCGGGCATTGCTACCTGCTGGGTCAATCCGGAGCACAAACCCTGCAAGCCGGAGATCAAACCGGATTACGAAATTGAGGCGCTACACCAGTTGGAAGCACTTTTAGAAAAATTGAAATAAAAAAGATCCGACCGAGAGGTCGGATCTTTTTTTGTTACAGATAGAAGCTCATCGCCAGCATCAGGCAGAAACCTGCAAGCAATGAGTAAGTGGCGCCCCGTTCTACGCCGTGGGCGTGGGTTTCCGGGATCATTTCGTCGCTGATGACATAGAGCATCGTACCGCCGGCAAATGCCAGCGCAAAGGGCAGGATAGCGGCGGAAATGCTGACGGCGAAATAGCCCAGCAGTGCGCCCAGAACTTCGACAATGCCGGTAAACAGCGCGACAATGAATGTTCTGCCCGGCTTCATACCGGCAGCCAGCATCGGTGCAATGATGACCATACCCTCGGGGATATTCTGCAGGGCGATGCCCAAGGCAATGGTCATAGCTTCGCCGGTGTCGCCGGTGCCAAAGCCCACGCCGGCAGCGATGCCCTCCGGCAGGTTGTGGATGGCGATGGCCATCACGAACAGCAGAACTTTGTTCAATTGGGCGGATTGGTTGGGATGCGCTTCCTGATCCACACCGGACAGCCGATGCAGGTGGGGAACAAGTTTGTCTAGGAAGTTCAAGCACAGTGCACCGCAGAAAATGCCGATGACGGTTACCGGCAGCGCCCACTTGCCGCCGTATTCCAGTGAGGGGACGATGAGACCCAGCACTGCGGCTGCCAGCATAACGCCTGCGGCAAAGGCCAGCACGATATCGCTGAATTTGTGAGATATCTTCTTAAAAGCAAAGCCCAGAAGTGCGCCAAATACCGTTGCGCCGCCCACACCCAGCGCAGTCAGTAAAACCATTCTCATACCGTAGCCTCCTTGTTAGATGATATGCGGCGGGGGAATATAAGGTGAAAGTTTTTTGATAATTATAGCAAGCGGGCGGGGGAAATGCAAGGGAATTGGATATTGATAAAGAATTTAGATATTTGACTGGTGGCGGTGCTATTTCTTTCATTTTCCCCTTTACAAATTCCGGAAACCTTGCTATAATAGCAAAGCTGTCAAGCAAATGCACCGGTGGCTCAATGGATAGAGCATCGGATTCCGGTTCCGAGGGTTGGGGGTTCGAGTCCCTTCCGGTGTACCAAAAATTCCAGACGCCCCAAAGGGGTGCCTGGAATTTTTTATATACCGGTGTACTCAAAGAATATGCAAGAACAAATCAAAGGCTCCCTGACAAGGGAGCCTTTTTGCCATATAGTATCAATCCTTGCAGGGGCAAGTTTGGTAGCCGCTGGATTCCCCAATGCCAGGGCAACTGTCGCAGCCGGCGGGAGTGAACTGAGCGGCAGGGAAGGGGATCTTGCTGAACATTTCGCAGGGATCCTCGGTGCAGCCGGCACTGTCGCAGCATTCCTTGGTGGGCAACGCATAATCCAGTACCGGTACGATCAGCTGGGCGTCCCGCTCCAGACGGATGATGGAGAACTGACCCAAGGTTACGAACATCCGTCGCCGCTCACCGGCGTAAACCAGTTCATCGTCGAACTGACCGGCAATGGCAGCAGGAATCTGTAGCGATGCATCGTCACGGCACCCGCAATCGCAGACTTCACGGATCCTGGAACTAAGCACCATAGGATCCAATACCTCCACCACGGCGGTGGGACGATTGGCGATATAGCGAGTCAGACCGTCGGGCTCGCACAGACGTGTGTCGCTGCGGTAGATGTGTGCCTGGCTATCCTCTCCGCACAGCACAGCTCTTTTTGTAAACACGGCAAGACCGTACAGCGCGGCAGGCCGGTTAGAGCCTATGGTGGCATCTGCAAGGATTCTGTAGTAGAAGGTTACATCGATGCAGTAGTGATTACGGTCGAATGCCACCGGCTCTACATCAATGTATGTGTACAGCAGCTCTGCGCAGCGCACCCGGGCGCTGGCCGCCGTATCCAGCAGACTTTGTGAGCCTCTGGTCATGTAAACCCGAAGATCCTCGATGCAGTCCTTGTCGCGGCAGGAGTCGGTGATCTTTCTTGTGTGAATGGACATCGCCTGCCGCAGATCCTGGGGATCGCAACGCAGGGCGTCCTGATGATTCTCAGACATGACGGATACCTCCCGATAAAAAAGTAGCAATAAGCAAAACGCTTACAAGACAGTTTATGCGTCAAAATGCGGGAGGTGTGCAAAAGAAAGACTGCAAAGCGGAAGCTTTGCAGGCAAAATCACTCATTTGAAGATATACTTGGTCTCGCTGTGGAAATGCTCACCGGCCTTGAAGAAGGGTTGTGCCCACTCGGGACGGTTGATTGCGTCGGGGTAGTACTGGGTTTCCAGACAGATACCGCCGCGGTGGGTGTAGGAAACGCCGCCCTTACCCATATCACCGTCGAGATAATTACCGGCATAGAACTGGATGCCGGGAAGATCCGTGGAGACTGCCATTGTTCTGCCGGATTCGGGGTCGGAGAGAATGGCACAGGGATCGGTAAAGACCTCAAAATTGTGGTCATAACCACCCTGAGGCTTCATAGGCTCATAATCCGCGTCAATATCCCGGCCGATAGCTTTGGGGGTGCGGAAGTCCATTGGTGTGCCCTCCACACTGCGCATTTCGCCGCTGGGGATGGACTCGGAGTCCTCTACAGTAAAGACCCGTGCGGGCATGCTGAGGATCTGACTCATAGCCTTTTCTGGCTTGTCGTGGCCGCAGAGGTTGAAATAGCTATGATTGGTGAAGTTAAATACTGTATCCCGGTCGCAGATGGCATCATAGCTCAGCAGCAGGGTTCCCGGAGTCTTCAGACTGTAGGTGAGGTGGATTTCTGCATTGCCGGGGAAGCCCTGATCGCCGTGGGGGCTGAGGAGTTTCAGGCGGATACTGTCGCTTGTGTGGTTTTCGACTGTCCACAGACGGTCTTTATAATAGTCCGGGCCGCTGTGGAGGTTGTTGCCTACATTGTCGTTGGGGGTCATAGCATATTCTTTGCCGAACATTGTATATTTGGCGCGCTTGACCCGGCCGCAATTCCGACCCACGGTAGCACCGAAGAAAGTGCCGCTTTTAAAGTATTCATTGGGGCTGTCAAAGCCCAGTACCACATCTGCTACATTGCCGTCGCGGTCGGGAACCAGCAATTTTACGATGGTAGCGCCGAAATCCGAGATGACGGCAGTGATGCTGCCATCGGTGATGGTATACAGGTAGGCCTGCTCGCCGGAGGCCAGAGTACCGAACAGTTCTTTCATATCGTTTCTCCTTTGCTGTGAGTGGGGGGATATTCTGTCGAAAAAATTATACTACATACCATTTTCTTTTTCAAATTATTTTTCCAAAAAATGCAAAAAATTAAACCGCAACTGCGGCATCTTCTGTATTGCGCCTTTATTTGTCGAGCGGTTCTCAGTTTTCTTCTCCAGAATGTATGAAGTTTCCCTTGAATCAGTCAAAGGCATTTTTTTATAATGCCATCACCGTGAAAACGGAGTACAAAAGCGAATGGGGTGGCAAAATGAAAACGCTGTGGTGGATAACGGTTGTTATGTTTTTGTTGGGAATCGGTGTCGGCAGCGGAGTTACCCGGCTGTACGCCCGCGAAGGCGGGGATGTGCCCAGCTTTGCCACAAATGCCACGGTACAACCTGTTGTACAAACACCATCGGTGCCGCAGACAGAACAGGCGGGGGCAACTGCCGATCCGGCAGGGTTTCCCTTTGCTTTGGAATATACCAGTCTGGTGGCTCGGAAGCTGATCGCCTATGATGGGGCGTATCTGGAGGATGGGTCGGAAGAAAATGTAATGGATATGGCTGCGCTGGTGCTGGAAAACACCGGCACTATCGGAATCGAGTATGCCCAGATTGTAATCGTGCAAAATGGGCTGGAACTGTTTTTTGATGCCACCTATATTCCACCGAAAAGTACGATCCTGCTGCTGGAAGAAAACAAGCAATCCTATTCCGACGCGCCGATAACGGCTTGCCGCTGTCGGACGGTGATTCCGGGGGTGTTTGACCGGGCTGAGCGCATAGTAGCTGTCAAAGAAATGGGAATGTGCACGCTGGAGGTAACCAACTTGACGGAGCAGGAGATGGATTGCGTGCGTATTTTCTATAAGCATCACGAGGGAGAAAAGGATCTGTATGTAGGCGGGATTACCTATAGCGCGGTGATCCCAAACCTTTTGCCGGGAGAGACCCGGTCTATTACGCCTTACCGCTACGCTTCGGGCTATGCCCAGATCGTGGCGGTAGTGCCGGAGTGAATTACAGATACCCTTCCATTTGCAGGATATTGCTGTTCTCGCAGTCCAGAAGTTTCCGGGAAAGGGCGCTGATCTGTGGATCCCTGTGGGCGTAGCGGTGAGAATTTTTCAGTCCCTTGATCACACCCCGGATGTTGCCCTGCACCATCATAGAGGCAATCTTGGAGTCGTTGCAACCCATAGACAGTTTGGCTTTGGTCATCATATCTGCCATTTTTCGCACGGCAGGATTCAGTTCATTCAGCTTCCAGCCTCTTTGTTCTGCCAGATTATGGGCCTGGGTTTCGATGGCATCGTATTCCTTCAGCTGGGAATGCAGCGCCTGCTGGATACCCGGGCTCATTGGTGCGTCCAGAACGCTGCGGATACCGATCTGCCCCATTTGTGTTGTTTTAATAATGGAACTCAGCATATCAAAATTATCTTTCATTTTTATCACCCGTTAATGAGTTTTTCCGGATTCGACAAAATTATTCCGGTATTTCAGCATAGGATAGCCAAATGGAAAGGAGGTACAATATGTGTGCAATCGCCGGAATGATCGACCTGCCTTGCGCAGAGGAAACGAAAAGGAAAATGCTTGCCACGATGTATCGCCGCGGCCCGGACGATAATGGCGTTTATCAAAAAAACGGTGTTACGCTGCTGCATGCCCGGCTGGCGGTGATCGATATCAACCGCGGAAAACAGCCGATGTCGTTTTCCTGCAATGGGGAGAACTATACGATTGTTTACAACGGAGAACTTTACAATACAGACGAGCTTCGCCGGGAGTTGATAGCAAGCGGCCACGAATTTATGAGCCATTCTGATACCGAGGTGGTGCTGCACGCCTATGTCCAGTGGGGTCAGGGGTGCTTAGAGCGCTTTAACGGAATTTTTGCCTTCGGTGTGTGGGAAGAAAAAGCAAAACAGCTGTTCATAGCCCGGGATCGGATGGGTGTAAAGCCCTTCTTCTTCAAACGGCATCAGGGCGGACTGCTCTTTGCCTCGGAAATAAAGACAATTTTGAAATACCCTACAGTCAGGGCAGAACTGGACGAACAAGGCGCGGCAGAGATTCTGCTGTTGGGTCCGGGCAGAACACCGGGCTGCGGCATTTTGAGGGGCATAGAGGAACTGGAGCCTGGCTGTTTTGGATATTATGTAAACCAAGAACTAAAAATACAGCGATATTGGAAACTAAAAGATCGGGAGCATCGGGAGGATTTTGAGCAGACTGCGGAAGTTGTCCGGGAACTGGTGCTGGATGCGATCAAGCGGCAGATGGTATCTGATGTGACTATTGGTGCGTTTCTCTCCGGCGGCCTGGATTCCAGTATTATCTGCTCCGTTTGCGCTGATGCGCAGAAAAAACAGGGGAAACAGCTTCCCACATTTTCTGTAGATTATGTGGATAATGACCGATACTTTGTTCCCAATAAATTTCAGCCCAATTCCGACGGACATTATATAGACATTATGCGTACAGCGCTGGATTCTCAGCACCATTGGTGTGTATTAAGTCCTCAGGATCTGATGGATGCACTGGAAGATTCAGTGATGGCCCGGGATTTGCCGGGAATGGCAGATGTGGACATTTCTTTGCTGGCGTTTTGCCGCAGGATCAAGGAGCATGTAACGGTGGCGCTGTCCGGGGAATGCGCTGATGAGATCTTTGGCGGGTATCCCTGGTATCGGGATGCGCAGGTCCGGGATCAGGAGGGATTCCCTTGGTCGCAAAACATCCGCCAGCGGCAGAGAATGCTGGCGACGCATCTTTTGGGCAAACTGGATGCCCAGGAATACGTATATCAGCGCTACAAAAAGACCTGTGAAAACAGCGACATCCTGCCGGGGACGGCGCCTCAAGAAAGACGGATGAAGCAGATGGTAAACTTAAATCAGCAATGGTTTATGCAGACTTTGCTGGACCGGAAAGACCGAATGAGTATGTACTCCGGCCTGGAGGTGAGAGTACCGTTCTGCGACCATCGAATTGCGGAATATCTGTATGGCGTCCCCTGGGAATTTAAGGACTATAAGGGCAAGGAGAAGGGCTTGCTTCGGTATGCGATGACCGGAATTTTGCCGGAAGAGGTGCTGTGGCGGAAGAAGAGTCCATACCCCAAGACCTTTGATCCGCTCTATTTGCAGGCGGTCAGCGCAAAATTGGAAAAATTGCTGGAAGACAAGGATGCTCCACTGTTCCATCTGGTGGATCGGCAGGCAGCAAGGGAGCTTCTCACAGCGGAATATGCCTGGCCATGGTACGGCCAGCTGATGAAGGTACCCCAGACCATTTGTTACCTCTTGCAGATCGACGCTTGGCTGAGAATGTATCATATCGACTTGCTTTGGTGAAAAATTGGTTGCATTGGAAAGGGTAGAACGGTATAATAGTAGCAGAAACAAAGGAGGGGAGCGTTATGACCTACAAAGAAATTCGGCAGGACGAAGCTATCAAAACCTATATTCGGCAGGCAGATGCTTCCCTGGAGGCTATGGAATATACGGAGCACAGCTTTGCTCATGTCAGCCGCGTGGCAGAGATTGCCGGCGACCTTCTGCAGACCCTGGGTTACCCGGAACGGGATGCGGAGCTGGCTCGGATTGCCGGATACCTGCACGATATCGGCAATTTGGTAAATCGGGAGGAGCATAGCCAAAGCGGTGCGCTGATGGCATTCCGTATCCTGGATAAACGGGGTTTTCCACCGGAGGAGATCTCTCTGGTTGCTACAGCTATCGGCAATCACGATGAGGGCACAGGTGTGCCTGTGAATCCTATCGCAGCGGCGCTGATTCTGGCAGATAAGACCGACGTTCGCCGCAACCGTGTCCGCTCTAAGGATGTGGCTACTTTTGATATTCACGATCGGGTTAACTTCTCTGTTACCCGTTCGGAACTGAAGATCAATGACGAGCATACGGTGGTGCAGCTGAAGCTGACCATCGATACAGAGGTCAGCTCAGTAATGGATTATTTTGAGATCTTTATGAGTCGGATGATCCTGTGCCGGCAGGCGGCAAAGCGACTTGGGCTGCAGTTCCAGCTGGTGATCAACGATCAGAAAATGGTATAAGAAAAGGACGCGTTTCAAACGCGTCCTTTTTATTTGATGAGATCTTTGACGACCTCGCCGGCCATAATCAGGCCTGCAACACCGGGAACAAAAGCGTTGGAACCTGGGGTGGAGCGGCGGGACGAGCCCTCCCGCTGAGGCTCCAACGGGTCATCGGGGGATTCCAGAGGCGTGAGGGGCAACTCCTTAGAGTAGACCACTTTGACACCTTTGATGCCCCGCTTGGAACATTCTTTGCGCATAATCCGGGCCAGGGCGCAGCCGGAGGTTTTGGAAATATCGGCTACTGTAAAGCCGGCAGCGTCCATTTTGTTGCCGGTACCCATACAGCTGATGACCTTGGTGCCGGCAGCCTTTGCCTGAGCGATCAGTGCCAACTTGCCTGTAACGGTGTCAATAGCGTCGAGAACATAATCATATTGGGAAAAATCAAACTGATTTGCCGTTTCCGGGAGATAGAATGTCTTGAATGTGCGCACTTCAATGGTGGGGTCAATGTCCCAGATCCGCTGAGCTGCCACATCTACCTTATACTGTCCGATGCTGGAGTGGGTGGCCAGCAGCTGGCGGTTTAAGTTGGTCAGACTGACGGTATCGTCGTCGATCAGGTCCATATATCCAATACCGGAGCGAGCCAGAGCTTCTGCGGCATATCCACCTACACCGCCCAGTCCAAACAGTGCCACCCGGGCGTTGCGAAGCTTTTCTACACCGTCGTCGCCAACCAGAAGCCGTGTGCGGGAATACTGATCTGCCATAGAAACCCTCCTTTCCTTTGCCTTATGGTATCACGCTTGACGCGCTGCTGTCAATGTACAAAAATTGCCGACTGACAAGTTCTATTTCAGCCTTTTTGGACATACCCTTAGGTAGACCGTGGCAGGAGCTTTCCTCCTGCCGGATGAGGAGGCTGGCTATGGAAAATATTTATGCAAGATTGGCCGCCAGGACCGGCGGCAATATTTATGTGGGCGTGGTAGGGCCGGTACGCACCGGTAAATCCACGCTGATCAAGCGGATTATGGAGGAATTGGTGATTCCCTGCATTGAAGAGCCGTTTCGCGCTGAGCGGGCAAGAGATGAGCTGCCCCAGAGCGGCTCCGGCAGGACGATTATGACCTCTGAGCCGAAATTTGTGCCGGAAGAGGCGGTGGAGATCTCCCCGGACGGCAAAGCCAAGCTGCGGGTACGGATGATCGACTCCGTGGGCTATATGATCCCCGGCGCAGTGGGGGCAGAGGAGGACGGCACGCCCCGCATGGTAACTACACCTTGGTTTGACCACGAGATCTCTATGACTGAAGCTGCAGAACTGGGCACTCAAAAGGTGATGGATGAGCATTGCAGTATCGGTTTGGTGGTTACAACCGACGGCTCTATCACCGATATCCCCCGGGAAGACTATATTGAGGCAGAGGGCCGTGCTATTCGGGATATGCAGGCCACAAAAAAGCCATTTCTTGTGGTGATCAATTCTAAAAATCCTTATTCTGATGAAGCAAAGGCGGTGAAAACCGCACTGAAGGAACGCTACGGCGTGGATGCCGCCATTGCTGACTGTCAGGCGATGGATTCTCAGGGCATCGGCAAGCTGCTGCAGGAGCTTCTGTATGCATTTCCAATGCAGGAACTGCGCATTTCGCTTCCCCGGTGGATGGATGCCCTGGAGCCGGAGCATCCCGTGAAGGCGGTGCTGTATGAAGCTTTGCAGAAAATTGCGGAGCAGATCGGTACATTGGGGCAGGCGGAAACAGCGCTGGGGCAATTGAAGAATCTGGAGCAGGTTCAGGATGCCGCAGTCCGGGCTGTGGATGCCGGCAGTGGAGCGGTCAGCTGTGTACTGACTTTCCCAGAGGCGCTGTTCTACGAGATCCTCAGCAGCCGCACGGGATTGAACATCCAAAACGATGCCCAGCTGATGGAGCAGCTTACCGAGCTGAGTCGGGCAAAGCAGGAATATGACAAAATTTCCGATGCTCTTACTGCTGTAAAGGCTACCGGCTATGGCGTCGTGATGCCTACAGCTACAGAGATGACTCTTGAACCGCCCCAGATGCTGCGCAAAAACGGGTCTTTCGGCGTCAAATTGAAGGCTGGCGCACCATCAATCCATATGATCCGGGTAGATATTGACACGGAGATAAATCCGATGGTAGGCGGCGAGCAGCAATCTCAGGACCTGATCCAGTACTTAAGCAGTGAAGACCCCGAGAAACTCTGGGAGAGTAATATCTTCGGAAAATCCGTTTACGAGATGATCCGGGAAGGGCTGACTGCCAAACTGGTGGGCCTGCCGGAGGATGTCCGGGGGAAGTTCCGGGGTACGCTGACCCGGATCGTCAACGAGGGCGCCACTGGCCTTATCTGCCTGATCCTGTAATGAAGATTTCCCTGCCGAAATGGCAGGGAATTTTTTGCAAATACCGCAAAAAATCCGTTTTTTGCCTTTACCTAATGAAAAACCTATGATAGAATGAAAACAGTATGACAAAAACCACCGATACAGAGGAACTGCTATGAGATTACCGGAACTGAAGAATAAAAAATGGAACTATCTGGCGCTGTCATTTTTCCTGCCGCTGGTTGCGTTGCTGACTTTTTTGCTGCTGGCAAAATATGTCCCCTTCGGCACAGAAAAGACGATGCTGTACTCGGATATGTGGCACCAGTATTATCCTTTCTTTGTGAATTTCCGCAGCGCATTGCGTAGCGGAAACTCTCTGTTGTACAACTGGAATATTGGTATGGGTCTTGACTATTTGGGCCTGATCTCTTATTACTTGGGCTCCCCGCTGAATTTGCTGACCGTATTGCTCCCTGAAAGCTGGGTGCTGCCTTACTTCTCCCTGCTGATGCCCATTAAGCTGAGTTTGGCATCGCTGTTCTTTGCTGTTTTCCTGAAGAAGACTTTTGGTAGAAACGATCTGTCCCTGCCGCTGTTCGGCAGTATGTACGGTCTGTGTGCCTGGGCACTGTGCTACCACTGGAATATTATGTGGCTGGACACTTTTGCGCTGCTGCCCCTGGTGATCCTGGGCATGATCCAGCTGCTGCGGGAAAGAAAGTTCATTATCTACACAGTTGCTCTGTGTCTGTCTGTTGCCATCAATTACTACATTGGCTTCTTTACCTGTATTTTTGTGCTGTTGGCATTTGTCTGCTACCAGATCAGTTACTGCAAGAGTCTTAAGCACTTGCTGACGGATTTTGTTACCATCGGTATTTTTACTGTGCTGGCCATCGGTATGACGGCGGTCATCACCCTGCCTGCACTATCTGCCCTGCAGACTACCCAGTCCAGCGTTAACTCTTTCCCGAACTATTTCAACCTGAATATTGCGGATTACTGGAAGTGTCAGGATGCAAGAGCGGCCTGGGATGCCTATAAGGCGGCAAAGGAAGCCGGCGAGAGCGGCCTGGTTGATCTTTGGCTGGAAGCCTGGAAACTTTCTTATCCTCTGGTTACCGGCGCGATGAAGCAGGTGGCGGGCAATATGGGCGGCGGTCTGGAACTGAGCATTGTTGCCGCTGATGCAATGCCCAACCTGTACTGCGGCGTGGGTACCATTGTGCTGGCATTCCTGTTCCTTACTGCAAAGCAGGTTAAGATCCGGGAAAAGCTCTGCTGCGTATTTATGCTGCTGTTCTTGATCATCAGCTTTATTTTCCGCCAGCTGGACTATATCTGGCACGGTTTCCACTTTACCAATATGATCCCGTACCGCTTCAGTTTCCTGTACAGCTTTGTTATGCTGTATATGGCATACCGGGCGTTCATACTGTGGCGTTATTTCAAGATTTGGAAGATCGCCGTTGCCGGCGCACTGAGCATCTTTATGTTCATCAAGCTGGGCAATCTGGAAGATCCTGTGTATGTTGCCTATAATGCGGTTTTTATTCTGCTTTATCTACTGATGTTGCTGTATGCCCGGCTGGATATGAAAAAGCCCAAGGGCAACAAGGAACTGCGGGAATTTATCGCAGAGCGCAAGCAGAGAAGACATTATGCGAGTATGGGCCTTGCGGTGGTTATGCTTCTGGAAATTGCTATGAATCTGGTGAATTTCGGAACCAAATTCCCCTATACCGGTATCGGCAACTATCCCAACAACGATAAGCAGACCAGCTCCATTATCCGCTATATGAAGCAGGACGATGACCTGTTCTACCGCACTGAGGTTACCCACAGCCAGACCCTGAATGACGGCGCTTTGAACGGATACAACGGTATTTCTACTTTTACCAGCTCTGCTAACGTCAATGTAACCAAATTTATGGAGATGATGGGTCAGGCGGCAAGAGATACCTATAACCGTTACTGCTTCGAAGAAAGCTCTCCCGTTGTAAACCTGTTCCTGAATCTGAAGTATATGATCGAGCGGGACGGAAAGGTAGAGGAGAATCGGTATTTTGATACCAAGTATCGTTATGATTCCGTTTATTTGCTCGAGAATAATGCCTATCTGCCCCTGGGCTTCCTTGCACAGTCCCAGTTGGGGGACTTCACTTTCTACAAGTCCAATAACAATTTTGTTTTCCAGAACGAGCTGTTCCGTGCGGCTACCGGAGTGGAACCGGATGTATGGCATTTCCTGCCGGATTCCAGTCTGACGTTGCAGAAGTGGTCTACCAATGTTACCCAGACCGGTGCTAACGGGTATGTCTATTATGATAACGGCGGTATGAATGGAGCAAGTGGCTCCTGGCTGGGTTTCTTCTACAAGTCCACAGAGGACGGCTTTGCCTGCCTGGATCTGGACTTCTCCAACAACAATCAGATCACTGTCTGGAAGAATGGTACACAGCTCTATAGCGAAACACTGGGTCTGCCTCAGACGCTGGCAGTGTGCGATGTGGAAGTCGGCGATGAGATCCGCGTAGATGTGTGGTGCAAGGCCAACGAAAGAGGCAGCCTGAATGTCCACGTTGGTGTGCTGGACGACGAAGTGTTCCGCGAAGGTTACAATAGGCTGGCAGCTTCCACCCTGGAACTGACCTCCTTCAAGAATACCAAGGTACAGGGTACCATCAACTGCGACCGGGACGGTCTGCTGTACACCTCCATTCCCCAGAATGGCAACTGGCACGTGTATGTGGATGGTGAGGAGGCAGAAATCAAGCTGGTGGGCGATGCGATGATCGCTGTTGACCTGACGCAAGGTGAGCACCAGATAACCTTCCGTTACCGCAACAAATCCTTCACGGTGGGTCTAATCGCTACGATTTTGTGCGCACTGATTTTCTGGGGCCTTGCTGCTTATGTGTATTACCCCGATTACAAGCCGACACTGGATAAATGGAAGGCGGCTTATGAACTGAAGCAGCGGCAGGCTGCCAACAAGAAGAAAAAAGCCAACAGAAAGAAATAATATAGGTCGGACGCACTGCGAAAGCAGTGTGTCCGACTTGTTTTTACACTTGTTGACATAGGAAAAATGTGGTGCTATAATATTGCAAATTCAAAAAGGAGGCAGTATCTATGAAAAAAATCAAAGATTTTTTCAAGCGAAAAGATGTTGTTTTGTCCGGAAAACGCTATGGTATTGATGCGCTCGGCGCAATGGCCCAAGGCCTGTTCTGCAGTTTGCTGGTGGGCACCATCCTTAAGACACTGGGTCAGCAGGTGGGGCTTGCTTTCTTGGTGCAGGTAGGCGATTTTGCTTCTGCTATGAGCGGCGCAGCGATGGCGATTGCCATTGGCCTGGCATTGAAGGCTCCGGCACTGGTTCTGTTCTCTCTGGCAACCGTGGGTTATGCGGCCAACGCCATTGGCGGCGCAGGCGGTCCTCTGGCGGTGCTGGTGATTGCTATTGTGGCGGCGGAATGCGGAAAAATCGTGTCCAAGGAAACGAAGATTGACATTCTTGTTACGCCTATCGTTACCATTTTGGTAGGCGTAGGCCTGGCGGTGCTCATTGCCGAACCCATTGGCAAGGCAGCTATGGCTGTGGGTGATGCAGTAAAGTGGGCCACAAACCAGCAGCCCTTCCTGATGGGCATTCTGGTGTCCGTCATTATTGGTATCGCCCTGACGCTTCCTATCAGCTCTGCAGCTATTTGTGCAGCACTGGGCCTGACGGGTCTGGCGGGCGGTGCTGCCGTTGCCGGCTGCTGTGCCCAGATGGTAGGCTTTGCCGTGATGAGCTTTAAGGAGAACCGCTGGGGCGGTCTGGTGGCTCAGGGCGTAGGCACCAGCATGCTGCAGATGCCCAATATCATCAAGAACCCCCGAATCTGGATCCCGCCTACGCTGGCATCCGCTATCACCGGCCCTGTTGCTACCTGTCTGTTTAAACTGGAAATGAACGGCGCTCCCGTTTCCTCTGGTATGGGCACTTGTGGCTTCGTGGGTCAGATTGGTGTCATTACCGGTTGGGCAGGCAAGACGGTTACCACGATGGATTGGGTCGGACTGGTACTGATTTGTTTCGTTCTGCCTGCGATCCTCAGCTGGGTGTTCTGTGCCATTCTGCGCAAATGGGGCTGGATCAAGGAAAATGATCTGAAGCTGGAACTGTAATAATAAAACGCAGGTGCAACGCACCTGCGTTTCTTCTTGCATTTACTGCGCTTTTGCAGTATGATAAAAAGAGGAAAGAGGGGGAAATTATATGGAAAAGATAACCAGTTTTACAATTGATCATATTAAGCTCCAGCCGGGTCTTTATGTGTCCCGGAAGGACAAGGTAGGAGCAGAAACCGTTACCACTTTTGATCTGCGGCTCACCAGCCCCAACGAAGAGCCGGTGATGAATACTGCAGAGATGCATGCTGTGGAGCACCTGGCGGCTACCTATCTGCGTAACGAGCCCGTTTGGCAGGATAAGGTGCTGTATTTCGGTCCGATGGGCTGCCGTACCGGTTTTTATCTGCTGCTTGCCGGGGATTATGAATCCAAAAATGTGGTGGCACTGGTGAAGGATTGTTTCCGCTTCATCGCGGACTTTGAGGGCGAAGTGCCCGGCGCCAGCGCAAAGGATTGCGGAAACTATTTGGATATGAATTTACCAATGGCGAAATACTGGGGCGCAAAATATGCTGCCCTGTTGGAAACGATCGGCACTGATCGGTTGGTGTATCCCGAGTAAGGAGGAATTGCTGTGAAATTGGGAATTATCGGCGCTATGGATGTGGAAGTAGCGCTGTTGAAAGAGAAAATGACAAACATCACGGCTGCAAAGCACGCTTGGTCTGAATACTACGAGGGGCAGCTCTCGGGTGTGGACGCTGTTGTGGTGCAGTGCGGCGTGGGTAAGGTCAATGCGGCGCTGTGTGCCCAGATCCTGTGCGATGTTTACGGTGTTACCCACTTGGTGAATACCGGCATTGCGGGCTCGCTGTGTGCCGATCTGGATATCGGCGATCTGGTGGTAAGCCGTGATGCAATTTACCACGATTTCGATATCACCAACTGGGGCAGAGCTATCGGCGAAGTGCCCGGTATGGGCGTAACCGCATTTCCTGCAGATGTGGAAATGATAGACTGCGCTTTTGCAGCAGCAGAGGGCGTCAACCCCGGGCATACCCGGATCGGCAGAATCGCCAGCGGCGATCAGTTCGTCTGCAACAAGGAGAAAAAAGATAAAATCATTTCTGATACCCAAGCGGTTTGCACAGAAATGGAGGGCGCAGCTATTGCGCATACGGCATACCGCAACGGTGTTCCCTTTGTGATTCTGAGAGCTATCTCCGACAAGGCAGATGACAGCGCGGAAATGGACTATCCCACCTTCGAGGCTATCGCCGCCCGGCGCTGCGCTGAGGTTACTATGGCACTGGCGCAAAAGTTAAAGGAAAAGGCGTAAAGGAATTGATTTCCTCCGCCATTTATGGCATAATACAAGGTAATGTATTTGCGCTAAGAAAGGAAGTGAGGGTATGGCAAAGCCTTTGGTTGCCATTGTAGGCAGACCCAATGTGGGCAAATCCATGCTGTTTAATAAATTGACCGGCCACCGGACCTCTATTGTTGAGGATACCCCCGGTGTTACCCGGGATCGGATCTATGGCGACTGTGAGTGGTGCGGCAGAACCTTCGCAATGGTGGACACCGGCGGTATCGAGCCGGGCACTGACAACGATATGCTGAAGTTTATGCGCCGCCAGGCAGAGATTGGCATTGAGCTGGCAGACTGCATTATTATGGTGGTGGATGTTCGCTCCGGTGTTACGGCAGCCGACCAGGATGTGGCTACGATGCTGCGCAAATCCCGCAAGCCTGTGGCGCTGGCGGTGAATAAGTGCGACTCCATTGGACTGGTGAATCCGGATGTGTACGAATTCTATGGCCTCGGCATCAGCGATCTGTTTGAGACCTCTGCTGTTCACGGCCACGGCACCGGCGATCTGCTGGACTGGGTGCTGGAGAACATTCCTGAGGATGAGGAAGAGGATGAAGAGGATGAGGTGATCAAAGTCGCCATCGTCGGCAAGCCCAATGTGGGCAAGTCCAGCCTGCTGAATCAGATTCTGGGCGAGGAGCGGGTCATCGTTTCCAATGTGGCCGGCACCACCCGAGATGCAATCGACTCTTATTTTGAAAATGAGACCGGAAAATACTGTTTCATTGATACTGCCGGTATGCGCCGTAAGAGCAAGGTGGACGACCTGATCGAGAAATACTCCAATATGCGTACCATCAATGCGATTGAGCGTTCCGATGTTTGCCTGATTCTCGTGGATGCCAACGATGGCGTTACCGAGCAGGACACCAAGATAGCAGGTCTTGTCCACGAGGCTGGTAAAGCCGCTATTATCGTAGTCAATAAGTGGGACGCTGTTGAAGACAAGCAGACCAATACTATGCGGGACAAAGAAGCGGATGTCCGCAACGGACTGAGTTATATGCTGTATGCCCCTGTTGTGTTCCTGTCTGCGCTGACAGGTCAGCGTGTGGATAAGCTGTATCAGGTGATCCAGGATGTCCATGCCCAGAATACCAGCCGTATCACCACAGGAGCACTGAACAGCGTGTTGGCAGATGCTACTGCCCGTGTGCAGCCGCCCACGGACAAGGGCCGCCGTCTGAAGATCTATTATATGACGCAGGCCAGCACAAAGCCGCCTCATTTTGTGATCTTCTGCAACGATGCAAGACTGTTCCATTTTTCCTATCAGCGGTATTTGGAAAACCAGATCCGGGAAGTGTTTGGACTGAAGGGTACGCCTGTGCGTATTACCATTCGCCAGAAGGGCGATAAGGAGGAGTAAAGTATGTGGCTGCCTGTTTTGGTCGGCATACTGACAAGTTATCTGCTGGGCAATCTCAATGGCGCAGTATGTATGTCTGCGCTGATGCACGATGATGTTCGTGCCCATGGCAGCGGTAACGCAGGACTCACCAATTTCGTCCGCAATTACGGCGCAGGAAAAGCGCTGGGCGTGGTGCTGATCGATGCCGGCAAAGCTGTGTTGGCCTGCTTGGCCACCGGATTGTTGCTTGCACCCTACGGCTGCTATGCAATGGGCGCTGCCATTGGCGGTCTTTCTGTAATGTTGGGACATACCTTCCCGGCATTGCTGGGCTTCCGTGGCGGCAAAGGTATCCTTAGCGGCCTGTTTATTGCGCTGATGCTGGATTGGCGGATTGCACTGCTGATTTTGGCTGTGTTTGCAGTTGCTTATGTATTGACCGGATATGTATCCCTGGGTTCTGTGCTAGCTGCAGCAGTGTTCGGCATTGGTCTGGCCATTGCCCACTGGGGCAACCTAACGGTGGTGCTGTGCAGTATCGCTATGGGCGCTCTGGCTGTGTTTATGCACCGGGGAAACATTTTCCGTTTGCTTAAGGGAACGGAGCGAAAAACGAATCTGTTTAAGAAAGGAAAAGGCGAATGAAGGTTGCAGTAGTCGGCAGTGGCGCCTGGGGCACAGCCCTGGCTATCCGTCTGCAGAAAAACGGCCACGATGTTACCGTGTGGACTTTTGAAACCGAGCTGATCGACAAAATGCGGTCAGAACATTGCAATCCCCGCCTGCCCAGTGCGGTTCTGCCAGAAGAGCTGAAAATCAGTGGCGATTACAGTTGCGTAGCCGGCTGTAAGATCGTTGTGGTGGCGTGTCCGTCGTTCCCGATTCGCAATGTCTGCCGGGGGATCGCGCCGTATCTTGACAGCGATGCCGTTCTGGTTTCCGTTACCAAGGGTATCGAGGAAGGAACACTTCTTCGTATGAGTCAGGTGGTGCAGCAAGAAACCGGAAAACCCGTGGTGGTATTCACTGGCCCCAGCCACGCGGAAGAAGTGGTGATGGATATTCCTACCGGATGTGTAGCGGCCTGCGAGAATCGTGCCCTTGCGGAATTGGTGCAAGATGCATTTATGTCAGAAACTTTGAGAGTATACACCAGTCCCGATGCCGCCGGCGCAGAACTGGGCGGAGCACTGAAGAATGTGATCGCACTGTGCGCCGGTGTTACCGACGGTTTGGGCTATGGAGATAATACCAAGGCGATGCTGATGACCCGCGGCTTGACGGAAATTGCCCGTCTGGGTGTTGCCCTGGGAGCAAATAAGGATACTGTTGCCGGTCTGTCCGGCGTTGGTGACTTGATCGTTACCTGTACGTCTATGCACTCCCGCAATCGCCGGGCAGGTATCCTGATCGGTCAGGGGAAGACCCCGGAACAGGCCATGAAAGAGGTCGGTGCAGTGGTGGAAGGCTACTATGCTACCAAGTCTGCTTATCAGCTGGCAAAGAAGCTGAATGTGGAAATGCCCATCATTCAGGCGGCCCACGCCGTGCTGTATGAGGGCAAGGAAGCTGCTCAGGTAGTTTCTGCACTGCTTCACAGAAGCAAAAAGCCGGAATCTGAAGATTCCGGCTGGCAATAAAAATTACGGACGGTTAGTTGACCGTCCGTTTTCTCTATAAAACACAAAAACGGCATTGCCGAAGCAATGCCGTAATGGTGGCAGAATGAATCAGACAGCCCGCTCAACCTTGTTGGAACGGAGGCATCTGGTACAAGCATACACATGGCACGGAGTACCGTTAACAACCGCCTTGACGCGCTTAACATTGGGCTTCCAGGTACGGTTGGAGCGTCTGTGGGAGTGGGAAACCTTAATGCCGAAGGTAACGCCCTTGCCACAATAATCACACTTAGCCATTCACTGCACCTCCTATCTCCAGAATAATCTCAAATATACCGCCTTTTGCAGGCGCATTCATATGATACCAAAGTTTGCCGAAAAAAGCAAGTGTTTTTTTCAATTTTTTTCATTTTCTAAAATTATATTGCTATTATGACGAAACGTAGGTATAATGGCAGTAATATCAGGAAGGAGTGATCGCCTTGGACGAGATCTATAGTGTGCCTCTTGCCGATCTGGTGGAGGAATTTCATTTGGATATTGCCTATCAAGCCACGGACTATGATTCTATCCGTCTGACTGTGGCGGACGTGTCGAGACCCGGTATGCAGGTGGCAGGTTATTTCGACCATTTTGAGCCGGTGCGGCTGCAGGTCTTGGGCAATGTGGAGATAAGCTATCTGGCCAAGTTGTCCGAGGAAGAACGGCTGATCACCTTCGACCGCCTGTTCTCTTACAAGATTCCTGCTTTGTTGATCGCCCGGGATATTCCTGCGGGTCCTCAGTGCCTGGAAATGGCGAAAAAGCACAATATTACTCTGCTGCGTACAAAAGAAACTACCAGTACAATTGTTTCCGATATCATTTCCTACCTGCGGGTGGCTCTTGCGCCCCGCATCACACGCCACGGCGTGCTGATGGAGGTTTACGGTGAAGGTTTGCTGCTGATCGGCGAAAGTGGTATCGGCAAGAGCGAAACGGCTGTGGAACTGGTCAAGCGCGGACACCGCCTGATCGCTGATGATGCGGTAGAGATTCGCAAGATCTCCAGTGATTCCCTGTCCGGCACAGCACCGGCGCTGATCCGCAATTATGTGGAAATGCGCGGTATCGGCGTGATCAATGTTGCAAAGCTGTTCGGTATGGGTGCGGTCAAGGCGGAAAATGAGATCAATCTTGTGGTCAATATCGTTCCTTGGAACAACAATGTAGCCTATGACCGCCTGGGTGTAGAAGATAACTATATGGAGATTCTGGGTGTAAAAATTCCAATGAATACCATTCCTGTTACCCCCGGTCGTAATCTGGCGGTGATTCTGGAGGTTGCCGCTATGAACAACCGCCAGAGAAAAATGGGCTATAACCCTGCATTGGAGTTTACCGAGCAAATCAACCGTTATTATGAGGAGAGCGCGAGGCAGCAGGCATGAAAGAGTTTACCATCGGTGCCAATGACGCAGGTCAGCGCTTAGACCGGTTTCTTGCCAAAGCTGTGCCGCTGCTGCCGGCTTCGCTGGCGCAGAAGTATATCCGCCTGAAGCGTATCAAGTGCAATGGCGGCCGGGCTCAGCGGGATACCCGCTTGCAGGCCGGTGATGTGCTACAGTTGTACATCAATGATGAATTCTTTGATAAGCCCCGGGAGGAAAACGCATATCTGACAGTGGCTGTCCCAAAACTGAGCATCGTGTATGAAGATGACCAGATCCTGCTGGTGGATAAACGGCCGGGGCAGGCTGTCCATCCCCACGATGGTGCGGAATACGGACGGACGTTGATTGACCACATTCAAGCCTATCTGTACCAGAAGCGGGAATGGAGTCCCAGAGGGGAGAATGCATTCACACCAGCTCTGTGCAATCGAATTGACCGTAATACCGGCGGCATTGTTATTGCCGCGAAGACAGCGGAAGCCCTGCGGGTGATGAACCAGAAGATCAAGGACAGGGAACTGGATAAACGGTATCTTGCCATTGTGGAGGGCACACCAAAACCCAAAGAGGGAAGTCTGAAAGGCTATCTTTTCAAGGATGCCAAGAAAAACCGGGTGTTCGTAACGGACACACCCCAGACTGGTGCAAAGTCCTGCCAGACCAATTATAAGGTGCTGGCATCGGAGTGTGGCCTGTCATTGGTGGAATGTGAGCTGATCACCGGCCGCACCCATCAGATCCGCGCCCAGTTTGCCCATGCTGGACACCCCTTGCTGGGTGATGGCAAGTACGGAAAGCTGGACAAAAAAACCGGTAGAAATTATCAGGCGCTGTATTCTTACAAGCTGACTTTTACTTTTACCACCGAAGCCGGTGCGCTGAGCCACCTGAACGGTAAAAGCTTCCGGGTGGAGGATGTGGATTTTGTAAAGGAATATTTTCCAAATACAATGAAATAAAAAGCACCCCGAATGGGGTGCTTTTTTATATTTCCCGATAGGTGATGACCATACTGTTTCTGGGGTTTTCGATGAAAACTTCCAAACCGGAAAGCAAGGCTTCACCGCTGCAGATCTCTTCCCGACAGTTAAAATACTCGTCGATGAAGGTAAGTCGGTATTGCTTGCCTTTGCAGATCGCACTGAGCGGGAATGTCAAGGTGCTTTGTTTGCACTGCGCTCTGCGGAAGGCATATATTACGCCGCTATCCGGCAATGCCAGTTGGTATGCGGACCATACAGATTCATCCTGTGTTGCCTCAGTAAGGGGGTAGAAATCGCCGTTCCAGTAATGTTTTAACTGCTGGACTTCAGCCAGACACTGCGTTGCCTTGGCAAAATCGAAGTTGGGGTTGAAAATGTCAAAATTGCAGGCAATGCCGTGGGTGGCGGTGGAGCGCACAATATAGGCGTCCGGTTCCCAGATGGCGCAGGCGTGATAGGGGATGTATTGGCTGAGGCCTAAGATCTGGTTGTGATTCCAGATGGATGTGCGGTATTCTGTGCCGTCGGGATGGCAGCCGGTGTCGCTGCGCCACAAGGTTACGGCACGCATACACATTTCCAGATCCAGCCGACGACCGCCGCTGGCACAGTTGTCAATCAGCAGGTTAGGGAAAGTCTCCCGGAGTTGATCCCACATTTTATATAGGCCGGCTACATATTTCATTTCTGTGATGCCCTTGCGGCCCTCGGTGTCGCTTGCGCGCCAGAAGTCCAGCGGATCAACATTGAAATCCTGACGGAATATGTCGATGCCGTATTCGCTGATCAAATGGATCAGGTTGTCTGTCATTCGCTGCCGGGCGCCATCATCGCCCAGGTCAATCAATGTGTGCGGGTGTGTTTCGTTAATGGTTAAGCGTTTGGGCTCTTGGGTGTGCCACTGTGTGCCACTGTCAGCCCGTTCCGGCTCAAACCAGACGAGAAAATCCATGCCGCTTTCATGGGCGTGGTCAGCAATGGGACGCAAACCGTTGGGAAAACCGTCGCTGCAGTTGTAGTTACCGACGCCACCGAAATAACCCTTTTCAAACCAGGCGGCATCGATCCACATGGTGTCGATGTACTGAAGCTTTTTGGCGGCTTCTATGGTGCGGATCTGACCTTGTTCTGATGCCCAGCTTTCATCGGCAGGAATGTCATCAGAGGGCGGAGAGAAATACCGATCATAGCATTGAACGGCCACCGGCAGCTTGGGGCTGACGGGGGAGAAGTGGTCCAGCAAAAGTCGGCGGAATGCCCGCCGGGCATTGGGGGCGTCTGTTCCGTGCAGGATCAGTACCGACGGAAAGCGAACCTCTTCTCCAGGGAGCAGATAAAAATCACAGTCGCACAGACTGATCTGCACGCAGAAACCATCCTCTGCGGGGGAAATATCTTTGCGCCACTGTCCGGTCCAGCCGATGGCAAACACATCAGTTTTGCCGTCATAGCTCAGGTCAAAATAGGGGAAGCCGGAGGTGTTGGAAGAACGACCACCCAGCGGTTCTTCGTGGTATTTTTCTGTCAAGGGGAAGTCAATGGGCATAAAGCTTTCTGCACCTTTGGAGTCGCCTCTCAGACTGTGATAATGGGGTGCTTGGGAGGAAGAAATACGCAGATCGACAGTGTTGACCTTGGTGATCTGTCCGGAGTTGGCTGCACCGGTGTTTTTGAGCCTTAGCACGGCAAATTCCGCGTTATTTCCAATGACGCGATGTTCCAGATTCGCCACCAGACCGTCTTCGATGGTCTGCAAACCGGGATTGAGTATAATTTTGTTGCCGTTGTAGTGCAAACTGCCTTGCATAGAGATTACCTCCACTGCATTTTTTATGAAAGTATCACGGGGTTGCGGAATAGTCAACCCTTAAAAAGGAAAAAGAGGAAAGCGTTTGCCTTCCTCTTGTATTTTCCTGCCTTAGTCAGCCTTGGCGGCCAGGACCTGACGGCCATTGTAGGAACCGCAAGCCTTGCAAGCTCTGTGGGGCATGACGGGCTCACCGCACTTGGAACATACGGTTACGCTGGGAGCGGACAGCTTCCAGTTGCCGCCACGGCGCTTATCGCGACGGGCCTTGGATACTTTACACTTAGGGACAGCCATGGATGACACCTCCTTGATCAAACTGCTTTTGACAGCATTCGTTTATGGGTTTACTTCTCGAGAAGCTGCTTCAAAGCAGCGAAACGGGGATCCAGCTCCTTCTCGCAGATGCAAGATTCGAAGTTCAGGTTTTTGCCCCAGCGGCAGCACAGACCCTTGCAATCGCTCTTGCACAGCATTTTGGAATCCAAGTTCAGTACGAAAATCGTGCGGACAATTTCTTCCAGATCGGCCCTGTCCCCCACTAAAGGGAATACGGTTTCATCTTCGTTCTCTTCGTTGCTCAGCTCTGTTACCAGAACTACATCGACGGGAATGGAAACATCCTGATCGAAGGGTGCGGCACAGCGGTCGCAAATGCCGTGGATGGTAGTGCTGATATTGCCGGTCATAACCAAAACGCCGGCGGTGTTACGCACCATGCCGGAAATTTGCACCGGTTCAGACACCGGATAGCATTGACCGTACTGAAGATCACGCAGATCCACGCTGCTGGAAAACGGAAGCGAGGCGCCCGGGCAGCCGATGATGTTAGACAGTCCCAGAAGCATACTTTCCCTCCTCTACGCAGTCGTGCTTTCATATTATAATGGCTTTTTTCTCATTTGTCAAACATTATTTTTGCTTTTTTCTGCGGTTTTGCGGTAGCATATTTCACATATTTTCCTTTTCATTTTTCCCATTTTGTGGTATGATAAGCACACAAACAAAAGAGAAGGAGTTCGCTATGCTTTCTATTGCTGAAATTCTGTCTCAAGAGCTGGGTCAGAAGCAAGAATATGTGGAAAATGTTATCGCTTTGATCGACGAGGGTAACACCATTCCCTTTATCGCCCGCTACCGGAAAGAAATGCACGGTGCAATGGACGATACCGTTCTTCGTAATTTGCAGACGCGGTTGGAATACCTGCGCAATTTGCAGCAGCGCAAGGACGAGGTCAAAAAGTCTATCGAAAATCAGGGTAAACTGACAGAGGAACTGGCAGCCGCCATTGACAATGCGGTTACACTGGCTGAAGTGGAGGATTTGTACCGTCCCTACAAGCAGAAACGCCGCACCCGCGGCAGCGTTGCCAGAGAAAAAGGCTTAGAGCCTTTGGCGGCGGCCATTTTTGCGCAGGATGGACAAGATCCTGCTGTACTGGCAGAAGCTTATGTTGATCCGGAGAAAGGTGTCAACTCGATTGAAGAAGCTCTTGCCGGTGCATCGGATATTATCGCAGAAGATCTTTCTGACGATGCTGCTATCCGCAAGAATCTGCGTGCGTTGCTCAACCGCAAGGCACTGCTGACCTGCAAGGCGGAAGACCCTGATCAGGACAGTGTCTACCGCCTGTATTACGATTTTTCCCAGCCTATTGCCAGACTTTTGGATCACCAGATTTTGGCCATCAACCGCGGTGAAAAGGAGGGCTTCTTGAAGCCCAATGTTGCACTGGTTGGTAATGAAGGTGCGGCACTGGTATGCCGTGCAGCACTGAAGCCTACATTCAATGTCAGCACTTTCGTCCGCGCTGCGGCTGAGGATGCGTATGAACGCTTGATTTTCCCCTCTTTGCAGCGGGAAATCCGCAGCGATTTGACAGAGCGTGCCGCCAAGGGTGCAATTCACAATTTTGCCTTGAATTTAAAGCCCTTGCTGATGCACCCGCCGGTAAAAGGCTTTGTGACCATGGGTCTTGACCCCGGATACCGCAACGGTTGTAAAGTGGCAGTTGTAGACCCCACCGGCAAAGTGCTGGACACCGCGGTGGTGTATCCTACTTTCAGCGAAAAGAAGAAGCAGGAAGCGATTGCTGTCCTCTCCGGACTGATGCGCAAGCATAAAGTTGTCCACATTGCCATCGGCAATGGCACAGCATCCCGAGAGACAGAAGCGATGACGGTAGAAATGCTCCATTCTTTCCCCAACGCCAGCTATATGATCGTTAATGAGGCAGGTGCATCGGTCTATTCTGCATCGCCGCTGGCGGCAGAGGAATTTCCGGAGTATGATGTAAATCTGCGTAGTGCGGTGTCTATTGCTCGCCGCCTGCAGGATCCGCTGGCAGAATTGGTCAAGATCGATCCGAAGGCCATTGGCGTTGGTCAGTACCAGCACGATTGTCCGCAAAAAGAACTGGATACCGCGCTGGGTGGTGTTGTTGAGGATTGCGTTAACGCAGTGGGCGTTGACGTCAATACCGCATCCAGAAGCCTCTTGGAACAGGTTTCCGGTCTAAGCAGCGCCACAGCTAAGAATATCGTTGCTTTCCGTGAGGAAAATGGTCCTTTCACCAACCGAACCCAGCTGAAAAAAGTGCCCAAGCTTGGACCTAAGGCGTTCGAGCAGTGTGCGGGCTTCCTGCGTGTGCCGGAGAGCAAGGAAATTCTGGACAATACCGGTGTTCACCCGGAATCCTATACGGCGGCGAAGAAGCTGCTGAGCGTTCTGGGCGGGGAATTGTCTGAATTGCCGGCAAAGCTGGAAAGCTATGGTGTTGCGAAAGCAGCGCAGGAATGCGGCGTTGGCGAGCATACATTGACGGATATTGCTAAGGAGCTGAGCAAGCCCGGTCGAGACCCCCGTGATGAACTGCCCCAGCCCATTTTGCGCAAGGATGTGCTGGAAATGAAAGACCTGAAGAACGGTATGGAACTGACTGGCACGGTACGCAATGTTATTGACTTTGGCGTATTTGTGGACATCGGTGTTCATCAGGACGGTCTGGTGCATATCTCTCAGGTGGCAAATCGCCGTGTCAAT
>JAZQTN010000060.1:0-7580 GCA_045630825.1 Faecousia sp. | reverse complement strand
CGGGTTGGCAGCATGGGTCTGCTGTCTCCCATCGGCTACGTCATGCCGGGTCTGGCCATTGACCTGGTCTACTATCTGTGCAGACCTTCTCTTGTTTCCCGTACGGACCGGATGGTGCTGGCCAACGGCCTGGCAGCTGTCACGGCTTCTCTGACGGCGAATCTCATCGTATTTCATTTGCAGGGAGCAGTATTGTGGCTGTATTTATGTGTGTCGGCAACCTGCGGCTCTCTCTACGGGTTCCTGGGTTCCACCATTGCTGCCCGTCTCGGCAGTGTGTATGGTCAATATCAAAACAAAGTGAGGAGTAAAACCTGTGAAAACATCTAAAAAAGCATTGGCATTGATTCTTGTACTGGTGGTGCTTACCGGCATCGCCGCATACTTCCACCTGTCTACCCGGGAAGAGGTCATTGAGGGAACCGTTCAGGTAACCGTCGATGGACATGCACAAACTGTCAAGCTGGCTGACCTGGCTTATGAGCCGGTGTCCGGTGTCCGGGTGAACGGAAAGGGAGAAACTATCTCTGTGGAAGGCAGGGGTATTTTGGTCAAAGATTTGCTGGCAAGCACGAAAATTGCTTCCTATTCCAAAGTGACGGTGGTTTCCGATGATTCCTATACTGCAGATCTTACGGCAGAAGAAGTGGCAGAATCAGGAAAAGCGTATTTGTTGCTTGAACAGCCCTATCTTCGCCTTGTGGTGTTCGGAGATCAGAACAGCAAACGCAGTGTATCCAACGTGGTGCAAATAATTGTGGAATAACCCACAAAAAAGGTCCTGGTTTCCTCAGAAACCAGGACCTTCTCATCCATTGTCTTTGTGCCTTTGCAAGATTGTCTGTATTTCTTCTTCAGTCAGAAGTCGGTTCTCTGTAAGCGCCTGGGAAAGGGCACTCCGCAGAATGGCTCTGCGGTCTGCTTCCGGATATTCGGTACACAGCCATTGCCGCAGGGAGTAAGACCATTCCAGAATCTCTCCTGTCTGCTCCGGAATATGGTTTTCCAGATGCCGACGCAGCCAGGCGGCACCGCCGGGGCTTTTTCCGGCAGTGGACACTGCCACAGTCAGACAGCCTTTGGTTACCAAGGACGGGAAATAAAAGCTACAAAGATCAGGAACATCAACAACATTCACCGGCACCCCTCTGTTTCGGCACAGTTGACTGACCCGCTCTTTTTCTGCCCAGGGCACCTCGGCAACCACCACAAGGGCAGGCCGGGGTTCCAGATCCGACTGCTGAAAACTACGGTGTACAAGCTCCACCGCAGGATCCTCTTCCCATCGAGAATCCTCTTTCTCGGAAAACACCCGGATGTTGGCACCAAAAGACAGCAGGATATCCCGTTTTGTCTGTGCTTCCTGCCCATCGCCTAGCAAAATGACATTGGCACCATCCAGATTGATACACAGAGGAAAATAAGCCATTACCCATCCTTCTTTCTATCTGATAACGTTTGTGCCGTCCGCAATAAAAACCGGACCGGCATTTCGTGATTGTGGAATATGGATTCCAGCTGCATATAAGCCTCACCCAAATGGTGATTTCATTCAAACGATTGAGGATCTACTGTTTTTGGCTGAAAAGTAATACTTCCAGCCCTGTGGGGTTTCCACACGACAAACCTTTACACCGAATGCACAGTCAAGGTTTCCGGAGAAGAATGCTTCCTCCGGACTGCCCTGGAAGAGGCACTTTCCATTCCACAGAACCACCAGGGAATCTCCACAGTCCATGGCCATTGAAAGATCATGCAGTACCAGCACAACGGTCTTGCCCTCCGTTGCCAGAGCCCGGGCATGATCCATCAGCTGCAACTGATGTGCAATATCCAGGAAGTTATTGGGTTCATCCATGAGAACAACCGGTGTATTTTGCGCCAGAGCCATGGCGATATATGCCTTTTGCCGCTGGCCACCGGAGAGTGTGACCAGATTCCTGTCTGACAGATGTTCGATCCCCATCCGTGCCATAGACTCCCAGGCAATCCGATGATCCTCAGGCCGATAACGCCGGGGATAGGAAAGGTAGGGGAACCGGCCATGCAGCACCAAATTTCCCACGGTTATTTCCGGTATCTGCCGGTTTTGAGGAACAAAGGCCACTTTTTTGGCCAGTTCCCGACGGTCAAGGGACAGCAGTTCCTGTCCCTCCAGCAACGCAGAACCAGAAGCTGGCAGGATACCCGCCAGAGCTTTCAGAAAGGTGGTCTTTCCACAGCCGTTGGGACCAACAATGACAGTAACAGCTCCCTGGGGAATGGAGAGGGAAATATTCTCCAACGTAAAACTATCTGGATACCGCGCGGAAAGATTTTGGATTTCAAGCATAGTTCCTGCCTCCTTTCCGCCTGGAAAGCAGCAGCAGGAAGAAGGGGCCGCCCAGCACGGACATAAGAATACCTACTGGCAGTTCATAAGGAATAAACACCAGCCGGGAAACCAGGTCGCAGGCAGTAACGAATCCTGCACCGCACAAAGCACACAGAGGCAGCAGATAACGGCTTTCCGTACCGGCCATCCTGCGGACGGCATGGGGCACGATCAGGCCTACAAAGCCCAGCAGTCCGGAAAAGCTGACAGAAGCACCTGCCAGCATGGCAGCCAACACCAAGAACAGCGTTCGCATTTTTCTGACGGACATACCCAAACTCTGGGCAGTCTCTTCGCCCAGCGACAGTACATCCAGATCATTGTGTACAGACAGTACCAGAATCAGAGAGCAGGCGATCAAAATGCCCGCAGGCATCAGACGGGCAGGTATCACAGAGGAAAAACCACCCACGCGGAAATCACCGCTGAGAACACCTGCATCCGGTATCAGGACAGTAAGCGCTTCTGACAGTGCGTTGAGGAAGCTGTTTACCGCCACACCGCCTAAAATCACGGTGGTACGGGATGCACCGGTTTTCTGTGCGGTGAATACCACCAACAGCACGGAAACCATAGCTCCCCCGAAAGCAGACAAAGCGATGGTCCAGCCAGACAGTAATCCCAGGGCGCAGCAAACTGTCACTGCCAGACCGGCACCGGCATTGACACCGATAATACTGGGAGAGGCCAGTTTGTTGCTCAATACCGCCTGAATCACAGCACCGGACACCGCCAGGGCAGCGCCGGACAGCAGACATGCTGCGGTTCTTGGCAGTCGGGCATACCAAAAAATATAGCCCGCGGTATTACCGGGTTCCTCAAGTACCGACAGCAGCAGTTGCCGGAGAGACAAGGGCACCGCACCCAACAGCAGGCTGCAAGTCGTCGCTAGCAGGCAAAAGGCAGATGCTGCTTTGAACAGCCTCGTTTTTTTCTTATCCATTGGCCAGGATCTCCTCTACGACGGAATACGCCTGTCCCCAACGATGATTCGGTTTCAGACCGAATAGCTGTTTTTCCATAAAATGTACATTATCCTGCTTTACCGCTGTTAGTTGGGCCCAGGCAGGGTGTTCCTGGAGAAATTGCCGCACATACTCTCGTGTACCGGCTGCATTGTCGCCCTGCTGCACTACAAAGATGAAGTCCGGGTCTGCTTCCAGAATCCGCTCAATGCTTAAATTCTCCAATAGGGTCGCATCCGAATCAGCAATATTGATACAGCCCAGATTTTTCAGCATGTCACCCAAGATGACACCTTCGCTGTTCTTCACATGAACGGCGGAGGCAGAAGCCCGGAGGAACAGTACTCTAGGCGCTTGCTGATTCTGCAGCCGCAGCTTGCTCTGTTCCACAACGCTCTGGATTTCCTTTTCCACTGCGGTGCCGTAGATTTCGTAACGGTCTTTGTGGCCGGTAATGTCTGTGCAGATGTCCAACAGACGAAGATAGTCCTCAAAATTGAACACATCAAAGTAGGCAACAGGAATAGAAGTTGCCTCCAGAGTCTCCCGGAATTCCAAATTCTGACGGGTGTTGGTACTGGCCAGAATGAAATCCGGCTGGGCAGAGAGCAGCAGTTCCAGACTCAGGTGTTTGGTGCCGCCCAGGTTTACAGCATCCTCCGGTAGTTCCAGACAAAAATCGTCCCAAGCATCATCGGCAGTCGCAATAACCTGCCCTCCTGCCAACTGCCAGACTTCCGCAAAACTACCCAGTAAGGCAGCAACCCGTTTGGGATTGCTGACAGTAACCGCCCGGCCGAGGTCGTCGGTAAATGTAACCGCGGTATCAGACGCCTCCACAGCGTTTGATGATTTTGGTCTGCCGCATGCAGACAGTAAAAAGCAAACCAAGAGGAACAGTAAAATTTTTCTGATTTTCATAGCAACACTCCATAAATATCTTTGCATGGTAACCGCTTTTATGACAATAGAGAAGGTGATTGATTGAAACGAACCTATGGTGTTTTGATTCTCGCTGGCGGAAAGGGTCGACGGATGGGAGGGGCGAATAAAGCATTGCTGCAACTGCAGCAGCAAACTTTTTTGTCACGACTGGAAAATGCTTTGTCCGATTTTGACGAAAAACTGATTTCGCTTCAGGATGCTTCCTGGCTTGGGGATTCGCCGTTTTTGCCGGTGTTTGATCAGGTGACAGACCGAGGACCTATGGAGGGTTTACGTTGTTCGTTGTCCTTATGCAGGAGTGATGCGCTACTTGTGGTTGCCTGCGATATGCCGTTGTTCTCAGGGAAACTTGCTAAAGCAATGCTTCAGGCAGGTGAAGGATTTGATGCGGTAATCTGCCAGGATCGTGCCGGGAGAATACATCCTTTGTGCGGAATCTATTCTAAGCAATGTCTCCCTGCGATTGAATCTATGATTGCCCGGGGAAATTACAAAATAACTGATATTATGAAGGCAGTTCCCAGCCTAATCTTCTCACTTGAGACTTCTGTGTTTTCGGATATGCTGCTTTCCAATATCAACACACCCGAAGCATTGGAAGCTCTGCGTCAGGACAAATCCCTGGAACGCAGCACACCGATTGACCGCATTGCAGGGGGCTGTTGTGTTACATCATCATTATAACAATACGAAAAAGAAAAAACGACAGGGGATTCCCTCTTTGCTAAGAGAGGGAATCCCCTGTGATTTTGTCTTAAAATTGTAACAGCTTCTTTTTGATGGCATACTCCACAAGCTCCGGCTGGGTATACAGATTCAATTTTGTCTTTATCCTGGCCTTGTAACTTTCTACGGTTTTTACTGACAGGAACAGCTTTTCTGCAATCTCCTTGTTGCCATAACCTTTTGCTATGAGGGTAAGTACTTCTACTTCCCGTTCTGCCAACTGAAGGAGTCCGTCGCCATCCTCCCGGTGACGGCCCACATAACCTTGTATCAGATAAGGGACCATCTCTTTGCAGATGAAGACGCCCCCTGCATATACGGTACGAAGGGCTTCCATCAGATCTTTCTCCGAGGCATTTTTCAGCAGATAGCCGGAGATACCATTCTGAATCGTATAAAGCAGATACTCACGGTCGTCATACATGGTAAGCATAATGACTTTTGTCTCTGGATAATCCGAGCAGATGCGTCCGGCGGTCACGATTCCACTCTCTCCGGGCGGCATGGAGATATCCATCAGTACGATATCAGGACGAATTTTTCCTACCAGATCATACGCCTGCTGACCGTTATGGGCGATGCCCACCACTTCCATATCGTTCTGATAGTTCAGCAGCATTTCAAAGCCTCTGCATACGACCTCATGGTCATCGGCAATCAGAATTCTCATTTTTTATCCTTTCCCGAGATTGGCGCAGTCAGCCAAATTGTCGTACCTTTTCCGGGTGCGCTCTGATATGTCAGTTCACCGTCTATCAGTTCCGCCCGATCCGCCATGCCCCAAAGTCCCATACCGGAACCCTTAGCCTGAATATGTTCCGGATCGAAACCAACACCATGGTCCAAAACCTCCAGCATCAGATGTCCTTCCGTTTCCACAAGTGAGACTGTGATCTCATTGCAACCGGAATATTTACAGGCATTATTGACTGCCTCCTGACAGACACGGAAAAACACTGTTTCCTGCTCTTGGGTATATCGCGATATAGTGGTATAGTCACGAAAGTTTATTTGCACACCAAAGGCTTCCTGAATACGGTCGAAGTAGGCACGATAGGCCGCGCTCAATCCCAAATCGTCCAATACCGTAGGCCGCAGACTGGTGGAAATCCTGCGCAATTCGTTCTGAATCTCGGCCATCTGCACATCGATCTGTTCCAGTGTTTCGATTGCTTTCTCCCGGCTGGGCTGATATTTCACGGTGCGAATCTGCATCTGAACACCTACAAGCTGCTGCATAATGCTGTCATGCAGTTCCCGGGAAATGCGGTACCGTTCCTCTTCGTGTGCCCGCATGATATGATAATTCATCAGTTCATAAACAGGGACAGGCTGGGTATAGGCAGAATCTCCTGCCCGGCCTACTGCATCGAATTCCACTTGCCGTACCTGGAAGTCACAAAAAACAGGGGTGATGTGGCGCAAAACGTCCCCAAACAGTTCCTGTGTGATTTTGTTGGGACTGCGGAAAGCCAGAAGAAGGATACCGGCAACTTTATTTTCTTTCCAGAGCGGGAATGCCAGGATGCTCCTCAGCGCTTCCGAAATGGTTATCGGGTATTTGAAACGATCCTGTTCGGATATTTCTTCATTAGCATCCTGAATGAGCAGGGCATTTCCACCGTGATAAACTTCACCGGCAATTCCCTTGCCTGGCTCCAGGACAATACGGCGATACTGAGTGTTTCGGTTGCCTGTGGCATGAACCCATGTCAGCAATTGCTGGCTGGACTCCAGGACGATCGCAAGGCTGACAAAATCAAATCCAAACGCCGTCTTCAGCTTGCGAAGCTGATCGGTATAACGATTGCCTGACATAATACTCCATCTCTTTCTTTTTGGTAATCCTTGCTGAAATGGGTAGGCCAAATAGGATATTATTATCATATCATAGAATGGGAGTATTTACCAGACTGCATATCAAAAAATGAAACGCTGATTTACGTAGAATGCTTTTTTGTTTTATGATCCATGCAATTTCTATGTTTTATGAGCAACAAGGAAATTGGAGGTTTATCCCAGAATTGCCATCAAATCTTCTTCAGGTGTGGTAATGGGTGCAATATGAAACTTCTCCACCAGGAAAGAAAGCACATTGGGAGAAATGAAGGCAGGAAGCGTGGGACCAAGGCGGATGTTCTTGATGCCCAGATGCAGCAGGGTCAGCAGGATGCAGACGGCCTTCTGCTCGTACCAGCTAAGTACCATGGAAAGGGGCAGATCATTGACACCGCAACCGAAGGCTTCTGCCAAAGCTACAGCAATCTGAATGGCGGAGTAGGCATCGTTACATTGACCGATATCCATGAGCCGGGGCAGACCGCCAATGGTGCCCAGATCCAGGTCGTTGAAACGATACTTGCCACAAGCCAGGGTTAGCACCACAGTATCCTTGGGAGTCTGCTTGACGAACTCGGTGTAGTAGTTTCTGCCGGGCCGTGCGCCGTCGCAGCCAGCCACCAGGAAGAAGTGTTTGATGGCACCTGCCTTCACAGCATCGATCACAGTACCGGCAACGCTCATGACCGTATTTCTTGCAAAGCCGGTCATAACGGTTTCTCCACCATTGA
>JAZQTN010000059.1:0-2209 GCA_045630825.1 Faecousia sp. | reverse complement strand
GAAAGAGCAGGCTTTACAACAACGGCAAATGTTGGTGAGCAGTACATAAATGGATAAGGAGAAATAGAAAATGAAAAAAGTAGGCAGTGTATTGTGGGGCATCGTTTTGATTGCCGCAGGCGTAATATGGGCGCTGAATGAGTTTAATGTAACGAATATTAATGTCTTTTTTGACGGTTGGTGGACGTTATTTATTATCGTCCCTTGTGCCATCGGCTTGTTCACAGAGCGAGAAAAGACCGGCAATATCATCGGTATTGCAGTTGGTGTATTCCTGCTGTTGTGCTGTCAGGACATTCTCAGCTTCTCTATGCTGTGGAAGCTGCTTGTCCCCGCAATCATTGTAATCATCGGTCTGAAGATGGTGCTTGCGGGATTATTTGGCAACAAGGCAAATGAGATCATGAAAAAGCTGAAGTTGGAAGGCAAAGAGCCGAAAGCTGGTTGTGCAACCTTCTCCGGCTGCGATATGAACTATGATGGTGAAGTATTTGAAGGTGCAGAGCTTACGGCCGTTTTTGGTGGTGTGAAGTGCGATCTGAGAAATGCTATTATTGAAAAGGACTGTGCTATTCAGGTATCTGCTATCTTTGGAGGCATCGATATTTTTGTCCCCGCAGGCATAAATGTAAAAGTAAATTCTAACAGCATCTTTGGCGGTGTGTCCAACAAAACCGCAGCACATCAGAATGCACCCACGCTCTATATCAGCGGTACTTGTATGTTTGGAGGCGTTGAAATCAAATGACTACATTGCAGAAAGTAATTAAGTATCTGGCACTCGCCTTTGCCATATTCCTTACCGTCTCGATTGTTGGCGGCATTCTCAGTGCTGTAGGTTTGTTGGGCAGCCTGTTTTCGGACGATGATGCCGAGTGGGGTGATGTGATCGGAGAAACGAAAACTTACACAGTATCTTCCGAAATCAGCGATCTTAATATCCAAATCAATGCTGCGGATTTCTACATCAAAGAAGGTAATGGTTTTTCTGTTGAGAGCAATCTGAAGAATCTTGAGGTTGATGAGAAGAATGGTTGCCTTACCCTTAAGGATTTGACCAAAATCAAGCTCAACGGTTCTAACGCTTACGAAAACGCTGTGCTGACCATATATGTACCAGTCGGAACGGTGTTTGATAATGTTAACATCAAAACCGGTGCGGGAAGATTTACTGTGGATAGTCTTTCTGCTGCGACGATAGGTTTTGAACTTGGTGCAGGCGATGTAACAATCAGCAAGCTGATTGCTGAAAAGTCCGCCAATATCGAAGGCGGCGCAGGTCGTATTACTATCAGCGACGGTGCAATCAAGAACCTTGATTTGGAAATGGGGTTAGGTCAGTTGAACTTGACCTCTGCTTTGACGGGCGATTGTAACTTAGATTCCGGCGTCGGTGAAATGAATGTCACTCTGCTCGGCAGTAAGGACGATTACGAGCTGGATATCGAAAAGGGCATCGGCAACATCACCGTTGACGGAAAGAATGTCACCGATTTCGGTAGCAGTGGAAATGGTGCCAACGAAGTGGATATCCATGGTGGTGTCGGTGCAATCAATGTACGTTTTAACAATGAGTAACTTTAAGATTCTTGGAGATCTCCGAGACAAGATGGGAGTGGAAGAATGAAATACGCAGCTGATTTTAGAAGCATTGCCCGCAATGCCCTGAAGGGCAAATGGGGCGTCGCAGTCGTGGCAGGCCTGATCGCATCTCTATTAGGCGCTATCGGCTCCAATGGACCGGAACTCAATGTGGAACTCAATGAAGGTAATTTTAACGCAAGCTTGCAGATCCTTGGACAGGATGTGGTTTCCACCAATGGCGGTGTGGAATTCTGGCCTGTCTTTGCAGGCATCGCCACCTATATTGCCATCTTCGCCGTCATTACAGGTATTGCCTTGTTTATTCTTGGCAGTATTGTAGAGGTCGGCTATATGAAGTTCAATTTGGACCTGGTGGATCGGCAGAAGGAAGCCGAGATAAGCACCATGTTGGGCTATTTTCAGTATTGGAAGACGACTGCCTGTGCAAGACTCCTACAGAGTGTCTATGTTCTGCTGTGGTCGTTGCTGTTCATTATTCCCGGTATTATCGCAGGCTATAGCTACGCCATGACAAGCTACATACTGGCAGAGAATCCGGAGCTGACTGCCAGCGAAGCTATCGAACGCTCCAAGCAGATGATGTCCGGCAACCGCTGGCGGCTGT
>JAZQTN010000058.1:0-145214 GCA_045630825.1 Faecousia sp. | reverse complement strand
CCGACAGAAAGTGTGACATCGAGTTCTTCCTGGCATTCCCGAATCAGTGCTTGTTCTTTGGTTTCGCCGGGCTCCACCTTGCCGCCAACAAATTCCCAAAGCAAACCTCGTGCTTTATGCTCGGGGCGCTGGCAGATCATAAATTTGTCATTATCCCATATCAGGGCAGCTACTACTTCTACCATTTTCTCACCTGTTATTCTGTTGCTTTTTGTATCCGCTTGTAGACGAGGGATAGTTCCTCACTTCTTTTGCCGTTTGATTGCGCCCATGCTCTTTCACAACATTTTTTTGCACGAGTATAATCTCCGAGGTCGCAATAGGCACCGGCTACTGATGTCAAAAGTACAGGCGTAACCATATCCTTGCCAAAAGTTTTGCTAGCATACTCCAAGATGTCAATTGCTTTTTGCGGCATGCCGTTCTTGCGGTAGCAAGAAGTCATTCTTGGTAGAATATACGCCATAGTATTGCGATCAGCTCTCTTAGCGGCTTCTTCATAAAACTTTAGCGCGAGACTGGTCGAGCTGCTATTCTTAAAGCGATCGCCGTGTGCAACGCACTCCTCTACCGAAAGAGTTGCAGGGTCAAGCTGTTTTGCATACTCTCGATTCAGATCCTTTTGGATTCCTTCCGGAACAATTAGATTGCGTGAGTCGACCCACTTTTCATTTCGCCTTGTATATGTTTGACCTTCAAAAACTAATACATCCATAAGTAGCCTCAATATTATTCCATAACGGAATTCTTCTTTTTATCGGCGGTTTTTTATGAACCATCTTGCCCCATTATACCACGCGAAAATGCTACTTGCAACGGCAATGATATTTTCTCAGTAGGAGAAAAAGGATCTCTGCGTTCAGGCATTGATTTTCTTTGTAAGTCCGTGAAATGTTAGTACAAATCTAATTCTTCCGTTGGTAAGCGGAAATACATCCACGTTGTCTGCGAAGCTAATAGCCCTCGCTAATTGCTTGCACTGTAAAAACACAAGGTCCTCACTCTCCAGGCAAATGCTGCCCATACTTTGAAAGGGTTTATGCAGTTCATAGGAAACGGTCATTCCGTTCTCTTTTGCTATGTGTTTCAAGACCCTATAAGAGAAGTTCATCATTTGTAGCCGCAACGGTTCCAATGTGCTTGGCTGCTGTTCGTCTTCCAGAATCCATTGACCGATGAAATCGATCAGCTCGTCTAATTCGTTCCGATTTTCTTCGTATTGATTCATATTCATACCTCCATTAGTAAGCGAGTTCGCCGATCAGACTAAAAATTACGTACAGAATAAATACAATGAGTAGCGGACCGGGGTTTTTGTTGCAGAGTGCCTGTATGATCGCCCACACGATCAGGGTTGCTATCAGCGCCAACATTGTTCTCACCTCCTTATCTGAATCCGCCCACTACGTGGACAGGGTAGTTTACGCGTCGATGTCCTTTCTTGGCAGGAAGACCACCTCCCATCGTTGACGCCCAACCCCAGTAGGGATCGGCACGACGTTGCTTCGCTCTTTCTATACAACGCTTGCAGCGAATCGGGTCAGCCCAGTTCCGTGCCCGAAACCATTTCTGCTGATCTTCAGAAAAACCGAAGATCCGGGTGCAGTCCTTGCATTGAATGTACTTTGTCATTAGAAACAACTCCTTTTATTTTTTAGGGGCAAAGCCCCAAGTTTACACAAAAAGATGGCGTGTCTCCCAACCACAAAGAAGACACGCCATCAAAGGCACAGCTGTTGGAGAAACCACCAAAGCCAACAACTGTATCAAGCCACTGTTTATCTCAAAGGGTGTACTCTTAACCGCAAAGGGGTAACCCCTTCTGCACCCTTAACCGCAAAGGTACAACCCCCTTGCCGTGTGGCGTGTGGGGTTGCCGTTGCCGGGTCAAGGTTGCCGGGGGGAACCCCCTTGCACCCTAAACTGCAGAGGGTCTAACACCGCCGCCGTGTAGGCTTGGTCGCTGTCCGTCTAAGGTCGAGGTTGCCAAGAGAAACTTCCCACACCCTAAACCGCAAACCCACCGACAGCCGCCCTGGAAGGGTCGTGTGCTGTTCAGCCTGCGGTCGAGGTTGCCGGGGAAAACTCCTTTGCACCCTAAACCGCAAGGTGTACATCCCCTAGCCCCGGAGGGCTTGTGCAACCACATTTTCTACACATAACCGTAAAGGGGTAGACACTCTTAACCGCAAGGGACACTAAACCCCGGCTGTTGCCTGCACCTTTAACCGCAAAGTGTTAGACACCGTCCCGGTACACCTAACCGCAAAGGTACGAACACCGCCGCTGTGTAGCGTGTGGGGTGCGGTGTCTGGGGTCGAGGTTACCAGGGAAAACTTCCCGTGCACCCTAAACCGCAAACAGGCAACCCCTTTCTAAATACAAAATGATGGAGTGCTTCCCAACCACAAAAGAAGCACTCCATCGAAAGTCACAAAGGGTGGGACACCACATGAACCCACCCCTTGTATCAATTACCGCAAACCTACGACCCCCTTTGTGGTTATTACCGCAAATAGTAATCACCTTTAACCACAAAGGGGGGTCACTGCCCTTAAATGTAAAGGTACCCACACCCTTAACCGCAAACCAGTCTCACTCCTTGCACTGTGGGCGTGTGCGGTCTGTGGGTTGCCGGGGAAACTCCCTGCACTTAACCGCAAAGTATCATCCCTCCCACCTTTACCGCAAAGGGGGTGTCACTGTCCTTAACCGTAAAGGTACACACACCATTAACCGCAAACCACCCTACAACTTGCATTCTTAACCGCAAAGGGGGGAGCACCTAACCTCAAAGGGGGTACTCTCATCCTATACCGCAAAGGTGAGGACACCTTAAACCGCAAAGGTGCAGACACTGCTGTTTGATATTACCTGCAAACCCCGTCACAGCTAACCGCAAAGGTGTACCCCCTATATACCGCAATCTCTCTCAGTGTTGAAATCCGTGAATCTCTGTCGTATAATGACTCTATCGTAAACAAAGGAGGGTGCTTATTGATCGCTAAAACGATATGGGCTTTGACCCCAGTTAATCTGGCAGCCATTGGCGCAATTGATGATTTTTATGATTTATATGTTTCTATACAAGAAATCTATAAAACACAGTGGGAGCAATTTGTTGAAACAAACGGAAACAGTAAAACGCTGTTTGGGGATCAATGGAATAAGCTTTGTAAAAAGGAAGTACGCCGAGCTTGTGAGCCGGTCATGAACCGAAATCTTCATATTTTTACAGATGGATATACCAAAATATTTGCAAATGCGTACGGGTTTCAAGTATTTGATTTTTTAAATATAAAACGTCAAAAGGGTAGAAGCCTGACATTTGATATGTATTTTGTATCGTTTGCTGATTTTTTGGTGCAACTGCAGATTGCTGTTACCCGTATTATTCATAATTGGAAGTTACAAGATCAGCCTAAGTACGCACTTGAGAGGCTACAGGAAGAAATCAATAACTATATCCTGGCGTATGTTCAGAACAATACTGTAGTAAAAATCCTTTCAGGTAACGAAACGACCCAAGTAACACAGGAGGTTTTGTACATTTATGAGAATTTATCCAGCACCACTTGTTACATCAATAAGCACCCGGTGGCTGAAGACTGTTTTGTCTCAAATTTTGCTGTGGGATCTGGTAAAATCGTATTACCGGTACACTACTGTCAAAAATGTAAAAAGCATTTCATTGGAAGGACAACGCTTGAGTTGTTTGAGAAAAACTACGGCAAGCTGTTAATCCAAAGAAAACAACTTGACGAGACAGAGAGTTTGTTTGCCTCCTTCAACATGGAGTCGTACTTGCATCAATTGGGATATAATGTTTCGGATGGTAGAATAGATAGAGAACGCCAGACTTACCTTGTGACGCTTCTAAAAAATAATAGAATTACTTATTTGGACATGGTGCGGTGTATCGAACTCAATATTCGAACCCATTCTAATAAGCCAGTCGCAGTGGAGAAATGGAAAAGGGATTTGAAGTTTATTGGCGACTACATTGTTCAAAAAGATATGTAAAATAAAAACCGTGGAATCTAATATGTACCCATACCAGCCCGGCTATGCCGATATTCTCGGTCATGCTGCCGTTGTAATAGCTTTCTGCTAGGATTTTCAGAATTTGAGAGCAGGTGTAAAAATGCTGTGCCAGCAAGATAATCAAATGAGTGTACTCCCAGTAGGGGGTGATGAGTTTCCTCACGCTATGCCAGTTCTGTGCGCAACAATTAGATACTCCGGCGGACAGACTATGTTGCTCCCCACATTACCCGATCATAGGGTAGTGCTACCCAATTTGCGAAGAAAGCTAAAATAGCAAAGAAGAAGGTGATTGAATTGAGATAGCCTTCCCAAGATGTTTTACTGGGTGAATTATATTTCTTTTTTCAACAAAATGTGTTATACTGTAATTGCCCCCGCTGAGGGGAATGCGTGATCTAGAGATAAAGGAATGATTGCTATGCTGTTTAACCCAGGGCTGCAAATTGGACAAATCATTAACAATAGTGAATTGGTAGGTATTTTTCAGTGTGGAAATATGGGCGGAATGCGTAGATCTCATGCAACCAATACGCTGGTTATAGTATCTGACTATACTAAGGGATTGTATCAGGATAAGTGGATCGGCGGAACACTTCATTATACGGGTATGGGAAAAGTTGGAGATCAGGATATTAACTGGTCGCAAAATGCTACTTTAGCGGAATGTGGCAATAACGGCGTAGATGTGCATTTGTTTGAAGTGATTGATCCTGGCGAGTACATCTACTGCGGCCGTATTGAACTCGTTGATCGTCCTTACACTGAAACGCAGCCAGACGATAACGGGGACGATAGATTGGTTTGGATGTTCCCGGTTAGACCTGTGCCCGAGAATAATGTGCGCAAGCCTGAAATGCTCGTATTTTCTGATATGGCCGACTATCTGGAGCGGGGTAAAAATGTCGACAGAGACTATGTGCTTTGGCGAGAAGATCAAAAGAAAAAGCGCCCGAAATCTTCTACTAAGAATAGCGGCGGGCTTGTTGGACAAATCATAACACATAAGACGAACGGAAAGGGTGTTGTCAAGAAATTCGATGGAACAATAATCACTGTTAAATTTGATAACGGTGAAACCAAAACACTTAACTATAATATGTGTCTTGAAAAGCGATTGCTGCAGATGGGATAGGTGGATGATTTGAAAACTATCAAAGTTGTTGCGGCAGTAATTTGTTCTTCTTTGGAAAACAAAGAGTGTGTCCTTGCAACGGCAAGAGGATATGGTGATTATAAAGGAATGTGGGAGTTCCCTGGAGGTAAGATTGAGCCAAAAGAGACTCCTAGGCAAGCAGTTGTAAGAGAAATAAAAGAAGAGCTGGATGTAGAGATTGCTGTTGGAGATTTTCTACAGACCATCGAGTATGACTACCCAGATTTCCATCTATCAATGGATTGTTTCTGGTGCGAAATCGTAAATGGACAACCATTAGCTAAAGAAGCCTTAGAAATAAAGTGGTTATATAGGGATGACCTTGATGATATAATGTGGCTCCCTGCCGACCGCATAATTATCCCGCGGATTGGCGAAGCTATGAGCACTAAATGACAGTGTGGAGACTAATTAATAACCGGCCCTGAGAGTTAAGCTTCAGGGCCGGTCGTTATTAGGTGAAGAAATATTAGGATTAGTTGTTGATTTCAATCTTGCTGTTCAGGACGGTCACTAGATTAATCACATGCGGATCGGGAGGACTGATGTTCAGAGGCTCAGCCGCTTGCTGCAATTCATCTACCAGTAAGCTTGCTTCAGAAGCTTTTTGTGTACGAATTCTTTCAAGTTCCTCTTTCTTGAGAGAAGCTTCTATTTGAAGCAATTCAGTTTCAGCTTGTATTTTCTTGGTTTCTGCCTGCGTTTTTTCTGTTTCAGCATCAATCTTATTCGCCTCAGCTTGCTTTAATTGCTTTAGCTCGCGCTGATATAAGATATCGGAAACCCACCCTTTAATCTTATCAACTGCAGAGGGGATTTCGAAGCCTAAACCTTTGCCACCAAACAGTATCGCATAAATCACCCAAATGGTGGCGATGTTATCGCGGATAAACTCATAAATGTCTTTTCCGGTATTGTATAAAAACAGGACAACATCGCCTTCAGAGTTTATATTATATTTTCCAGTGATTAGCGATGAATCTTCTGCAAGAAGTTTTACGACGTTGTAGGTGAACAGAGAAAAGTTAAACGGATTGATGTCTCTTGGCTGACCAATGTGATACTTGACAATAAGCCTATTATCGTAAAATGCTACATCGTAACAACTGCTTATAATGGGATCAGCGTAATCGTTTAAGTTACTCAAACTGTGGCGGTTTGATACAAGGCACTTATAAATGGCGGGGGAAACAAGATCGATGCGAGATCTCGCAATTACGGTGATTCGTCTCCGCTTTCTATAAGGACAGGGGAAGCCGTAATAAGTGCCGCTGTCTATTTGCGCGATTATATCGAGTTCTTTTTCAACAGTAGTATGATTGTCATTATGTTCGTAATACTCACCTATTAGAGCGAATGCCACTTCATCTTTACCAACGATCATGGCAATGTCGTTTTCCTTAAGTTCGTCTACGAAACGACGACATTTATTAACGGCGGTTCCAGGCATCTTATCTTTATACTGAGTTAGTGTTAGATAGCTCTTCAGATAATCATCTTCGTGCTCAGATAATGTTGTCTCAGTCAGAATATTCCATCCTATAGCAATATAATTATTTCGAAGGAACTCATCGAAGAATACACCTTTCTTAGAACGCACCATCCAGAAATTTGTAGAATCGCTAATAATCGGGATTTGTGACACTTGGGATTCTGTGGATTTAAGAATGTCATTAAAACTTGTTAGCATTTTAAGCACCTCTCAAGCATAAACAGATATTACGCTATTATATCTACAACTATTTTATTGCAAATTTTGACAAAATTCAAGGAAAAATAATGATAACGTGGAGAAGAAGGTGTGTTTGTAGCATGTATTTTTTCAAAAATAAAAGCTAAGGAACAGTGAAAGGCAGAAAGTATAAACGTATTGGTCACTCACCAATACGCGAATGTTCTCTTAAATAAAAAAGGCCGGAATCTTTATCACAAAGATTCCGTCCTTTGTATTAATAATTCTTGATCAGCAGTTCTGTGATGTAACCACGACTATCAGCATTGCGATTAATCTTTCGCTTTGCATTTATACGCTGTACATCATAGTCTGCATATAAGTCCTCAAAAAAGTCATCCTCTTGATCTACGTTCTTGGGATCGGAGTTGCTCAAAATAATGTATGCACCTTTGGCGTCCATTTCTTCTATAAAGCCAGCTAAAGCCCGCTGACAGCTATCATCAAACTCTGTTTCGGTATATGAGATAAAACTATCGCGGCCTTTGAGAGGGCGGTATGGTGGATCTAGGTATACAAGAGTATGCTTATCGATGAATTTGCGCGAGACAGAATAATCGCCGCACTCGATTTGAACATTCTGCAGTGCTGCGGAAACAGCGAGGATGTTTTCTTTGTTACAAATCAAGGGGTTGGTAAGCGCTCCTTTAGGCACATTAAACAGACCGCTTCTGTTTGCGCGATACAAGCCGTTAAAGCAAGTTCGGTTTAGAAAGATAAACAAAGCTGCACTTTGCACGCCCGATTTGCTTTTTCCAGAGACAATAAGATTGTTAAATTCATCTCGTTTGCTGTAATAGAACTCCTTTTGACCTTCACTATCGAGCTTATGATACTCATCTTGATACTTGGTTAGTATAGTGATAAGTTCGTCTGCGTTATCCCGAACATTCAAGTACATATTGATCAGCTCTGCATTAACATCGCTTATATATACTTCGTCAAGATCAAATTTAGATAGTATATCAAAAAGAACTGCACCACCACCAACGAAAGGTTCGGCGTAGCGTCGGATAGTTTTCCCAAACTCATCAGGGTATGCATGAGAGATTTCGGCTAACAGTTGTGTTTTGCCACCAGCCCATTTCAAAATAGGTTTCAAGCCTCGTTGCTGCAAATGGGTCACCTCCTTGCTGATTTCAGTATAATACAATCTAAATACTAATTTTATCACAATTATTGACAAAATGGAATAGCTTTCTTCAAAATCTTATGTTGGAGCTAATTTTGACCTGGTTTTAGAGGTGATCACAACCGCGAAATGGTAATACATAAAAAATATTACGAAAATATTTTAAAAATACTTGACAAGAATTGCGTCAAATGCTATCCTATAGACAAAGGAGGTGTCGAATTATGGCTGTAGATAAGAAAGCGAATTTTGTTCGAATAGCAGAAGCAAGAACAAATAAGATTATCGAAAGCATTGCGCTGCTGGGAAATCTGTCAAACAGCTCATATTATGAGTATTCACCAGATCAAATTGATGCCATGTTTTCGGCAATACAAGAAGAACTGGATAATCAAAGAAAGCGGTTTGCAGATAGCGGACCTAAAAAGAAAAAATTTAGACTTTAAGGAGGGGTTATAGATGTCTGAACAAATGTGGAGATTTCCTGATAATAATTATACAAGCGAGAATGGTCTGGACACCAGTGATATGGAGATGTTTAAAAAAGATCCGGTTTCTTCTTTGGCAAGAGAGATTTGCCAAAACTCCATCGATGCTGCGTTCGGTGAGAAGCCTGTGCGAGTCGAATTCCGTTTGTTTCAGGCTGCAAGAGAGGAAGTGCCGGGTATAGACGATCTTGCAGCGCAGATCGAGGCGTGTTACGAATACAAGAAGGATTCTCCTAAGGAAGGCCCTGCTCTTCGAGAGCTGAAAAAGAGCATTAGTAGCGCAGAGATCACCTGCCTCCGAGTTAGTGATTTCCATACCACTGGTGTCAATGGCGCAAAAACAAACGAAAGAAGCACACCGTTTTACAATCTTACTAAGGGTTCTGGTGTTAGCGATAAGGGTGGCAGCAGTGGTGGTTCTAAGGGTATTGGCAAATTTGCCTCCTTTGTTGTAAGTACCACGAATACTGTTTTTTACTCTACTCGTGCACATGACGAGCGTACCGGCGAGGATTCCAGTGCACATATTGGTATCAGCAAACTGCGGTCTACCCCTATACCCGGAGACCCTGACCTTCTTACAATGGGTATCGGCTATTACGGTATTGGGAAAAAGAACTTCCCCATTTTAGAAGAATTGCGTCTAGATAAGGAGTTCTCCCGAACCGAAAATGACTACGGCACTGATGTCTATATCATTGGCTTCAATGCTTTTAAGGGCTGGCAAAGTGATATTATCGCTAAGGTTCTGGAAAGCTTTATGGTTGCCGTTATGCGCGGGGAATTGGAAGTAGTAGTTGATGGTACTGTTGTCAACGATTCTACTGTAAAAGATATTATTTATAGCGAGGCTTTCCAGAGCGAGCGTACAAAAACGGAATTGCGCGAAATCCGTGCTCAGTATGAACTGTTGCAGGATGACGATTCTGTTATCGTAAAGGAATTACAGATTGACGACGATAATACGGTCACCGTATATCTGAAGCAGTACGGACAGCAAGATGAGGGTAACGCAACAAAGCATTGTGTTATGGTGCGTTATCCATATATGAAAATTACGTACATTAATCCCGGTGCATTTCTTCCGTTCTCCGCACTCTGCGTAATTCACGATAATGGGCTCAATAAGAAACTTCGTGCGATTGAAAATCCGCAACACACAGACTGGGAAATTAAGCGTCTGAATGATTTTCCTGAGGAGAAGAGAATTACGCGCAAAATGAAGAAGGCACTGGAAAATGCGGTAAATGAGTTTATTAAGGATGTGCTCCGCGCAAGTTCTGGTGAGACTACCGACATCGAAGGAGCGGGTGAGTTTCTTCCTTCACAGGACGAAATGGGTGGTGTGTCCGGCAACGCTATTTCAAATGAGCAAGTGTTGATTAAACCTATGACAGCGGTAAAGACCCAAACCCCAAAAACCGCAAAAACAGGTGAAGCGGGTGAAACATACGAGTTTGCAGAGGGAGAATTGGTGGATGATGGAGAACCTGGCAAAAAGCCGCATAAAAAGCCGAAGCCTGAACCCCAGCCTAACCCTGAACCCAAGCCTGAACCCAGAGAACAAACAGAAGTTGGCCCTGGCAAATCTCCTGTTTTAAAGAAAGTCCCGTTGAGCGGTATGCGTTATCGTACCGTAGTAACCGACAAAGCAAACGGTCAATACGATTGCATTTTTACATCGCAATATGATGAAAATGACTGTGAATTTGCCATTCGCCTTTGCGGTGAAGCGGCGGACAAATATCCCGTTGACATTATTTCTGCATCCATAGATGGTGTAGATTGCACCATTGAAGAAGGTAAAATTGTTGGAATGAAAATCGAAAAAGGAAAGGTCCATAAGATTTCCTATTCCGTTGACAGCACTGAGATGTTTGCAAGCGAGGTGATTTTGAGTGCATATCGGTAATAGAATTTTCCCATATCCTGTGCTTAATAGAAATGAGGCGCTTTCTGACTATGTGGAGACTTCCACATTTAAACTGGAATTCGATGTCGATGAAAATGGAGCACCCATTGTTCAAAATGGTGAGGTTGTTTTCAAAAATCTCCACTATACAATCACGGATGCTGCTCTAATCACTTTGCTTGAGCAGGGCAAAGTTAAGGGTGCGTTTATTGTGGAGTGTTCGGCGTCTGTCTACAGAAGTCGCTTTGATATTAGCTCTATACCTTGTGACCTTAAGGTCTCTGCCCATGAAATTAACGGTAATGTTGTTGCTTCTTGCTATCTGTATGCAACAGAAGATATTGCCAATTTTCAAAGCACTGGTTTTATTCCTGAATACGCAGGCTACTCCTTCGATATCGACAAATTTGATATTTTGGCTGTAGACGATGGTTTCAAGTTTAAGATTGAGCTTGATCCCACCGAAGACGATAAAGTAGCTTCTATCTTTACTGTAGTAAAGAAGGAAGATGACAGTGATATTATGTCGTATGATTATGACGATAAGAAAATCATTGTGCGCTTACCTGCAGCCTATTACGACTGTTATGACAACATTAAAACTAAGAAGGAATGCAATAACATCGCCTTCGCTATGATCGCCATTCCTTCCTTAGCAGGATGTTTAGAAGATGTATGTTCTAGATACTACACGCTGGAAGAAATATTGGATGATCAGTCATGGTTTAACGCTATTTGCATCAGTTATGAGCGCAGAACAGGTAATGCGTTGACTTTCGAGGACTTCGAGAGCATGAGCAAACTGGAGCTTGCGCAGATGGTTCTAAACAGTGCATCTTGCAATGCCCTTAAGGATTTTGACAATATGCTCCTTGGAGGCATGAATCATCCGGAAGAGGAGGGTGACGACGAATGAGTAAAATTCATATTAAATATATGACAGACGAGGCGCTGGAAACATTAAAGGCGAACACCAATACTGTTACCGGAAAACTCATCGAGAACCCCAAGAGTTCCGTATGGCTGAAAACATTTTTCCCCGGTACACTGTGGGTAACAAAAAAGTATGAAATTGAAGAGTTTACCCTTAAAGTGCCGAAGGACGATAAGGACCGTGAGACGGATATCTACAACTCCATTCTGCTTTACGAGCGACTACATCATCTGCCCCTCTACGTTTTGACTGATGAGCGTTTTTGGTGTTGGATGAACTTTGAGATGGGCTATGAAGTAGCACTGAAATACATGCCTGTTAAAAAGGGGTCCTCTGTCTTTAAGGACCATTGGCTTTTAACGCAGGGCAAACGTCGTGGTCTCTTCTTTGGTGTACTTTCCCGTTGCTACTTCCGCGTAGCTTTGTCTGTTGATGAAACCCTCGCAGATCCTTATGAGCTCACAAAATTTGTCATCGAAAATCCGCTTAGATTCAGAGAGCTAACTTGGCGTTCTTTCTCCAGCGAGAAAATGATTGTCCTTGGCGCTTTGAAGGCAGAGAAGCGTGTGTTGGCGGAGTACCCTCAGATGGAGGAGAATACGAAGCATTTTGCTGATATTGCTAAACTGCTGTCAAAGCTTGGTAGTGTAATGCTCTTAGACTGTATGACAGAGAAAGATATCGAGGAATACGTCTATAAGAAGTATAAAGCGATGGTGGAAGAAGAACTTGCAAACCGTGGCATACTGCATAAAATTAAAGATGCTGTGGCTGCGGTGTTTGCTTAATTGATTGCTACCTTGATGTATCTAGTTAAGGAGTGGTAGTGTGGAAACCCTGCTATGTATTTTGCTATCTCCATTTGTACTTATGTTTGCCCTTCAGTATTGCAAAAAGTACGATCCTCCCAAGAAGCGTAGGCGTAGAAGACGCAAATGGTGAATAACAGAAAGGCCACACAAAGTATTCCTCTGTGTGGCCTTTTTGAAATCAATGAATTAGCTATACTGCGGTCTTAAAAAGAGCTATTTGCGTAGTGATTTCGTGAGGGTAGGCTTATGAAACAATTTGAGGCATTAACAAAATACATTCCTCTTATTAAAAAAGATAGTGTCGGAACGTGGCGTATTGACCGAGAAAACGATGGTACATTGGAACACCCTATTCAGCCGCCATTTGTTATTTATTCGGAGATGATAAGGGATTTTGTCGGGGAAATTTACGCTTTAGTCGACCAGCGTCCTGAGTGGGAACTAAACCATTATGGCCGGATACTTGAAGATAATGGCCTGTTGTGGGGTAGGACATCTATGAGTGGCTCAATTGTTGAGGATCTGGATGCACGCTGTGTGTGCGCATTATTGGTGGCGGCCGTTCGTGCAGAGCGCTTCTGCGATGGTGCATTGTTGGGCTTTTTTGAAGACGGGAGCATCACTCGTTGGTTGCAGAGATTGAAAGAGATCGATGACGCACATGCCTCTCCACTTAAGAAAATTCAGATACTTTCCGATGGGCTAACCTACGGCCCATGTCCCGCTCCGGATGAAGAAGTTGATCAACGGCTTACTATTCTTAGAGATGGACGTATATGGTTTACTGGGTACAATTTTGGCATTAGAGGAGGCGGCGCACAAGGCCGAAAATTACAGTTTAAGATTCCACAAGAAGATGCGGAAAAACTGTTCACAGTGTTTGATAAGTTCTTCAGCGGCGACCCCCATATGATGTTTGCCTGCGATGCTGGGTCGTGGGATGCGATCTTAACTGATGAAGAAGGCAAAGTTTTTAAGTACAGGGGATCGATGACTGGTGGATGTGAAGTAGATGGTATCGACCTGTCCAACTTGACACGAGAAATTCTGCCGATTGAAGACCTTTGGGCCTTCTGCAGAGCATATACAGAAGATTAGAAGGGTGATTATATGGATTTTACAGGTAAAATTGTGATTCATAAGATGTTTGGAAAAGGATCTGTAAGCAGATCCACTACCGAAGGCTTCTTTGTTTGCTTTGGGCAGAAGGAGAGAAAGTTTGCGTATCCGGATTCTTTTGAGTCCTTCCTGCAATTTGAAGATGTACAATTGCAGGAAGAGGTCCAGTGCCTTCTGCAACAAAAGAAAGAACAGAAGCAGCAGGCAATGGCGGCGTGGCATTATTCCGTTCCGGTACCGCAGAAAAAGAATGTGCCTGAGCGGAAAGCAAAATCCAAGACGGTGAAAGACAATATCGTATTTAAGTGCAATTACTGTGATGGCGGTGTCAACGAATACCATATTGGATATATGGGACCATGCTCTGAGAAGATGATCGGATACAATATTGATGTTGCCCATCACAGCTGGTGCAGTGATGGCAATTGTCCGTGCAGACGTTTTTTGGACGGCGAGATCGATGTGTTTGAGCTTGAGCAGCTGTACTTAGATGGTGAAATGGTTTGCTATGAGAGTAAAATGTTGATTGATTGGACTGCATTTGCTGGTACAATCTTAAGAGGCGACAAAAAGGATGAGCCCAAAAAGATCCGGAATACGAGGCTCAACAGCCTGGCAGTGCTGACAACGCGCAAACCATATGCCACAGAGGAAGACCGCTTTGTGTTTGGTGTATTCCTAGTTGATGATGCAGATGAAGGCGATAACCGAGAAGCTGGATTTGTCAAATGTACATCTGAATACCGCATAGAACTTTCTCCTGAGGAAGCTACTCAGATCAAGTTCTGGGATTATCATGCGAATGATACTAAACCGGAAAGAGCTGTTTGGGGACAGGGACTATATCGATATACAAACGATATTGAAGCTGCTCAGATTTTGCGTGATATTGTGAAAGTCAAAAATGACCTTTCGGAGAAAAAGTTCGCGGAAGAATTCCTTGCGTACTTCTGTAAGATGAAAGGAATTGAAGTTTGCGAAATACCTGAACCAAATGGCGCGCTGAAACGATAAAATTGAGAAGTTATTGATAAATATCGAAAAATTCCCAGAAAACTGTTGGTTTTCTGGGAATTTTGGTATAAAAATGTTAGATGGTCTGACCTCTTGAATGCGATTGAACGTAATTCAAGAGGTCAAATAGAGAATTGGTTTGACAGACGGACGTAACGTGCTAGAAAAGCGTAACGGACGAAATTTGGGCGATAAATTGTCCCTAAAAGAAACAGCGCAATATTTCGACATGAGTTCGACACGAATTAAACTCGTGTCAACTCGTGTTAAAAGTGTTTCGAAATTTAGCACTGGGGTTTCGAGGCGGGTTTAATAATTTGGGAATTTGGAGGTAAAAATATGGTTTTATAAACAAAAAAGTTCCGGAAACGGTGAGTTTCCGGAACTAAGTTTGGTGGAGATAAGCGGGATCGAACCGCTGACCTCTTGAATGCCATTCAAGCGCTCTCCCAGCTGAGCTATACCCCCGTATATGTTGTTGTCAGACAGCTTTTGTATTATAGCACAAAGATCTCAAATGTCAAGAATATTTTTATCCAAAAAGCATTTTGTTTAGGGAAGCCCCGGAGGCCAACGCTTCCGGGGCCAGATGGTTAAGAGGGGAATGTGTTTGGAGCCAACTCACTTCAGCAGCATACCCAACAGATTTTCATCAGTGAAAGCGGGGTGCGTATATGCGGCATCGAGAATCGCATCTACATTATCGGCATTGTTCTCGATTTCTTTGGAATACAGCTGTGCGGTTTCAATGTGATCTCCACCTAAGGTTTTGACCAGCAGGCAGGCTGCGACGATCATTTTTACACGGCTGATCAGGTCATAATCCGACACGGCTTGCAGCCAATACCGCTCCACGCCATAGCGCGCCAGCGCACGAATCGGTGCAGACCATTCTGCCGGGGCGGGGGATTTCAAGCGGGAGCGCCATACTTCAGTTAGAATTTCCAGACTTGCATAGAATGCCGGTAAACGGGCCTCTGTAACTTTTCCGAATTTACGCGCAGTTTGCAAGGCGGTATCCGGATCAAAGGGGGCAACGTCGATTCCGTCAAGCAATGCTTGTGCGTGGTGACCATACATAAGTCCCAGCGCCAAAGTCTCTCCCAATGGCCGGGAATGATCGGCCAAAAGTTTCAGCATATTCTCCCGAGTTTGCAGGAGAACTTCCATTGCTTCGACATCATAATCTGGAGTTTCGCCGCCGACGATATACTCTACAATGGGGGCAGCAAACGGTGCGGTCAAGATAATACGGGCGGACTCAGGGCAGGAAAGTTCCAATCCCAATTCCACAAAGTTACCGTAATCGTGGGTCAGTCGCGGAAAATCCCGACAGGTCTTGCACAGCGCGGCGTGCCCCAGTTCAGCCTGAATTTGGCACAGACCGTCTTGGCGCCACATAGGGCAGCGGTTGTTCTCATTGACCATTAAGGTATCGCCATCCTCAATGGTCATAACTTGCCGCAGACGGTCTCCCAGCGCCCCTGATAGGCTGCGATAAATGGCGGCGGATTCGGCATCCACCTGAACGATCCACTCTTTGCAGCAGCTATCCGGGCATTGCGCGGCAATACACTTAAATTGGTCAAAGTATGCAGGCTTTACGATTTTCATAAAAAACTCCATAGAAAAGCGCATACGGTAAGCGTATGCGCTGATTTCTTATTCTTCAGTATAGGTGGGGCGTATGCTGTACATTGTGGTTGCAGCATCACGAAGAGCGTTCTTGCTGTTTTCAACAGCTAGGCGAAGTTCGTCGATCTGAGAAGTAATTCGATCTGCAACGCCAATGAAGGAAGTGGCGGCATTGTCTACCTGTGTGGTTGCCTGAGCAAGTGTGCCGGCAGCCTGCTGAAAGAGGTTTTCTGCCCGGTCCTTAGCCTGACGTTCAATGCTCTCTGCACGGCGATAGGCATCCAGTTCCTTTTCGTGGGTGCTGCTGGCAACCTTAGCCTCCAGTTCTGCGCACTTTGTCTCCAGTTCGGCATTGGCAGCCTTTACCTGGTCTAAAAGAGCGGTCAGTTCGGCACATTTTGCCTCCAACTCGTCAACACGGGCTTGCTGCTCCGGAGCAGAGACACTCTGCTGCAGCTGCTCACGCAGTTGTTCTGTTTCGGCATTCAGTTCGCTGATCTGCTCGGCATGCTTTGTGTTCATATAATCGATATAGCGGACAACATCTCCGCGGTTAAAGCCGCCCATAGAACTGCGGAAGTTGTGATTAACAGCCATAATTCGTTGCCTCCTTGCAATTTGAGAGGATTATATCATAAAACTTTCAGAATAACAACCTTTTTTCCGGAAACTCACGGAAAAATGAGAAAACAGCCGGAAACCCGGCTGTTTTCAGAAAAATTATGTATGATTTTGGCGGTTATAACCGGCGCAGCAACCGCTGCAACTGCCGCTGTCGGGACAGCCTATGCATTTTCTGCCACGCTTTTTGGAGCGGTAGATGGCATACGCAGCGGACACGGCAATTACCAGAAGAATACCGATCACGATAAAATCAATGGGTTTCATAACTCAGCTCCTCCACCTTGTTACCGTTGCGGACACACAGATAGATCAGGATGAGTACCATCACTGCTACTGCGATCAAACCGCCGATAAAGCCTGTACCGAAACTGCCAGTAGAAATCAGCGTACCTGTTTGATAAACTGCAAAACCCAGGGTATAGCCTACACACAGCTGCAGTGCGATACCGCCCCACAACCATCGTTTTTTTGTGATCTCAGCATTCATAGCGCCGATGGCGGCAAAGCAAGGGGGAGAGAAGAGGTTGAACATCAGATACGCCAATGCCGCGGCCTTGGTGATGCCGAAAACGGCAGCGATCTCTGCGTTTGCACCCTCTGCCATTTCCAGCGCTTCGGTATCAATCAAATTGGAAATACCATAGCAAACAGCTAAGGTGCCTACAACATTTTCCTTTGCGATAAAGCCGGTAATAGCGGCAGCGGCCATCTGCCATGCGCTGATGCCGATGGGAATCAGCAGGACGGAGATGGGGGTGGCGATGGAAGCGAGGATGGAAGTTTCTGCAGTGTTGCCTGTTACCAACTGGAGGTTCCAGTCAAAGGACTGCATAACGAAGACCATAGCGTTGCACAGCAGGATTACTGTGCCGGCCTTGACGATATAGGACCAGCCACGGCTCAGCATAGACAGTGCTGCTCGCTTGAGGGAGGGGGTTTTATATTCCGGCAGTTCAATAATGAAATAGGATTTACGATTGGCGCAGCCGGAGATTCGATTCACCAGCAGTGCGCCCAACAGGATAATTGCGATGCCGACAAAGTACATCAGTGTGCCAATCCAGGAGGCATTGCCAAAGAATGTGCCGGCAAACAGTGCAATCACCGGCAGTTTTGCGCCGCAGGGCATAAAGGGTGCCAGCATAGCGGTGGCATTACGCTCCCGCTCATTGCGGATGGTACGGGCGGCCATAACGCCGGGTACCGCGCAGCCTGTACCCACTACAAAGGGGATAACAGACTTGCCGGAAAGACCGACCTTCTTAAAAATGGGGTCCAGTACCACGGTGGCACGGGCCATATAGCCGCAGTCTTCCAATAAAGCGATGAGAAAATACATCACCATTACCAGGGGTAAGAAGCCTACTACAGCACTTACACCGCCGATAATGCCCTCGGTCAGCAGTGCTGCAAGGAAAGTATTGGCGTTGGCAGCTTCCAAAAGACCTGTGACCCATTCTTTGAACATATCGATCAGGGTTACAAGGCCGGGGAGGGAAATGTCTTTTGAGAATTCATAACCATCGGCGATCCAGGGACCGAGCCAGGCTTGAGAGATCTGGAACACCAGAAACATCACCACAGCGAAAATGGGAAGACCTACGATGGGGTGGGTGAGGACGGTGTCAATCTTGTCCTGCCCATTTCTGTCCCGGGTTAGGACTTTCCTGGTTTCCACATCTTTGACTATGTGGTTAACAAAGGCGAATCGTCTGCGGTCAGCAAGATCCACCTCTTTTTTGCTGGATAGGTTTACATTTCCCTGAGAGTAGGGAGCAATTTGCTCTTTTCCTGCAAGGGAAACAGCAGTCTGTATCAGTTCAATGAGATCATCGTGATCGTTATCGGTGGAAATAGTCAGCACAACGGGACAACCGAGCTTCAACGACAGTGCGTTGGCATCGATGGCAGTCTGCTTGCGCTGATTGATGTCGCATTTGTTCAATGCGATCACTGTAGGAATACCCAACTCCAGAAGCTGAGTGGTGAAGAATAAACTGCGGCTCAAATTGGTGGCGTCCACGATGTTGATGATCACATCCGGCGCCTCATTCTGCACGTATTCGCTGGCAATGCTCTCTTCCGATGTGAAGGGGGACATAGAGTATGCGCCGGGAAGATCTACGGCGGTCATCTCCAGATCACCGGAAAACAGCTTCCGGATAGGTGCCTCTTTCCGGTCAACGGTTACGCCGGCCCAGTTGCCTACTTTTTCGTTGCGTCCGGTGAGGGCGTTATACATAGTGGTTTTGCCGCTGTTGGGGTTGCCGGCAAATGCGATTTTCATTCTAATTTCCTCCGATAATGCCTGTGTTAGCGGAGGCTAACACCAAGACGAAAAATTAAGGTTCAACGCGGATGGACGAGGCCAGCTGGCTGTCAATGTTGTATCTGCCGTCCTTGATGGAAACGGTGCAGTTGCGCCGACGGCGTGAGATCACGGTGATGGGCTCACCGCTATAGCAGCCTAGAGAAAAGAGGAAGGAATTGAGCTCCTCGTCATCGGTTTCGATGCGGTCAATGATAAACTCCTTGCCTTCCGGAACAGTCATTAGATTCATATACAACACCCCAAGCGATTAGGCTATGCTAACTGATGCGTTTAGAAAACGATTAGCCTCTGCTAACCGAAAATAATAATACAGTATCCGGTAGGGTTTGTCAAGGGACTTTATAGAAAAAATAACAATTATTTGCAGGATGCGGAATGTGTAAAAAGGGAAGTGGCGCAGCTGCTTTTTGGGCAAATAAAAAATCCAGACACCCGTTTTGGTGTCTGGATCTTTTGGTACGCCGAAAGGGACTCGATATGCATTTCTGCCAAGTAGGACAAAAATATATGTAGCCACCAGTTTTTGCACTGGTGGCAGCAATATGCCACCGGCATATTGCGAATTAAGATCTTCGAGTCCCCGTTCTAGTATAAATATTAAAAGGGCCATCCCAAATGGGATAACCCCTTTAATGGTACGCCGAAAGGGACTCGAACCCCCGACCTACTGATTCGTAGTCAGTCACTCTATCCAACTGAGCTATCGGCGCATAAGCGCAAATCAAAGCGCCTAAGTATATTAGCATACAAGATTATAAAAAGCAAGTACTTTTTTGAAAAAATAGATTATTTTTTACTTTTTCTTCCTTTGGAACGGAATACCAGTACCAATATCAATGAACATACCAGAACTGCCAGAATCACGAATGCAGCGGAAAGTTCTTTTCTGCGTTTTGCTTCCTGCGCCTGCCGTGCTTGCTCTTGGCGTTCCTGTTCTAAGCGTTCTTGCTCCAAGCGCTCTTGTTCCAGACGCTCTTGCTCAAGGCGCTCCTGTTCCAATCGCTCTTGCTCCAGACGCTCCTGTTCTAACCTCTCTTGCTCAATGCGTTCTTGCTCGGCGTATGTGGTGATGTTTTCCAGGAAATCATTCTTGACCACATCCTGTCCAACCGTAGAATGGTAAAGACCGAATTTGCTGGGATTGTAGGTCTTGATCTGGGAAGCTTTGGTGATCTCGCCGTCATAACCGTTCAGCCAGGTTCGAAAGCCCGTCCACTGCTGCGACACATGACAGGGGAAGCCGTACTTTTGCGTAACCTGAAAGGCACTGAGGCCGTCAAAGGCAGCTTGCGGTTGATCATAGTCTACAGTAATGGCGTTCGTTTCGTAGAGGTGCAAATATAGCTTGGGGAGTTCCCAAGTGCCGTATTTTACCGCAGAATCGGGAAAGACGGCAGAATCGCTCACCAGATCGATGGCTTTTGTTAGCAGATCAGCATAGACCTGGTGCATACCGTGTCCGTATTCACCCTTCAGATCGTGGCCAACGGCGACCAACGGCTTAAACCGTCGGATTTGCGCTACCACGAATCCCTGCAGGTCATCCCGGGAGGTGTTATAGCTGTGCTCATAGGTGTCATAGGTTTCTTCCAGATCGTCGATGCGGAAGTCGGCAAACCGGCCGAAGACCGGATATGCCCGTACACCAACGGCCCATAGACCGTTGATCATTTCGTGAATTCTGCCCTTTGTGATGTTTCTGTGATCCGTCAGGTAGACCACCTGCACACGGCAATTCTTGGCACCTGCGTACAGCGGCAGCAGACCGGCAAAATACAGCTGGTCATCATCGCCGTGGGAGGCGAACAGCACGATGTCTGCGCCACTCTCCAGGGGAGCAGACCATTTTTGTACAAAATCCGGCACATCTGTTCCGGAGAAGACATAAATTTCACTGAGCCGCACACTGCCGTTGGCAAAGTCCAGAGTTACCGACTTGGGCGCTGTGCCGAAAGCGGTCAAAAGATCCACATATTCGTGGAGAATCTCGTGCTTGCCTGCGGTGATGCTCTTTCCATTTGCTGTGATGGTATATTCGCCGTATTCCAAATCGAACATCAAGTAAAGACTGCCAATACCCTGATCGTTAGAGAGGGTAATGGATGCGTTATCGGAGGAGCTTTTGTAGGCGGCAATGTCCTTGTCGGAAAGGAAACCGAAATTGCTGTATCCGCTGCCACTGAAAGTTGTGGTACCGGTGATGTCCTGGGTATCGGCTGGCGCGGCATTGGCAGAGCACACCAGGCCTGTCAGCAGGACAAAAACTATGAACAATGCAAATATTCTGCGCATAGAAAACCTCCGACGTCGAGATATCGCCATTATAGCAGATGCGTGGAGGAATGTCAAAATCTTGCACATTGATTTTCAGAGTTCGGGATAGTATAATTTTATTATATTTTGTAAGGAGGCGGTACGCTTGTCTGTTTTTGAAAAATTACCCCACGCGTTGCTGCCGTGGTACTATGAAAACCGGCGGGAGCTGCCCTGGCGGCAGGACAAAGAGCCCTACCACATCTGGTTGTCTGAGATTATGCTTCAGCAGACCCGTGTGGAGGCGGTGAAGGGCTACTATCACCGTTTCTTGTCCGCACTGCCCACGGTGGAGGATTTGGCAATCTGCGATGACGATGCCCTCCACAAGCTGTGGGAGGGGTTAGGCTACTACAGCCGGGTGCGGAATTTGAAAAAGGCCGCTCAGATGATCGTGAATGCCGGCAAATTCCCCGGGAAATATGAAGATGTGCTGGCTTTGCCGGGGGTAGGAGAGTATACAGCCGGTGCAATCTGCTCCATTGCATACGATCAGCCCACACCGGCGGTGGACGGTAATGTACTGCGGGTGATTTCCCGACTGACCGAGGAGGAAACGCCCATTGACTTGCCTGCCTATAAAGCCGCAGTACGGCAAAAACTGATGGATATCTATCCGGATGCGGCAGGAGATTTTACCCAGGCACTGATGGAATTGGGCGCAACAGCCTGCGGTCCAAATCGGAAGCCGGATTGTGAGAATTGTCCTTGCCGGGAATTTTGCGGTAGCGCCATCCACGGCACGGCGGAGAAATTCCCCGTTAGAGCGCCAAAAAGGGCGAAAAGGGAAGAGGAAAAGATGGTTTTCATCCTCAGTTGCGATGATCTCATTGCTATTCAAAAGCGGGCTGATTCCGGTCTGCTGGCTGGCTTGTGGCAATTTCCCAATGTGCCAGGCAAGTTGGAAACAGAGCAGGCATTACAGGCAGTAGAAATGATGGGTCTGCAGCCGAAAAATGTGATCCGGCAGGTTGAGCGCAGCCATATCTTTACCCATATCGTATGGCAGATGCGAGGCATCTATCTGGAAGTTAACGAGCCTGCTGGCGATTTTATCTGGATGACACGGGAGCAAATTGAAAACGATGCCGCATTGCCAACAGCCTTCCGGCAGTTTTTCTGAACAAAAGCTGATGAAACAACGAAAGGAAACGCTATGGAAATTGTGGAGTTTAAGGCAAGTGATATAGACACTGTATTTGAAATACAGAGAGTTGCATATAAGCCTCTGTACGAAAAATATTATGATGATGATTCCAGCCCCTATATGGAAAGTAAAGAAACGGTTATGCTCAAGTATATGCGGAAAGGTACAAAGGGCTACATTTTCTTGAAAAACGGAGTGGCGGTTGGAGCGGTCCGAATAAGTCTGTACCCAGAAAATAGAAGCGGCAGAGTATCTGCGTTGGGTGTGCGCCCGGAATATCAGGGGCAGGGGATAGCACAGGAAGCTTTGTTGAAAATTGAGCGTATGCACAAAGATGTGGAAAAATGGTTTCTGGATACAATTTTGGAGGAGCCGGGGAATTGCCATTTATATGAGAAAATAGGATACAAACGGACAGGAAAGACGGAAAAAATAAATGAAGGTATGACGCTGGTCTTCTATGAGAAGGGGTAAGCAATTTCAGGTGTACCGAATTGCCACAAGGGGAAATGGTATATGTCTATCATAATTAGAAATATGACAGAGGAAGAGTACAAAATCTTCTATCACTGGAGTGTGAAGAACCACGCAGCAGAGTTGATGGGACAACTGCGAATCTGCAGGGAGAATGCCGTTAAGAAAGCAACGCAAGAGTTGTCTGGGATGCTGCCGGGCGGCTTGTATACAGAAGCCCACCACCTGATGTCGGTCATAGAAGAATGTAGTGGTGAAATTGCAGGATTTATCTGGACGATCCATGAAGAAACAGAAAACAGGAAGCAAAGCTTTCTGTGCGACTTCGCCATATGGGAGTCCAAACGGCGTAGGGGATACGGGGAGAAAGCCTTGCGTCTGGCAGAAGCGTATGCGTTGGAGGCTGGCTGTCAGGAAAGTGTATTGTTTGTAGCGGACAGAAATGTTGCCGCAAGAGCGCTATATAAAAAATGCGGCTATCAAGTCCTGCGGCAAGAGGGCTATGGAAAATATATGGTAAAAGAATTGAGAACCGACCTGGGGTAAAAAACCGGGTCGGTTTCTTTTTCTCTTGAAACCCAAGATTTTGTGTCGGAATCCATCGTAAAACACAAAAGGTTGACTTTATGGTAAAAGATGCATATAATAAGGATGCTAAAATGGATAACTATGGCAGGTAATAATTATGGCTACGAAACGACAGGAACAATACGGAAATACCAGCATTTCTATGCTGAAAGGTGAGGACCGCGTCCGCAAGCGCCCTGCGGTCATTTTCGGCTCTGACGATTTGGAAGGCTGCAAGCACGCGGTGTTTGAAATCCTCTCCAACGCCATCGACGAAGCCCGTGAGGGACACGGTGATACCATCATCGTTACCCGTTACGAAGACCCCAGTATCGAAGTAGAGGACTTCGGTCGCGGCTGTCCCGTTGACTACAATGAAAAAGAAAAACGCTACAACTGGGAGCTGGTTTTCTGTGAAATGTATGCCGGCGGTAAGATGGATGAAAACGGTGAAAACTATGAGTATTCTCTGGGCTTGAACGGTTTGGGCTCCTGCGCCACCCAGTATGCATCTGAATTCTTTGACGCAACTATCCGCAGGGATGGTTTCCGCTATGATCTGCACTTTGAAAAGGGCAGAAATAAGGGCGGCCTGAAGAAAGAGCCTACCGATCGCGGCAGAAAGACCGGCTCGGTGTTCCACTGGCGTCCGGACAGGAATGTATTTACCGATATCAATATCCCCATTGACTACTATCGGGATGTCCTGCTCCGTCAGGCGGTGGTAAATAAGGGTATCCGCTTCCGTCTGCGCATTCAGGTTGGTAAGCGCTTCGAGGAAGAGGAATTCTACTATGAGAACGGCATCCGTCAGTATGTTGAGGAGATGGTAGGCGATAATGCCTTTACTATGCCTACCTACTGGGAAGCAGAGCGCCGTGGCCGGGATGCGGAAAACCGACCGGAAATGAAACTAAAGATTACAGTTTCTTTCTGCTTCAGCAAGCAGATAAAGCATACTTCCTATTACCATAATTCCTCCTGGCTGGAGTATGGCGGCAGTCCCGACCGGGCTGTGCGTCTGGGCTTTACTGCGGCATTTGATAAATATTTGCGGGATAATAATAAGTACACCAAGAATGAGAGCAAGATCATTTATCAGGATATCCAGGACAGCCTGGTGCTGGTAACCAATTGCTTCTCTACCATCGGCTGCTTTGAGAATCAGACGAAGAAATCTGTCAACAGTAAGTTCACCCAGGAGGCGATGACCGCCTTCTTTAAGGAGCAACTGCAGGTCTGGTTCATTGAGAATAAGCAGGAGGCAGACCGAGCCGCCGAGCAGATTCTGATCAACAAGCGGGCAAGAGAGTCTGCGGAAAAGACCAGAACCAACATCAAAAAGCAGATGACCACAAAGCTGGATATCGCCAACCGCGTGCAGAAGTTTGTTGACTGCCGCAGCCGTGATACGGAAATGCGTGAGTTGTATATCGTCGAGGGTGATTCTGCATTGGGCAGCGTTAAGCTGAGCCGGGATGCGGAATTTCAGGGCATTATGCCAGTCCGCGGTAAGATTTTGAACTGCCTGAAAGCGGACTACAGCAAGATCTTCGCCAGCCCCATTATTACGGACTTGATCAAGGTGCTGGGCTGTGGTGTAGAGGTGCAGGGAAAGAAATCCAAGGAACTGAGCTCCTTCGACATCTCCCAGTTGCGTTGGAATAAGGTGGTTATCTGCACCGATGCCGATGTGGACGGTTTCCAGATCCGTACGCTGATTTTGACAATGCTGTACCGGCTGTGCCCCACACTGATCCGGGATGGCTATGTGTATATTGCGGAATCCCCGCTGTTTGAGATCACTTACAAGGGTAAGACATGGTTTGCCTATAATGAATCGGAAAAGGCGAAGATCCTAGCTGAGGATCTGGAGGGCAAGAAGCCCGACAGCATCCAGCGCTCTAAGGGTCTTGGTGAGAACGATCCGGAGATGATGTGGATGACTACGATGAATCCGGAAACCCGTCGGCTGATCAAGGTTATGCCCGAGGATGCAGAACGCACCAGCCATTATTTTGATGTGCTGCTGGGTGATGCGCTGAATGAACGGAAGAATTTTATTGCGGAAAATGGCGCCAGATATTTGGAACTGGCGGATATTTCTTAAGAGAGGTGCGCTATGGCACGCAAGAAGAAGGAAGTTAAAGAACAGGGAAAACAGATCGACACCAGCCATGTTGTCGGTTTGGTAGGCTCTACCACGGAGCAGGCGATCTCCGAAACACTGGAGATCAACTATATGCCTTATGCGATGTCTGTCATCGTTTCCCGTGCGATTCCGGAGATCGATGGCTTCAAACCCTCCCACCGGAAGCTGCTCTATACAATGTACAAAATGGGCCTGCTGAAAGGCGGCCGTACCAAGTCTGCCAACATTGTTGGCCAGACGATGAAGCTGAATCCGCACGGTGATGCTGCCATTTATGAAACGATGGTCCGCCTTGCCAAGGGCAATGAGACTCTGCTGCATCCATTTGTGGATTCCAAGGGCAACTTTGGTAAGGTCTACTCCCGTGATATGGCATATGCTGCCCACCGGTATACCGAGGCTAAGCTGGATCCTATCTGCGCAGAACTGTTCCGGGATATCGATTCCGATACGGTGGAAATGGTAGATAACTATGATGGAACGCTGAAGGAACCGGTTCTGCTACCCACCACATATCCCAATATTCTGGTTAACCCCAATCTGGGTATTGCTGTCGGTATGGCCAGCAATATTTGCTCTTTCAACCTGAAAGAGGTCTGCGATACCGCTATCGCACTGATCGAAAATCCTGAGCACGACATTCTGCAGACTCTGCCTGGACCGGATTTCTCTACCGGCGCGGAACTGCTGTTTGATGAAACCACAACCCGGGATATTTATTCTACCGGTCGCGGCAGCTTTAAGCTTCGTGCAAAGTGGCGCTATCTGAAGGACGGAAACCGCATCGAGATCTATGAGATTCCGTACTCCACCACCGTGGAAGCAGTTATGGACAAGGTTGCAGAGTTGATCAAGGTTGGCAAGATCCGCGAGATTCAGGATATGCGCGACGAGACCGATCTGCACGGTCTGAAGCTGACTGTCGACCTGAAGCGTGGCGTTGAGCCGGAAAAGCTGATGCAGAAACTGTTCCGACTGACTTCTCTTCAGGATAGCTTTGCCTGTAATTTTAATATCCTGATCGCCGGAATGCCCCGGGTTATGGGTGTCGGCGAGATTCTGGAGGAGTGGACAGCCTGGCGTACCGAGTGCGTCAAGAACCGGATTTTTTACCAAGTCCAAAAGAAGCAGGACCGCCTGCATCTTTTGAAGGGCCTGGAACGGATTTTGCTGGACATTGATAAGGCCATCCGTATTATTCGGGAGACCGAACTGGAAAGCGAAGTCATTCCCAATTTGATGATTGGTTTCGGCATCGACGAGATCCAGGCAAACTATGTTGCTGAGATCAAGCTGCGCAATATCAACAAGGAATACATTCTGAAGCAGACGAAGGCAATTTCTGAACTGGAAAAAGAAATTGCGGAGCTGAACGCTACGCTGAAGAGCCATAAGAAACTTCAGGGTGTTATTATTTCCGAGCTGAAGTCCGTCAGTGAGCAGTACGGAAAGCCCAGAAAAACAGAGATCATCTATTCTTCCGCTGAGATCGAGCCGGAGGAAGAGGAGGACGATACTCCTGATTATCCCGTAACCCTGTTCGTATCCAAGGAGGGCTATCTGAAAAAGATCACAGCCCAATCCCTGCGTATGTCCGGCGAACAGAAATTCAAGGAGGGCGACAGCCTTGCCTTCTCTGTGGAGACTACCAATAAGGCTGAAATCCTTGTGTTTACGGATAAATTCCAATGCTACAAGTCCCGTCTGTCTGACTTTGATGATAGCAAGGCATCCTTGCTGGGTGACTATCTGCCCCAGAAACTGTCCTTTGAGGCAGAAGAAAAGGTGCTGCAGGTCATTTTACCCGGTGATTACAAGGGCTTCGTGATGTTTTTCTATGCCAACGGCAAGGCTGCGAAGGTGCCGCTGAACGCTTATGAAACAAAGACGAATCGAAAGAAGCTAACCGGCGCATACTGTGATAAGAGCCCGCTGAAGACGGTCATTGCCCTTACAGCGGATGAGCAGGTGGCGGTGTATACCACCGATGGCCGCGCGACCATCTTCTCTACAGCCCAATTGCTGCCCAAGACGACACGCAATACTCAGGGTGTCAATGTTCTGAGCCTGAAGAAGAAAGCAGAGCTGAGCCACGCTGTTCGCCTTGAAGAGGCGGGCATCGTTAACCAGAGCCGCTACCGCACCAGAACACTGCCCAATGCAGGCGCGGTACTGAAGCCGGAGGACGCTCCGGATAAACAGATTTCGTTTGAAATTTGATGGGGGAACTGTATGAAGAAGCATTTCCAAACGGCAATAATGCTTACTAAAGTTGCGTTGGGAGCGGCGATTTTTTCGTTGGGATTTAATTTGTTTTTGACGCCCCACGAACTAAATGCTGGTGGCTTGTCAGGTTTGGCGCAGATCATTGTTACGATTCTGGGCTTTGGTTCAGTTGGCCTTGTTACCGCTATTATTAATCTGCCACTGTTCATTTTTGGCGGAAAATGGATTGGAAAGAAGTTCTTTTTTGGATCTTTGTTCGGAATGGCAGTTCTGTCCGGAACTCTGGAGTTATTTGCGGGGCTTCCTGCACCGCAGGTAGACCCGCTGCTGAGCACTCTGTATGGCGGCTGCGTGTGCGGTGTAGGTCTTGGCCTGGTGTTTGTGGCCGGCGGATCTACCGGCGGATCGGATATCATTGTCCGGTTGCTGCAGCGCAAGTGGCGGCACATTCCCATCGGCACGATTAATATTGCTTTTGATGCAACGGTCGCAGTGCTGACGGGTATCGTTTTTCACGATATCTCCAGAACATTGTATACCGGCGTAACAGTATTCATCTGTGGCAAGGTTATCGACATGGTGGTCTATAGCTTTGACTACTCCCGTGTTGCGATCATTATTTCTGATCACTACCAGCTGATTGCAGAAACGATATTCCAAAAGCTTGACCGGGGTGTAACATATCTTGACGGTGAAGGCGCTTACAGCCATATGGAGAAGAAAGTAATTCTGACGGCGGTAAAAAAGCACCAGATGGCAGAATTAAAGAGTATGGTATCTGAAATTGATCCCAATGCGTTCGTCATTGTGCAGGAAGCGCACCAGGTTCTTGGCGACGGATTTTCCCGGTATACCAAAGAATCTCTGTAACAATAAAAAAACAGGACGCACGGATGTGCGTCCTGTTTTTTACTTTTATTACCGCATAGCGGCGACATTCTTCCGAACAAGAGCCCGGCGCAGTCTGGCTTCTGCCAGCTTGATGTCGGTATCAGTGGCGTTCTTATCCTGCAGGGTGGTTTGTGCACGCTGATAAGAGGCTTCGGCACGACCTGCATCGATCTCGTCTGCCCACTCAAAGGTGGTGGGTACCAGAGTAACAGCACCGTTTACAACGGACAGCATACCGCCGATACAGGCGGCATAACGCTTCTGACCGTCGATCACAACAGTAGCGCGACCCATACCCAGGGGGGCGACGCAGTTGAGATGGCCGGCAAGAATGCCAATATCACCGGTGGTGCTGCGTACGGTGAGTTCCTCGGCCTGACCTTCAAAAGCAAGTCCGTCAGGCGTAACGATCTTCAAAGAGAAGGGCGTCATTTGCTCTCACCCTTCCACTTTTCCACCACTTCGTCAATGGTGCCGGCATAGAGGAAGCAGGATTCAGGAATCTGGTCGTGCTTGCCCTCAATGATCTCCATAAAGCCACGGATGGTTTCCTTCAGGGGAACATACTTGCCCTGGTAACCGGTAAATTGCTCAGCAACGTGGAAAGGCTGGCTGAGGAAGCGCTGAACCTTACGGGCGCGGTTAACGGTTGTCTTGTCCTCTTCGGACAGTTCGTCCATACCCATAATGGCGATGATATCCTGCAGTTGCTTATAACGCTGCAAGATGCGCTGTACGCTGCGGGCTGCTTCGTAATGCTCCTTGCCCACGATCTCGGGGGAGAGGATACGGGAAGTGGAATCTAGGGGATCCACAGCGGGGTAGATACCCAGAGAAGCAATGCCGCGATCTAGAACGGTGGTGGCGTCCAGGTGAGCAAAGGTGGTGGCAGGTGCAGGGTCAGTCAGGTCGTCTGCGGGGACGTAGACAGCCTGAACAGAGGTGATAGAACCGTCGTTGGTGGAGGTAATACGCTCCTGCAGTGCGCCCATTTCTGTTGCCAGCGTGGGCTGGTAACCAACAGCGGAGGGCATACGGCCCAGCAAAGCAGAAACCTCAGAGCCTGCCTGAGTAAAACGGAAGATATTGTCGATAAACAGCAGAACATCCTGATGCTTTACATCACGGAAATACTCTGCCATTGTCAGGCCGGAAAGGCCAACACGCATACGAGCTCCGGGGGGCTCGTTCATCTGGCCGAAGACCATGGCGGTCTTGCTGATGACGCCGGATTCAGTCATTTCGTTGTAAAGATCATTGCCTTCACGGGTACGCTCGCCCACACCGGTAAAAACAGAATAGCCGTTATGAGCGGTAGCGATGTTATAGATCAGCTCCTGAATCAAAACGGTCTTGCCAACACCTGCGCCACCGAACAGACCGATCTTACCGCCCTTTGCATAGGGACAGATCAGGTCGATGACCTTGATACCGGTTTCCAGTATCTCGGTAGCAGCTTGCTGCTGGTCATAAGCGGGAGCAGGGCGGTGGATGGGCCAACGCTCGGAAGATTTTACTTCTTTGCCGTTGTCAATGGGCTGACCCAGCAGATTGAACACGCGGCCCAGACATTCCTCGCCAACAGGAACGCTGATAGAAGCACCGGTGTCAATGGCTTCAACGCCACGCTGCAGACCGTCTGTGGAAGACATAGCAATACAGCGGACTACATTGTCGCCGATGTGCTGTGCGACCTCTGCCACGATGGTGTTATCACCGTGAGGGATCTCAATAGCGGACAGCAGTTCGGGCAGATGGTCATCCGCAAAACGGATATCGAGAACGGGACCCACGACCTGGATCACGGTTCCAATATTTTTGTCCATAGGATTCAACTCCTTTTTCGTATCGTTGCGTTAAGAGCCTGCAACGATCTCAGTGATTTCCTGGGTGATGGCAGCCTGACGGGCCTGATTGAACTTCAGGCTCAGGTCTGCAATCATATCCTCAGCATTCTGGGTCGCGGAGTCCATAGCGGTACGCCGCGCGGCCTGCTCGGCGGCCCGGCTTTCGCACAGAGCGCCGTAGAGGATACCGCCCAGATATTCCGGAACGATCTTTTCAAAAACTTCTTCGCTATTGGGCTCGTAGATGATATAAGAAGGCGTTGCTTCTTTTTCACCCTCGTGCACAAGGGGAAGCATTTTCAAGGTCGCGGGGGTTTGGGATAGCACAGACACAAAATTGGTGTATCCGATGATCACTTCGTCAAATTCACCGCTCAGATAAGCCTTGCTCAGCTGCTTTGCGATGGAGAAGCAGTCGCCCACATTGATGGACGAGGCATCCGCATAGCCTTCTGTCAGCATCGGTACATTGTGAGCACGGAAATAGTCTACAGCTTTCTTGCCGATCGGCAGAACGCTGACATCCTTTCCGTCAATCTCGGACTGCACCAGCTTCAGAATGTTGCTGTTGTAGCCGCCTGCCAGTCCGCGGTCGCCTGCAATGACAATATATGCAGTCTTCTTGACGGGCCGCGCCGTCAGGTAAGGGGAGGAGAACTCCGTGTTGGAGTTGACGATGTCAGTGATCGTAGAATAAAGGATCTCAAAATAGGGGCGGGAGTTCTGTACCCGGGCCTGCGCATGACGGAGCTTGGAAGCGCCCACCATCTCCATGGCTTTGGTGATCTGCTTGGTGCTCTCCATACTGCGAATGCGGGTCTTGATCTCCTTGGTAGAAACGCCTGCCATGGGATACCTCCTTCCTTACACGCTGGGATTGAATTCAGCCAGGAGCTCGGTAAGGGCAGCCTTCAGCTGTTCCTCGGTTTCGGGCTCCAGCTTGCCGGAGGTTCGGATGGCTTCCGGAACAGCGCTGTAGCGATTGTCCATATGCTCATAAAGCCGCTTTTCAAATTCCGGAATACGGTCTACCGCAATATCTTTCAGATAGCCGTTGGTTACGGCATAAATAATGCAAACCTGATGTGCAACTTCAGCAGGAGCGTTGTTCTTCTGCTTCAGAACAGCCACAATACGCTCGCCCAGAGCAAGACGCTGCTTGGTATCGGCATCCAGGTCAGAGCCAAACTGCGCAAAACTCTGCAGCTCGCGGTACTGAGAGTACAGAAGCTTCAAACTACCGGCAACCTTCTTCATTGCCTTGATCTGTGCATCGCCGCCGACACGGGAAACGGAGATGCCGGGGTTAACAGCGGGCATAATGCCGGCGTTGAACAGCTCGGACTCCAGGAAGATCTGGCCATCGGTGATGGAGATAACATTGGTGGGAATGTAGGCGGAAACATCGCCTGCCTGGGTTTCGATGATGGGCAGAGCGGTCAAACTGCCGCCGCCCAGTTCGCTGGACATCTGTGCCGCACGCTCCAGCAGTCTGGAGTGGAGGTAGAAGACGTCGCCAGGATAAGCTTCACGTCCGGGGGGACGGCGAATCAGCAGCGAAATGGCACGGTAAGCAACAGCGTGCTTGGAAAGATCATCATAGATGATCAGCACATCCTTACCCTGGTGCATAAAGTGCTCGCCCATAGTACAGCCGGAGTAGGGGGCGATATACTGCATAGGTGCCAGTTCGGAAGCAGTAGCGGAGACCACAATGGTGTAGTCCATAGCGCCACCGGCTGCCAGATTTTCAACAACCTGTGCCACGGTACTGCGCTTCTGACCAATGGCAACGTAGATACAGATCACATCCTTACCTTTCTGGTTCAGGATGGTATCGGTTGCGATGGTGGTCTTACCGGTCTGGCGGTCGCCGATGATCAGCTCACGCTGGCCACGACCGATAGGGATCATAGAGTCGATAGCTTTAATACCGGTCTGAAGAGGACGGCTGACGTGCTGACGCTCGATGATGCCGGGAGCCGGCATTTCAATGGGGCGGTAGCTCTCTGCCTCAATGGGACCCTTGCCGTCAATGGGTTCACCAAGGGAGTTGACAACACGGCCAATGAGGCCTTTGCCAACGGGAACGGACACAACACGGCCGGTGCGCTTAACAATATCGCCTTCCTTAATGCCGTTATCAGTACCCAGAATAACGATGGATACTGTGTCCTCTTCCAGATTTTGCGCCATACCGAAAGAACCGTTGGGGAACTCAACCAGTTCGCCGGCCATACACTGATCAAGACCGGTGGCTCTGGCAATGCCGTCGCCAACCAGAATGACTACGCCGGTTTCACTGGCTTCCAGCTTGCACTCGTAGTTCTTGATCTGGGCGCGAATAATTTTCGTAATTTCTTCGGGTCTTAATTCCATACTGTCCCTGCTTTCCTGTATCAGAGTACGGTGGTATTCAGCATACTGCGGATGGCCTCCAGACGATGAGAGACGGTGTCATCCAGCCGCTTGCCGTCGTAATCCAGGCGGATACCGCCCAGCACATCGGGGTCTACCCGATTGGTAAGTTCGATGGTCTTTCCGGTGATTTTTTGCAGCTTTTCGCACAGACGCGCACACTGATTTTTATTTAGTGCAACTGCGCTGACAGCTTTCACCGGCAGAATACCGTGGTCAGTATTAAAATGCACACGGTATGCGTGATAACAATCCGAAAAATGGCGCGGATATCCCTTTTCAGTGAGAACTTTCAAGAAATTCAGCACATAAGGATGCACCTTTTCACGGAAACTGCCGTCAAGAATTTGGCAGCGCTCTTCCTTGGAAACATTGGGAGCTGCCAGCAACCGCAGAAACTCCGGCTCCTGACAGAAGGATTCATTCAATACGCTGAGCTCCTGTAAGATCTGTTCGTCAAGTCCTTCGGACCGGGCAAGATCGTAAAGTGCTTCGCCGTAGACATTTCCTACCTGTGTCATGCCTGCTCACCCAATTCGTTGATGAAGCTGTCTACCAGCTGGGCCTGATCGGCCTCGTTTAGCTCACGGGCCACTACCTTTTCAGCAATGGCGATGGCGATGCCGGAAATTTCATCCTTGGCATCGTTGATAGCCTTCTTTTTCTCCAAGGCGATGTCCGCAGCAGCCTTGTCCATAATAGCAGATGCCTCTGCATTGGCCTGACGGAGGATTTCTTCCTCCCGTGCCTGACCGCGGGCAACAGCCTCTTTGACGATCCGCTCGCCGGTCTCGCTGGCGGCAGAAAGTTTCTGCTTGTACTCTGCCTCCATCAGCTTTGCCTGTTCTTCGGCATTGCCGGCAGCAGTATACATGTCGTCAATTTCCTGTTGGCGCTCCTGGATGATGCGCATAATGGGCTTGAACAAGAACTTTGTACCGACAAAAATGACGGTCAGTGTGTTCAGCAGCACAAATAGCGCAGTCCAGAGATTGACGCCAATAAAGTCTTCAAAGTACCCCACGCACTTCGCTCCTTTCGATGTGGATTGAGAAATGCGCTGAGATTACAGAGTGAACAGAATCAGAATAGCGGTAACCAGAGAGTAAATACCGGTAGACTCTGTGATAGCACAGCCCAGGATCATGTTAACACGCAGGTTGTCCGCAGATTCAGGCTGACGGGCCATACCCTCCAGAGCGCGGCTGACAGCGTTGCCTTCACCGAGAGCGGGACCGATAGCGCCGATACCCATACACAGACCGGCACCCAGTGCCTTACCCAGAATAGCCAAACCTTCGCCGATACCCATAATAATATCCTCCTAAATTTGTATAAATATTTTTAAGGCAGTCTGAATGAATTCAGATGTCTTTAATTAACAAGTTTTATTCTGCAGTTGCTTCTTCCGGGCCGGGCAGGGAACCGGAGATATACACCATAGAAAGCAGGGTGAATACCAGTGCCTGAATGAAGCCAGAGAAGAAGTCAAAGTAGACGGACAGTACGGCAGGAATGCCGTAGGTGAAGATGGGAACATCTGTCAGGATGTTCAGACCTTCCAAAAGACCGAATACGCCGATCACAAAAGAAACGATGCTGATGATATAAGGAAATACCTTCTTTTTCTTACGGGCCCAGAAAATGAACAGCAGGATACCTGCAATGATCAATACAGAACCCGTCAGCCAGCCGGTGGATGCAACAGCCTGGATAACAATGGTGGATACCAGGGTCAGTGCTGCATAGATGATGGCAGAAATGATACCGCCGACAGACACGTTACTGAAATGACGGAATGCCATAGACAGCGGCTGTGCCAGGTCGCCGACGATGTTCATGGGGTTAATATAGTTTTTCAGGAAGTTACCGATACCGTTGTTCTTGATGTTGTTGAACCAGATGATGAAGGAAACCATCAGCGCCCAAACAGCGGTACAGTTGACATCTGCGGTGGCAGATCGAAGGAAACCGGTCAAACCGATATAGCTACCGAAGATACTGCTCAGGAACAGACAGCCCATAAAGGGAGTCCAGTGGACATTGTGTGCACCCATCGCAGAAGCGGTGAGGTTTGTGATCATACTGACGCCTTTTTCCACCAGTACCTGCATCTTACCGGGACGCTTTTCTGCCTTTTTACCCAGCACGATAAAAAGAGTGCACAGAATAACGGTTACCAGGAAAGAGGATACCACCGTTTGGGAAATGGGGATTCCGCCGAGAATCGGGATCACAAAATACACATATGCGCCGGTTACATCAATACTCATGCTTTTTGTTCACCTGACTTTCGGAAAAATTCGATAACCATGATAATGGGGAAAATCAAAAACAGGGGGCAGATCATAGCGATTACGTTGCAATGACCGCTTTTCGCAAAGACAAACAGCAAAACGCCGATCACCAGCATCCGAATGCCATATGAAGATTTCATAGCAGCTTTGCCTTGCTTTACGGAGTCTTCATTTTCACCTTGCGCGATGGTTCTGTCTGCAATAGCGTTGGAGGCAATCGCCATAAAGAAGAAATTGCCCACAGCCAGAAGAACGCCGATGACTGCACCCAGTATTACTTTGTAACTGAAATTTCCCAGCAGGGCAAACACACCTACGATGCCGACAGCACACACAAGTTCACCCAGTGCCAGCAGCGCGGTTTCCCGCAGGATGAATTTACGTACGTTCATAAGGACCTCCCAAGGTCAGTCATGATCATTAAAAGAAATAGGTGGGGGTTGAGGATCTTTTTTGCGCTTGGATAAACGGGACATCAGTTTCAGAGAAGTGCGCAGACCGTCGATGGCGCAGATCGCACCGATAACCACGCCGACCCAGATTACCCATTGCCCCCAGCCGAACTGTCGGCGGAGCCAAACGGCGAGCAGGGAAGCGCAGCCCAACGGGGCAACAACACTGAATCCCAATTGTGTCAACCAGACAATTAAAGACAGGTCTTTCATCTGCATCTCCTAGCACATCCACATATTCCCCAGTATACTAAACTATAGTATACGCTACAGGCCATAAAAAAGCAAGATAATATTTGTTAAATATTGGTCTTTTTGTCAAAGAAAAGGATAAAAGTTTTCTGGAAAAAGGGCTTTTCAATTAGAAGAAAATAATGTACACTATAGGAAATGGTAAAAGTTAGGGGCGAGAGAGATTGACGGAGCAGGAAATGGAGATCATCCAAGGCACAGTAGCTGCCGTGGTATACCAAAACTATGAAAACGGCTACGCCATCCTGCGCCTCGGCGTCGGTGGCGGACAGACTGTAACGGTGGTGGGTACGATTCCGTTGCCTGCAGTAGGCGAGCGACTGATGGTTACCGGCAAATGGGGCAACCATCCCAACTATGGCCGCCAGTTTGAAGCAGAGTTTCTGGAGCGGTTGATGCCCCAGAGTGCTATGGAGATTTTGAGCTATCTCTCCGGCCGGATCATTAAGGGAATCGGCCCCAAGACTGCAGCCCGGATCGTGAACCGATTTGGCGACCAGACGCTGCAGATTATGGAGCGGGAACCGGAGCGCCTTGCCGAGATTTCCGGTATTTCCCGGGAAAAAGCTAAGGCCATTGGCGAAGAGTTCCGGGTCCGTGTGGGTATGCGCCAGCTGATGGAGTTTTTTGCAATGCACCAACTGCCTGCAGAACTGGCTGTGCGTACATATAAGCTCTATGGTGAGCAGACTGTGGAGCTTTTATACGATGACCCCTACCTGCTGACGGAGGAAGAGCTGGAAGCACCTTTCGGAGCAGTGGATCGCTTCGCTATTGAGCTGGGCGTGTCGGCTGAAGACAAGCGCCGGATCCGGGCTGGCATTATGTTTGAACTGACCTATAATCTGACCGCCGGCCACAGCTTTTTGCCGGAGGACAAGCTGATCCTTGCCACAGCGCAGCTGCTTTCTGTGGACGCTGAAACGGTGCGGCAGCAGCTGGAATTTGCGCTGGAGAACAATTTGCTGGTACGAAACACCCTTGCGGGTATTTCTGTGATCTATCTGCCCCGGTTGTATGAGGCAGAGCAGTACTGCGCCCAGCGGCTGCTGCAGTTTGCTGATGAATCTTTCTCGTTGCCGAAAAAGCTGGCTGCGATGGTAGAGAAGATCTCCCAGAGCAGTGCCATTCGCTATTCCCGGCAGCAGGAGCAGGCGATTATGGATGCCGTAGGCAGCGGACTCCTGCTGATCACCGGTGGTCCGGGTACAGGTAAGACCACAATTCTCAACGGTATTCTTGAACTGTTCTCCCAAATGGGTCTTGTTTGCGCATTGGCTGCACCCACCGGACGGGCAGCGAAACGGCTGACCGAAGTTACGGGGCAGGATGCTTCTACGATCCACAGATTGCTGGAAGCCGGCATTGACCCTGCCACCGGAAAGATGCTGTTTGCCCGGGATGACAATAACCCCTTAAAGGCTGATGCCGTGATCGTGGATGAAATGTCTATGGTGGACATCGAATTGCTTGGCAGCCTTTTGCGGGCGATTCCTGCAGGGAAACGGCTGATTTTGGTTGGTGACCCCGATCAATTGCCGCCGGTGGGGCCGGGATTCCCGTTTTGGGATATGCTGCGCAGTGATTGTTTGCCGGCAATCCGGTTGACGGAGATCTTCCGCCAAGCCCAGGAGAGTTTGATCGTTATGAATGCTCATCGGGTCAATCGGGGCGAGATGCCGGATCTTAAGAATGTAAAGAGTGATTTCTTCTTCATCGGCTGCCGCTCGGAAGAGGAAGTGCGCCAGACGATTACCGATCTGTGCACTAAACGGCTGCCTGGAAAAATGGGGATTCCCTCCGACCAGATCCAGGTGCTTTCTCCCACCCGAAAGGGCGGCGTTGGTACGGCCGCGCTGAATCAGACTTTGCAGGCAGCGCTGAATCCACCAAAACCCACAAAAAAAGAACGCCAATTCGGAGATTTTTCTTTCCGGGAAGGCGATCGGGTGATGCAAATTCGGAACAACTATGATATAATATGGAAAAAGGCCGACGGCAGCACCGCAGGTGAGGGCGTATTCAATGGCGATATCGGTATTGTTGCCGCCATTGATCCGCATATGCAGACAATGTCAGTGGTGTATGATGACCGACAGGTGGATTATGACTTTACCCAGCTGAACGAGTTGGAGCCTGCCTATGCGATGACTGTACATAAAAGTCAGGGCAGCGAGTATCGCGCAGTGATCCTCTCTGCGTGGAATGGTTCACCCTATTTGCTGAGCAGAAGCGTGTTATACACCGCCATTACCCGTGCGCGGCAGATGCTGATCATTGTGGGCCACGTCCAGACGGTAGCGGCAATGACGGAAAATGCCAAGCGTAACCGTCGCTATACCGGTCTGAAACTGCGCCTGCAGGGGAAGGTACAATGAGTTTGCTGAATGTTCTGTTTCCACCGAAATGTGTGCTGTGCCGCAAGGTGCTGGAGCACAATGAAAGGGATATCTGCCAGGAATGTGGCTGCAGAGTACCGCTTTGTCCCGGTGCAAAGGGAAAGTTGCCCTTTATTGAGGGTTGGAGTGCAATCTGGTATTATGAGGACGATGTCCGCAAAAGCCTGCTGCGCTATAAATTCGGCAATCACCGCAGTTATGCCCGTAGCTACGGCAGACTCTTGGCACAGAAATTGAAAGAAGAGCAAGCGGAGGGGTTTGACATTCTGACTTGGGTGCCCATCAGCCTGATCCGCAAACTGAAACGGGGCTTTGACCAAGTTGAGAAGCTGGCGTTTGCCCTGGCAGAGCCAATGGGCATGCAACCGGTACGAACCCTGAAGAAGATTCGGCACAATCGGCCGCAGTCCGGCATCACAGGCCAGGCGCACCGGCGGGCGAATGTACTGGGTGTGTACAAAGTTGTGAATTCTGAGCAGCTCTGGGGAAAACGGGTGTTGCTTCTGGATGATATTATTACTACCGGCGCAACAGCGGGTGAGTGTGCCCGTATGCTACTGACCGCCGGAGCAAGAGAAGTCTATGTAGGTGCCGTGGCAGCTGTCCGGCACAATTCAAAATAAAGTAGGTGAAGATTATGCGTTTTCGTTTGTTTTCCAATGATCTGGGTGTTGACCTGGGAACAGCTAATGTGCTGATCTGCGAGAGTGATAACGGTGTTGTAGTGCGGGAACCGTCTGTGGTTGCTGTCGATAAAAACACAGGAAGAATTTTAAAGGTGGGCGCAGAGGCACGGAATATGTTGGGCCGTACCCCCGGAAATATTGTGGCGATGCACCCGCTGCGGGACGGCGTTATCTCTGACCACGAAATGACAGTCAAGATGCTACAGACACTGTTTCGTCAGGCGTCCACAACTTCGCTGTTCACGCCCAAACCCAGAGTTGTCATCTGTGTACCCAGCGGCGTTACAGAAGTGGAAGAGCGTACCGTGATCAATGCTGCCATTGACGCCGGCGCACGGCGTGTTTACCTGATCGAAGAGCCGCTGGCAGCTGCTCTGGGCGCAGGTCTGGACATCAGCGGACCTAAGGGTCAAATGATCGTGGATATCGGCGCGGGCACGACTGATGTGGCTGTGCTGTGCCTGAGCGGTGTTGCTGCTTCTTCCTCGTTGAAGCTGGCTGGTGACGCTATGGATGAAGCCATTGCCTGGCATGTACGCCGTAAACACGGTGTAGTGATCGGCGAAGCAACCGCAGAGGATATCAAGATCCAGATCGGCTGTGTTTATCCCCGTCCAGAAGAGATCTGTATGAATGTCAAGGGTCGTGATGCCAAGACAGGTATGCCTAAGGAACTGACACTGACATCTACCGAGATCATTGAGCCTCTGTTCCGTTGCGCGAAGCAGATCGCAGACAAGGTGCGTGCGGTGCTGGAAGAAACCTCTCCGGAGCTTGTCAGCGATATTTACGAGAACGGCATAACCCTTACCGGCGGTGGTTGCCAGGTCTGGGGTATGGATAAGCTGTTGACAGACCGCACCGGCGTTCTGTGCACGGTTGCGGACAATGCGGACTCCTGTGTTGCCTATGGCTGCGGCAAGAGTCTTGCCTGGATCAATCATATGCAGGAAGGCCCCATCAACATTGCCAGAAGACGCATTATGCGTGGATAATAAAAACGGGAGCAAATTTGCTCCCGTTTATAATTTTATTAAAAGTGGCTGGCGAATGGTCATAGAATCAGGCGTTACGGCGCAGTCCATTGCCAGGATTGTTACGCCGTTTTCCGCAGCTTTGCGCAGCGCAGCGCCGAAGGCGGGATCGGTGGCATCGTTGGGATGTAGGTATTTCATATCTGCCATCTGCACCACAAACAGTACGAATGCTCCGTAACCTTGCTGAATGGCGGCGGTCAGTCCCTGCAGGTGCTTCACGCCCCGCTCTGTCGGGGCATCGGGAAAAGCGCAGACCCCGTCGCTTTCTAAGGTTACACCCTTGACCTCTAAAAAGCACCGTTTTCCGTCTTTCATAAACGAAAAATCGAAGCGGGAATCGCCGTGGGTATATTCTGCCTTCAAATCCTCAATTTCTCCAAGACCACCGGCCAGAAGCCACTCCCGGGCGGCAATATTGGGGGCTTGGGAATCCATATTGATGAGCAGTTCGCCCTTGCGCACGCAGATCAGATCGTATTTTGTCTTGCGGCTGGGGTTGTCGGACTTTTGACACCAGACGGTTGCGCCAGGTGGGAGCAATTCCCGGCATCTGCCGGTGTTTTTGACATGGCAGATCTCCTCTTTTCCGTCAATTTCAATGTGGGCGATGAAGCGGTTGGGACGGGAAAGAAAGATGCCCTGTACCATATTTTCATAGTTCATAAGATTCTCCGTCAGATGGGTGTAAAAATGAATTTCTGGGTCAAACCGTCGGCAACAGCAAAGACGGTTATGACGCCGCTATCATCCCGGGAAAATGTAAGATCCACCCGAGAATCTTTCAGGATATCCTGCACATATTGAACGGGGTCATCTGTCTGCACTTCGGCAAAGGAGATGTCCCGCATTTGGTTGTTTCGGCATAGGTTGGGGATCTCCCGTACCAGTTCGTACCACACGATAGCACCCACTCCTTTTTCTTTTAGAATACCAGATATTTTAGGAAGTTCAAGAGGGAAATGAGGGTTGACTTTTCCTGAAACTATGCTATAATCGTTTTCGTTCCGACGGAGGCTTAGCTCAGCTGGTTAGAGCGCATGCTTCACACGCATGAGGTCGAGGGTTCGAGTCCCCCAGTCTCCACCAAAAAGTCCACCCAACCGGGTGGGCTTTTTCTCTTTTAATTTTGTTGGTCGTGGTTTCCAGTCTTCTCAGGAAAAACAGATTTTTAGAATAGCGCCTGTTTGGCAATAGATGCCGTTTTACATATGTATTTTGCCGAATATAGTGATGTTTTGTGTTGACTTTGCTGTGAAAAGGTGGTATAGTTATCAAAAACAAACGCGATGACGAAACCTAGTATGCGCAAGACTCCTTTTTTCAGAGAACTGCCGTTTGGTGCAAGGCAGCAAAAAGGATCGCGCCGAATTCCTTTCCGAGCGGCTTTGCTGAAATTTCAGTAGGCGAAGACGGGTGCGCCCGATATTGCGCTTACGGTCTGTTGGGACCGGATGAGGCTGCTGTAATGGCGGTAAATTGAGGTGGTACCACGGGGTAAACTCGTCCTCTGCTGAAAGCAGAGGCTTTTTTTGTTTCTATTACTATTTTGGTTCTGATAAAGGAGAACGCATATGGTCATCACAGATTATCTGGAACGAAATGCCAGACTATATGGCGCAGAGTCTGCACTGGTAGAGATCAGCCCCTCGGAGGAGCGGGACAATGCCGTTACCTGGCGTGAACTCAACCTGATTGAAAACGCAAATCCCGACGCACCCTACCGTCGGGAAATGAGCTGGCGTGATTTTGACCGGCAGACCAACCGTTTTGCCAATCTTTTGCTCAGCCGTGGCCTGAAAAAGGGTACGAAGGTAGCAATTCTGATGATGAACTGTCTGGAGTGGCTGCCCATTTACTTCGGTATTCTCAAGGCCGGCTGCATTGGCGTTCCGATGAACTCGCGCTATTCATCCGATGAGATCAAGTATTGTCTGGAACTGGCAGATGTGGAGGTGCTGGTGTTCGGTCCGGAGTTTGTCAGTCGTATGGACGCCATTGCCGGCGAGATCGGTTTCCTGAAAATGATGTTCTTTGTGGGCAAGAATGGCCCGGAGTATACAGAAGATTGCCTGAGATTAAAAGATTTCTGCTCCTCCAGCGCACCCCCTGTGGCGCTGACGGAGGATGACTATGCCGCTATCTATTTCTCCTCCGGCACAACCGGCTTCCCTAAGGCGATTCTTCACGATCACAGATCTTTGGTTTGTGCTTGTATGGTGGAGCAAAATCACCACGGTCAAACCCGTGATGATGTGTTCCTTTGCATTCCACCGCTGTACCACACCGGTGCGAAGATGCACTGGTTTGGCTCTCTGCTTTCCGGCAGCAAGGCAGTTCTGCTCCGTGGCGTAAAGCCGGAGTGGATTCTCCGCGCTGTAACGGAAGAAAAGTGTACCATCGTCTGGTTGCTGGTGCCCTGGGCACAGGATCTTCTGGATGCTGTTGATTCCGGACGGATCAATTTGAATGACTATTATTTGGATCAGTGGCGGCTGATGCGCATCGGCGCACAGCCTGTGCCGCCCAGCTTGATCCGCCGCTGGCTGGAGGAATTCCCCCATCATCAGTATGATACCAACTACGGCCTGTCCGAATCTATTGGACCCGGCTGCGTGCATCTGGGTGTGGAGAATACCCATAAGGTCGGCGCTATCGGCAAGTCCGGTTACCTCTGGCAGACCAAAATCGTTGACGAGACCGGCAATGAAGTTGCGCAGGGCGAGGTGGGCGAACTGATCGTCCGGGGCCCCGGTGTAATGCTGTGTTACTACAAGAATCCCGACGCCACCAACGAGGTTTTGAAGGGTGAATGGCTTTGGACCGGCGATATGGCCCGTATGGATGAGGAAGGTTTTATCTATCTGGTGGACCGCAAGAAAGATGTGGTCATCTCCGGCGGTGAAAATCTTTATCCTGTTCAGATTGAAGATTTCCTCCGTGGATTTGACAAGATCAAGGATGTGGCAGTTATCGGCTTGCCGGATGCCCGTCTTGGTGAGCGGCTGGCTGCGATTGTAGAGGTCAAAGAGGGTGTTGTATGCACCGAAGAGGAGATCAATGCCTTCTGTATGGCGCTGCCCCGGTACAAGCGTCCCAAACAGGTCATCTTCGACAAAATTCCCAGAAATCCCACCGGCAAGATCGAAAAGCCGGTGCTGCGTGAGAAGTATTGCCGTGGCCGTCTGGTGGAATCTCAGATTACCGGTTAATTTTACATAGCAGAAAGATTGTGATACCTTTATGGATCTTCTTATTAAGATTCCGCTGCTTATCGTTTTCTTCGGCATTATGATCGGCATCGGTGTTTACTGCAAAAAACATTCTACCAATGTGGACGGCTTCGTTCTGGGTGGACGCAGTGTTGGCCCGTGGCTGACTGCCTTTGCGTACGGAACATCCTATTTTTCCGCAGTTGTGTTTGTCGGTTATGCCGGCCAGTTTGGCTGGAAATACGGCATCGCTGCTACTTGGGCAGGAATTGGCAACGCAATTATCGGATCGTTAATGGCCTGGGCGATTCTGGGCCGCCGCACCCGGGTTATGACCCAGCACTTAGACAGCGCTACGATGCCTCAGTTTTTCGGTAAACGATTTTACAGCAATAGCCTGAAGCTGGCAGCTTCTGCCATTATCTTCATTTTTTTAATTCCCTATACCGCATCCCTTTACAACGGTCTCAGCCGTCTGTTTGGTATGGCATTTGACATTGACTATGCTGTTTGTGTCATTGTAATGGCATTGATTACTGCGGTTTATGTAATCGCCGGCGGCTATATGGCGACAGCTATCAATGATTTTGTTCAGGGCATCATTATGATCGTGGGCATTATCGCAGTGATCGCCGCAGTGCTGAAAGGGCAGGGGGGCTTTATGGAGGCTCTGCACCGATTGGGTCAGGTTTCCGATCCGGAAGCGACCGACCTTCCCGGCGCATTCATTTCCTTCCTGGGACCGGATCCTGCCAACCTGCTGGGCGTTGTGATCCTTACTTCCCTTGGTACTTGGGGTCTGCCCCAGATGGTTCAGAAATTCTATGCCATCAAGAGCGAGAAGGCTATCAACAAGGGTATGATCATTTCCACTGTATTTGCCCTGGTCGTGGCCGGTGGTTGCTATTTCCTTGGCGGTTTTGGTCGGCTGTTTGCCGATCGGGTGAATGTGGCAACAGATGGCTTTGATGCCATTATTCCGGTGATGCTGTCGGATTTATCCCCGTTCCTTATTTCGGTGGTAGTCATTTTGGTGCTGTCTGCATCGATGTCTACATTGTCTTCTTTGGTGCTCACCTCCAGTTCGACATTGACACTGGATTTTATTAAGGGCAGTATCGTGAAGAAGATGGATGAAAAGCGGCAATTACTGTCGATCCGTCTGCTGATCGTTGTATTTATCCTGATTTCTGTTGTGTTGGCACTGATCCAGCATAATTCCAATGTTACCTTTATCGCCCAACTGATGGGCATTTCCTGGGGCGCATTGGCAGGGGCATTTCTTGCTCCGTTCCTGTTTGGACTTTATTGGAAGAAGACCACAAAGGCTGCTGTTTGGACAAGTTTCATCTTCTCCACGGTGGTGATGCTTAGTAACATTCTCTTCCCTCAATATTTCCCCAAACTTCTGCGCACGCCTATCAATGCAGGTGTGTTTTGCATGTTGGCAGGATTGCTTATAGTTCCTGCTGTTAGTTTGTTTACGAAGAAACCCAATGACGCGCATATCCAGCAGGTCTTTTCCTGCTATGACCGCACTGTAACCGTGTGCGTAACCGACTCCATTGGAGATACAAAGGAGGAAACCCTATGAAAACACTGATGCTTGGCAACGAGGCTGTTGCCAGAGGCCTTTATGAGGCTGGCTGCAGCTTTGTATCCAGTTATCCCGGCACCCCCAGTACCGAGATCACTGAGAGTGTTGCTCTTTATAAGGAAGTTTATGCCGAATGGGCACCCAATGAAAAGGTGGCTATGGAAGCAGCCTTTGGCGCAAGCCTTGCCGGCAAGCGCAGTTTCTGTGCAATGAAGCATGTTGGCCTGAATGTGGCGGCTGACCCGCTGTTTACCGTTGCCTATACCGGCGTTAACGCAGGCTTTGTCATTGGTGTGGCAGACGATGCCGGTATGCATTCCTCTCAGAACGAGCAGGATTCCCGCCATTATGCCAGAGCCTCCAAGATCCCGATGCTGGAGCCCTCCGATTCCGCCGAAGCTTTGTCTTTTACTAAGCTGGCATATGAGATTTCGGAACAGTTCGATACTCCTGTATTTATCAAGATGTGCACCCGTGTTTCCCACTCTCAGAGCGTTGTGGAGCCCGGTGAACGCATCGAGGTCAGCAAGACCTATGAAAAGAATCCCCAGAAGTACATTATGATGCCTGGCAATGCCAAGCACCGTCATCCTTTTGTGGAAGAGCGCACCAAGGCTTTGCAGCAGTGGGCGGAAACTGCCGGTATCAACCGCATTGAGGAGGGTGCTGACCGCAAAATCGGTATCATCACTTCCTCCACATCTTACCAGTATGTGAAAGAGGTTTGCGGCGATACCTATCCCGTGCTGAAGCTGGGTATGATCTGGCCTCTGCCCATCCAGAAGATTATTGACTTTGCCAAGTCCGTGAATAAATTGGTTGTGGTTGAAGAGTTGGACAGCTTTATCGAGACCCATTGCCGTCAGCTGGGACTTGACTGCATAGGCAAAGAAACCTTCCCCTGTATCGATGAGTTCTCCCAGAATCTCGTGGCAGAAAAGTTGGGCGTTGCGGTCGAAACCGGAACCAAGCTGGACGCTGCGATTCCTGCAAGACCCCCTGTTATGTGTGCCGGCTGTCCTCACCGCGGCCTTTACTATACGCTGGTAAAGAATAAGGTAACTGCGCTGGGCGATATTGGCTGTTATACTCTGGGCGCAGTGCCCCCGCTGGCAGCGCTGGACACAACCATTTGTATGGGCGCTTCTGTCTCCGGTATGCACGGCTTTACCAAGGCCGGCGGCAACGAGGGGAGAAAAGTGGTTGCCGTTATTGGCGATTCCACCTTTATGCACTCCGGTGTTACTGGTCTGATCAATATGGCATATAATGAATCCACCGGAACCGTTATCATCGTGGATAACTCGATCACCGGTATGACCGGTCATCAGCAGAATCCCACTACGGGCTTCAACCTGAAGGGTGATCCTTGTACTAAGATCGATCTGGAAACCCTGTGCCGTGCGGTTGGCATCAACCGTGTCCGGGTGGTAGATCCTTACGACCTTGCTGCTTGCGATGCTGCAATCAAGGAAGAAACCGCGGCAGACGAGCCCTCTGTTATTATTTCCCGCCGTCCCTGCGCATTGCTTAAGTATGTCAAGCACAAGAAGCCGATCATTGCTGATTCTGCAAAGTGCACCGGGTGCAAGGCTTGTATGAAGATTGGTTGTCCGGCCATCAGCATTGTGGGCAAGAAGGCCCGTATTGACAACACCCTCTGCACCGGTTGCGGCGTCTGTGCCCAACTGTGTAAGTTTGATGCTCTTGTAGCAGCAAAGGAGGACTAAGGGATGAAAACGAAGAATATTATGATCGTCGGTGTTGGCGGACAGGGAAGTCTGCTGGCTTCCAAGTTGCTGGGCCGTATGCTGCTGCAGAAGGGCTACGACATCAAGGTGTCTGAGGTTCACGGTATGAGCCAGCGCGGCGGCAGCGTTGTTACCTATGTCCGATTCGGTGATAAGGTGTATTCTCCCGTGATTGACAAGGGCGAAGCCGATTTTATCGTATCCTTTGAACTGCTGGAAGCTGCCCGCTGGACGGAGTATTTAAAGCCTGGCGGAAAGATCGTGGTCAACACGCAGGAGATCAGCCCAATGCCCGTCATCACCGGCGCGGCAGAGTACCCTCAGGGTCTGGAAGCACAGATGAAGGCTGCCGGTCTGGATGTGGATGCCCTCGATGCGCTGGCATTGGCACAGCAGGCAGGCTCTGCAAAGGCAGTTAACATCGTTTTGATGGGACATCTTTCCCGGTACTTTGATTTTGCGGTGGAAGAGTGGTTGGAGGCCATTGAAAACTGCGTTCCCGCAAAATTCCTGGAGCTGAATAAAACTGCGTTCCGTCTGGGTCGCAACATCTGAAAATTAAAGAAGGAATCAATCATGGCAAACTATTATCAGCCGGAAATCGAAACCGCGTCAAGAGAGCAGATTCTGGCTTGGCAAAATGAACGCCTGGTCAGGCAGGTGCAGCACGTTTGGGACAATGTTCCATACTACCGCAAGAAAATGGAAGAAAAGGGCCTGACTCCTGCTGACATTCATGGAGTGGAGGATCTGAAGAAGCTGCCGTTTTTGAGTAAGGATGACCTTCGGGATGCCTATCCTTATGGCCTGCTGGGCACACCCCTTTCAGAATGTGTCCGTATCCATTCTACCTCTGGAACAACCGGCAAGCGAGTGGTTGCATTCTACACCCAGCACGATGTGGACTTGTGGGAAGATTGCTGCGCCCGCGCCATTGTGGCAGCTGGCGGCACCAAGGAAGATGTGTGCCAGGTGGCTTATGGATACGGCCTGTTTACCGGCGGTTCTGGTATGCACGGTGGCTCTCACAAGGTTGGCTGCCTGACGCTGCCGCTTTCTTCCGGAAATACCGATCGGCAGCTCCAGTTTATGACCGATTTGGGCTCTACTATTTTGTGCTGTACTCCCTCTTATGCCGCATATCTTTCTGAGAGCATTCACGAAAGAGGTCTCCGGGATCGGATCAAGCTGAAGGCCGGTATCTTCGGCGCTGAGGCTTGGAGCGAGAATATGCGCAAAGAGATCGAAGCGGGTCTTGGCATTAAGGCCTACGATATTTACGGTTTGACGGAAACTTCCGGTCCGGGCGTTGCTTTCGAGTGTGAGGCTCAGTCCGGTATGCACATCAATGAGGACCACTTCATTGCCGAAATCATCGATCCGGATACCGGTGAGGTTCTGCCGGAAGGCTCTAAGGGTGAACTGGTCTTTACGGCCATCACCAAGCAGGCTTTCCCATTGCTGCGCTACCGCACCAAGGATATCTGTATTTTGACCCGTGAGCCCTGCTCCTGCGGTAGAACCCATGTGAAGATGAGCAAGCCTATGGGTCGCAGCGATGATATGCTGATCGTCAAGGGCGTCAATGTTTTCCCGTCCCAGATCGAGCAGGTGCTGCTGGAACAGGGATACCCCGCCAACTACCAGATCGTTGTCGACCGTGTCAATCATTCCGATACCCTGGAGGTTATGGTGGAGATGACTCCGGAGAATTTCTCCGACTCTCTGGCAAAGGTTACCTCTATGGAAAAGAGTTTGGTCGATGCTCTTAAGTCGATGCTGGGCATCTATGCCAAGGTGCGCTTGGTTGCGCCTAAGACCATTGACCGCAGCGAAGGTAAGGCCGTCCGTATTATTGACAAGCGTAAGATTTAAGGAGGGAACAAGATGGTATATCAGATTTCTGTTTTCCTGGAAAACCGCGCCGGTCAGTTCGCCGAGATCACCACGACTCTGGCGCAAAACGGTATTGACCTGCGGGCGATGTCCATTGCAGAGACTGCCGATTACGGCATTTTGCGTATGATTGTGGACGATGCGGAGAAAGCGACATCCATTCTGATGCAGCACGGCTATCTGCTGTCTATGACTCCGGTGCTAGTTGTAGCAGTTCCGGATAAACCCGGCGGAATTGCTCCTGTGTTGGCAACTCTGGCAGAGGGCAACATTGATATCGAGTACATGTATTCTCTGTTCACCCATACAGAGGGGAAAGCCTACATTATCTTCCGTGTCAACGAGACAGAAAAGTTTGTAACATTGCTGGGCACCCACGGCATTATCCCCAGCACCAGCGAAGAGCTGGGAATCCACTAATCTTAACTGAGGTATGAAGCTATGCAAGAAATGAGCAGAAAGAATCAATTCTTTACAGATTCTGTTATCCGGCGTATGACCCGCATTTCTCTGGATTGCGGTGCCATCAATCTGGCTCAGGGTTTCCCGGATTTTGATCCGCCAAAGGCAATGCTGGATCGACTGAACGAAGTCAGCTATCTGGGTCCCCACCAGTATCCCATTACTATGGGTGCCCCCAATTTTCGTCAGGCACTGGCAAGAAAGTGCGGTCGGTTTATGGGACGCGAACTCAATCCCGACACCGATATGGTGGTTACCATCGGCTCTACCGAGGCTATGGTTGATACTATTTTCGCCCTGACCAATCCCGGCGACAAGATCGCAATGTTCTCTCCCTACTTTGAGAACTATCGTGCACAGGCGATTATGGCGCAGTGCGAGCCGGTGTTTATCCCTCTGGTTCCACCTGCCTTTGATTTTGATCCAAATGTGCTGGAGGACGCTTTCAAGCAGGGCCTGAAGGCTATTCTGATCTGCAATCCCTCCAACCCCAGTGGCAAGGTCTTTACTTATGACGAGCTGAAGCTGATCGCGGATCTGTGTATCAAGTATGATGTGTATGCCATTATGGACGAGGTCTACGAGCATATTATCTACGAGGGCCATAAGCATACCTATATGAACAGCCTGCCCGGTATGTGGGAGCGCACAGTGTCCTGCTCCTCTTTGTCCAAGACCTATTCCATCACCGGTTGGCGTCTGGGTTATGCCATTGCGCCCAAGCATATTATGGATCGCATTAAGCAGTATCACGACTTTAACACCGTTGGTTGTGCATCTCCTTTGATGGAGGCCGCTGTGGTGGGTCTGGATATGCCGGACAGCTATTACGAGGAGTTTGGCGCACACTATGCGCATATGAAGAAGCTGTTTACCGAGGGCCTGGACCGAATCGGCATTCCTTATACCGATCCTCAGGGCGCATACTTTGTGTTGGCTGACATTTCTCCGTATATGAAGAAGGGCCAGACTGATGTGGAGTTCTGTGAAGAACTGGCCCGCAAGGTTGGCGTTGGCGCAGTTCCCGGCACCTCTTTCTTCAGCGAGAAGGGCGTGAACAATATCGTCCGGTTGCACTTTGCAAAGTTGGATTCCACGCTGAATGAGGCGCTGGAGCGCCTGTCCCATATCAAGGAAAAAATGGGCTGATGCCTGTACCATAAAATCCGAACGCATGCTAATGTGTTCGGATTTTTCTTTTTGCAAAAAACAGTGGAAATTATTGAAATAGTGCGTTATAATATGCTACAAGTGAAGTTGTATTCTGACATAAAATATTTGACAGGAAAGGATACAGTAGAATGAAAATTGCAATTATCGGCCTTGGCACCATCGGCAAGACTATTTTGAAGCATCTTTCCGGTGAGGGTCACACCATCACCATTGTCGATGAGGATAAGTCGAAGATTGAGAAACTAATTGAAAAGTATGATGTTTTCGGCATTGTGGGTAATGGCGCCTGCCAAGATATTTTAAGCGAGGCCAATGTGCAGGAAGCAGATCTGGCTATCGCGCTGACGGACAGCGATGAACTGAATGTATTCTCCTGCCTTGTAGCTAAGAAGCTGGGCGTTAAGAATACGATTGCTCGTGTGCGCAATCCTGACTATAGAAAACAGATCATTGAAATGAAGGATGATCTGGGCATAGCTATGGTGGTGAATCCTGAATTGGAGATGGCGGATGAGATATTTAACATAATCAACCTCCGCAGTGTGGTGCGTATCGAGCATTTTGCAAAGGGTAGAGTTTTACTTGCCGAGATCGTGGCGGAAAAGGATAGCCCGCTGGTGGGAGAAACGCTGATTTCCCTCGGTAAAAAGCTGAACACCAGAGTGCTGATCTGCGCTGTCCAGCGGGGCGATCAAGTCTTTATTCCTTCCGGTCGATTCCAAATCGAGGTTGGCGATAAAATCCACTTTACATCCGATGCCAGAATGTTGGGCGATTTCCTTTCTGAGGTCAAGCTGGTCAAGTCGGCTTTTAAGAATATCATGATCGTCGGTGGTGGAAGAACAGCATACTATCTGGCGGATTTTCTTTCCCAGAAGAAGTATAGTGTCAAACTGTTGGAAGACGATCCTGCACGTTGTGAGGAATTGGCGGAATTGCTGCCCCGCGTAACAGTGGTGTGCGGCAACGGCACGCAGCACGATATTCTCATTGAAGAGGGTATTGAGGCGATGGATGCCTTTGTGGCTTTGACGGATATTGACGAAGAAAATATGATCGTGTCCATGTTTGCCAATAAGAAAAAGGTGAAGAAGACCATCACGCAGATTAAAAATGACGACCTTTTCGGTATGCTTGACGAGCTGGGCATTAACAACAATGTGTCTTCCAAGCAGATCGTTGCCGGCAGAATTATCAGCTATATCCGCGCTCTTGCCAATACGGTGGGAAGTAATGTTCTGACTATGTATCAGCTGGTTAATGATCAGGTCGAAGCACTGGAGTTCTCTGCCAAGCGGGAGGAACGCTTCTACAATAAGCCCCTACGAGAGTTACAGCTCAAAAAAGGCTGTCTGGTGGCTTGTATTATTCGCCAGAATGAGATCATTATCCCTGACGGCAATGCAGAGATTAAACTGGGGGATAATGTGGTAGTTGTAACCACGCAGAAAAATTTTGATGATCTGAACGATATTTTTGAATAAGGTGAAGTATGAGCTATAGGAAGATAGGAAAGATTCTGGGTAAGATTATGATCCTGGAGGCAGTTTTGATGCTGGCTCCCCTTGCGGTCAGCCTGATTTACCGTGAATCGTTGCTGAATAAGTTGGCATTTGCTGTCCCAATCGTGATTCTGACTGTTGCGGGATTGCTTCTGCAACTGCTGAAACCGACGCGCAATACCCTATACCAGAAAGAAGGCTTTGCACTGACTGCACTGGTGTGGGTGGTAATGGCATTGTTTGGCGCAGTTCCCTTTGTAATCAATGGGGATATTCCAAATTATGTGGATGCTTGCTTTGAGATCATCTCAGGTTTCACTACTACGGGTGCAAGTATCGCAACGGATGTTTCATTAATGTCTCGATCCACACTTTTTTGGCGCAGCTTTTCCCATTGGATTGGCGGTATGGGCATTTTGGTGTTTGTGCTCATCTTCATACCGGAGAGCGACGACGGCTCTTCAATGCACCTTTTGCGGGCGGAAAGCCCCGGACCGCAGGTTGGTAAGATTGTTTCCAAAATGCGGGTAACAACCAGGATTTTGTATTTAATCTATTTGGGCTTGACAGTACTGCAAGTTACACTGTTGATGCTGGATAAGCCTATTCCCGGTTATGAAAATGATAAATTCTTTTTCAGCTTGCTGACGACTTTTGGCAGCGCAGGCACAGGAGGATTTGGCTTTATCCCGGGTAGTATGAAGCTGTATAGTCCATATTCTCAGTATGTGATTTCCATTTTTCTGCTGCTGTATGGCTGTAATTTCAGCCTGTATTATCTGCTGTTGATTGGCAAGGCACGGGATGTGTTCCGCAGTGAGGAGCTGCGTAGCTATGTGGTTTTGGTTGCTGCGGCGGTAGGTTTTGTCTTTTTGAGCCTTGTTGCATGCTTTGAATCATTTCCGCAGACGTATACTGTTGAGGAAATGTTTAGACATTCATTGTTCCAGATTGCCTCTTTAGTAACGACAACGGGCTATACCACGCAGGATTACGATGTTTGGCCGATGCTTGCAAAGACAGTCCTTGTGATGATAATGTTCTGTGGCGCAATGGCAGGTTCCACCGCCGGTGGCATCAAGGTGTCCAGAATCGTTATTGCGATGAAGGGCGCTTATATCAATGTTAGAAAGCTCATCAACCCTCGCTATGTACCCAAGGCAAAGTTTGAGGGCAAGAGTCTGGAGCAGAAGACTATCAATGATGTTTTTGGTTTCGTTACACTGTATTTCTTCCTGTTACTTGCAGCGGTATTTATCTTGTCCTTTGACCCTGCAAATGGACAAACGGTGAGCATTGTATCGGATGTGGGATGCAACACAGTTACACACGGTTTCTTTAGCAATTTTTCAGCGGTGTTGGCCTGTATTTCCAATATTGGCCCGGCGTTTGAAGCTATTGGTCCTTACGCCAGTTATGCTGATTTCAGCGCTGTTTCTAAAATTATACTAGCACTGATGATGCTGATTGGCAGATTGGAGATTTTTCCGGTACTGATCTTGTTTAACAGAAGAACCTGGAAGCGAATCTAAAAAGAAGGTATCCTTATGAAAATTCGCAAGACTATCAAAGAGTTTACAATCATTACGGTTGGTACGGCAATTGTGGCTGCGGCAGTTTTCTTTTTTATGCTGCCCAGCCATGTATCCGTGGGCAGCGGTGCAGCACTGGCAATGGTGCTGAGTAACTTTATCCCGCTGTCGGTCTCTACAATTACGCTGACTATGAATGTGGGACTACTGATCATCGGTTTTCTTCTTGTTGGGCCGGAGTTTGGCGTGAAGACCGTTTACTGTTCCGTACTGATGCCGTTGATTATTGGCTTGTTTGAGTGGATTTTTCCTGATTTTCAGTCCATTACTCAAGACCCGCTGCTGGATGTGATCTGCTATATTCTGGTGGTAGGCGTGGGGCTTTCCATTTTGTTCCCGCGGAATGCTTCTTCCGGCGGACTGGATATTGTGGCGAAGATTATGAACAAGTACCTGAAGATGGATCTGGGTAAGGCAATGTCTTATTCCGGTATCGCCGTAGCGCTGTCATCTGCACTGTGTTATGACAGCAAGACTGTTGTTCTCAGCTTGTTGGGCACATATTTTGGCGGTATGTTGCTGGACCATTTTATTTTCGGTGTCAATATCAAGCGTCGGGTGTGCGTGATTTCCAAAGAGCTGGACGTTATTGTGGATTTTGTGCTCTATGATCTCCACAGCGGCGCAACCTTAAATGAGATCATCGGTGCTTACGACAAAAAGCCGAATTGTGAAATGGTTACCATCGTGGATAAGAATGAGTATCGGCGTCTGATGGATTTTGTCCACAAGGTGGATCCTAAGGCTTTTGTAACGGTCTATTCTGTCAGCGATATGCGTTATCAGCCAAAAACAAAAAAGCAGCGGCCTTAAAGCCGCTGCTTTTCTTCGCGCTTTTTTGTTTGGGAAGTCCAATAAGCAGTGTCCTCTTCAGTAATGGGGCGAAGAACTTTGCAGGTAAAGTCGGAGCGGGAAATGGAGGCTTCGGCAACCTTGCTCCAGGCGGCATTCTTATTGCGATTTACAAACCAATTTGGGTATGCTATAATGCGATCATGTTGAAGCAAAGAGGTGATCGTATGCGACTGACATTGGAAACCGAAAGACTGATTTTAAGACCTTTTACACTGAATGATGCGGAAGCTATGTTTTATGGCTGGGCCAATGACCCGGAAGTTACGAAATATCTGACCTGGCCGCCGCACGAAAATGTTGAGATCACCAAGCGGATTGTAAGTCAGTGGGTTGCTCAGTACGAGAAACCGGAACGGCTGAACTTTGCTATCGTTCTGAAAGACAGCGGCAAGCTCATCGGCGGTATTGATGTGGTGGGCTATCTGGACGGCACTCCGGTCATCGGTTATGCGATGAGTCGTGAGTATTGGGGCAGGGGATATATGACGGAAGCCTGCAAGTGTGTGCTGACACTGCTGTTTGCCATAGGATATGGCGAAGTTCGCATTGATGCCCAGGTGGAAAACATCGGCTCAAACAAGGTCATCAAAAAATGCGCGGGGCAGTTCTTGAAAACAGAAGAAGATCAGCGGCCGCTGAAAAAGGACACCGTGATGGTTAATCGGTATATTGTTAGGAGATCTGTATGAAGGCTTGGATGCATTTTGTAACCATAACCCGGCATCGCTGGCTGGTGCGGGGCGGATGTTTCCGCGTGGGACTTTACTGGCAGGGACTTGTCCACGATCTGTCCAAATATTCGCCTACGGAGTTTCGTGTGGGCGCGAAATATTTCCAGGGCGTCCGCAGCCCCAATGCCGCAGAGCGGGACGATAAGGGCTATAGCGAGGCCTGGATGCACCATAAGGGCCGTAATCGGCATCATTATGAATACTGGACGGATATGAACCGTTCAACACGCAACTACGAGTCCATCCCAATGCCCAGAAAGTATCTGGCGGAAATGGTAATGGACCGCAGAGCTGCCTGCAAGGTCTATGAAGGCGAGAGGTATCATCCCAGCTCCGCATTGGAATATTTCCAAAGGAGCCGTGAGCGGGAGCTGATGCACCCTCAGACAAAGCAAGAATTGGAATATGTCTTGACGATGCTGGCTGAAAAGGGAGAGAAAGAAACTTTCTCATACCTGAAAAATGAAGTGCTGAAAGGCAAACCTTTCCCTTGGGAAGCGGAATAATAAAAATGCAGATACCCATTTGGGTATCTGCATTTTTGGCAGAGGATGAGGGATTCGAACCCCCGCGAACGGAGTCAGAGTCCGGTGTGCTACCGTTACACTAATCCTCTATGTCGGCAGTATGTGCCAAGCACGGATATCATTATACCTGTTTTCGGACAAAAGTCAAGCTAATTTTTCCTGTTTTAAAAACTTTTTTCTCCCGGTCAAGACTAGCTTGCCCGGGAGAATTTTTCTTTATACATTTCTTTGTTCCAAATTCAATGCGGCGTTGTAGACCACATTTTTTGGCAGATCCAGTTCCTTGGCGGCTTGCTTGACCGCATCTTTACGGGAGATACCCTCTGCCATCAGCTCCGCAACTCGGGCCACCGCATCCTCGGCGGTGAATTGGGCCTTTTCCTGAGCCGGTGTGCCGGCGACAACTAGAACAAATTCACCCTTAGGGGGATTTTCAGTGTATTTCGCTACTGCTTCGCCTAAGGTGGTGCGGATCACCTCTTCGTGAAGCTTTGTCAACTCCCGGCAAAGACTAATGGGGCGGTCTTCACCAAATACCGACGCCATATCCTCCAAAGTATTCAGCAGCTTGTGGGGCGCTTCGTAGAAGATCATTGTACGGGTTTCACCAATCAGGGATTCCAGATGGTCACGGCGACTCTTTTTTGCTGTGGACAAAAAGCCCTCGAAGCAGAATCTTCCGGTGGTTTGCCCGGAAATACTTAACGCTGTAATGACAGCGCAAGGACCGGGAATGGCGCAGACTGTGATCCCATTCTGGGCGCACAGCATAACCAGTTCTTCACCGGGATCGGAAATGGCGGGACTGCCGGCATCCGATACCAGCGCGCAGGTTTCGCCTGCAAGGATCCGGTCTAAAATAATATTACCCTTAAATGCCTTGTTATGCTCGTAGTAGCTGACAAGGCTTTTTTTGATACCCAGATGATTTAGAAGCTTCAGCGTAACACGCGTATCCTCCGCAGCGATAAAGTCAACGCTTTCCAGCGTCTGTTTGCAGCGGATGGAAATGTCACCAAGATTGCCGATGGGGGTGGGGACAAGATATAGCATACCGGCCATATGTAGCCTCCTAAAGATGATAAATTTTCTTGTAGCTGTCTGATGGTGTGCCGTCGGCATTGTGCAGAGACAGCTCTTCCCAGATAAGTCCGGGCTTGCCGCCTTTTCTGCATTGCAGCAGGATCAGGCTGACCTCGGAATTAGGGCTGTGGCGAACAAGACGTAGCCGCTTTGGCTCCAGACCGCTGGACGCGGCGCAAGCACAGATTTCAGCCAACCGTTCGGGCTTGTGGACAATATAAAAATCACCGCCGTAGCGGACAGCCCAGGCTGCTGCGGCAAAAAGTTCCTGAATGGTGCAGTTGTCATCTCGCCGGGCCTGGGGCGCAGTCTTGCTGGCTGGGCCACCTGTAAAGTAGGGAGGATTGGACACACAGCAATGAAAGTTGCCGGATGGGAAACGGGTAGGGATGGTGCGAAGATCGCAGCATATACTGAAAAGACGGTGTTGCAGCGCATTGCGTTCAGCGTTTTCCAATGCGGCGGCGTGGGCAATATCTTCAAGTTCAATTCCTGTAACGGAGCAATCACTGTCTTTTGCACAAAGCAGAAGTCCCAGCGTACCACAGCCGGAACCCATATCCAAAACCTTGGCTTGTTTCGGTAGTTTGACAAAATCGGTCAGCAAAATTGAATCTGTACTCAGAGGAAAAGTTCCGGGGGCGATATTCAGGCTGTATCCGTTTTGCAGGTATTCCATAGCATCCTCCGTTGCTTGTTATAAAAAATCAGTCTGCGCGAACCGGGATACCGGTGGCGCAGACTGACTGCGGATTCAAATGAATCAGCCTTCCTCGATAGCTTCGGTGGGGCAGCTGTCAGCACAAGCGCCGCAGCTGACACAGATATCAGCATCGATGACAAACTTGTCTTCGCCCTCGGAAATAGCCTCAACGGGGCAGTTGTCAGCGCAAGCGCCGCACTTGACACAAGCATCAGTGATATTGTAAGCCATGAATCTTTCCTCCAATATATGTTTTTGCGCATTTGCGAATCACGCTATGCAAGTCTATTCTAGCACGGATTTTGGAAAATGCAATTCCTTTTTTCAAAAACATTCGTATATTTTCTCCGGGTGATGGTGAGAATCTCCCGATAGGGAGGGGATCGCTATGAATTATACCCGGGATGCCGACCAGCTGCTACGCACTGCGTTTGCCCAGGCTCGCAGGCGGGGACACAGCTATGTTGGCAGCGAGCATATCCTGCTGGCAATGCTGGAGTGTCAGAGTTGGCCGGGGCGCATACTCAGCGGTGCGGGTCTGGATCCGACTGTTACGGATCGGATGGCATCGCTTTTGTATGGCGTAGGAACGGCGAGTCTTCCCTTGCCGCAAGGCTTTACACAGTCTGCAAAGAAAATTTTATACTCCGCCGGTAAGGAGGCAATCCGCCTGGGGAGTAAGGAAGTGGACTGCACCCATCTTTTGCTGGCAATGCTCCGGTGCCGAAAATCGGCAGCGTTGGAACTGCTTTGTATTGCCCGGGTGGATGCAGATGAAGTGTTTACAAGGACGGTGGACTATCTGCAATGGCAGACAGCCGGAACAGTCAGGCAAAAAAAGGAGGCGGTATCTACGAAACTTTTGGAGCAATTCAGCGAGGATCTTATCCTCAAGGCGTCGAGCATGGAGCCGGTGGTGGGAAGAGAGCGGGAGATTGATACGGTTATAGGAATTCTAAGCCGTAAGAACAAAAACAATCCGGCTTTAATTGGTGAACCGGGTGTGGGCAAGACAGCAATCGCAGAAGGACTTGCGCAACGTATGGCGATGGGTAATGTCCCGCCTCAACTGAAGGATAAGCGTCTGGTCAGTCTGAATATGGCCAATTTGGTGGCCGGTACAAAATACCGGGGTGAGTTTGAGGAACGTCTGAGAGATGTTCTGGCAGAAGTGCGCCGTAATGGGGATGTGATCCTGTTTGTGGATGAGATGCATACCATCGTAGGTGCCGGCGCGGCAGAAGGCGCCATTGATGCTGCCAATATCTTTAAGCCTGCCCTTGGTCGTGGAGAACTACAGATGTTGGGCGCTACGACACTGACGGAATATCGCAAGTTTATTGAAAAAGATCCGGCGTTGGACCGTAGATTTCGACCGGTGATGGTGGAACAGCCTTCTGTTGAGGCAACGGGAGCGATCTTAAGAGGGTTAAAGCCGGGCCTGGAACGGCACCATCATCTGAGGATTAGCGATGAAGCAATTAATGAAGCAATACGGCTGTCCGTCCGGTATCTGCCGGATCTGTATTTGCCGGATAAGGCTATTGATTTGCTGGATGAGGGTGCATCCCATGCCAGGATGGAAGAACTGCATCAGGGAAAGAATGGCACATCCCGGCAGGAATTGGAGCAGGAACTTAACGAGGCGGTCCGAGAGAGCAAATTTGAAAAAGCGGCAGAATTGCGGGATAAGATGCAGAAATTGGCCTCCCGCAGCAGCGTTGGACGCAGCCGAAGTGTCAGCGGCGCAGATGTGGCATGGGCTGTGTCTGCAAGAACGGGCATCCCGGTGGGAAGCCTGACAGCCAATGAGCGGGATCGGCTGTTGCATCTGGATGATCGGTTGGGGGAAAAGGTGGTAGGACAGCGGGAAGCTGTTCGTGCGGCAGCGGAGGCGGTGCGCAGGGGCTTTTCCGGAGTTCGGGATGCAGATCGCCCAGTAGCATGTTTGTTGTTTACAGGTCCAACGGGCGTAGGAAAAACGGAACTTTGCCGGGCGTTGGCAGAGGAACTCTTTGGCTGCAAGGATGCGATGATCCGACTGGATATGACGGAATATATGGAGAAACATTCTGTTTCCCGTCTTATCGGTGCACCTCCCGGCTATGTGGGATATGAGGAGGGCGGCAAGCTGACTGAGGCGGTGCGAAGAAAACCCTACTGTCTGGTGCTTCTGGATGAGCTTGAAAAGGCGCATCCGGATGTAACGGGTATTTTGTTGCAGATTATGGAAGAGGGGCAGCTGACGGACTCGAACGGCCGCAGAGTCAGCTTTCGTAATGCTATTGTAGTGATGACCTCCAATGTGGGAGGTCAGCTCCGCAGTGATGGACTGGGCTTCCGGCCAGCCGGGAGAGAAAAGGAAACGGAAGCGGCGTTGAGCCACACGTTCACACCGGAGTTTTTGGGTAGACTTGACAGAATTGTTTGCTTTGCTCCGCTTAATGACGGCGCAATGGAGGCGATTGCCCAAAAGTACCTGACCCTGCTGCAGCAGCGGATGAACAAAACTGGAGTACAGCTGATTCTGCCAAAGGAACTGGCACAACATTTGAGCAAACAGTGCAGTGCCAAGGATGGAGCCCGGCATATGCGCCGGTTGGTAGAACAGCAGGTGGAGGGTGTGCTGTCGGACTTTTTGATTCGGACAGGAAGAAAATGCAGTAAAATTCAGGGCGATTTGAAAGGGGAGGAGCTTTCGTTTCATTTTTAAGAGCGCTTATATAGAACAAATGTACTAAAAATTAGAAAATCGCCGGTTTTTTGTAAAAAATCTCGAAAAATTTGTAAAAAAAGGTTGATTTTTTAAGAAGCAGGGATTATACTGTGGTTAAGTGGAGCAAAATGGTTGCAAAGTGGAGTAAAATGGAGGAGGTGAGCCACGATGATCGGTAAATTCCCTGCAAAACTGGATGATAAGAATCGTTTGTTCGTTCCCGCGAAGCTGCGTATGGAGCTGACCGGTAGTTTCTATGTAACGCTTGGTGTCAACTGCGGTCATCGTTGCCTGACCGTTTACACTGCCGAAGACTGGCAGGTCCTCAGCGATAACTACAACCAATTACCCATTTCCCAGAAGGGCGCTGCTACCAGCCTGATCTTTATGAATGCTGCACTGTGCGAGCCTGATAAGCAGTTCCGTTTTACCTTGACCCAGAACCTGTTGGACTTTGCCGGTATCAATCGGGAAGTGATGATTGTGGGCCGGGCAGGGCAGGCGGAGATCTGGGATGCAGAAGAGTTTGCACGCTTTGAAGCAGAGAACCTTACCCCCGAGAAGCTGCTGGCATCTCTGGAGGCGATTGGACTATGAAAGAGTTTCATCATATATCCGTTCTGTTAAATGAATGTCTGGACGGATTGAATATTAAGGAAGACGGCATTTATGTGGACGGCACTCTCGGCGGTGCGGGCCACTCCAGCCGGATTGCCAAGCGGCTTACCACCGGACGACTCATCGGTATTGACCGGGATCCCATCGCGCTGAAGGCAGCAGGGGAGCGGTTGAAGCCCTGTGCAGACCGGGTAACGCTGGTCCACAGCAACTTTTGTGAGATAGACAAGGTGCTGGATGATCTCGGTATTGATGGCGTAGACGGCGTTCTGCTGGATCTCGGAGTATCGTCCCCACAGTTGGATGATGGGGATCGGGGGTTTTCCTATATGGTAGATGCACCGCTAGATATGCGTATGGATAACGGCGATCCTATAACCGCCCATACCGTTGTAAACACTTGGTCTTATGAGGAACTCAGAAGAATCCTCTTTGATTACGGCGAGGAGCGTTATGCACCTCAGATTGCAGCAAACATCTGCCGCCGCAGAGAGGAAGCTCCCATCAATACCACATTGGAGCTTGTAGATGCGATCCGCTCGGCAATGCCTGCCGCGGCACTCCGGGAAAAACAGCATCCGGCAAAGCGTTCATTCCAGGCAATTCGAATTGCAGTCAATGACGAACTTGGCGCTGTGCATAAAGTGATGGACGCGGCGATCCCCAGACTAAATCCCGGCGGACGGCTGGCTATCATCACATTCCACTCGCTGGAAGACCGTATCGTGAAGAACGGTATGGCAGATGCCGCCAAGGGTTGTACCTGCCCGCCCAACTTCCCGGTGTGCGTATGCGGAAAGAAACCGCAGGTTAAATTGATCACAAGAAAGCCGGTTGTTGCCGGCAGTGAAGAATTGGAGCAAAACCCCAGATCCCGCAGCGCAAAGCTTCGGGTATGTGAGAAGATATAAGCCTTTGGCCACACAAAGGAGTGAGAAAAATGGCAAGAAAAGCAGAAGTGCGCTATATCAATTTCTATAGTGCAGGCAGTTCGGCATATAAGCTGGATACGGTGTCTGCGCCCAAGAAAAAGCAGGCTGTGCCTCAGCCGAAGCAGCGCAAGCGCAAGAAGATCCTGATTCGTGTGGATCCTGTGGCGGTTGTAGGTGTTTTTCTCGCCCTTGTTATGCTGATTATGATGGTGGTGGGTTTGCTCCAGCTGGGCAGCGCTAAAAAGCAGGCTGTGCAGATGCAGTCCTATGTTCTGCAGCTAAAAGAGCAGAACAGAGCGCTGGATGAACAGTACCACGCCGGATTTGATCCGGAAGAAATCCGTTTGATTGCCACCCAGATGGGTATGATCCCCATTGAGCATGCACAGCATATTCAAATTTCCATGCCGGTTTCACAGCCGGTAGAAGAACCCACAGTGTGGGAAACAGTTTATACATTTCTTGTAGGCTTGTTTGCATAAACTAAGCCGCCGGCAATACTATGGTATTAGCAGCTGCAATGGGCAGCGAGGGGTTCCCTTGCTGCCCATTTGATGATTGCAGACCAGAAAGGCCGGTGTTCTATGAAGCGCAGCAAAGGAAAGGAATATGCCCGCGTGCGGGCAGACTCGGGACATCATCGCCGAATATTGGCGGTGATGGCAGTGTTGGCCATTGGGGCGTTTGTACCGGTGGGATTGCGGCTGCATTTCCTGATGATTCGCAGCTATGACCAATATTCGCAACTGGCGCTTCGCAATCAGACCCGTACCACCGGCGTTACCGCCGACCGGGGTACGATCTATGACCGGAATATGAATGTTCTGGCCGCGTCGGTTAGTGTAGAAAACATATATCTTGACCCCCACGAACTAAAGCAATCCAAGGCGGATACCTATGCTATTTCTCAAAAGCTTGGTGAACTTCTGGAATTGGATTCTGTAATGATTGAGGAGAAGGCGAAGGATCTGACCAAGCGCTATCAGTTGATAGCTGACCGGGTAGAAGAAGAGACCGCTTCTCAAATTCGGGCGTACATTAATGAAAACAGAATTTCCGGCATCCATTTGGAACCCAATTCCCGCCGGGCCTATCCTTACGGCAGCCTTGCATCCCAGGTGATTGGTTTCACCAATGCCTCCAATACCGGCTCAGAAGGCATTGAGGCAGCTTATAACAGATATCTGGAAGGTAACGCGGGTAAGGTAATCACCACCAAGGGCAACAACGAGATGGATATGCCCTTCTCTTATGAAAAATATGTGGCGTCCCGGCCGGGGAACGATATTATCCTGACTTTGGATACCACAGTACAGGCTTGCCTGGAAAAGCAAATGCAGACCGCAATTGACAAATATGATGTGCAAAACGGCGCTTTTGGCATCGTAATGAATGTAAAGACCGGAGAAATCCTGGCGATGGCCACCTTGGGGGCTTATGACCCCAACCAGTATTTGGAGATAGCGGATACGGAAACAGCCCAATCGTTGGAGCAGATGCGCCTTGATTATCTGGCCTCCGGTGAGGGAAAAGAGGTCTATCAAAAAGCCCTGAACGAGGCAAGATTAAAACAGTGGCGCAACCGGTGTCTGTCCGATGGCTATGAGCCGGGCTCCACCTTTAAGGTAATGACTATGGCGGCGGCACTGGATAGCGGCGCCATTACCTTGGATACGGCATTTCACTGCTCCGGTGCGGAGCAGATCCCTGGCAGAGCACAGCGCCTGCACTGCTGGCGTTCTACGGGACACGGTGCGCAGAAAACGCCGCAGGCTTTGCAAAACTCCTGCAACCTTGCCTTCGCACATATTGCACTAAAGCTGGGCGGCGAGCGCTTTTACGACTACATTCAGCGTTTCGGCGTTACGGAAAAGACGGGTATCGATCTGAGCGGCGAGAGCAAAGGTGTGTTTTTCGACAAAGAGTTGGTTATCAATACAGATAAGTGGGGAACAGCATCCTTGACATCCGGTTCCTTTGGGCAGACATTTAAACTTACACCGATCCAGCTTGTCCGCGCGATCGCCTCTGTTGTCAACGGGGGTTATCTGTTAGAACCCTACATCGTTTCGGAGGTTGTGGACGCCAATGGCACCACGGTGCTGAAACAGGAGCCTACTGTTATCCGGCAGGTTATCAGCAACGAAACGTCCAAGACAATGTGTGCCCTCCTGACCTCGGTGGTAACAGAGGGGACGGCAAAAAATGCCTCTGTTGCCGGATATTCCATAGGTGGAAAGACCGGCACAAGTGAAAAAATAGACATATTTGACGAGAATGGCCAACGCGTACTGGATAAAATCGTATCATTTGTAGGGGTTGCGCCAATGGACAATCCGGAGTATATTGTATTAGTAGCGTTGGACACCCCGTCCCGGCAGACCGGGATATACATTTCCGGAGGTGTTATGGCTGCTCCTACGGTGGGTTCAGTGATGGCTGACATTTTGCCATACCTGGGTGTGAAACAGACTTTCTCTGAGGAAGATGCATCAGGTAAGATTGTTATTATGAATGATCTGACGGGAATGACACCCAAGGACGCGGAGAAATTGCTGAAGGAGCAATCACTCACAGCCCGCGCTATCGGAACAGGGGAGACTGTTACTGCGCAGATTCCTGCCCCAGGCCAGCAAATTTCCGGAAACAGTCAGGTGCTGATTTATCTGGGGGAAGAAGCCCCGTCAGACTGCGTGCCTGTACCGAATTTTATCGGAATGAACCGCCAGCAGGCCGCCGATGCGGCTGCCCAGTTGGGACTGTACATTCTGGTGGCAGGAAACAATGATCTTTCGCCAAAAGTAACTGTAACAGCGCAAAGTGTTGTGCCTGGAGATACCGTAAATATTGGAACAACAATTCGTTTGGAATTTGCCGATACAAAGGCTGCCGACTAAGGAGGCAAAACAAGCATATGAAGCTGAAAGAGCTGCTGCAAGGTGTGGAGATTCTGGAATCCACAGCCAATATGGAACTGAATATTAAGCAGGTTGCCTATGATTCCCGCAAGGTGGAGGAAGGAGCGCTGTTTGTTGCTGTATCCGGCTTTGCTACCGACGGCAACCGCTTCATCCCTATGGCAATGGAAAGGGGCGCAGCGGTAGTTGTAACGGCAAGCAAGCCTGCGCTGGATGTGCCCTATATTCTGGTCCGGTCGGACCGGCTGGCGCTGGCACAAATCGGTTGCAATTATTTCGGTAATCCTGCAAAGAATATGTGTATTATCGGCGTTACCGGTACCAATGGAAAGACTTCTGTAACACTGCTGCTGAAGCAGGTTTTGGAATCAATACCTGGCACAAAGGTGGGCCTTGTCGGTACTATGGGTGATCTTATCGGCGATGTTGCCGTTCCTTCTAACCGCACAACACCCACTACACCGGAGAGTTTTGAACTGCAGAGCCTGTTTGCAAAAATGCGCGATGCCGGCTGCACCCATGTAGTGATGGAGGTTTCCTCTCACGCAATTGCTCTGGAGCGGGTTGGCGGTGTCCACTTTGATGTGGCGGCCTTTACCAATCTGACGGAAGATCATTTGGATTTCCATAAGACGATGGAAAACTACTGCGATACCAAGGCGCAGCTGTTTAAGCGCTGTGATAAAGCCGTTTTGAATCAGGATGACGCCTACTTTGCGCGCATCCGTGCAAATGCGGAATGTGCTGTATTAACCACATCTGTGGCCAACGGCGATCTCGTTGCAGAGGATGTTCAGCTTTATGCAGACGGCGTGTCTTTTATTGCCGTTACCGCTGCGGAACGTGCAAAGGTAAGCTTGCCGATTCCCGGAAGATTTACGGTTTGTAATGCGCTGACGGTGCTGGGCATTGCTTTGCAATTGGGTATTTCTCTTGCTGATTCTGCGAAAGCGCTGGCAAATGCCGCCGGCGTAAAGGGAAGAATCGAGGTTGTTCCCACACCAGGTAAGGACTTTACGGTCCTGATCGACTATGCCCACACCCCCGATGGCCTTGAAAAGGTGCTGACCTCTGTCCGTGATTTTTGCAAAGGACGGCTGATTGCTGTGTTTGGCTGCGGCGGCGACCGGGATCCTATCAAGCGTCCTGTTATGGGCGCTATCGGTACAAAACTGTCGGATATTGCGGTGATCACCTCGGATAACCCCCGCACAGAAGTTCCTATGGCTATTATTGAGGATATTTTGCAAGGTATTACGCCTGATATGGGTGAATATGTTGTGATTGAAGACCGCAAAAAAGCGATTGCCTATGCTATGGACATTGCACAAAAAGATGATATGATTGTACTGGCAGGCAAGGGCCACGAAACCTATCAGGAGATCCACGGTATTAAGCACCATCTGGACGAGCGTGAGGTTGTGGCGCAATACCTTTCCCAGACGGAAGATACATAAGCGGAGGATTTAGATATGACGAAAATCATCGTTACAGCGCTGATCGCCTGCGCCCTCAGTGGACTCATTGGCTATTTGCTTCTGCCGGTGCTTCGGGCACTGAAGGCGGGGCAATCCATTCGTGAGATCGGTCCTACATGGCACAATAATAAAGCCGGAACGCCGATGATGGGCGGCCTGATGTTTATTTTTGCATTGATTATCTGCCTGCTGATTGCGACTCCCATAATGCAGGACTATTCTGTGTTTTATGTTCTGGCGTTGGCACTGTGTTTCGGCCTTATCGGATTTCTGGATGATTTTACCAAGGTCAAATACAAGCGAAATTTGGGACTGACAGCTATTCAGAAGATGTTGCTGCAGCTGGCGGTATCTGCACTGTTCCTGTATGCCCTGAAGCTGCAGGGGACGCTGGAAACCAAACTGTATATTCCTTTTGTAAACATCACGGTTGAAATGCATCCGATGCTGTATATCTTCCTTTCAATGTTTATTATGGTCGGCTGCGTCAACGCAGTGAATCTTACTGATGGAATTGACGGCCTTTGCGGAAGCGTTACTGTTCCCGTAATGGTGTTTTTTACAGCGGCTGCATTTGTACAGCAGAAGATGGATCTTGCGCTGATGCCAGCAGCATTGGTGGGTGCGCTGATCGCATATCTGTTCTATAACTGGCATCCGGCAAAAGTGTTTATGGGCGATACCGGATCGCTGTTTCTGGGCGGCGCTGTGTGTGCGCTGGCCTTTGCGTTGAATATGCCGCTGATCCTGGTTCTCGTGGGTTTTGTTTACTTTATGGAAACACTGTCCGTTATTCTGCAGGTCGGGTATTTCAAACTGACCCACGGTAAGCGGTTGTTTAAAATGTCCCCCATTCACCATCACTTTGAAATGAGCGGCTGGAAAGAGGTTAAGATTGTTCTCGTTTTCACGGCTGTTTGTGTTATTATGTGTCTGATCGCCTGGCTGGGTGTTCAGGGCTTTTCTATGAATTGACCGTTCGCTGAAAGGAGACTTTTATGGCAGCAGGGAAAACTCTGTATGCCAAAGAGGACCGCCACCGGTTTCGGGCAGGCGAAAGTGTGGACATCCCGTTCTTGATACTGCTTTTGTTGCTTTTGACTGTGGGGCTGATTATGCTTTATAGCGCAAGTTTTGCCCAAAGTCAGTATGATACCGGCTACACCATCTCCACAAAATACCTGCAAAAGCAGGCGGTTTGCGCGGGACTTGGTCTGGTCTGTATGTTTTTCTTCAGCCGTATTCCGTCAGATTTCTGGTTTCGGTATGCCTGGCCCGTTTACGGGGTCAGCATTTTGCTGCTGCTGTCTGTGCTGGTAATGGGGCAATCTGTCAACGGCGCTACCCGGTGGATCAACATCGGTGGTATCCAGTTTCAACCGTCGGAAATTGCAAAATTTACAATGATCGTACTCTTTGCCCGTCTAACCCGAAAATTTGGGGCAGATGCCGGTAAATTCCGGTATGGCGTACTTGGTTTCAGTGCGGCGCTGATGGGTATTCTGGTGCCTCTGGCGCTGGAAAAGCATCTTTCGGCCATTATGCTGATGGGTGCTGTTGCGGTTGTGATGATGTTTGTTGCCGGCACACGGATGAAATGGCTTTTTGCGGGAGCGGGGATTGCCGCAGCGTTTGTTGTGGTGTATATTTCTTTTATGGGCTATGCAGGCGACCGGATTACGGCCTGGCTGCATCCTGAGCAAGACCCGGGGGATACCGGGTATCAGATTCTGCAATCGCTGTATGCCATCGGCTCCGGCGGTTTGTTCGGTCTGGGATTCGGCAAATCCAGACAGAAGTATCTGTACTTGCCGTTTCAGTATAATGATTACATTTTTGCGATCATCTGCGAGGAATTGGGGCTTTTTGGCGCGATTTTGATTGTTGCGTTGTTCAGCGCTCTGATTCTGCGTGGGTATTGGATTGCGCTTCACGCGTCGGATCGGTTTTCCACTGTGTTGGCAGCTGGTCTGATCACTTTGATCGCAGTGCAGACGATCCTCAACTTAGGTGTTGTAACCAATTTGCTCCCGTCAACGGGAATTGCATTGCCGTTTTTCTCCTATGGCGGCACAGCGCTGGCAGTGAATTTGGGAGAAATGGGCGTAATATTAAGCATCTCCCGCCAGCGTAATCAGACAAAGAGACAGGAGGTTTCCCTATGAATGTGATATTTACCTGCGGAGGTACCGGCGGCCACATCAACCCTGCCATCGCAGTTGCCAATATTCTGCGAGAGCGCCATCCGGACAGCAAGATCCTGTTTATCGGCGCAAAGGGCCATATGGAGGAACAGCTTGTTCCCAAGGCTGGTTTTGAACTGAAGTGTCTGGAGATCAGCGGTATGGTTCGTGGCAAGAACTTCAGTGCAATTAAGAAGAATTTGAAAACTGTTTCCCAGACAGTGAAAGCGGTCAATGAATGTAAGAAGATTATCAGGGAATTCGGAGCAGATGCAATTATCGGCACTGGCGGCTATGCCTGCTATCCTGCGCTGAAAGCGGGTACATTGCTGAAAATCCCCACCTGCGTTCACGAAAGTAACGCAATGCCCGGTTTGACTACCCGGATGCTGGCAGATAAAGTTACCCGAATGTTGATTTGCTTCCCGGAAAGCGCCAAGCATTACAAGCATCCCAACAAGGTGGAAACCGTAGGTATGCCTATTCGCAGGGAATTTGTCTATATGGATAAGGCGACTGCCCGGAAAGAGTTGGGCATTGGTAATGAACTTGTGGTTGTTTCCGCTTTTGGCAGTCTGGGTGCCAAGAAGATGAACGAGGCTGTTGCCGAGATGCTTTCTCTGGAGAAAGCGGATGGCTTTGCTTTCCGTCATATCCACGCAACCGGAAAATTCGGTTGGGAATGGATGCCGGAAAAGGTGAAGGAATACGGCGTTGATGTTGAAAATACGCCCAATCTGGATATGCGGGAATATATTTACAATATGCCAACCGTGATGGCAGCGGCAGACGTATTTATCAGTCGTGCAGGTGCTTCCAGCTGCAACGAGATCGCAGCATCCGGTACGCCCGCAATCTTGATCCCATCACCCAATGTTACCGACAATCATCAGGAGAAAAACGCCAGAGTGCTGGCTGACCGGGGTGGCGCAGTGCTGCTTCTGGAAAAAGACTGTACAGCTGCAACTCTGTATGATACAGTAAAGATGTTACTGGCTGATCAAAAGCGCCGGGATCAGATGAGTATTGCGCTTCGCAAGGATGTTATTCTGGACAGTGCGGAGCGAATCTGCGATATTCTTGACGAGATTACAAAACACGAAAGCTGACCGGGAAAGGGAACGCTATGGAAACCAAACAAAAGAGAAGACCCCCTGCCGGGCGGACAGGCGTAAAGTCCAGAACACGGCAGGCGGCAACCCAAAAAGCCAGAACGGCACGCCGTACGGTGAGGAAGGAAGAATCCAGAATCTCTGCAGATGTGGTATATCTGCCGCCGAAGCCCTTTAACAGAAACCGTCTGGTACTGCGCCTTGTAACCGTGGTAGCGGTAGTACTGGCCCTTGTGCTGGGACTTTCCGTTTTCTTCAAGGTAGAATTCATCGAGGTATCCGGGCTTGATAAGTATACGGTGCAGGAGGTACAGGATGCTTCCGGTATTAAATCCGGCGATCATCTGCTGACCTTCGGCAGAACAAGAGCTGCGGGAAAGATTATTTCCGCACTTCCGTATGTGAAGTCTGCCCGTATCGGAATAAAACTGCCGAATACGGTAAAGATTGAAATTGAAGAGGTGGATGTTACTTATGCGCTGAAGTCCTCCGACGGAAACTGGTGGCTGATGAGCGCAGAGGGTAAGATTGTGGAACAGGCACTGGACGGTAAGGAAAGCCGCCATGCAATGATTCTGGGTCTGCAGCTGCAGAATCCTGTGGTAGGGCAGCAGGCAGTAGCCTCTCAGGAGTCGGCCACGGGAAATGCGCCGCTGACAGTTACTGCAGAGGATCGGCTGAAGGCTGTGATCAGCATTGCCGGTTTCCTGGAACAGTATAAGGTAATTGGCAAAATTGCCAGCCTTGATGTAAGTAACCTGATGGATATCCAGCTTTGGTATGGCCATCAGTACCAGATTCTTTTGGGTGGTACCGACCAGTTGGGCATGAAGATTGAAACGATGAAAGCGGCAATATCTCAGGTCGATTACGATGAGGGAATCCTGGATGTCCGTGATTTGGGTAACATTCTGTTCCGGGAATTCGCTTAATTGGATAAATTTGCGAAATTTATTGCCGAAAAACAGAAAATATTATAAATTTGATATTGACCAAATGGATTTTTCACGATAGAATATAGGGGTACAATTGTAATTTGAAGCGGTATGGGTATCCGACCGCGAAACGATACATAGGAGGAGAGCATATGTCTGAAATGTTTCAGGAGCGCGTTGTTAAGATCAAGGTAATTGGTGTTGGCGGCGCAGGCAACAACGTTATCAACCGTATGATTGAAGCTGGTGTTGAGGGCGTTGATTTTATCGTTATTAACACTGATAAGCAGGATCTGAACAAGTCTAACTGCAAGAATAAGCTCCAGATCGGTGAGAAGCTTACCGGCGGTATGGGCGCAGGCTCCAAGCCCGAGATCGGCAGAAAGTCTGCTGAGGAAAGCCGTGCACAGATCGCAAAGGTTCTGGAGAATACCGATATGGTATTTATCACTGCCGGTATGGGCGGTGGCACCGGAACCGGCGCAGCTCCCATCGTTGCTGATATGGCACACGAGGCAGGTATCCTGACTGTCGGCGTTGTTACTAAGCCCTTCAAATTTGAGGGTGCAAACCGTATGCGTCAGGCTGAGGGCGGTATCGCAGAGCTGGCTGAGAAGGTCGACCCCCTGGTCATCATCCCCAACGACCGCCTGAAGTATGTTACTGATCAGAAGATTACCTTTGCCAATGCATTCGGCATTGCTGATGATGTTCTGAAACAGGCTGTTACCTCTATCTCCGGTCTGGTTGGCTACTCCGATCGCGTTATCATCAACCTGGACTTCGCTGACGTTTCCGCAGTTATGAAGGACGCTGGCCGCGCACATATGGGCGTTGGCACTGCTTCCGGTCGCGAGAAGGCTGAGCAGGCTGCTCTGGCCGCTATCAATAGCCCTCTGCTGGAGACCTCCATTAACGGCGCTACTGGCGTTCTGGTCAATGTTACCGGTTCTGCTGAGCTGACTCTGGATGACGTGGAGACCGCTGCTGGTATCGTTCAGGAGAATGCAAATCCCGAAGCTAACATTATCTTCGGCGCTACCTACACTGATGAGTTTGAGGATGAGATGCGGGTTACCGTTATCGCCACTGGTTTTGAGCAGAAGCGTGATACTGCTGCCAAGACTGAGGCTGCCCCCGCAGGCGAAAAGACTGCTGCCGGCAACATCGGTGACATCGAAGAGATCTTCAGCATCTTCAAGCGCTAATAGCGGAGAATACAACATCCCGGGCGTTGCCCGGGATGTTTTTTAAGGAATCGACTATGGATGCATATAAAAACTTAGCGGTCAGCTATGACCGGCTTACAAATGATGTGGACTATGACGCTGTTGTTGAGTTTTATCATACAATTCTGAATGTGGAAGGTGTTAAGCCCAGGACAGCGGTTGATCTAGCTTGTGGAACGGGCTCTGTGAGCCTGCTGCTGGCTCAGCGTGGCTATCAGGTTACCGGTGTGGATATGTCGGAGGATATGTTGACTGTTGCGTATGATAAGGCGCAGAGCCTTGACAAGCCGCCCGTCTTTGTTTGCCAGAAACTTCAGACACTTCGGTTACCTCGGGCTGTCGATCTTGCTGTCTGCGGACTTGACAGTATGAACTATATCACGGACCCAGATGACTGTGAAAAAGCGATTCAGCGTGTGTTTCAGACGCTGAATCCCGGCGGTATTTTCATTTTCGATGTGAATACACCGGAGAAGCTTCGGGCAATGGATGGACAGGTGTTTTTGGACGAGGACGATGATGTGTACTGCGTTTGGCGTGGTGAATTCGATGAAAAGACCAACATATGCTCTTATGGTATGGATCTGTTCCAGCGCAAGGGTAAAACCTGGCAACGCAGCTTTGAGGAGCATCAGGAGTACGCCTACACCCGTCAACAGTTAGAGCGGTATTTGAAAAATGCCGGATTTACCGGTATTCGCGTATATGGCGACCGCCATACGGGTTCACCTACTGAAAAGGACCAACGGATATATTTCAGCGCCAGAAAGGGTAAAATCAAATGAAGGACTACTTGGTAAGAGGTATGAGTATGGACGGCTTTGTTAAGGCCGTCGCTATTTGCTCCACAGAAACGGTGCAGCGTGCGGTGCAGATTCACGGCACTACTGCAAATGCCACTGCCGCTTTTGGCCGGGCATTGACTGCCTGCTCCATGATGGGCAATATGCAAAAAGTGGAAAATGGCTCTATGACATTGCAGATCCGGGGCGGCGGCCCTATCGGAACCATTACCTGTGTGTCGGACCCTGAGGGCAATGTTCGCGGTTGTGTTACCCAGCCTAAAGTGCCGCTGGTGGAGAAATATCCGGGCAAACTGGATGTCGGGGCAACTGTGGGTACGGGTGGCACATTGACGGTGATCCGGGATCTGCAGATGAAAGAGCCGTATATTGGTTCTACCCAGTTGGTTTCCGGTGAGATCGGCGACGATGTTACTGCCTATTTTGCCCAAAGTGAGCAGACACCTACTGCATGTGCGCTGGGTGTGCTTGTGGATGTAGATCTGAGCGTAAAGGTTGCCGGCGGTTATTTGCTGCAGCTGCTGCCCGGCGCACCGGAAGAGGTTATTGACAAACTGGAGCAGGGTATCCAGAGAGCCGGCGCAGTTACTGCAATGCTGGAGCAGGGAATGACACCGGAGGATATTCTGGGACAGGTCTGCGGTGATCTGGGCATTGTATTTATGGAGACCCAGGAGATCGGATATAAGTGCTATTGCTCCCGGGATCGGGTAACCCAGGCGCTGATCAGTCTTGGCAAGCAGGAACTGACCGAAATTATGGAAGAGGGCAAAACCTTCCCCGTAGAGTGCCAGTTCTGCGATGAAAAATATATGTTTTCACCGGAAGATATATCCAATTTGCTGCAGCGTATCTAAGGGGTAGCACCAAAAAGAAACATTGACAAAAGACTCATACTGTACTAAAATATATAGCAGTAATTCCCTATAGAAAGAACTTTGGAGGAAACTACTATGTACGAAAAACTCGTCGCTTTTGCTGCCAAGCAGCTGGAACTGGATGCAGAATCCATCACCCCGGACAGCACCTTTGAGAGCCTGGGTATTGATTCTCTGGACATCGTGGAAATGATCATGGACCTGGAAACCGAGCTGAACATTGAGCTGGATCTGGAAAATCAGAAGGTTACTACCTTTGGTGAACTGGCTCAGTTCATCGAGAAGAAGGTCCGTTAACCGTAATCGAATAACCTTGTTACAGCTGACCGGCTTGTAACAAGGTCGCACTAGTCGGGGAGATAGCGGTGCCCTGTAACCTGCAATCCGCTATAGCAGGGATGAATTCCCACACCAGGGTCTGCTTGAGTGCTGTCTGAGCATCGTAAGCGATGTTGAGGGGATGGTCTTACGCAACGAGATCCCGTGAACCATGTCAGGTGGGGAACCAAGCAGCATTAAGCGGATCTTCTCGTGTGCCGTGAGGCTGCCGTTCCTGAGTTGGCTGCCTTGCTTCCGGGTATTCAGCAGGTTCAAATGTGGGTGTGCGATCTTGTTATGAGCCGGTCATATTTTTTGTGGAAAGGCGGAGCAAATATGTCGGCTTATCAGGCATTATACAGAAAATACCGGCCGCAGACCTTTGATGATGTAACCGGTCAGATGGCAGTTACCCAGACTCTGAAGACCCAGTTGGTCTCCGGAAAGATGAGCCACGCCTATTTGTTCACCGGCTCACGTGGCACAGGTAAGACCAGTTGCGCAAAGATTCTTGCCAAAGCGGTCAACTGTTTGAATCCCTTTGATGGAAACCCCTGCAACTGCTGTGATGCCTGCCGGACTATTGATTCCGGTGCATGTATGGATGTTCTGGAGATCGACGCAGCATCTAACAACGGCGTTGATAATGTCCGGGACCTGCGGGACGATGCTATCTATACACCTTCTCAGGTGAAGATGCGTGTGTACATTATCGATGAGGTGCATATGCTGTCTGTGGCTGCCTTCAATGCGCTGCTGAAGATCATTGAGGAGCCCCCGGAACATTTGCTGTTTATTTTGGCGACGACGGAACTGCACAAAGTTCCGGCTACCATACTGTCGAGATGCCAGCGGTTTTCTTTCCGCCGGATCTCTCAGGAAGATATTGCCGCCCGGCTGCAGTATGTTGCTTATCAGGAAAAGATCGATCTGGATGATTCCGCAGCCAGAGTATTGGCCCGGATGGCAGACGGCGGTCTACGCGATGGCCTGAGCCTTTTGGATCAGTGCGCCTCTGCCACGGCGGGGGAACTGACTACTCAGCAGGTCTATGCCTGTCTGGGTATTGCGGGTGAGCAGAACTGTGCCGAACTGATGGGCTATATTGCTCAACACAATACACGAAATGCGCTGGAACTGTTTAACCGTCTATATGCAGAGGGAAAGGATCTGGGAGCGCTCCTGGATGAATTGGCTTGCCTTACCCGTGATTTGCTGATCCTTAAGACGGCACCGGGAGCGGGACTTACGATGTTATCCGGTGTAGCTGATGACGCAGAGGCTGCCAAGCTTAAGGACGCATTTTCTGCCGGCGAACTTGTTCGGATGATGGAAAAGCTGGAGGAAACTTTGAATGGGTTTACCCGCAGCGCCAGCCGTCGTATGGACGCGGAGCTGTGTATTATCAGTTTGTGTCAGCCAGAGTTGCAGTTGGATGCAACAGCGTTGAATGCCCGTTTGACACGACTGGAAGAACAGATTAAAAGCGGAAGTTTCACAATGGCAGTGCCGGCACCGGCAGCGCCCGCAGAAACACAGGAAGCAAAGGAAGAACCCGCAGCAGAGCCGGAAAATGACTTGCCTTGGGAAGAGGAACATCAGCCGGAGAAAAAAACTGAGGAGACGGCACCTATTGGCTTCTGGACTGACCTTGTCAGCGCTGTTCGGCAGGAATTGCGTCCACCGCTGTCAGGCTTTTTTGTGGCATCGCCCAATGCCCCGGTTGAGGGCACACTGGTCGGAGACCGTGTTATATTGAGGTGCAACAGTACCTTTGCTACGGGAATGGTCAACAAGCCGGATGTTTTGGAACTGGTTTCCCGGAAGGCATCCGTAATCTTGAGTAGACCAGTTACGGCAGAGGTTGTGGATCAGAATGCTGCCCCGGGCAATAACGCCGGCTTTCAGCAGCTGATCGATTTTGGCAGAGCACACAGTGATATTGTGAAGATCAAAGAGTAAGGAGCATTTATATGGCTAAGAATAATTTCCGGGGAATGCCCGGCGGTATGAATCAGGCTGCTATGATGAAGCAGGCACAGAAGATGCAGCAGGAACTGCTGCGGATGCAGGAAGAGCAGGAGAGCAAGACTTACAGCGCTACTTCCGGTGGCGGTATGGTTATTGCCAGCGTAAACGGTAAGCACGAAGTGGTAGACCTGAAAATCAATCCTGAAGCTGTGGATCCTGATGATGTGGAAATGCTGCAGGATATGGTCATTGCCGGAGTTAACGAGGCGATGCGCGCCGCCGATGCTGATGCTGCCAGTAATATGTCCCGCCTTACCGGTGGCTTGAATCTGGGCGGCCTGTTTTAAGGAGGCACTATGCAGTATTTTCCTGCGGCGCTGCAGGAGCTGTCAGATCAGTTTGCCCGATTACCCGGTATTGGCGGTAAGACAGCGCAGCGACTTGCGTTCTATGTACTCAGCCTTCCCATGGAGGAAGCTCAGAATTTTGCCGATGCTATTGTGTCGGCAAAGGAAACGGTGCATACCTGCCCCGTGTGTCAGAATCTGACGGATCGGGAGGTTTGTCCTATCTGTAACGATGATTCCCGGGATCAGGGGCTGATCTGCGTTGTGGCAGAAGCCAAAGATGTGATCGCGATGGAGCGTAGTCGGGAATTTAACGGCGTGTACCACGTGCTCCACGGTGTGATCTCTCCGCTGAATCACGTAACCCAGGAGGATATCCGCATCAAAGAACTGCTGCGCCGTGTTGGCAGCGGTGCGGTGCGTGAGGTCATTATGGCTACGAATCCGGATACAGAAGGAGAAGCCACCGCAATGTACATTTCCCGCCTGCTGCGGCCTATGGAGGTCAAGGTAACCCGCCTTGCCTATGGTGTGCCGGTGGGCAGCCAGCTTGAGTATGCGGATGAAGTAACACTTTCCCGCGCTCTGGAAGGTAGACAAGAAATGTAAAAAACCACCCGATTCCTCGGGTGGTTTTTCATTCCTAAGCATTAGTCCAGGAAGATGGGGTTTGTCCAGGCGTAGTTGCCGTTTTCGTCCATAATAGACATACGGACATAGCCGTAATCCTGATTGTGGGACTCGATGTCAAACGCAGCATAGGTCAGGAGTTTGCCATCGGGATCGTGCCAGACCTTGGTGGGATGGCAATCGGAGTGGACGCGCAGCTTCTTGACAGGGGAGCACTCAATGACGCAATGGCCGTCCTTGACATAGAAATCATAGATCTCCGGACCGCAGGAGGAGTAGAATGCACCGTCCTCCAGAGCCTTCAGAATGGAATTGACATTATTCTCTGCATTGACCATAACCCAGCCCTTACAATGGGCGTGAGCGGCATGTCCGTCATCAACAGCGACACCGTAAAGGCGGATGCCACGACCCAGCAGATCGTCCCAGTAGAGAGCGTCCATATCCATATTGTTGTCCTGAGCACAGCCGGTGTTCCAGATCTCCATTGCGAAGTTGCCCTTCATCTTGTCGAAATATCTGGGGGGCGTGCCGCTCCACTCAGGGTGGCAGTAGATGGTCAGGTTCTTCTTGGCATGAATGTCATCCAGGTAGGGCTGATAGCTCTCCTGATCAGGGACATTAGCGGATTCGAAGACTTGATCGTGCTCAAAGCCGTTGCCATCTTCCTTTGTGGGACCCAGGCAGACAGTGTGGAAGCAGCGGAAACCGTGGTCGGCCTGCAGGCCTACATTGTCAAACTCCATACCGGGGATGATGGTAAGACCCAGCTCAGGAGCAAAATTCATCATATTGTAGCGGCGATGATCGGTGAGAGCCAGGAAATCATAACCGTTTTCCTTGTGCATCTTCATAACATCCTCAGGGGAAACACGGCCGTCGGAGCGGGTGGTGTGGCAGTGAAGAGCGCCCTTGAGCATATTGTTTTTGCCAATAAAAGCAGCCTGTTGGATCATAGCAGGAAACCTCCTTTAAGTTATGGGAAAATCTATCTACATCATAATTCTTATTGACATAAAAATCAAGTGCGGATGTTAAAAATTGAGAATCTGCAAGACTTGACTTTTGGAAACCTGAATGGTATCATTTACGAAAATGGAGAGTTGTCCGAGCGGTTTAAGGAGCTAGTCTTGAAAACTAGTGATTCCGAAAGGAACCTAGGGTTCGAATCCCTAACTCTCCGCCAACAAAAGCGCCACCCAAGTGGGTGGCGCTTTTGTTTCCCCTTGGAAGACAAATGTTTCCAATGCGCACTTGTTCTTGTTGACTACACCGGGCAAATGTGCTAGAATATCTGTGTCCAGCATATGGATAATATCAGGAAAGGAGCGGGTATAGATTACTATACCGGTGGACGATTATGACTGGTACAAATAAGAAGAGTTTTGATATGAAGAGGCTGCTTAGCTCCATTCTTGCCATCGTGATGGTGGCCGCGGTTATTTTGGGCTGTGTCGGCATGCTCGCCGGCTGTGCGCCTGCTAATAACGGCAAGAATGAGAATAATGAGAATAAGGATAAGTTATATGAAAATCTCTCCGCACCAGAGTATTTCCAGGCATTGACCTTGAATGAGTTGGATGGCGCCGTCGATACCATTGTCTCCACCTATGGTGCTTATGGGGACCTTACAAACAATTACGGCGGCAAGGCAGAGATTTCCCTGCAGGTTGGAGAGTTGATTCTGGATCAGTTAGAGGGCACTCTTGCCCAGATGACCGGCACAACGATGGATTTATCATTCTTGGCAAATGTTGACCTGGCTGCAGATATTGACGTAACCAATGAACTGACACAACTGAAGCTGGGTCTGGGCCTTTCTGATACGCAGATCATTACCTTGTGTTTGCTGCTGTCCAAGGATACCCTCTGGGCCGGAGTACCTGATCTCAGCGAAACATTTGTTGAGCTCAGCTTGGGTGATGCCGCGATCGAAATGCCTGCAACAATCACGGATGTAATGGAACTCCTTCCCAATGAAGATAAGCTCAGTGAACTCCTGAACCGCTATCTGGCTCTTGCTTTGAAGGAGATTGACAATGTGGAGCGCACCCAGACCACTCTGGAATTGGATGGCCTGAAGCAGAATGTTACCCAGCTGACAACCAAGATCTATCACGCTGACGTTCTGGATGCCGCTAAGGCTATTTTGACCGCTGTAAAGGCTGACCAGGATGTCAAAAAGATCATTGACGATTTCTCTGCGTATTATAATAAGACTATGGTCGATGCCTATGCAGAGCTTGATGCAGAGCTTAGTCTTCAGTGGGAAAATGTTGATATGTATGCTGAGTTTACCGCTGCTGTTGACAGCGCCCTGGAAGGCATCAACAAGGAAGAAATCGATACCGAAAATCCCGTTACGTTGATCACCTATATCGACGCAGATCATAATATCGTCGGCAATAGCCTGACTGTTCCCGAATCCGAGAACGATGCGTTGACCTATTATACTGTTACGGAAGGCAATGCATTCAAGACTCTGGTCGAGGTGAAGGATGCCGGTCTGAAAGTTAACGGTGCAGGCACGACTGTAAACGGCGTTATCGATGGCAAGTACACCGTTTCTGTTATGGATGCTACATTCCTGACTGTAGAACTGACTAAATTCGACACCACCAAGAAGGATGCTGTTAGCGGTACCATCCGTCTGGAGCCCAGTGCTGATATGCTGGATACAGTCCTGGGCGGCAATAATATGCTGTCTATGGCAGATGTGGCACTGGAACTGAAGTTGGATATCACTGAAGCTAACAGTAACATCGAAATCAACCTGGTGAACAATGACGCTCTGGTAGTTGGTATTGCACTGAAACTTGGCGAGAAGACCCCCGGTGCACTCCAGAAGCCTACCAATACTGTCGACGCAACAGATATGGAAGCCCTTATGGGTTGGGTCAGCGGTCTGGATCTGGCCGGTGTGTTTGCAAATCTGCGCACCGCAGGTGTTCCTGAGACCCTGGTAGCTGCCCTTGAGATGATTGTTCCTGCGGCATAATTTTTGATACGATTGGCATTTGGCGCTGTTTACAGCGCCAAATGCTTTATAATGGGGATGTATTTATGCAACTGGAAATTAAAAACATATCCAAGAAATTCAAAAGAAAGACCATCCTGCGGGATATTAACCTGGCTGTAGGAGAGGGCAAGTGCATCGGTATTCTTGGCGCAAACGGCAGCGGCAAGTCTACATTGCTGTCCATCCTTGCCGGCGTTCAACCCGGTGGAGGTAGCTTCTTTTGCGATGGAGTGGACCTTTTGAAAGATCCCCGGCAGCGGGCAAAACTGGTGGGCTATGTACCTCAGGGTACGCCGCTGATCGAGGAATTGACCGCCTGGGACAATTTGCTGCTGTGGTACGATCGGACAGTATTGAAAGAAGAGTTGAAAGACGGCGTTCTGGCTTTGTTGGGAATCGTTGATTTTCTGAAAGTGCCGGTGTCGAAGATGTCCGGTGGTATGAAAAAGCGGCTCAGTATCGGCTGCGCAATGGCGAAAAAGCCGCCAATCCTGCTGCTTGATGAGCCCACGGCTGCCCTTGATCTTTCTTGTAAGCAGCATATTGCAGACTATCTGCACCACTACAAGAATTCCGGCGGTATCTTATTGCTGACCACCCACGATGTGATGGAACTGCAGTTATGCGACGAATGGTATATCATTCGTGACGGTGTCTTAGTGCCCTTTGCATATGACGGTGATGTTGCCAAATTGGTAGAGAGCTTGTAATATGGGAAAGTATTTGTATTTACAACTGAAGCGGCTGCTTCGGATCATCATTCCGGTATTGTTGGTTGCGACTGTTCTGTTTGGTTGTCTTGCTCTGGCATACCAAGCGGCTGTATCCCTCGGCGACGATACTCAGGAGCAGGCAAAACTGCGGGTCGGCGTTGTGGGCACTGTGGGAGATACCTATCTGGAACTGGGTATGATGGCGCTGACTACTTTCGATTCTTCCCGGCTTGCCCTCAGCTTTGAGGAGATGGAGGAAGATCAAGCGGAGATAGCTATGCGCCGTGGCAAGATTGTTGCATTTGTTGTGATTCCGGACGGTTTTATGGACGAAGCTATGCACGGCCATATTATGCCGCTGAAGTATGTCAGCACATCAGGCTCCGTAGGCCTCGTCAGTCTGATGAAGGACGAGATCACTCAGATTGTCGAGAATATTATGATCGAGACCCAGAAGGGTATCTATGGCGCAGGAAATGCCGCTCAGTCGGTAGGAGCCAGTGGCTCTGCGGCTATCAACGATATCAGTCTGGAATATATGGATTTCATTTTTGCCCGTTCCAAGATGTATCGTGTCAGTGAACTTGGTGGAACAGACGGTATGGGGTTGGAGGAATATTTGCTCAGCGGCTTCTGTGTTGTAATGCTGATGCTGGTGTGCCTCGTGTTTGCACCTGTGATGGTTCGCCGCGATATGTCTCTCGGAAGAGTGTTGTCTGCCGGTAACCGCTCTGTTTTGGGACAGGTGATTTGTGATTTTACGGTGTATTTTCTTGGCATATTCTGTGTTGTTATTGTGCTGATGCTCTTCGCTGTCGCTACCGGGTGGGTTGATCTGTCTATAGGTGTATTGTTGCAGTGGGCTCCCATTGTTATTGCTGTCGGCGGAATGAGTTTTCTGCTGTATGAGTTGAGCACCAATATGATCAGCGGTGTGCTTCTGCAGTTTTTTGTCAGTTTGGCGCTGTGCTTTGTTTCCGGATGTTTGTATCCTATCTCCTTTTTTCCGGATTCGGTGCAGAGGCTGTCGGGCTATCTGCCGACAGGCATTGCCCGTGCACAACTGGCGGCAAGTTTTGCAGGAGATTTGGATGCGCTCGGAGTGATACTGCTCTTGGGATACGGTGTGATCTTCTTTGTGCTGGCGGCAATCGTACGCAAGGTTAAGGTTGCGCTGGTGCGGGGGTAGAGATATGAGGCGATTTCTGAAATGGCTTTTGCTGCTGAACAAGCGGTTGTATAAGAAAATTAGCTTTATTCTAATTCTTCTGCTGATTCCGGCGTTGGTACTGAGTTACAGTACAACAGCGGAGGAAGACAGCGGTGTGATCACCATAGCCTTGGCTCAGTCTGGCGATGATGCGATGGCATCCGGTGTAATGGAATCCTTGACAGAGAATACGAAACTGATTCGCTTCCTGATCAGCGAGACGCCTCAGGTGGCAAGGGAACTGGTTACAAAAGGGGATGCAGACGCTGCGTGGATATTCCCCGAGGATATGGAGGAAAAAGTCTACCGTTTTATTGCTACCCGAAAAGGCAAGGATGCTTTCATTCGGGTGGTTGAGGGCGAGAGTACCGTTCCTCTGATTCTTGCCCGGGAAGAGCTTATCGGCGCAGTTTTTGCCTGCTGCTCAGAGGCGCTGTATATGACCTACATCCGGGGAAATGTTCCGGAACTTGATGGAGCATCCGATGAGGAGTTAATCCAGTTTTATCGAACTGCTACAACGGATGACCGTCTGTTTGATTATGCGCTTATAGAGTCATCCCAGCGCCCACAGGAGGCTGAGGACGCCAATTATCTGCTAACTCCTGTCCGCGGACTGCTGGCTGTGGTTGCGGTCCTAGGTGCCCTTGCAGCGTCAATGTACTATATGCGCGATGACTGCATTGGAACATTCTCCTGGATTCCGGAACGAAAGCGTCCGCTGGTAGAATTCGGATACCAGATGATTTGCGTGCTGAATGTTGCGACGGTGATCCTGATTGCTCTTACGCTTAGCGGTCTTTCCAATGCGCTCGGCAGGGAAGTGGCAATACTTTTCCTGTATGCAGTGTGCACCTCGCTGTTCTCGATGACAGTGCGCCGGCTTTGTGGCAGACTGATAGTGTTGGGAACGGCGTTGCCGCTGCTTATTGTTGTGATGCTGGTAGTTTGCCCGGTGCTCTTTGATTTGGGCCCGCTGCGTACTGCGCAGTATTTGTTCCCGCCGACATATTACATCAATGCCCAGTATTCCGACCGATATCTAATTCTAATGGGCATTTATAGCATTGTACTTCTGCCGGTGTATTATTTGAGCGGTAAATTGTTGCATAGAAAATAAAAAAGGTTAGGGCAAACGCCCTAACCTTTTTTATTTATGTCCTAGTAATACAAAATGTCGGAATAGATGGGGTAAGGCCAGTAGGATTTTGCAGTGAGTCGCTCCAGCAGGTCTGCGGATTTGCGGACATCTTCCATATCCGGCACAATCACATCGCAGTAGTAGTTTGCGGAGGCTTCCGTGCCGGAGGGGACATCCCGCAGGTGAGCGGCCATTTCCTCGGTCTTATAGTACAGCGTATCACAGCACTTGTTAATGCGGCGAACAAGATCCAACTCACTTGTGGCATTGATACCAAGCTGCTTTTTACGCAGAGCCGCTTCGGAGAGGTCTGAGCAGTAGGCAAGACCGGCAGGCAGGATCTGCTGCAGTACCATATCTACCATTGTCTTTGATTCAATGCGGGTGATCTTGCTGTACGCTGCCATATGGATCTCGTAGCGTGCACGGAATTCAGCCTCTGTAAAGATGCCGTGTTTTGTAACCAACTCGATATTCTTGGCAGAGATGTAGGTGGGCAGCGCCTTGACAGTGGAACGAAGATTGCTTAAGCCCCGACGCTCGGCCTCTATCTGCCATTCAACAGAATAGCCGTTGCCGTTGAAGATGATCCGCTGGTGCTGTGTGAAGGTATCGCAGACCAGCTTCTGCAGTGCGGCATCGAAGTCTTCTGCATTTTCCAGAATATCTGCAAACTTGCCCAGTTCCTCTGCCATAATGGTGTTCAGGGCAATGTTGGGTCCGGCGATAGACTGGGAAGAGCCCAGCATACGGAACTCAAACTTGTTGCCGGTGAATGCGATGGGGGAGGTGCGGTTACGGTCAGTGGTGTCCTTGGGAATAGAGGGCAATACATCCACGCCGATGCGGACCAGACTCTTTTCGGGATCTGTGTAGTTGGTGCCGTTGATGATGGATTCAACAACTGCAGTCAACTCGTCGCCCAGGAAGATGGAAAGAATTGCAGGCGGTGCTTCGTTGGCACCCAGACGGTGATCGTTGCCTGCAAATGCAACCGTGCTGCGCAGGAAATCCTGGTATTCATCGATGCCCTTGATAAAGGCTGCCAGGAAGACAAGGAACTGTGCGTTCTGGCGGGGTGTATCACCGGCCTTGAACAGATTTTTTCCGGAATCGGTGCACAGCGACCAGTTGTTGTGCTTGCCGGAGCCGCTGATGCCGGCAAAGGGCTTTTCGTGAAGCAGGCACACCAGATCGTGCTTGGCAGCGCACTTCTTCATAACCATCATCGTCAGCTGGTTGGCGTCGCAGGCATTGCTGGCATCGGTATAGATGGGAGCAAGCTCGTGCTGGCAGGGCGCACCTTCGTTGTGTTTGGTTTTGGACAGAATACCCAGCCGCCACAGCTGTTCGTCCAGATCCTTCATAAAGTTGGCGACCCGGGTACGAATCGTACCGAAGTAATGATCGTCCAGCTCCTGACCCTTGGGGGGCTGTGCGCCGAAGAGGGTACGGCCGGTCAGCCGCAGGTCTTCACGCTGGGCGTAAATGCTCTTGGGAATCAGGAAATATTCCTGCTCTGCGCCGACAGATACTTGCACCCGCTGAGTGGTTTCATCTCCGAAGAGCCGCAGAATGCGCAGTGCTTCCCGAGATACCTCGTCCAGAGAACGCAGCAGGGGAGTTTTCTTATCCAAAGCTTCTCCGGTGTAGGAGAAGAAGCAGGTGGGTATGTACAGGCTGCCGTCTTTAACAAAAGCAAAGGCAGTGGGATCCCAGGCAGTGTAGCCACGGGCTTCGAAAGTGGCCCGCAGACCGCCGGAGGGGAAACTGGAGGCATCGGGTTCGCCACGGACAAGCTCCTTACCGGAAAACTCCATAATAACCCGACCGTCGCCAGTGGGGGAGATGAAGGAGTCGTGCTTTTCTGCGGTGATTCCGGTCATAGGCTGGAACCAGTGGGTGTAATGGGTGGCACCCTTTTCAATGGCCCATTCCTTCATCGCTTCTGCGATCACATTCGCCACATCCAGAGGCAGGGAAGATCCCGTTTGCAGACAGTTCTTCCAGGCGGCATAAGTCTGTGCAGGCAGACGCTGCTGCATAGTCATATCGTTAAAAACATCTGTGCCGAAAATCTCTGGAATGTTGATCAGATTACCCATATCGCAAAATCCTTTCATACCCAAATTGCGTGATTATCACTTGAATATAGTTATACATCTATATTCTATGCGATATTCATAAAAAAAGCAAGGCAAATTCAACAGAATGTCCAAAAAAATTATGCAATTTCAAAAAGTTAGACTTGCATTTTTTGCCTTTAACGCGTATAATAACTGGGATATCATTTTGAATTTTGAAAGGGTTGAGAATTTTGAATTCATACCAGGATATGAGCCACGAGAATCTCAGGGAGGCATATGCCCTTGCCTGTAACGAATTTGATGGTTGGAAGAAGCTTGGCCTAAAGCTGAATATGGCGCGGGGCAAGCCTGCTAAACTGCAGCTGGATATGGTCAGCGATATTCTGAGCGTTCTTGCTGATGCTAATGATTGTATGGCAGACGGCGTGGATGCCAGAAACTATGGTGATCTGCAGGGCCTGAAGTGCGCCCGTGAATACTGGGCGGATGTGCTGGGTTGCCAGTGGGAAGAGACCTTCGTTGGTGGTGCTTCCAGCTTGACGCTGATGTACGATGTGATTTCCAAGGCATATACCCACGGCCTTCGTGGAAGTAAACAGCCCTGGTGCAAGGAAGAAAAGGTTAAGTTCCTGTGTCCCAGCCACGGATATGACCGGCATTTTCGCATTACTCAGTCTTTTGGTGCGGAGCTGATCACCGTTGCTATGACGGAAACCGGTCCGGATATGGATGCGGTGGAGGAATTGGTCAAAGATCCTGCTGTGAAGGGTATCTGGTGCGTTCCTAAGTATTCCAATCCTGATGGTATTATTTATTCCGACGAAACAATCCATCGCATCGCAAATCTTAAGCCTGCGGCGGAGGATTTCGTGATTATGTGGGACAATGCCTACTGCGTCCACGAGTTCGAGGGCGAGTTCCAGCCTTTTGAGGACATCATTTCCCTCTGCGCCAAGGCAGGCAGACCCGATATGGTCTTTGAATTCGCATCTACTTCCAAGATCACATTCCCCGGCGCAGGTATTTCCGTTATGGCATCGTCCAAGGATAATATTACATATATGACCAAGCTGATGGGCGTGCAGATGATCTCGTATGACAAGGTCAATCAGCTGCGCCACGTCAAATACCTAAAGAATAAGGCAGGCACTCTGGAGTTAATGAAGCGCCACGGCAAGCTGCTTGCACCAAAGTTCCATATGGTGTTGGATGTGCTTGAGGAGAAAATTGCACCTCTGGGATTTGCAAATTGGATCCGTCCTCTGGGTGGTTATTTCGTCAGTCTGAATACGATGCCCGGTACCGCAAAGCGTGCGCTGGCACTCTGCGCTGAAGCAGGCGTTACAATGACTGATGCAGGCGCTACTTATCCCTATGGCATCGATCCCAATGACAGCAATATCCGTATTGCACCGTCTCTGCCTCCGGTAGACGAACTGGAAAAGGCAATGCAGGTATTCTGCACCTGCCTCAAAATGGCAGCGTTGGAGAAATTGTTGAACGAAAAGAGTGGAGGAGTTAAAAATGCCGACACAGAAAGTGCTGTATTATCGTAAGCGAGGCGAGATTTTAGTCAAAAACCTGAAAAATCGCCATTTTGATGCTTTTTATTGCGAGAATCGGGAGGATGCGCTGAAAAAAGCACTGGAACTGATTCCCGAGGGTTCATCCGTCAGTTGGGGTGGCGCAATGTCTGCCCAGCAGATCGGTTTGATGGATGCTGTGAACAACGGACCCTATCGCGCTATTGACCGGGCCAAATGCCAGACGCAGGAAGAAAGAGATCAGGCGGCAAAGGATGCAATGTTCTGCGATGTGTATCTTACCGGTGCCAATGGTCTTAGTCTGGACGGCCAGATGGTGAATATCGACGGCACGGGCAACCGTGTTGCGGCTACCATTTTTGGACCGAAAACTGTGCTGGTGATTGCCGGTATGAACAAGGTGATGGACACATTGGACGCTGCACTGCAGCGGGCAAGAACTGTGGCTGCGCCGATGAATCAGCAGCGTTTTCAACTGGATAACCCTTGTACGGTTACCGGTGCATGCGCCGACTGCAAGAGTCAGACCTGCATCTGTAATCAAATCGTGATTACCCGGCATTGCCGTCCTGTTGGCCGCATTAAATTCATCCTCGTTGGTGAGGATCTGGGCTTATGAAAAAGATTCGGGATCTGATTGAGAAATACTACGACATTCTGGCCTACCTGTTTTTTGGTGGATTGACAACGGTTGTGAACTATCTGGTGTATCTGCCTTGCCACAACTGGTGGAGTATTTCCGCCAGTGTCAGCAATGTGATCGCTTGGGTATTTGCGGTAGCGTTTGCGTTTCTTACCAACAAGCCTTTTGTGTTTCAAAGCCACGATTGGTCTGCTAAGATACTTTGGCCGGAACTGACAAAGTTTATTGGCTGCCGAGTTGGCTCCGGTGTGCTGGAAACCGCAATTCTGTGGCTGACTGTAGATATGCTGGCAATGAACGGTAACTGGATGAAAGTGATTACCAGCGTGCTTGTAATTGTTGTGAACTACTTTGGCAGCAAGTTCCTTGTTTTTATCAAAGAAAAATAAAGAAATCCGACTGACTTTTGTCAGTCGGATTTTTTCACTTTCCATATGTTTCTTTCAGGTACAGGATCGCCTGACGATAGCCGTCTAGACCCTGACCCTTGATGGTTTTCTCGCAGTACATTCCCGGATAGGAGATCTGCCGGAAAGACTCCCGGGAGTCCACATCGGAGATGTGTACCTCAACAGCGGGAATGGACACGGATTTCAGTGCATCCAAGATTGCTACTGAAGTGTGTGTATAGGCGGCAGGATTGATAACGATGCCCTCTACTTTTCCGTAACAATCCTGAATTTTATCTACAATTGCCCCTTCATGATTGGATTGGAACTGTTCAATTTCCAATCCAGCTTTTTGCGCTGTTTCATTGACCAGTGCAAGCAGGTCGGAGAAAGTCTGCTTGCCGTAGATACCAGGCTCCCGGATGCCCAGCATATTAATATTTGGACCGTTGATTACAAGGATCTTCATACATTTCCCTCCAGAGTTTTGAGGATCGCGTTTGCCGTACCTTGAGGATCACTGATATTGTCAATGCTGTGATCGGCAAAATATTCATACATCGGCTTGCGAATGGCGTACATTTTCGCCAGTTCGGTATTTTGGGACAGGGGGCGACCCTCCGTCGGCAACAGCGCCAGATCACGCTGTAGCCAGATAATTGTGCCATTTTGGTGCAACAGGGGATAGTTATCTTCTCGGGTAACGCAGCCGCCGCCGGTGGCAATGACCAGTCCGGACTGTTTGCCCAATTCTGCAAGCACTTCGGTTTCCAATGCGCGGAAGCCTAACTCCTGCACATCCGCGAAAATCTCGGGAATACTGCGGCCGGCTTTCTTCACAAGATACCCATCTGCATCCACAAAAGTTTTACCGGTCATTTCCGCCAGAAGTCTGCCTACTGTGGATTTGCCACAGCCGGGCATACCGATGAGGACGATGTTCTCCATTTGATTTCTAAGATTTCGATGAATGGCGGGAATTACATCGTCGTTGATTGCGGTACTGGTAAACCACTCAGCGCTTTCCTTTGCTTGTGCAACCAGCATTTTTAACCCGTTGCAGGCAACCAGACCCCGACATTCTGCAGCTAAAAGCAGCTTTGTGCGGGCGGGATTGTAAATCACATCCAGAACGCCTTCCAATGCTGGGAAGGCAGCCAAATCTACGGGTGACTCCCCAACGTTTGGATACATGCCAACTGGAGTTGCATTAACAATTACGGCGGCATCGCTGTGCAAATGCAAATTACTATAGTTGTTTTCTCCGGAACGGGAAATTACGATAACATTTGCCCCTTGTTCCTGAAGAACAGCCACAGCTGTGTTGGATGCGCCGCCGGTACCCAGTACCAGAACTTTTTTGCCCCTTACGTTCAAACCGGAAGTACGGAGCATCATTTCAAAACCGAAGAAGTCGGTGTTGTGTCCAAACAGCGTGCCGTCGCTTCTGCGGACAATGGTATTAACTGCGCCCAGTGCTTTTGCTTTTTTGGACAGTTCAGCGCAATAGGGAATAACAGCCTTTTTGTAGGGGATTGTAACATTTAACCCGGAAAAATTGCCGTTTACAAGAAAGTCTTCCAGTTCTTCAGGACATTTCTCGAAAAGTTCGTAGCTGTAATCACCAAGGCAGCTGTGGATCTGTGGAGAATAGCTGTGTCCCAGCTTGCCACCGAGCAGACCGCATTTCATCACACAACCTCGCTGTAGCTGCCCAGATACTTGAATTCCTCACACAGATCGTCCAGTTCGCACATCAGTTGCACAAACTCCTCGGAGTAAATAGAGGTATCCAGATCAAAATAGAACATAAACTCAAAATCTCTGTCCGGCAGGGGACGGGATTCCAGTTTGGTAACATTGATACCCAGCGCATAAAGCCGAGCCATTACCCGGTAAAGCGCACCGGGACGGTGATTCAGCACCATCATAATGCTGGTCTTGTCAGACCCCGGATAGATCTCCATATTTTTGCTGATGCAGATGAAGCGTGTATAGTTGTTCCCGCTGTCCTGCACGGAGGTCGTCAGTGTTTTCAGACAGTACAGTTCTGCACAGCTGCGGCTGGAAATAGCAGCAACATCAGTTCTACCGGATTTTGCTACTGCTTCAGCAGCTACGGCGGTATTCTCCATTGGAATGATCTTGACGCCGGTGAGTTTTTGCAGGAATTCGCTACACTGGTTGATGGCCTGCTCGTGGGAGTAAATTTCCCGGATGTCCTCTAACTTTGCGCCGGGGAGTGCCAGAAGATTGTGGTCGATCTTCAGTCGGAAGCTGCGCACGATGGAAAAATTATGGTGGATCATCAGGTCATAAACCTTTTTTACAGAGCCGGCAGTAGAGTTTTCAATGGGCAGAATACCGTATTGGCAAAGTCCCTGCTCAATGGCAGTGAACACTGCGTCAAAGCTCTTGAAATACATAATGAAGGGATTCTTGAAGATCTTCTCACAGGCAATCTGCGAATAGGCGCCCTCAACACCCTGGCAGGCCACCATCGGTGTCTGGGGGAAGAGTTTGGGAGTGTTGTTGATGGCTTTGGTAATCTCGTCATAAAGAGGAGAAACGGTGTTGTTGCGCTTGCCCTGGTAGCTGCGGCTCAGCTCGAAAAGCATAGAGTACAGCACCCGGGTATAGTTTGCCATTTCAGGGCCAGCTTTTTCTGCTACATCAGCCAGTTTTTCCCGTTCCCGGGCAGGCATAAAAATGGGCAGTTTTTCCGCCTTTTTGTAATCAGCAATCCGGGCCGCAACGGCCATCCGCTGAGAGAACAGCTGCACCAGCTGGTCGTCGATGACATCAATTTCTTTGCGCATATCCTGAATGTCCATAGTTATTTCCTCCTAAGAGTCTGGGTGTTGCCGAGGATCATATCCATCACTGCGATAGCGGCAGCAGCTTCCACAACCGGCACAGCTCTGGGAACAATGCACGGATCGTGGCGACCCTTTACCTGCAGTTCTGTCTGCTCCAAACGGGACAAAGAAACGGTCTTCTGGAGCTTTGCGATGGACGGCGTAGGCTTAAACGCCGCGGTAAACAGCACCGGCATACCGGTGGTGATACCCCCAAGGATACCGCCGCAGCGGTTCGTTGCGGTTACGATCTGTCCGTCTGCAACAGCGAATTCATCGTTGCTTTGACTACCGAACAGAGAAGCAACATTTTCACCAATGCCAAAGGCAATGCTCTTTACTGCGGGGATGCCGTAAATGATCTGGGCGATACGGCTTTCTATGCCACCAAACATTGGCTCTCCCAATCCAGCGGGCAAACCGACGATGGCACACTCGATCATACCGCCGACACTGTCTCTCTCACTTTTTGCCCCTGCGATAGCTGCCTGAAAACGCTCAGCAGAATCAGCATTGAGGGAGGGGAAGAATGTTCCAACTTGATCCAGTTGGGGACACAGGGGATCAAATCTATATGCACTTTCAGTGCCGACTTGGATAATATGGGCACCAATGCGGATGTCCATTTCCTCCAACCACTGTTTGCACAGACCGCCGGCAATGCACAGTGGAGCAGTCAGGCGGCCGGAGAAATGTCCGCCGCCGGCGCAGTCCTGAAAACCACCGTATTTAATCTGGGCGGTAAAGTCTGCGTGGCCGGGTCGGGGACAATCCTTCAAATCATCGTAATCCACGGAACGGGTATTGCTGTTGCGGATCACTGCAGCAATGGGTGCACCGCAGGTATAGCCGTCCACAATACCTGCCAGAAACTCCGGTTGATCCGCTTCTTTGCGGGGTGTGGACCAATCGTCCTGGCCCGGAGCACGCCGGTCAAGAAACGCCTGGAGGGCATCAAAATCAACGGAAAAACCTGCCGGAATTCCGTCAAGCGTCATACCGATGCCGGCACCGTGGGATTGACCAAAAATGGATAATTTTAAATTTTCACCGTAGGTACTGCTCATATTTTTCCTCCTAAACGGCGGTATTCATCCCAAAATTGGGGATAGGATTTGTTAACAGCATCTGCGCCGAGAATGGTTACCGGTTTGGTGCAGACGGTTGCGGCGATGGCAGCTGACATTGCGATACGGTGATCGTTGCAACTGTTTACTGTGCCGCCACGAAGACCTGTACCATTGACATACAGGGTATTCTCGTCAGCGTGGGCCTGCCCGCCCAGTGCAGAGATCATATCGATTACGGTGGACACCCGATCAGATTCTTTCAGCCGCAAACGGCGGATATCCGTGAATTCTGCGCCATTTTTGGCTGCGGCAGTAACCGCCAGGATGGGCACAAGATCCGGAATATCAGCTGCACTGACAGTTACAGTGCCATTTGCCAGCTGCGCAAGGATATTTGCTGCAGCCCGGTCACCTTGCGGGGAGTCAGCATTCAGACCAAGAATGGTAAGTTCGCTGCCCAAGGCCTTGGCGGCCAGGAAGAATGCGCCGTTACTCCAATCTCCCTCCACTGTGATCTTACCGGGGGATTTGAAATCAGGGGCGCCAAACAGTGCAAGAGTCTTGCGTGTTATTTCAATATAGGGACGGGATTCTACCTTGCCGGTGATCTCCAGTTCTGTTTCGCCTTCAATCAAGGGCAAAGCAAATAATAGACCTGTTATAAACTGGCTGGAAATGTTGCCATCAATGGTGTATTTACCGGGTTTCAGTTTACCGGTGCAGCGGATCGTGCTCTGCGTGGGTCTGGTCAGGGTGCAGCCCATTCGCTCCATCTCTTCCCAGAGGGGACTGAGGGGACGCTGGGGAAGGCGGCCAGCCAGCTGAAAGGTGGCATCCACACCCAGTGCGCCTGCGATGGGCAGCAGAAACCGAAGCGTTGAGCCACTTTCACGGCAGGCAAGGGTTGCGGTTTCTGCCACATCTTTGATGGGCTCTACTGTGTAACCGGTTGCAGTATGTACGATTCCCGCACCGAGAGCTTGCAAGCAGTCGGCAGTGGCTTCCATGTCAGCGTTTGTCTGAGGACAAACAAGCTCAGTTACCCGGTCCGCAAATGCAGCGCAGATCAAAAGCCGGTGAGCCTGAGATTTGGAGGGGATCGCCGTTATTTCGCCCCGTAGCAGCTGGGGTTGAATGGTAATGTCCATATTAAAGACCTGCTTCAATAAAATCTCTTAATTCTTCAATGGGTGTTGGGCGCAAAATGCAGCAGCCAATTTCCTGGGGAACTACAAGGGTAACCATGCCGCCAAGTCGCTTTTTGTCAGACAGTGCACTTTCAAACAGTTCCTGTCCGGTACACTTGGTGGTGCAGGGCAAATCGAATTTCGCAAGAACTGAAATAACCTGCTCCCATGTTGTACGCTGGCAAATACCGAGGTTGGCAGCTGCACCGGTAATAATCGCCATTCCGATGGCGACAGCTTGACCGTGGGAGATTGTAAAGTTACTTTGGGCTTCGATACCGTGTCCGATGGTGTGGCCCAGGTTCAGTTTTTGGCGCTCTCCTGTGTCAAATTCGTCTTGCGCGACAACATCACGCTTCAATTCAACACAGCGGGCGATGACTGTTTCTGTGTCAAAATCAAGCCCATCCCGCATCAAAGAGGAGAAAAGGGCTGAGTCGAACAAAATGCCGTATTTAATGACTTCTGCACAGCCGTCCCGGAAAATTTCCTGCGGTAAGGTACTCAGAAGATCGGTATCACACAGCACCAAACTGGGCTGATAGAATGCGCCGGCCAGATTCTTTCCGAACTCCAGATCGATGGCGGTCTTTCCGCCTACGGAGGAATCCACAGCGGCAAGCAAGGTGGTGGGAACCTGGATATAGGGGATACCCCGCAGGTAGGTTGCGGCGGAAAAACCCGAAATATCACCCACAACACCGCCGCCTAATGCTACAACGCAATCAGAGCGGGTAATGTGGTTTTGTGCAAGAAAATTCAAAATGGACAGGTAGTTTGCACCGTTTTTGCTGGCTTCTCCGGCGGAAAACACAAAATGTACGACCCGGTAGCCGGCACTTTCCAAAGCGGCAACGGCAGTGTTACCGTAAAGGGGCCATACATTGCTGTCGCTGATGATAGCAGCAGTGCCTATTTTGCAGACCTTTGAAACTTCAGTGCCGAGCGCAGACAAAAGCCCGCTGCCAATCTTGACATCATATTCTTTTGAAGCGGTAACGTGGATGATTTTCATCCGTCTACCTCCTCCTTGCGCAATTTACCCTCTTCCAGAAGGGCGGTGAGCATCTGCAGATTTTCTTCCTGCAGCGCTTTTTGATAAGCTTTCAGGCTTTCAATATAGGTATCCAGCTCAAAAAGCATATTTTCCCGGTTTTCTATACACAACTCTGCCCACATTTCGGCATTAAGCCAGGCAACACGGGTCAGATCCTTGTAGCTGCCTGCGGAGAAACCCTTATGCTTATGCGCTGTGGGAGATTTTATATAGGCGTTGCTCAAAACGTGGGGCATCTGGGATGTAAAGGCAATGAGGCGATCGTGCTCCTGTGCGGTACATACCGAGAAAGAGCCAAAATGACAGGGCTCAAGAGCATTCTTTACCCGGTCAAGCAGCTGCATATTGTCAAAATCCCGGGGAACAAGAACCATAGGCGCGCCTACAAACAGATCAGCCCGGCTGTACTTGAAACCGGAGAACTGAGAGCCGGCCATAGGGTGTCCGCCCACAAAGGTGAAACCGTATTTCTCAGCAAGAGGGAAGCAACGGCGGCAGATTTCTTCTTTTATGCCGCAGCAGTCCATAACCAGGGCGTCTCCGGAGAGCAGAGGGGCATTATGCTCCAGCCAGGAAGCAGAACCGCCAGGGTAAATGGCCAACAGGATCAGATCACACAGCTCAATGTTCGTTTCGTCCAGCTTGCCGTGGACAGCACCCGCCAGCATTGAAAAGGAGAGCATATGCTCGTCTTTTTCTGCGGCGTAAACGGTATGTCCTGCCAGGGCAAAAGCCCGGGCGAAGCTGCCACCAATCAGTCCCAGTCCTAAAATACCGACGGTCATTGGATTGCCTCCCGGATCATCGCTACCTTTTTGTTCAGTTCTGCAAACTGATCAGGAGTCAGGGATTGTGCCCCATCGCACAGTGCGCAGGCGGGGTTGTTGTGTACTTCAACCATAATGCCGTCTGCACCGGATGCGACGGCGGCTGCCGCCATTGGCGGTACCAGCCTGGACTTGCCGGTGGCGTGACTGGGATCCACTACAACGGGCAGATGAGTCAGTTCGTGAAGAACAGGAACGGCAGACAGGTCCAGAGTGTTTCTGGTATAGGTTTCAAAGGAACGGATGCCGCGCTCGCAGAGAATCACATTCTCGTTACCTTCGCTCATAATGTATTCTGCACTCATCAAAAGCTCTTGCAGCGTGTTGGCAAGGCCGCGCTTAAGAAGAATGGGTTTGTCGGTTTTGCCCAGTTCCTGCAACAGGTCAAAATTCTGCATATTTCTTGCACCAACCTGAATAATATCCACATCAGCGAACAAATCTAGTGCCCTAATATTCATAATCTCAGTGATGATGGGAAGTCCGGTTGCTTCCTTAGCCTTCAGCAGCAGACGAATACCCTCGGCCTTCATACCCTGAAATGCGTAGGGTGATGTACGGGGCTTGAATGCGCCGCCACGGAGCACATCAGCTCCGGCCGCCTTCACAGCGGTGGCAACCTCAATGATCTGATCCTCGGATTCCACACTGCAGGGGCCGGCAATTAGACCGAAATGACCGCCGCCAAAGCAGGCGTTACCCACCTTGATGACTGTATCCGTGGGGTGGAATTTGCGGTTCGCCTGCTTAAAGGGTTCGGAGACCCGCTTAACGGAGTCCACGATCTCCAGGCTGCCCAGAAGATCCATATCCACTCTGCTTGTGTCGCCGATCAGACCCAAAATAGTGATATTCTGGCCCTTGGAAATATGAACATCCAGATCCATACTCCGCAGCCAGGCCACCAAATGGTCTGTCTGCTGGTCGGTTGTACCGTGTTTCAAAACCGCGATCATAATACCATCTCCTAAAAAATGAAATGCCGCACAGAAGCGATCCTGTGCGGCGATAGTTTAGATATTTTCGAAAGCCTCCGGAAATATTTTGCAACACAAATCGCTATTACTCTTTTACGGTAAAAAAGTAATAGTAGCCAAAATAAAACTGTGCGGCAAAGACGTTAGCAATCATTATTATGCCTCCAAACTGGTAGCTTTGTCTGCATTATATCACGCGTTTTTTTAGATTGCAAGCACAAATAGACATTTTCCTGCCCAAAACGACCGGTTTTGTTACAGAAGGAGCATACATACGATTAGGCTGGTAACTAGTACACAATATCGGGAATCGGTGCAAATGTCCGAAGGCTTGCCAATATATTCCTCGTGATGAGCACGAATGGTATCCATAACCGTACCGTTGGAGCGGTGTTGTGTAAGTTTAGGCTGTTTCAGATACTCCAGAAAGTAAGTTTGCAGTTGTGCTTCATATTCCCGGTGCTGCTGAAGTTGGGCAGGGAAGTGGGCATTATGGGCTGAGGTAAAGGCATCTACGGTATAATGGATCAGTTTTCCCATAGCGTAGTAATCCAGCAAGCGCAGTTTACGCTTGCGTTCAAGACGGCAAGACAGCCGCGCCATATAGCGACAGGCATTGTTCCAGTTGTGACCGCGCAACCATTGGGAACGAAGCGATCCCTTAAGATAGGTAATAGGATTACGGTCAGGCTGGGTACACCCAAACTGGAATGCAGCGATATACCGCCGCGGTGCAATTTGCAGATAGTTCCGGGCCAGATACTGACCCAAAGATTTATGACTTTCCGATTTGATGTGATTACACCGCCTTTCGTTTGCAACTGCTCCCAATATAGCAGGTTGGCGGAGAAAAATCAGCAGGAAAATGTTGTAAAAACCGCCACCCGAATTCAATGGGTGGCGGTTTGTTTTACTTAATGACAGTGAAATTTTGCGTGGTCAGGTGCGTACCGTTAAAGTAGATGTCTACACTGTATTCGCCCGGTTCCTGAGGCATTGCAGGTACATCCAGCTCTGAGTAACGCTCGTTCCACATAGCACCCCAGATCCGTGTTCTGCCGGGATTGATGCTGATGACCTTTTTGTCTGCATCGCGGACAACGAACAGCGTTTCGATCTCGTCTGGTGACTCCTTATAATCCTTATCCAGATTGAAAATGAAAGATGCCTTTTCGCCCACCTTGAACTTTGTGGTGAAATCCTTTTCGTACAGATTGTACCAGCGCCAATCTGCTCTGTCGGGAGTCCGGCACATACGGAAATGGAAATTCTTCGAGGAAACGCCGTAGTTACTGAAGCTGTTGGATTTCGGAGCCTCAAAATTTGCCTTGCCGCCGAATACAGTTACATCGGCAGGAAGTTCAAAGGCAATGGCATACTTTCCACCAGGCACCAGGGGAGAGATGGTACAGCTGTCGCCCTCGCAGAGAATGACTTGCTTCTGGCCGCCGTCGACGGTATACAGCAGCCGCCATCCGTCTTTTGGTGCAGTACCTTCATATCTCCATGTTACCTTCAGTTCGTCAGGATTGGAGTTGTCCAGCTTGATGTCTGTGAAGGTGACGGAGTTAGCTGTGAGGCTGACCCACTTGCTGACGGTCATATTCTCGGCCTTAACGTCAATGGTGTAGCTCTGTTTTGGATCAAGATCTTTGATAGAAATCATGGGTTCGGTAACAGTATAGCTTTCGTTGAATCCTTCGCTGTTATAGCAGCGGACAGTCCAACTGTTAACGGTTACGCCCATGGGCGCTTTCCAGGCAGCTTGCAGAACGCCGTCTTTAAAGCCCTTGATGGCCAGACCTTCAGGATAGATCAGATCGGTGGCGGTATAGGTAAAGGTGTCGGTGCCGGCCACCTGCAGATCCACAACAGGTGCCAGGCGGAAGGTGTAGGTGCTGCCAACAGTCAAACCGGTAACGGTTGCCATATGGCCGTTACATTCCACAGATTTCTCTTCTTCACCGGGGGTGCTGTAATAAATACGCCAGCCGAAATTATCTTCGCCCTGAACGGAGAAATTCAGAACAACGGAGCCAGCCTGATCGCCGGTGATGCCGGTGAAGCTGACAATGTTTGTCTGGGCATCTGTGGTATGGTTTGCGGTGGTTGTGCCGATTAGACGGTGGAAACCGGATACTTCCACAGTGATCTTATAGTGCGTGTTGGAGGTGATGCCGGAGAATGTTGCTGTGTTTTCGGACACATATGTGGTCTGTTTGTTGCCGTAAGTATCCTGGCAAATGACGGTCAGCAGTTCGTTGTCCACTTGGGTGTCCAGAACGACGGTCATCTGTCCGCCTTTACTCGTAACGGTTACATTCTGGATCAGCTGAATGTAGTAATTCTCATACAGGTAGAAGACACCGACTGCCAGCAAAAGCAAAATGAGAATTGTGGAAAGAACAGTAACCAGTGTGTTGTGTTTTTTGTGATGCTTAGCAGGAGTTTGTTCTTGCTGAGTTTCTTCCGATGATGCCAAAGCATCATTTGCAGATTCCTCCGGTTCGGTGGCAGCGTTTTCGTCTTCAGATTCGCCTGCCTCTTCCTCAGGATTCTCTTCGGTAGCTTGATCGGGGACCACAGGCTCAGGCAGCGTGATTTCCACAGGCTCGGGGGCAACAACAGGCTCAGGGATTTCGTGGGCGATCAGTTCGTCTGCCTGGGCAAGCATTGCAGAGGTCTCATCAGACACTGCCGCGTCCTCAAGATCCGGAAGATCCTCCTCCGTTGGGGCCGTTTCGTCAATTTCAAAGCCTTCGATAACAAACTGCTCTTCCTCCAAAGATTCTTCAGCTTCAGCTTCGGTTTCTTCAGCGGGGATTTCTTCCTCGGAAGGGGTGTCGTCAGCAGCTTCCTCTGTATAGGTTTCTTTCTGAGCCTGCTCCTCGACGGCTTCTTCTGCAGATTCTTCAGCAGTTTCAGAAACATCTTCTTCTGCAGATTCTTCAGCAGTTTCAGAAACATCTTCCTCTGCGACTTCGGTTTCCTCTGCCGTTTCCTCGATCTCTTCTGACGGAGGTTCTTCAATGGGTGCAGGGATGATGGGGACATCATTAACGCTGTTGCGCTGCATATAGGCCACCAACTCCTGGCCCATCTCGGCAGGATCCTGCCAGCGATCCACGGGATCTTCTGCGCAAGCCTTGAGAATAATCTGCGCCATTTCGTAGTCAGCGTAGGCAGGGGGTGGTAGAGGCTCGTCAGAACTCATTGCGGGCAGCAGTCCACCATTATAAGCCTGATACAGAATAAGACCGACTGCATAGATATCCACAGTGGGATTCAGGGATGAATAGGCATCCTGAATCTCCGGTGCAGTGTAAGCACTGCGGTACTTGTCGGGAAGGGATGCATATTTCAGCGAATCCAGCTGCACAAAGCCCAAATCGCCAATGCGGTACTCGTGATTACCGGTAATGAAAACATTGCCGGGCTTTAGATCCACATACAGATAGCCGTTTCGACGGCAGGCTGAGAGGGCGGCGCACAGATCCAGACCCAGATTGACAGCAGCAAGATGGGTCATGGGATTGCTCTTAAAAAACCATTCGAGAGTAGGACGATATGCGCCGAGCAGATACACATCGTAGCCAACAGCATCCTCCATCGGGACAATCTGCCAGCCTTCATAGCTGCAGAAGCCTTCAATTTCGGACAGCTTCTTTAGAATCTCTGCCTCCTGAACGGTGGCATCGGCCAGTTCCTTGAAATAAGCGAGCGCATCCTCTTTGGTGGTGTATGCACCGGTCAGCAGGAAAGCATCCAGCTGAACCTGGGATGCGGGAATAGAAAGAATCTTGACTATGTACTTATCTTCAGTTTCTTTTTTGATGGCAGGGCAGCAGCAAATACCGTGGTGATTGCTGATCGGATCGCCCATCAGATGATCCGACAATAACGGAGAGATCAATTTCGGTTCTGACAAATCCGTCGCCTCCTTACTTGCAGATATTCCCTTATATGATAAAATAAAAGCGGGAAAAATGCAACTATATTTCCTCTGATTTTTCCCGAGAATCATTCGCAGGGTTTCGACAAAATAATTTTATGTTAACAAAGAACCGATTGGATACTTGCATAAACCGGAATCCTGTGCTATAATACAGAAAATTGGCGAGCTGAGGCTGCGCTGAATTGGAGGTCCATTTATGAGTAAAGTAATTTGTGATATTTGCGGCACATCTTACCCTGAAACTTCTGCAAAATGTCCGATCTGCGGATATGCAAAAACATCTTCTGAGCCCACTGCTGCGGGCACTGACAGAAATCCGGGTGATGGCAGCTATAATGCTGTTAAGGGCGGACACTTCTCCAAGAAGAATGTTCGTAAGCGCACCGGAAGCACTGCTTCCGAGAAGTCTCGTCGTTCCCAGGGTGATGACGGCAATACTGGTCTGATCCTTGTTGTCATCTTCCTGTTGGTTGCAATTGTTGCTGTTGTGATCTACATAGGTCTGCGTGTGTTCAGAAATCCGGATACAGAAACACCTCAGCCCATTGGCACAACTCAGGCAACCCAGCCTACACAGACTGCACCTACTAATCCTACAGATCCTTCTGCTCCTACGGATCCTGCCGGCACTGTTGGTGCAACTACGCCTACCGATGCAACGGAAGATAACAGCATTCCTTGCGAGAGCTTGCAGCTGTCCAACCAGACAATTGAGTTTGTCAATGCCGGCGATACCTGGACCATTCAGGTTCGTCCCACACCTGCCAACACGACGCAGCGAGTGATTTTTACTTCCTCTGATGCCAATGTTGTTACTGTAGATGAGACCGGCCTGCTGACCGCTGTCGGTTCTGGTGAGGCTACCATTACCGTTACTTGTGGTACTGTTTCTCAGACCTGCCAGATCAAGTGCAGCTTTGAGACACCTTCCGTGCCTCCCACGGCACCTACCACTGTTCCTACTACCCCCACAGGAGCTACTACCGAAGCTCCCACCAATCCTACCGAAACAACGGCAACGAATCCCACCGTGCCGACTACTGTTGTTCCCACCGGTCCCGTTGATCCTAACTTCACCTTTGAGTTCAACACTAAGTTCCAGGATTCAACCAGCGGCAAGTGGGATACCACGCTGGATGAGCTTGGTGAGACATGGCGTGCATACAAGACCAATCTGTCTGTAGATGCCGGCGCCATTACTTGGACTACTGATGATCCTTCTGTATGTACCATTCAGAATGGTATCGTTACCGGCGTTGGCCCCGGTAAGACAGAGATCCACGCTCAGTACGGTGGCAAGACCTATACCTGCATTATCCGCTGCACATTTAAGGCTGGCGAGATTGGCAATACCGGCAACACGGGCAACACCGGCAACACCGGCAACACCGGAAATACCGGAACCACTACTCCTACTGAGCCGGTTGATAATGGCAATGTAACCGGCCCATACACCATCAGCTCTGAAGATATGACTATTGCTGTAGGCGAGTTCTGGTGGCTGCGTCTGAAGGATAAGGATGGCAAGACCATTGAGAATGTCGCCTGGAAGGCAGAGGATGGCAGCATTGTCCGTATCGATGGCAATAAGGTCTACGGTGAGAAGACCGGAAAGACCACTGTCAGCGCTACCTACGAGGGCGTTACTTACTCCTGTATCGTCCGTATCAAGGCGGCTGATTAAAAGTAAAAATGATGCGGCAGCGAGTTTTAACTCGCTGCCGTATTTTTTAATCGGTCATCGCCCGCTGACCCTTGCGGAACAGCAGGGTGATGCACCACAGACCTGCCAGACCTACCAAGGTGTAGATAATTCGGCTTACGACACCGTCCTGTCCGCCGAACAGCCACGCAACAAGATCAAACTGAAATATACCCACCAGACCCCAGTTGAGACTGCCGATGATGGAGAGGATCAATGCAATGGTATCCATGTGTTTACCTCCATTCAATTTTTTGGACACTCATAGAATCCCCGCTGTGTGGAGGAATTATTCATTTATCATTGCAAAAATCATAAATTACCGATATAATAGGAGAAAATCCATTTGGGAGAAGAAGCTATGGTTACTCTTATTGAACCTGCCTATGCGAAGATCAATCTGACATTGGATGTGCTGGGTATCCGCCCGGATGGTTATCACAACCTGAAGAGTGTGATGCAAACCGTGTCCCTTCATGACAATATTGAAATCGATATCGGTACGGGAAAGCCCTGGTGCCTAAAGTGCGGGACAGACGGCGTTCCGCAGGATGAGCGGAATTTGGCCTGGAAGGCGGCTAAAGTATTTTATGATGCGATTGGTGCAGACCCCGGCGGTCTGGAGATCCGCATTGATAAGCGAATCCCTAGTCAGGCTGGTCTCGGTGGCGGCAGCTCCGATGCTGCAGCGGTGTTCCGGGCGCTGAATTGCCATTATGGACTGCGCTTGTCCCGGCAGGAACTGGCTGAACTGAGTGCTAAGGTAGGCAGCGATGTTCCGTTCTGCGTGTTGGGCGGAACAGTAATGGTAGAGGGCAGGGGCGAATTTGTGCGCCGTCTTTCGCCGATGCCGCGGTGTACGATTGTCATTTGCAAGCCGGACTTTCCTGTCTCCACACCGGTACTGTATCGCAAGCTGGACGAATGTGAGATCAATAAGCGTCCCGATAATGACGCCATGGAGCAGGCAATCCTTGCTGCTGATCTTAATGCAATTGCCAAAAATGTGTATAATGTGTTTGACCCTGTGGTGGAAGCTGACCACCCGGAAATGGAGTATATCAAGGCAGTTTTTACCGATTGTGGCGCATTGGCACAGCAGATGTCCGGCTCCGGTAGCGCAATTTTTGCGATTATGCCCAACCTGGAAAGCGCAATGTATGCCTGCCACCGGTTGCTGCCGATCTATCCCGAAACATACCTGACTGAGACCGTATAATATTACCAAAATCCGTCCATAATGGAAGTAATTCCTTATGGACGGTGTTTTTTATGAGAAAGTTACTTAAATTTGTATCTATTTTGTCGGTGTTGTATGTGGTGTTTTGGTGCGGCACAGTGGTTTCTGACCGGAAGGTGCTCAACGAAAACCTGATCCGTTTTCATATAGTGGCAAACTCTGATTCGGACGAAGACCAGTCGCTGAAATTGAAGGTCCGGGATGCAGTGGTTGAAAAATTACAGGACACAATGGAAAGCTTTCCCACAATGGAAGAAGCGAAGGCATATCTGCAAAGCCATTTGCCGGAACTGGAAGAATTCGTTAACCGAGTGATTCGGGAACTGGGCTCATCGGATACAGCAAAGGTGTCTGTACACCGGGAGGCTTTCGATACACGGGAATACGAAACCTTTACTTTGCCTGCCGGGTATTATGAAGCATTGCGCATCACCATCGGTGAGGGGCAGGGAAAGAACTGGTGGTGTGTGGTGTTCCCGTCATTTTGTGTTGGAAAGACAACGCAGGAATTTACAGATACTGCTGCCGGTGCAGGATTTTCTGATGTCTTGACGCAAACGCTGCAGGAAGATCCGCAAATCCGTTTTTTCCTTATAGACTGGCTTGGACAGTTTGAAAATTTCATTCGGAGTTTGTAAAATATACTGTAATTATGACGCTTTATGTGGTATAATGACACCATAGAAAGAAAGGCGGTGCAATAATGCTGCGGCTACTGTTTGGCAATGACTGGATCACAGTTAAAAAAGAAATACTCAACCGCATCGCTGCCGATGTGGCGGCGCAGCGTGGCGGAAGAATTTTGATGGTACCGGAATTGATTAGCCACGATACGGAGCGGCGGCTTTGTACTGCCGCCGGCGATACCGCAAGCCGTTTCGCAGAGGTTTTGTCTTTTACACGGCTTGCTAGACGGGTATCCGATGCCGCCGGCTGCAGAATGCAGGAATGTCTGGATAATGGCGGCCGAGTTGTAGCTATGGCAGCCGCTGCACGGCAGTTGCACAGCCGGTTAAAAGCCTATGCTTCCGTGGAGACAAAACCGGAGTTTTTGATTGGTCTTGTGGATGCCGTGGATGAATTTAAGCGTTGCTGTATTACGGCGGAGGACTTGGCGCAGGCGGCAAAGCAGACAACCGGTAGCCTTGCACAAAAGCTGGAGGAGCTTTCCTTATTGCTTGAAGCTTACGATGCGCTGTGCAGTCGGGGAAAGCGAGATCCAAGAGATCAGATGACCTGGCTCCTGGAACAGTTGGATGACAGCAATTTTGGTGAAAACCATGTTTTTTACATAGACGGATTCCCGGATTTTACCCGCCAGCATCTGGCAATTCTGGAGCATTTGATCCGGGTGTCACCGGAGGTTACCGTTGGTCTTAACTGCGATGCAGTGGATACGGATTCTGTGGCTTTCGAAAAGGCAGCAGACACTGCAGCGGCACTGCTGAAATGCGCGAAGGTTGCCGGTGTTGAGGTGAAGATCGAGAATATCCCCGGAAGGGAAAGTCCGCTTCTGGATGTATGCGGTGCACTGTTTCAGGGGGCAATTTCCCGGGAAATTTCCGGTTTGCAGGCGGTTCGTGCTGACTCTGCCTTTGATGAGGTGCGTCTGGCGGCTGAACAAATCCTTGAACTTGTGCGTTCAGGTTGCCGTTATCGGGATATCAGTGTAGTTTGTTCTGATATGGGCGCATATCAGAATTTTGTGGATCTTGAATTCCACCGGTGCGGGATTCCTACCTATCGGAGCGGTACGGAGGATGTGCTGCGTAATACGGTAGTTGCAACTGTTTTGGCTGCATTGGATGCGGCGTTGGGCGGCTTTGAACAGCAGGATGTTTTGCGTTACTTGCGTTCTGTGTTGTCGCCGCTGGATGCAGACACCTGCGATCTCGTGGAAAATTACGCTGTGGTCTGGAATGTCCGGGGCAACCGCTGGCACACAGAGTGGATAAATCACCCTGACGGCTTGCGAGGAATTCCTACGGGGGAATCTGATGCGCAGCTTGCGGCGCTGAATGCAGCAAGAGAGCTGGCCGTTGCTCCCTTGGTTCGACTTAGCAAAGAATTTAAGAATGCCACTGTGCTTGCTCAGCAGGTGGATGCTTTGCATGCATTTTTGGAAGAAATCGGTCTGCAGGACCGGCTAGATCAGCTTGCCCGGATCTGGGATGAAGAAGGGGATAACCGCAGCGCTCAAATTTTGAATCAGATATGGGAGATCCTGCTGGCCGCACTGGATCAGATGCGGGATGTTCTGGGCCAAACGGCGTGGGACGGCGAGGTGTTTACCCGATTGCTGACTTTGCTTCTTAGCCAGTATGATGTTGGCACGATCCCACCTGTTTTGGATGCAGTTACTGTTGGCCCAATCAGCGCTATGCGATGCCATCAGGCTAAGCATTTGATCGTTCTTGGCGCAGGCGAAGGCGCCCTGCCCGGTTACGGTGGATCCAGCGGCATTCTGACTGATCAGGAGCGGGTGGAACTGCGGAAAATGGGCGTTGCCCTCACTGGCGGTGCGATGGAGGGTATTCAGGCGGAATTTGCCGAAATTTACGGTGTCTTCTGCGGCGCATTGGAGACAATTACTGTATCGTATCCCGGTGGACAACCTTCTTACGTATTCTGCCGGCTGGCACAAATGTGCGGCGGCGAACAGTACAGGAAGCCGGATCTGGGAGCGGCGATGTCCGATCCCCGGGAGGCCGGCGCGTACCTTGCAAAATGGGATGCAGATGCTGCTGCGAAGAAACTGGGCGTTCTGGAGTATTACCGGGATACCACGAATAAGATTCAACACGATCTTGGCAGTGTCGATGCTGAGAATATCAAAAAACTATACGGGCAAAAGCTGTACCTATCTGCTTCCCAGATCGATCGACAGGCGGAGTGCCGGCTTTCCTATTTCCTCCAGTACGGTCTGAGGGCAAAGGAACGCAAGGAGGCGACCGTCGATCCTGCTGAGTTCGGTACTTATGTTCATTGGGTGCTGGAACACACTGCAAGAGAGGTTATGAACCGAGGCGGCTTCCACGAGGTCAGCCTTGAGGAAACACTGGATATTGCAGCTGACTTTTCTGACCGCTATGCGGAAGAGAACTTCAAACAGGTGGATTCCCAGCGCCTTACTTATCTGTTCCGCCGTAATCGCCGGGAGTTAGCGATGGTTGTGGAGGAACTTTGGGAAGAAATGAAGCAAGCGGAGTTTGCACCGCAGGAATTTGAATTCAAGTTCGGTGATGGCGGGCAGATGGATGCCATTGAGATCACTGCTGTCGCTATGCAGGCAATACTTCGCGGTCTTGTGGACCGGGTGGATATTTGCCAAAAGGACGGAAAGAACTATTTCCGTATTGTTGATTATAAGACCGGCAAAAAGGACTTTGACTACTGCGATGTGTTTAACGGAGTGGGGTTGCAGCTTTTGCTGTATCTGTTCGCGCTGGAGCAGGCAGGAGAAGAGATTCTGGGCGACACGCCCATTGCGGCCGGCGTGCAGTATTTTCCCGCCAGAGTGCCTCTGGTTGCGGCTGACAGCCGTCTGACTGACGAAGAGGCTAAGGCAGTAAGACTGAAGGAATGGAAACGTCGTGGTCTGTTGCTGAGGGACGAGGATGCTCTCGCAGCGATGGATTCCAGTGAGGAAATGTCCCGGTTAAGCTGTAAGCGGACAAAGGATGGAGAGCTTACCGGCGATCTGGCAGACCGTCAGCAGATGAAGCTTTTGCGGCAATATGTATTTACACTTCTTGGAGATATGGTGGACGAGATCGCATCCGGCAATGTTTCCCCAAATCCCTATACGAGAGGTACGAGCCACGATGCCTGCACGTTCTGTCCCTACGGTGCTGTGTGTCATTATGCTACGGTGGAGGGCAGACGCAATTACAAGACAATGAGTGCCCAGCGTTTCTGGGACGAGATAGAGAAGGAGGTGGCCGGCTGTGGCTGAGAAATTGACCCCCCAGCAGGAGCAAGCGGTTAAGGACCGGGGCGGCAGGTTGCTGGTTTCTGCAGCAGCAGGTTCCGGTAAGACGAAGGTTCTGGTAGACCGGCTGCTCGGCTATCTCACGGATCCCGTCAAACCCGCCAATCTGGATGAGTTCCTGATGATTACCTATACCAAGGCTGCAGCGGCAGAACTTCGTGGCAAGATTGCTGCAAAACTTTCGGAGCGGCTGGCGGAAACTCCGGACAACCGTCATTTGCAGCAGCAGATGCAGCGGGTGTATTTGACCAAGATCTCCACAGTACACGCTTTTTGCGCGGACATTCTACGGGAGTATGCATATATGCTGGATATTCCGGCGGATTTCCGTGTAGCTGATGAGAATGAGTGTCGGGAATTGCGGGATAGAACGGTTGAGCGCCTGTTGGACAGTGCCTATGACAATGCAGAGAATGATCCTGATTTCCGGGCGTTTGTGGATGCCCAGGCCTTGGGCCGCGATGACCGGTTGGTATCGGAGATTCTTTTGAAGGTGTATGATGCAGCCCGCTGCCATCTGGATCCGCAAAAATGGCTGGACGAATGTATCAGCAATACTGTGGCTGATGATGTTACAGATGTTGCCCAAACCGTCTGGGGCGAATACTTGATGAAGGATCTGTTCTCCTATCTGGATTTGCAGATCAAAGCGATGAAAGCGTGCGCAGCCGCAGCGGCACAGGCAGAGGGTATGGAAAAACCCGCTGCATTGCTGGCTGACTCGGTGCATCAGTTGGAGAATTTGCGTAGTTCCACAACTTGGGATGATGTGGTAAAGCGGAAAGCTATCGATTATGGAAGGCTGACATTTTCCAAGAAAAATACCGATCCGGAACTTGCAGAACGGATAAAGGCAGTACGCAGTGCCTGTAAGAAAGGCCTTGAAAAGCGGCTGAAAAGCTTTTCCGATGAAAGTGCTCAACTGCTGGCAGATATGTACGAAACGGCAGCATCTGTCCGGGGAATCGTTGCGTTGGTGCGTCGCTTTGATCAGGAGTATGACAGAGCCAAGCGGGTTCGTCGGATTCTGGATTTTGGTGATCTGGAGCATAACTGTCTGGATCTTTTGCTGGGCAAGCGCCGCGGTGGCCCTACCGCAGCAGCGCTGGAGATTGGCAGCCGCTTTCAGGAAATTATGGTGGACGAATATCAGGACTCTAATGCGGTGCAGGATGCGATTTTTACCGCACTGACAGATAAACGCCAGAACTGTTTTATGGTGGGCGATGTGAAGCAGTCCATCTACCAGTTCCGTCTGGCTGATCCCGGTATTTTCCTGGAAAAGTACGGTGCCTATGTACCGGCGGAGGATGCACTGCCCGGTGAGGGCAGAAAGGTGATGCTGTCGGCTAATTTCCGCTCCGGCGGTGATGTGCTGAAGAGTGTCAACGATGTTTTTTCCTATTGTATGTCGCAGAATGTTGGTGGGCTTGTCTATGGAGAAGAGGAAGCGCTTTGTGAGGGCGTTCCCCACCAGCCATTGGGCGAGCCGGAGGTGGAACTTTGGACCGTTCCGGTGGAGGAAACTACCTACATTGAGGAGCCGGCTTTTGTAGCAGAACGAATCAGTGAACTGCTGGACGGTACCCATTACATCCGGGAAAAGGATCAGCTTCGGCCTATACGTCCGGAGGATATTGTGATTTTGCTTCGCTCCCCGGGCAGTGTGGGAATGTATTTCCAGCGCGCACTGCAGAATTTGGGTATTCGCTGTATTACCGGCGGTGGTGAGGATCTGCTGCAGACCGAGGAAGTAGCAGTGCTGCGTTCTATTTTGCAGACAGTCAGCAACCCGCGGCAGGATATTCCGCTGCTTGCGGCGCTGGTAAGTCCTGTGTTCGGTTTTACAGCTGACGATCTTGCGGCATTCCGGGCGGGGAACCGGCGGTGCTGCATTTATGATGCACTGGTGCAGTCGGATTCTCCCAAGGCACAGGGTTTTTTGGCAATTTTGCAGATACTGCGTAGGGAAGCCCGTATGCGCACCATTGCCCAGTTGATCGAAAAGGTCTTTATTCTGACCCGAATGGACAGCATTTATGCTGCCATGGAGGGCGGTACGGCAAGACAGTCCAATTTGCACACCTTCTACACGATGGCCTGCGATTTTGAGACTACAGCCCGGCGGGATCTGGAACAGTTTTTGGAGCATCTGACAGCAATGGAGGAAAAGGGGCTCATTGTTGCCGGCGAACAGTCTGCTACCGGTGCGGTAACCCTGATGAGTATTCATAAGTCCAAGGGACTGGAATTCCCGGTGGTATTCGTTTGCGGCCTTTCTCGTGAATTCAACAGGGAAAGTGCCCATGCGCATGTCCTCTGCGACCAAAATCTTGGCCTAGGACTGTCTTATGTGGATACGAAGAACCGGGTACGGTATCCTACTGTGGCTAAGCGCGCCATTACGGTCAAAACCCTTGCAGACGGTCTCTCCGAGGAAATGCGGGTGCTGTATGTTGCGCTAACCCGTGCACGGGACAGACTTATTATGACCTACGCGTCCCGGACCTTGGAAAAGGATCTGACAGAGATCGTCAGCAGAATGGATATGAGCAATCCTGAACTGTTAACTGCCGACGTGGTTTGCCCCGGCGAGTGGGTGTTAATGACGGCTCTGCGCCGTACGGAAGCAGGAGAATTGTTTAAATTGGGCGGAAAACCTCTGGAAACTAAGCCCGGCAATCCTGTCTGGAAGATTGGTGTCGCCAGTGCCCCAGAGGAAGAAACAGAAACTCAGGAGACTGTTGTGGAATCGACAACACTACCTATCGGTGTGGTTGAGAAGCTGCAAGCGGGCCTTTCCTTTACTTATCCTTATATGGCGGCGACTGTATCGCCTTCCAAGCAGACTGCCACCGGCCGCAAGGGTCGGGATAAGGATGTAGAAGCGGCAGAGGACGCGCCCGAGATAGAGAAGACTTGCATTAGTTGGCGCAGCCCGACAATGAGCCGAAAATCCGGAAAGGATGTCGGCAATGCTGTCCACACTTTGATGCAGTATATTCGTTTTGATGCCTGCACAGATGAAAAGGCAATTGAGCAGGAACTTGAGCGCCTGATCGGTGAGGGTTACTTGACCCGGGAGCAGGGAATGTGTATCAACTGCTGGAAGATTGCTGCATTCTTCACCTCGGACCTAGGTCAGAAATTGCGTAAAGCCAAAACAGTGATCCGCGAGTTCAAATTTTCCATATTGGATGACGGTGTTCGATATAATCCTGCTCTGGATGGGGAAAAAGTGCTTTTGCAAGGCGTTGTGGACTGTGCGATGATTGAAAATGACGGCATAACCGTTATTGACTTCAAAACGGACTATGTAACAGAAGACACGATTGGAAATCGTGTGCGCCACTACAGACCGCAGGTGGAAGCCTATGCCAATGCGCTGGAGCGGATCTATCAAAAACCTGTGAAAGACGCCATATTGTACTTCTTCCATTTAGACCAAGATATAAATGTTATTTAATGCGTATCGGCCACACCGTATCGGGTGTGCCCGATTGCTGTTTAGCGGTTGTTCTGATTATTCTGGTTGCGGTTCTGGTTGTTGTTCTGATTCTGGTTGTTCTGGTTGTTGTTCTGGTTGTTGTTGTTCTGGTTGTTCTGATTGTTGTTCTGGTTCTGGTACTTGTTCTGGTTCTCCATTTTTGTATCCTCCAAATATTTGTACTGCGGCTTAGCCGCTACTCTAGTGTTCCCGGGATTTCAGGATTTATCCTTGGGTTTGAATATCAAGCTTACAAGAAGCCCACTGATGATGGCAGCGGCTATGCCGCCAGCAGTGGCTTTCAGTCCGCCGGTGAGAATGCCCAGAAAACCGCCTTCATCTACAGCTTCCCGCACGCCTTTTGCTAGATTGTTACCGAAACCTGTTAGCGGTACAGCAGCTCCAGCACCGGCAAAATCGACCAATTTTTCGTAAAGCCCTACTGCGCCGAGAAACACGCCGATCACCACATAGCTGACCAGAATTCTGGCAGGGGTAAGTTTTGTTTTGTCGATCAGAATTTGTCCGATGACACATAAAAGACCGCCCACGATAAAGGCTTTGATATACTCCATCTCAATCCCTCCCTCCACGAATACAGACTGCGTGGCATACACCGGGAATGGGAAGACCCTGTTGTGTGGAGGTGGGGGAGAGTAGTGCACCGGTGCCGCAAAACAGGATTTTTTTCAGGTTGCCATTGTCAAGCTCGTTCAATAAATAGCTGCACAGCGTTATAGCACTGCAGCCGCAACCGGAGCCACCGGCGTGGACATCCTGCGTTGTTTGATCGAAGATTAGCGTGCCGCAATCGGCGAGCTTTCCACCTAGAGGGATGCCCTCTTTTTCAGCAAGATCCAGAAGCAGGTCTTTGCCCAGCTGGCCAAGATCGCCGGTTACAATCAGATCGTAATCCTCCGGCCCGGTGTGCAGATCGGAGAAGTGAGTCCGAATGGTAAAAAATGCAGCAGGCGCCATTGCTGCGCCCATATTGTTGGCGTCCTTTATACCCAGATCTGTGATAGTGCCAACCGTACAGCTTTCAATTCTTGGACCTGTCCCTGAAGAGCAGATCAAGGCGGCGCCCGCACCGGTAACAGTCCATTGTGCGGTAGGTGTCCGCTGTCCGCCGTATCCCAGTGGAAATCTGTACTGACGCTCCGAGGAAGCAAAATGGGAAGAGGTCATTGCCACGACATTGTCTGAATATCCGCCGTTCACCGTCATCGCAGCAAGCAAAAGACTTTCTGCCATTGTCGAGCATGCGCCGTATAACCCCAGATGGGGAATTCCGGTATTGCGCATGGAAAAGGATGAGCCGATACACTGGTTTAGCAGGTCTCCGGAAAAGGCCAGACCGACTTGGTGCCGGGAGATTTCGGCCTTGTTAAGAAGGGTATCCAATGCTAACTTTTGAAGCTGTTTTTCAGCCAGTTCCCAGGTTTTTTGACCGAAAAAAGTATCCTGCGAGGTAACATCAAAGAGATGCCCGAGTGGTCCTTCTGATTCTTTTTTGCCTGCAACACTGGCCCAAGTGGTGATCACGGGCAGCTGAGGCAGGACAAAGGTTTGCTGACCGCGCTTATTTTTAGCCATAAATTCACCCCTAATTGTATTTTTGTTAGTATGCACTTTTTGAAGAATAATATGAAAAAACAGCCGGTATCGATGGATACCGGCTGCAGTTTTTATAAAATTCGTTTTGCGCCGTAATACCGGGGCGCCCAGTAGGTGTTACTCAGGGATGAGATGATGACACCCTTGCTGCTGGATGCGTGAATAAATTGGTTGTTACCAATGTAGATGCCAAGGTGAGAAATGCCATTGCCCTCCGTATTAAAGAAAACCAAATCACCGGGCTTGAGGTTGGATTTACTTACCCATGTACCAACGCTGTACTGCTGTTTGCTGGTCCGGGGCAGGGAAATGCCATGGGCATTAAATACATATTGCACAAAGCCGGAACAGTCAAAACCGCTGGGCGTGCTGCCACCCCAGACATAGGGAACGCCGATGTACTTCTTCGCCGTCGCAATGACTTCGTTGGCTGTGGGTTTTACCTTGTTCAGCGCCGCTGCACTGGGGGTAACACCGGTGGATTTACCGCCTCGGAAGAACAGGGGAGTATTGGAAGAATCTCTGTTCTCGTAGGGAAACTCCGTCAGTGCCAGATAATCACTGCGGATGTAGCCCACGGTGTCTCCGTAGATGACCTTAAACCATTGATTGTTGATGCCAATAATGTATGCTTTTTCGTTGATTGAGGCGCTGGCCAAGCTGCGGTAGCTTGTGCCGGGGCCACTGCGGACATTTACCTTGTTTCCGGTAACACGGCCGTAGCCCAGTTCAGCATTTTCCTTCACAGCTGCATCCAGATACTTGCTATGCATATAGCCAGTCTGGAGATTATAGCTGACTTTATACCAATCACCGGATTTGCCCAACAGTACGACAACCTCGTTATCGTAGGCATAGTCCATGGTTTTGCTGCCGGTGCTGGGGGATGACCGCAGCCGAAGCGATGATGCATCCACAAACGCTATACCGGTCTTTATTTCTGTGCCGGCAGCGCTTGCACTGACAATAGAAATGTTCAGAAAAAGAAAAATTGTCAGCACAAGGCTGACAATACGCGTAGATCGTTTCATACGTTGCCCTCCGTCTTACTCTTTGGGAAAATTCTTACTTGCGTGGCAAAGCACGCTCGAGCCACACACAGCCAAAATCCAAAGCGGTGTATAGGCCGTCTTTCTCACCTTTCTTTACGACCCGGTCGCGGCTTTTGGCTGCGGGGTCTGTGAGCTGTAACTGAACAGAAACCTTAGAGGCGACATCCAGATCACCGACCTTCTTGGTCTCGAGAATCTGGAGCATCACAATATGGGAATCTGCCATGGATCCGTAGTAGATCAGATTGTCCTTCCGCATCAGCGGATGGCCCTTATACATAAGGACTGCATTTTCTTCAGCCATTTCGGTTACCTCCTTTAAGAAATGTAGTCGAATTGTAACACTTTGTAACCGAAGTGTCAACGCTTGGCGGGGGATTGCCAGAACTTGGCAAGGTTACCGCCGGTTGGATTTTGTAAGACGGAGGGGGTATGAAATTTTAGTTTCTCTAACCAAAAGAGGCTTTTGCCGTGGCAAAAGCCTCTTGGCTTGAACATTGATCAGGCCAGATAGCAGCGTACCAGTTCCTGCAGGAGCTCGTCCCGGTCCAACTTGCAGATCATACTGCGGGCGTTGTTGTAGTTGGTGATATAGGTGGGGTCCTCAGTCAACAGGTAACCAACGATCTGGTTTACGGGATTATAACCCTTTTCCCGCAGAGCGTCGAATACAGTGCGGAGGATTCGGCGCATATTGTCCTTATCGTCGCTGGGAACAGTGAATTTTAATGTATTTTGATCCGTCATAGTATCGACCTCCTTCAAAACGTTATTGCTATTATATCCCAAAAAATATCGGTTGTAAAGACCTAAATGATTTTTTTTGCAAACTTCTGTTCGTTAACGCAGAGCTGCGTCCAGTTTTTCCTTCAGAGCGGTCAGAACCCTGGTCATAACATTCTCGGAATCCTGGTCAGTCAGGGTGCGGTCGTCGGCCCGGAGTTCCATAGAGAATGCCAGACTCTTCTTACCCTCAGGAACGCCCACACCACGGTAAATATCGAACAGGCGGACACTGCGCAGCAATTTGGCGGCAGCGGAGGTGATGACATCCTCTGCCTGAGCAACAGTAACGACTTCATCGCAGACAATGGACAGATCCCGGGTAACACTGGGATACTTGGGCAGGGGGGTGTAGGTGGGATCGGGCAGACGCAGTTCAAATAGTTTACTGAAATCGATCTCTACACAGTAAACTTCAGTATCAATGCCATAGTTCTTACAAACCAGCGGATGGACCTGTCCCATATAGCCCAGATCAACGCCGTTTATGCTGACCATAGCGCAGCGGCCGGGGTGATAAGAGGGGTTGTCCTTAACTGCGGTATAGCTTGCCTTAGGCATGCGAAGACCGGTCAGAATGGCCTCCAGTTCACCCTTCAGGGTAAAGAAGGTCTCTTCTGCACCGTAAGTGCCAAGAACCAGCATCTTAGGCTCCCGGGGCAGAATCTCACCCTCGGTGGGGAGATAGATCTTTGCCAGCTCGTAGAGTTTGACTGCCTTGTTGTGATAAGCATAGTTGCGGGACAGGATATCCAGCATGGAGGGAAGCGCGATGGTACGCATAATGGAAGTATCTTCGCCCAGAGGATTCTGAATCCGCATTGCGTTACGCAGGGTAGAATCAGCCGGTAGACAGATTTGGTCAAAGATAGCGGGGGATACGAAAGAGTAAGTGATAATTTCGCTGTAGCCCAGACTGCGGCACATGGTGCCAGCCTTGGATTCGGCCAACATAAAGGGAGAGTAGCCGCCCTGTGTGGAGGTCTTGAATGCGGTGGTAGCGATTTCGTTGTAGCCGTAGGAACGGCCGATTTCCTCTGCCACATCTGCCATCAGGTTCAGATCAGGGCGGAAAGAGGGTACCTTGATAGTATCGCCATCTACTTCGATCTCCAGCAGATTCAGATACTTGATCATATCTTCTTTGCTGATATCAGTGCCCAGCAGACGGTTGATCTTATCGCACTCCAGAGGCAAAGTTTTGGCTTCGGGGACATAGTTGATGATATCGATAATGCCGTCCATTACATCGCCGGCTTCCAGCAACTCTACCAGTTCGCAGGCGCGCTGTACTGCAGGAACGGTCATCATCGGATCCAGATTCTTTTCGAACTTGCCGGAAGACTCGGTACGCATACCCAGTGCCAGTGCAGTCTGACGGATGGAAGTGCCGTTGAAGTTAGCGGATTCGAAGACAACGGTGGTGGTGTCATCCAGAATTTCGGAGTTCTCGCCGCCCATAATACCGGCAAGGCCAATGGGCTTGCTTTCATCAGCGATGACCAGCATACCGGGCTTCAGGTTACGGACAGTGCCGTCCAGAGTGGTGAGAGTCTCACCCTCTTCTGCTTCTCGGACAACGATCTTGCCGGAGGAAACATAGCGGTAGTCAAAGGCGTGCATAGGCTGGCCGTATTCCAGCATCACATAGTTTGTGATATCAACGATATTGTTGATGGGGCGGATGCCATTGGCACGCAGGCGGTTGCGCAGCCACTTGGGGGAGGGTGCGATCTTTACATTCCTCACCATGCGGGAAGAGTAGCGATTACACAGCTCAGTAGCAGGAACTTCCACATCCAACATCTCGAAGATGCTGCCGCAGTTGCTGCCCTTAACTACGGGCTCGTGGTGCTTCATCTGCAGGCCGAATGCAGCGGCAGACTCTCGGGCTAAACCAATGATGGAATAGCAGTCGGGACGGTTGTTGGTGATTTCAAAGTCCACGATGGTATCGTCGTTACCGATGACCAGATTAATGTCGTCGCCTACCTTGCAATCTTCGTCATTCAGAATCCAGATGCCGTCCAAAATGGCATTGGGGTAGTCATTCAAAGTCAGACCCAGCTCTTCCAAACCGCAGAGCATACCATTGGAAACTTCGCCACGAAGCTTGCCTTTGGTGATGCGGATACCGCCGGGAAGGTAGGAATTGTGCAGCGCAACAGGGACCAGATCGCCCTCGTGGACATTCTGCGCACCGGTAACGATCTGAACGGGGGCTTCGTCACCCACATCTACCTGGCAGACCCACATATGGTCGGAATTCTCGTGGCGGACGATGGAAACCACTTTGCCTACTTTGACATTTCTGATCTCACTGTCCATACGCTCCCAGGTTTCGACCTTCTGACCGAAGATGGTGAGCTTTTCGACATACTCTTTATCGCTGACGGAGGACAGATCCACAAATTCTTCGTGCAGCCATTTTCTGTTAAGCTTCATAATCTATCCCTCCTTAAAACTGATTCAGGAAACGCACGTCATTATCGAAGATAAGACGCAGATCATTGATGCGCATACGGCCCATAGCCATACGCTCCAGGCCCATACCGAAAGCAAAGCCGGAATATTTCTCGGGATCAATGCCGCAGCCCTTGAGGACTTCGGGGTGCACCATACCGGCACCCAGCAGCTCGATCCAGCCCTCGCCGTGGCAGGTGGAGCAGACTGCGCCGTCAACTTCGCCGGTGCCGTGGCACTTGTGGCACTGCATATCCATTTCGCAGCTAGGCTCAGTGAAGGGGAAGTGGTGGGGACGGAAACGCATAACGGAGTCCTCGCCGTAGATCTTCTTCATAATGGCAACCAGAGCGCCCTTCAAATCGCCCATAGTGATGTGCTCATCAACCACAAGACCCTCGATCTGGTGGAACATAGGGGAGTGGGTGGCGTCAGCCTCGTCCTTACGGAACACACGGCCAGGAGCCAGCATACACAGCGGAGGCTTATTGTTCTCCATAAAGCGGATCTGCATCGGGCTTGTCTGGGTACGCAGCAGGACACTGTCATCATCGGTAAAATAGAAGGTATCGCTGCGATCCCGGGAGGGATGACCCTCTTCAATATTCAGCCGGGTGAAGTTGTAGCTTGCCAACTCTACTTCAGGACCGTCTACAACCTGATAGCCCAGGCCAACGAAGATCTCCTTGACCTGATCCAGCACCATATTCATAGGATGCTGATGACCCAGGGTTACCTGCGTGCCGGGGATGGTTACATCTACAGCTTCGCTGGCCAGCTTTGCTTCCAGAACGGCAGAATGGATGGCATTCTTACGCTCTTCCAGCTTCTCCTCAATCTCGGCACGAACGGCATTGGCCATCTGGCCCATAATGGGGCGCTCCTCGGCGGACAGCTTGCCCATCATCTTCAGAACGGCAGTCAGTTCGCCCTTCTTACCCAGCCATTTGACCCGGAGTTCCTCCAGATCAGCGGGGGTAGTGGCCTGGGCAAGGGAAGCCAGAGCTTGCGCCCGGATATTTTCCAGTTGTTGTTTCATATCGTTTCCTCCTGATAAAGGTAGAATTTTGGGGTATAAAAAATATCCTCTCATCCCAAACACTCGGGACGAAAGGATTTCCTTCCGCGGTACCACCCGCAATTCGCCAAAAGGCGCACTTTTCAGGCGCTAACACGCCCAAGATCTGTAACGTGATCCCACGGCCGACCCTACTGTAAGTTCAGATCAGCAGCTCCCGGGGGAAGGCCCGATACTGCACCCACGCGGCTCTCACCGTCCCGCGTTCGCTGAGGTAGTGCTGATAGTATAAGGCATCCCGTTCATTGCTTTTCATTATCAAGGGGAATATTAACATATTCACAGCAAAAATGCAAGCACCAAATGTAATTTTACCTTAAAAAAGAGAAATGATTGCGCTTTTTTGCAGGGATTGCTATAATAATGCAAAAGTGAGGTGTTATTTATGGACGATCAAGTGTTGAATCACGCACAGGTGTTATCGATGCTGCCAGATAGAAAATCGGATTCCCATAAGGGGGATTTTGGTAAGATTCTGCTGTTGTGCGGCAGCCGGGGCTATACCGGTGCGGCGGCGCTTTCTGCTATGGGCGCGCTGCGCAGCGGAGCGGGTCTTGTGTATCTGGGCGTACCGGAGTGTATTTACGCCATTGAGGCGGTAAAACTGACGGAGCCTATCGTATTCGCGTTGCCGGACGAGGACGGTAAGCTCAGCGTCCGTGCATTACCGCAAATATTGAAGATACTACCGGATATGGATGCTGTATTGTTTGGTCCCGGTTGGGGTCAAAGTGAGGGGAATTTCGTAGTCGCAAAGGAAATCCTATCAACATTTACCGGTCCGGTGGTTGTGGACGCAGACGGCATAAATGTGATCGCCAAGCATATGGATATAGTGCGCGAAAGGAAAGCACCCACCATCCTGACTCCCCATCCCGGCGAATTTATCCGGATGGGTGGCGTAAAGGGCGATCGCCGGAGGACGGCTGAGGAGTTTGCCCGCAAATATGGTTGTGTTCTGCTGCTGAAAGGACGGGGCACGGTCGTTACTGACGGCAACAAGACCTATATCAATCCGACCGGTAATCCGGGTATGGCTGTTGGCGGCAGCGGCGATGTTCTTGCAGGCGTTATCACAAGCCTGATCGGACAGGGAATTGCACCCCTTGAAGCCGCCGCCTGCGGTGCTTGGCTCCACGGAGCGGCAGGGGATATCTGTGCCGGTGAAATCGGGCAGTACGGTATGCTGCCGACGGATATGGTGGCGGCACTTCCGCGACTTATGAAATAAGGCGGGATCATATGAAACGGATCTGTATTTTTCTGTGTGTTGTGCTTTTGCTTACCGGCTGCTCAGGGAAGAAGCAAAATATGGAAAGAGCAATGAATCTGCGGTCCAAAATTCTTTCCAAGAGCGTCAATTTTGATGCGCAGATCGCAGCGGATTACGGAGATAAGACTTACAGTTTTACAATGAATTGTCAGGCAGATACCCAGGGAAACCTGACATTCAGGGTCATTGAACCGGAGCTTATCAGCGGTATCACCGGTACAGTTTCTGCCACCGGCGGCAAGCTGAAATTTGACGATGTTGCTCTCGCTTTTGAATTGATGGCAGACGGACAATTTTCACCCGTGAGCGGTCCGTGGCTGCTGCTGAAGACGCTTCGCAGTGGCTATCTGACCTCTTGCAACGAAGAAGGCGGAATGTTCCGGGTTTCTATCGATGACAGTTACAAGGAAGATGCTTTGCATCTTGATATTTGGCTGGATGGATCCGATGCTCCTGTCAGGGGAGAGATTATGTGGCAAGGGCGTCGCCTTTTGACAATCACTGTCAAAAATTTCACATTCGTGTAGAATCACGCATAGGATATTTCACAGGCGTTACCGTATAAAAGTACCATTGACGTGGAAGAATATAGTCAGCCGCGTTACATATGGAACATTCCGGTAGCGTCGGTGAGATTTCTTCGGAGTGTGAAGCACATGGATACCACGGTCAAACGCGGGGATATTTTTTATGCGGACCTTTCACCGGTTGTTGGCAGCGAACAGGGCGGAACCAGACCGGTGCTTATCGTACAGAATGATACCGGAAACCGTCATTCTCCCACGGTCATTGCGGCGGCTATCACCAGCCAGACAGGCAAGGCCCGTCTGCCGACCCACATCAATATTGCCGGAGGCAGTGTGGGCCTGAGCAAGGATTCTGTGATCTTGCTGGAACAGGTTCGTACCATCGACAAACGACGGCTGCGGGAACATATGGGGCGGCTGGATGATGCCCATATGTCCCTGGTTAATGATGCCATTGCTGTGAGCTTTGGACTTAACGAAACCGGTATATAAAGGGAATAAAACCCTCTCTGCGGCATAGCTTTGCCACAGGGAGGTTTTTTTATGGAAGGAATATACCGCGTATATTATGGCACGCAGAGCATAGGAGAGGCGAAGGTCAGCAGGGAAGGCTTGTACTACAATTTTCACTGCGAATGTAAGAACGGACCAAAAGAGATATATAAGATATTTGTGCGGAGCGGCGATCAAATGCTTCTGCTGGGTACGCCTGTGCCGAAGGGGGGAGCGTTTTTGTTGGATACAAAGATCCCCCGAAAACGGCTTGAATCCGGAGCTCTGAAATTTATTGCTGTTACAAAAAGTGAGGGATCATTTGGAAAATTTGTAGTTATCAAAGAAAATGAACCCTTTTTATACCTAAAAGATCTCAAAGATGCATTTTGGCAAGCGCGCGAGGGCGTGAAAGGAATTGTCATTGCGCATCAAAAATGTAAGGAAGACGGGGAATAAAATGCTAAATAACGACGATGTGATAAAATTAAAAACAGGAATTTCCATATATATACAATTACAATTAAAAATTTTTCAGAAAACTGTTAAAACTGTTGATTTTTTATTAAGGATTTGTTACAATCGTATGCGACACTGGATTTTTATGACCAGTGAATAATTAAGATTACATATCATTTGGAGTTTTTATAAGCGATAACTAGAGAAACGGAATTTTACAGTAAGGCAGGAAACAGTATGTTTAAGGATAAAACACTTTTGATCACCGGAGGTACCGGCTCCTTTGGCAACGCAGTTCTCAAGCGTTTTCTAAATACAAATATCGGTGAAATCCGGATTTTCTCACGAGATGAGAAAAAGCAGGATGATATGCGTCACGAGCTGCAGGCAACTATGCCCGAGGTAGCAGAGAAGATCCGTTTTTATATCGGTGATGTAAGAGATATCAATTCCGTTCGGAATGTAATGCACGGCGTTGACTACATATTCCACGGAGCTGCACTGAAGCAGGTGCCTTCCTGTGAATTCTTCCCTATGGAAGCTGTTAAGACAAATGTTATCGGTACGGACAATGTTCTAACCGCTGCAATTGAAGCCGGTGTCAGTAACATTGTTTGCCTTTCTACTGACAAGGCTGCCTATCCCGTCAATGCAATGGGTACTTCCAAGGCAATGATGGAAAAGGTTATTGTTGCAAAATCCAGAACTGTTGATCCTGCCAAAACAAAAATCTGCTGCACCCGTTATGGCAATGTTATGTGCAGCCGCGGCTCCGTGATTCCGCTTTGGATCGATCAGATTCGGGCAGGAAAGGATATCACCATTACTGAGCCCAGCATGACCCGTTTCATCATGAGCCTTGAGGAGGCCGTGGATCTGGTGCTGTTTGCATTTGCAAACGGAAAGTCCGGCGATATTCTGGTCCAGAAAGCCCCGGCCTGCACCATTGAGACTTTGGCTACTGCTGTACGTGAACTGTTTGATCCCAATACAAACATTAAGGTGATCGGCATTCGTCACGGTGAAAAGATGTACGAGACTCTGCTGACCAATGAAGAGTGCGAGAATGCAACGGATATGGGTAATTTCTATCGCGTTCCGTGCGACAACAGAGGACTGAACTATGATAAGTATTTTAGCCAGGGCACTGTCGATCGGAATCCTCTGACTGTGTTGGATTCCAACAATACCCAGCTGCTTGATGTTGCTCAGGTAAAGGAGAAATTGCTGTCCCTGCCGTTCATTCAGCAGGAACTGGCAAAAATGAGAGAGTACGCCGTTCTGGCTGTATAAGCTTAAAAAATGAAAGCCGCCCACATAGGTCGGCGTCTTTTCTTATACGTGAGATTCCAGCCAATTTTTCATTGCTGTTCTACCCTCCTCAGTCAGTGGGAAGGTTGCTTGCTCTTCAATGGTGCTCTTTTCGTAACAGAACGGTCCGTGCCAGTATTCTGCGCGCAGAATGCTTTCGGGAATAATGACCTGTTTTGTTTCGGTTTTTGCAAGTACGGGCTCAATGCGGAACCGCATATCCTGCCAGGAACCGGTAAAGAGATTGCCCATAACGAAAGTATGAAGCGTGGGAAGATAAATATCGATCATAGCATTACTCCGCCATCAGCGCTTCCATTTCGTCTAACAGTTCACCGAACAGCTGCAGCGCCTGATCCACGGGCTCAGGGCTGGTCATATCCACACCGGCGTCCTTTAGCAAGTCAATGGGGGATTTGGAGCAGCCACCGGACAGGAAACGGATATAGTCCTTAACTGCACTTTCGCCCTCCCGCAGGATCTTCCGGGACAATGCGATTGCAGCGGAATAGCCGGTTGCATACTGGAAGACATAGTAGTTGTAGTAGAAGTGGGGGATCCGGGCCCATTCCAGCGCAATCAGATCGTCCACAATCATATCCGGTCCAAAATACAGCTCATTCAGACGCTTGTACTCGGCACAAAGAGCCTCTGCGGTCAGCGTCTTGCCTTCGCCGATCATCTTGCCGATGTTCAGCTCAAATTCGGCAAACATTGTCTGGCGGTAGATGGTGCCTTTGAACTGATCAAGGAACTGATTGATCAGATATGCCCGCTCCTTCTTGTCTGTGGTCTTATTCAGAAGGTATTCCATCAGCAGAGCTTCATTGCAGGTCGAAGCAACCTCTGCCACGAAGATCACATAGTCTGCATCAATGGGATTCTGGGTCTTGTTGGAATACCAGGAGTGCAGGGCATGACCCATCTCGTGTGCCAGTGTGAACTGGCTGTCCAGTGTTCCTGTGTAGTTCAGCAGAACATAGGGGTGGACGGCTGCGCCGGCGGAATATGCGCCGCTGCGCTTACCTTCATTCTGGTACACATCGATCCAGCGGTTTTCAAAGCCTTCCATCAGGACCTTGCGGTAGTCTTCACCCAGAGGCGCCAGAGAATCGTAAACAGTCTGCTTTGCATCGGCATAGGGGATCTTCTTATCCACATCTGCCAGCAGAGGAGTGTAGACATCGTAAAAATGCAACTCATCAACGCCCAACAGCTTTTTACGCAGGCGGACATAGCGGTGCATTTTGTCCATATTGCGGTGGACAGCCTCAATGAGATTCAGATATACAGAGGTGGGCACCTGGGTGTGATCCAAAGCTGCATCCAGTGTGCTGGGATACTTGCGCGCATCAGAGAAGAACCTCAGCTGCTTTCCCTGAGCGTTCAGAATGGCTGCTGCGGTGTTTTTGTATGCGCCAAAGGTGCTGTACAGATTTTCATAGGCGCTCTTGCGAAGTTCCCGATCCGGGCTTTCCTCGCAGGCAACAAATGTGCCCTGTGTCAGCGGGTGCTTGCCGCCCTTGGAATCAACAGCGTCGGGGAATGCGATGTCTGCATCCGCAAATGCGCCATAAATATCATCAGGTGCACCGGCCATTTCACCGGCGGATGCCAGCAACTTCTCTTCGGCGGGGGAGAGGATATGGGCTCTGCGGCGGCGCATATCGGTTAGATAGCGGCGATAGCGCTCCAAGCCCGGAAGTTCTGCATAGAATCCGTCCAGCTTCTCATCGGAGATGTCCATAATTTCGGGCGTTTCAAAGCTGCACTTGGCACTCAGACTTACATATACATTCATAAACTGACCCTTCATCGCCTGATACTTGGCAACACGAGTGTCTTCGTCAGCTCTGCGCATACAATAGTTGCCCAGAAGTTCTGCTTTCGCATTGGCATCTTCCATTTCGGTCAGGTATGCGAACAGGTTTTCTGCACTTTCACCCAACTTGCCTGCGTAAGCTGCCAATGTATCGCCGGATTGCTCCAGAAGCTTCAGATCAGCTTCCCAGGCATCGTCGGTTGCATACAGATCCTGAATGGCCCACTTATCAGATTCAGCGATCTCGCTGCGCTGGGGGATCTTATTCATTTCGTCCATAATTGAAACCTCCTGCATATGTATTATACATTATAAATTTACAGCAGGGGAATGCCTGCTTCTTCGCATTTGGAAATGGTATCGCTGTCCCAGATGCTGGACTGAACCTCACCGATGTGTGCACAGCCCATCATCAGCATACTCAGCCGGGATTGGCCAATACCGCCGCCGATGGTCAGGGGTAACTCATCGTTCAGGAGCATCTTGTGGAAGGGCAGTTCACGGCGGTCATCACAGCCGGCCTCCCGCAGCTGACGGTCCAGGGCATCGGCATCCACACGAATGCCCATAGAGGAGATTTCCAAGGCACGACCCAGAACATCGTTCCAGAAGAAAATATCGCAGTTCAGCTCCCAGTCATCATAGTCCGGTGCGCGGCCGTCGTGTTTGCTGCCGGAACGGAGCTTTTTTCCAATCTGCATGATACAGACCGTCTTGTGTTCCCTTACATATGCCTGCTCACGCTGAGAACCTGTCATATCGGGATACAGATCTTCCAGCTCCTGAGTGGTGATGAAAGTTACTTCCGAGTCCAGTTCCACACGAAGCTGAGGGAAACGGACATGCAGACGATCGTTGGTAGTGCAGATGGCCCGGACGATGGCCCGGACGATCAGTTTCAGGTAGTCCAGATTCCGGTTTTCCCGGGTAATGATCTTTTCCCAGTCCCACTGATCGACATAGATGGAGTGGATATTGTCCAGTTCCTCGTCCCGGCGAATGGCGTTCATATCGGTGTACAGACCGCCACCAATGCTGAAGTTATACCGCTTCAGCGCAAGCCGCTTCCACTTGGCGAGGGAATGGACCACTTGCGCGTCCTTGCCTACATCCGGAATATCAAAAGAAACAGCACGCTCGTAACCATTCAGATTGTCATTCAGACCGGAATCCTCGGTTACAAACAGGGGAGCGGAGACCCGCTTCAAATTCAGAGCGGAGGAAAACTCCTGCTGGAATGTATCTTTAATGTAAGCGATCGCCCGCTGGGTATCATATTCGTTCAGAACGGGGCGATAGTTTTTCGGTATGGTAATGCGGCTCATAGGCAACTATCCTTTCAAAATAGATGTTCTTATTGTAACCTTTTTGCAAGAAAAATCAAGTCATTATTGAAGGAAAAGCGGTTGACAAGAAAAGAAAAAACCGATATAATACACAGACTGAAGATGCTAGTGTAGCACAGTCGGTAGTGCATCTCACTCGTAATGAGAAGGTCGCCTGTTCGAGTCAGGTCACTAGCTCCAAAAAACACCCTACCCCAACCGGGGTGGGGTGTTTTTTTAGTACTGACTCGAAGATTAAAGATGCAACAGACCGGTGGGCTGTTGCCGCCGACGGCTTGACGGAGGCGAACAATGATTTTGCCACCGGCAAAATGCAAACGAGTCAGGTCACTAGCTCCAATAAAACCCTACCCCATTTGGGTGGGTTTTTTGTTTAATTGCTGATGCGAAGATCAAAATAGCAACTGTCCGGTGTTCCTGTAGCGAATATAATTGCTGGGAATATATTCCTGTAAAGAACATAAATTGTTATAAAAAGATAAAATGTAAGTCGAAATATATCAAAAATTGACTTGCACGGGTGTGTTGCTTATGGTACAATGAAAATAGAAAATGGAAAATTCCGAGATTTCTAAGGAGGATTACCAATGAAGAGATTTCCTAAGTTTTTTCTAGCACTTCTTGTACTGACTATGTTTGTTAGTCTGTTCTCCACTGTGTCTTTTGCAGCCTCTGATCTGAAAGAAGTCAGATTGAACGGTACACAGCTGCAGGTTGGCCATTATACCGATGCCAGCCTGACCGGTAATTTTGTACTTAACAGTGCGAACAACGATATTGCAAAGGAAACAAAGAACCTGGTTAACAACAGCAACAAGGCCCCTTATTTCTGGAGCAAAGCCTATAATCTCAATCAACTGAAAGATTACGGCGGCAGCACTGTGCCCGCAATTCTGATTGATGTTGCCAACGGCGGCGAGGGCGTTGCCATCTGCGGTTATGAAATGTACCTGAGAGAAGCGCTGGACTGCGTCCCGTTGCATTTTGAGTTCCAGGTTACTACCGCTGCGAACTCCGATGCGTGGGTTAAGGTTTTTGAGGATGCCGAGCCCTCCTGGAACGGTGCCGAATATCACCGTGAGTTCGATGAAGTAACGGCATATAAGGTTCGGATTCTGTTCTATGATATCGATTTGGCAGATACTGCATTCGATGATGGTCACTATAAAAATCTGACCGCTGAACAGACTCGCTTCTCCCTTGCAGAGATCAACCTGCTTGAGAAGATCAACAGTGGAACGAATACTCCTACCGAGGCACCTACTAAGGCTCCCACAAGACCTGTATTCACAACGCCCCCTACCCAGGCTCCCACTGCAGCGCCCACCGAGGCTCCCACTGCAGCGCCCACCGAGGCTCCCACTGCAGCACCTACTGAGGCTCCCACTGCAGCACCTACTGAGGCTCCCACTGCAGCACCCACCGAGGCTCCTACTGTAGCGCCCACCGAGGCTCCCACTGTAGCGCCCACCGAGGCTCCTACTGTAGCGCCCACCGAGGCTCCTACTGTAGCGCCCACCGAGGCTCCTACTGTAGCACCCACCGAGGCTCCTACTGTAGCACCCACCGAGGCTCCTACTGAGGCTCCCACGCAGATTGCAACCACTCCCGTTACAGAGCCCATCGTCATTGCTACCGAGCCTACCCAAAACGAAACCGTTCCCACTGAAATGGTAACTGAGCCGGAGGCTACCGAGGAAGTTACTGTTGCACCCACCGCTCCGACAGAAGAGATGGCTACCGAGCCCGCAACGGAGCCGGAGGCAACCGAGCCTGAGGATACGGAATCCACTTCCAATGTCGGTGGCGCAGATAAGCCGGACAACACCGCGATCATTATCATTGTTGCTGCCATCGTTGTTGTTGCTGCATTGATAGGTACGCTTGTGTTCTTCATCATCAAGAAGAAACGGGCATAACGAACCGCCGCATACCCCTAAGCTACGACAGAATGTCGTATAAATAGCACAAAAAAGTATTGCATTTTCTTCTTTTGCATGTTATAGTCTAATGGAAAATGGTTCAATAGCGAAAGCTTTTGAAATTATTAAGGAGGATATAATAATGAAAAAGTTCCCCAAGATTCTGATCGCACTGCTGGCACTGGCCATTTTTGTCAGCATTTTTGCTGCGATGCCCGCACTGGCAGCTGCTGAGTATCAGGCTCTGAGACTGAAGACTGCACAGCTGACTGTTGGCCACTACAACACTCTGGACATGACCGGTGAGATCATTCAGCACAGTGCTAATAAGAACTACAAGGAAGAAGTCGGCTGTCTGGTTGACAACGATAACAAGGGCGGCTACTGGAGTAAGCCCTATAAGTTCAGCGCTCTGAAGGATAACGGCGGTACCACTATTCCCGTTATTCTCATTGACGTTGCAGCTGGCAACAACGGCGAGCCTGTAACTATCGCCGGCTTTGAAATGCTGCTCAGAACTGCTTTCGACTGCCAGCCCCTGCACTTTGAGCTGCAGGTTACCACTGATGCCTCGAACAATTGGATCAGCATTCTGGACAAGAAGCTGAAGGTTGAGGATTGGGTAGACCGTAAGATGCGTTTCGAGTTCTCTGAAGTGACTGTTTATAAGCTCCGTATGCTGACCTATGATATTGCTGATGCTGATGCAGCTGCTGATGAATACAAGGACTATGACAGACTGAAGGGTGACGAGACTCGCTTTACTCTGGGCGAAGTCGATATCCTGCAGAAGGTTGAGGGCAGCGGGTCCACCACCACTCCCAACCAGAAGCCCACAACCAGCGTTCAGCCCACCACCAGACCCTCCTTCACACGTCCTGTGGCAACTTCCAAGCCTACCACTCCCGTGGCTACCACTAAGCCCACTACTCCTGTAGCTACCACTAAGCCCACCAGTCCCGTGGCTACCACTAAGCCCACCACTCCCGTAGCTACTGCTAAGCCCACTACTCCTGTGGCAACTGCTAAGCCCACCACTCCTGTGGCAACTGCTAAGCCCACTACTCCCGTGGCAACTGCTAAGCCCACTACTCCCGTAGCTACTGCTAAGCCCACCACGGCTCCTACTCAGGTTGTAACAACTCCCGTTACTGCACCGATTGGTGTTACTGAGCCCACTACTCTGGTGACTGTTCCCACTGAGACTCTGCCCATTGATGTTACTGAGCCCTCCGTGGACGCAACCATCGATCCCAGCGCCCCCACTGAGGACGTAACCATCGATCCCAGCGCCCCCACTGAGGATGCAACCATTGATCCCAGCGCTCCCACCGAGCCTGTAACTGAGCCCGAGGCTACCGAGCCTGAGGCAACTGAGCCCGAGGCTACCACCGCTCCCACCACCGACACCGACGACGGTGCTGAGAAGCCCGACAACACTGCTTTGATCATCATCATTGCAATCGTTGCTGTTGCTGCTCTGGCCGGCGGCCTGGTATTCTTCATCATTCGTAAGAAGAAGAACGCCTAATTTTTGATACATAATGCAGAGGTGCAATCGCACCTCTGCATATTGTTTTGCCAGTATTAAGGTAATGAATTACCGATAATTACCATAAACCAGGGGAGAGGATAGGCAGATTGTTTTTTATGCCGAAATATATGGCAAAAAAGCGGCAAAATTACGAAAAAAAGTGTTGCATTTTTTTGCGTAATATGTTATTTTTTACTATGGAAACTCAATACATTCAAAGGTATGCCCTTTGAAAATTCTTAAGGAGGTTCTTACATGAAGAAGTACACAAAAATTCTCGGTATCTTCCTGTGCCTGGCGATGCTGGTTGGCATGCTGTCCGTTGTTGGCGCAGTAGATCCCGAGCCCACTGTTTGGCTGGACGCTATTGCTGAGTCCACCATCACTCCCCATGTCGGCTACTATGTCGACGGCGATATGGACAACCTGACCGACGAAGTGCCCGACGAAGCTGCATATTTGACTAACGGCCACGTTGCTACCGGTTCCTGGATGCATGGTGATACTTTTAGCAATTCTACTGGTGCTCCTGTCGGTGCCATTCCCGCCGCTGTTCTGGAACTTGGTGCAACCAAGACCATTGGCGGCGTCGAGCTGACCCGCAAGACCGGCTATGGCCTGACTGCTTTCAAGATCGAGGCTAAGACTGATACTGGTTGGACAACTGTTAAGACCATTACAGAAGATCCCTTTACCAGCAACACCACTATGATCACCTTTGATCCTGTTGCTTGTACTGAGATTCGCTTTTTGATCGATAGCTGGGTAAACAAACATCCCCAGCTGCAGGAGATTACTGTCTACGAAGCCAAGACCACCACTCCTATGGTGAAGATTCCCGTAGCCAGTGTTACCTCCAATAAGAGCACTGTCAGTGTTGCTACCGAGTCTGTTGACTACATCATTGACAATGACAGAATGTCCCTCTTCCAGACTACTACCGACAACCTGCCTGCTGAGTTCTACTTCAACACCACCAATGCTGACGGCTCTGCAAATGACTTCAGCAGAATGAAGATCTTTGCGTACGGCAACAACAATGCTCCTCAGAACATTGCTATTGCTGTCAAGACTGCTCCCACCGCAGAATGGACTGAAGTTTACACCGGCACTGCATATGCAGATAATGTTGATGTTTTTGATACTGCTGTCATTGATCTGGCACAGTCTTACGCAGCTTTTGAAGTTCGCCTGACTGTCAGCTCCAGTACCAGTGGTGCTGACGGCAGCATGATTCTGAACGATGTTCAGCTGTTTGGTTCCGGTGAGACCTACGAGGCTCCCACTCAGGCTACTACTCAGCCCACTACCGCTCCTGAAGGCACTGAGCCCGAGGGTACTACTCAGCCCACTCAGGGAACTGAGCCCGCAACCGCTCTGCCCGAGGCTCCCGTAGTTGCTCCGGGCACACCTTCTGTTATTGGCGTTGTCAAGAACGGCAAGGTCTACAAGATGGTTCCTGCTACTAAGATCAGCACTAAGTTTGGTTACTACGGTGATCGCACCGGTGCTGATGAGACCACCTTCGTTGATGGTGGCGATGGCGAGTGTGTTACTGACGGTTGGTTCGGCCGTGATGGCTACAGCCAGTGCACATCTGCAAACGGCCTCATCGCAGCCGTTATGACCATTAGCGAGACAAAGGCAATTGGCGGCTTTGAAATTGTTGGCAGTACTGCTGCGAACAACGCTGTCGACTTTGATGTTCAGGCATTTGTTGATGGTGCTTGGGTAACTGTTCTGAGTGTAGACGAGGATGTCTTCACCAACGGTCTGACCAAGAGCTTTACTTTCCCTGCAGTTGAGACGAATAAGGTTCGTGTTCTGGTTAACAGAGTTGCAGTTGATACCAACAAGTGCTACATTGCAGAGATTTCTCTGTTCGAAGTAACCGACGGCAAGCTGTACAACAAGATCAACCTCGCCGGCACTGTTACCGAATCTGACGGGCATAGCAGCGCACCTGCAGAAAACCTGATTAACCCCGATAAGGCTCCCTACTTCCTGGGCGCAAATGTTACCTTGAATCTGACCGGCGCTGAGGGCACCCCCACTGCTGTTGACGGCATCGCTCTGTATTGCTACCGTGGCAACTCCGGCGGCAACCCTGCCTACCCGAATTCTGTTAACGTTCAGATTAAGAAGACTGCCGAGGGTGATTTCGAGTCCATCGGCGTGTTCAACACCAACTGGGCAAACTCTGCACCCCTGGATTCTGTATTTGCAGAGTTTGATCAGACTTACGAAGCATATGCAATGAAGCTGTCCTTCGACACCTACAAGTATATTTCTACCTTTGAGCTGTTCCAGTATCAGCAGGAAGAGACTCCCCAGCTGCCTCCCGAGCAGGACCCCACCAATCCTACTGATCCCTCTGCACCCACTCAGGGCACTGAGCCTTCTCAGCCCACTCAGCCCACTCAGGGCGCTGAGCCCACTCAGCCCACTCAGGGCGCTGAGCCCACTGAGCCCTCTGAGCCCTCTGATGAGCCTACTGAGCCCACCGACGAGCCCACTGTGCCCGATGCAACCGAGCCTGAAGCAACTCTGCCTGAGCTGCCCGAGCTGCCCGAGACTCCTGACACAAAGGAACTGTTCGGCACTATCACTACCATTTCCGGCCTGAATCCTGCTAAGTACACTGCTGAGTCCTACGCAGCACTGGTTGAGGCTGTTAACACTGTAAATGCTATGATCGCTGAGGCTGGCGGCACCTACACCCAGGAGATGCTGGATGAGATGAACGCTATCCTGGCCAATGCTCTGGCTGGCCTGGTTACCATTGAAGACACTGGTGATGGTTCCACCGGCGAGGGTGAAGTTCCCGGTGGCGACGAAGTTCCCGGTGGCGACGAAGTTCCCGGCGGTGATGACGATCTGTCTCCCGATACCGGCGATGTTGCTCTGACCGTTCTGAGCAGCATGATGACCCTGTCTGCTATCGGCGGCGCTGCTATCATCGGCAAGAAGAAGTTTTTCTAATAGACTTCCTTAATTAGAAATGCGGCAGGCGGTTTACCGCCTGCCGTTATTTTTCTCTATGCTAAAAGAAGAGCCTCCCCTGTAAAAAGGGGAGGCTCTTGATTATATCTGAGCACCAGTTTCCTTGATCTTTTTACGAATAGACAGTAGGTCACCAAAGGTCTCCGGGCGCTTGCTCACATCCCGGAGCAGGGCAGAGGGGTGGTAGATGGCAGTCGTCCAGACACCATCCTTGTTAACCCATTGGCCGTGCTCTCTGGTAATTCGATAGTCGGGGCGAATTAGGCGCATTGCTGATATTCTGCCCAAGCATACAATGATCTTCGGTTGGATCAATGCGATCTGCTCCTGCAGAAAATCGATGCAGGCATCCTGCTCCGTTTCCAGAGGGTCGCGGTTGTGGGGAGGACGACACTTGACAATATTTGCGATATAGCAGTTCTTTTCTCGGTCTAGATCAATGATGGACAGCATATCGTCCAGCAGTTTGCCTGCAGGACCGACGAAAGGTTGCCCCTGCAGATCCTCCTGCTCGCCGGGCCCTTCGCCGACAAACAAAACATCCGAATTTTGATTACCTACTCCGAATACTACGTTTTTTCTGGTTTCGCATAGGCCGCATTTCGTGCAGCTTTGGCATGCTTGCTGTAAGTTAACCCAATTCATCAGTAGTTCCTCCGACGATTTGCTCTTCTGCGGCGACGCTTCGCCCGCATTGCGGCGATGCGTACTGTGCGAATTGTAAACAGTACAGCAAACACCAGCAGGATAATCCCGAGCAGAATGCCGGCAATGATGGCAACCAGTTTGCCGGCCCGCTCTTCGTGAAGCGATGCAGGCATATCCGGCTCAGCTTGCGGAACAAAAATATCCACATCATTCATTGCCATCAGGTCGCTTTGCGCGATACACAGATCGCCGTACCAAACCTCCACGTGGGTAATTTTCTGTCCGGCCTTCACCGGTGCATTGATCGTTCCCACGTTGTCAGGGTACACCCAATGTAAATCCTCCGGTGTAAGCTCAATGGGGAGAATGGCGTATGCTTCGGATGCCGGGGTGGTAATCACATTGTTGCAGCCGCCGGTTACAGGATACTGAGAAAATGTTTGATTCTCGAAGAAAACCTGCCGGTATTCAAAGGTATCACAGGCATAATCCAGAAGCGCTTTCATTTCTTCAAAGCTGCCGAAAGTCTCCAAAATGTTGGGATCATTGGCGTTATATACGGCTTCTGCACCCATTACAACTGCCAAAAGTTCCATTCCACCATCTTCCGCAGTTGCCGCAAGGCATCTGCCGTTAGAGCCGTCGGTACCGGTTTTGCCACCGGTTACACGCTCGTCAAAATAGCGGGAGGTGTAGTCCTTGCTCATCATATAGTTGGTGGTCAGGACCTGCCGCTCCTTGGACATATTGGTTGCGGGAACGGTGTAAGTCTTAGCTGTAAAGATTTTGCGGAATATTTCATTCTCCAGTGCGGTATCCACAATTCGGCAGATATCCCGGGCAGTGGAGTAGGCCGCCTTGTCATACAAGCCGTGGGCATTGGTAAAATTGGTGTTGGTGCAACCCATTTCTGCTGCACGCTGATTCATCATATCCACAAATGCGGGTTGGCTACCGGCAATCATTTCAGCTAGAACAGCAGCAGAATCGCTGTCCGATGCGGCTACCATACAGTAAAGCAGCGATTCGACGGATACTTCTTCGTCGGGGCTGAAGCGGGGCTTAACAGACACGACACCGACACCAACATCATTCAGCGCCTCCCAGCTGACAGTGGCTGTGGCATTCAAATCCAGCTTTTCGATGGCAATCAGTGCGGTCATCAGCTTTGCCATACTGGAGGGGTCCACCTTTTTGTCCGGCTCGTAAGCGTAGATCATCGTATCGCTGTTTCGTTCATAAAGAACAACGGCCTTGGCGGTATTCAGCTTCTTTTCAGTGCCATCCAGCGGAATCTGGGCATCAACGCTGTGGCTGCCGCTACCGACAGACGCATCCGGTTGCGCAAAAACTGTGCCGATCAATATGGACAAAAAGAGCACGGCGCTCATAAAAAGACAAAATACTCTGACTTTTTTCATTTTTCTACCTCAATATCTGCATACCGGACTTGTCCGGAGGGAAATTATTGTGTATTATTATATCAGCTTATGTGATTATAGTCAATGCGGGAGGTGGGCCGATATGAAAAAGCAGGGCATTATGTTTCTACTGATCGTGATGATTATATTTCTATCATTGCTGGTTGGTTTTTATTTCGGTCGAAATATCGGAAGTTCACCCATCCAGATTTCCAAGCTGCCGGGCTCAACATCGGAAACAACCGTTGTAAATTCGGATAGAATCAATGTAAATACTGCAAGTTCCGGCGAACTGCAGAAGATCCCCGGGATTGGTGCGGTACTGGCGCAACGGATTATTGACTACCGAAATGCTAATGGTCCATTTAAGAGTGTTTCTGAGTTGACAAATGTGAGTGGAATCGGAATTGACCGGTTGGAAAAAATGATGGATCATATCACCGTGTGAAAAGAGAGTGCTAAGATGAGATTTATTTCTTGGAATGTTAACGGGTTGCGCGCTTGCGTGCAGAAGGGATTTTTAGAGTGGTTTATTGCCCAGTATGCGGACTTTTTCTGCCTGCAGGAGACTAAGCTGCAAGAGGGGCAGATACAACTTGATCTGCCGAATTATGAGCAATACTGGTGCCATGCTGTGAAAAAGGGATATTCCGGAACGGCTATCTTCACAAGACATACACCGCTCAATGTTACCTATGGTATCGGTGTTGAAGATCTTGATAACGAAGGTCGGGTGCTATGCCTGGAATATGAGAAATTCTTCCTGGTCAACTGCTATACCCCCAATGCCCAGCGTGAACTGGCGCGGATTGACCACAGGATGCGTTGGGACGAGGCGTTTCGCGAGTATTTGAAGGCGCTGGATCAGAAGAAACCTGTGATCATTTGCGGTGATCTGAACGTCGCGCACAATGAGATCGATTTGAAGAATCCTAAATCCAACAGAGGCAACGCCGGTTTCTCCGATGAAGAACGGGAAAGCTTTTCTAAGACGCTTTCACTGGGCTTTACGGATACATTTCGGTATATGTATCCGGAGGTAACGGATGCCTACACCTGGTGGAGCTATATGTTTAACGCCCGGAAGAATAATGCTGGATGGCGTATTGACTATTTCTTGGTTTCGGATCGTCTTAAGGAAAAGATCATGAATACACCGATCTTTTCCGATGTTTTTGGCTCGGATCATTGCCCGGTAGGCCTCGAATTGAGAGAAATTTAGGAATATAGTTGACATTTGTGTACTTTATGGTAAAATATTTTCGATATGCAAAGACTATGTGAAAACCAAGCACTGTTTGCTGATTTCAGCGAGAGGGGATACGGTGTGAGCCCCTTAATTCAGTATCGTGCAAGCCATTTTCGCGTTGCCCGGGAGGACCGGGACGGGCGCTCCCGTTACAGAGCAACTAAGATATCCCAACCGGGATAATTAGGGTGGTACCGCGATTGACCTCGCCCCTATGTATGTAGGGGCGAGTTTTATTTTGTATTATTTTATGGAGGTTTTTCCTATGAGTCATAAACCCTATGGTGTAAACGAGCTGCGCGAAATGTTCCTGCGCTTCTTTGAATCCAAGGAGCATCTGCGTCTGAGCAGCTTCTCTCTGATCCCTCAGAATGATCAGTCTCTGCTGCTGATCAACTCCGGTATGGCACCGATGAAGCCCTATTTCAAGGGCGAGGTCGAGCCGCCCCGCCGCAGAGTCTGCACTTGCCAGAAGTGTATTCGTACCGGTGACATCGAGAACATCGGTAAGACCGCTCGCCACGGCACCTATTTTGAGATGCTGGGCAATTTCTCCTTTGGCGATTACTTCAAAAAGGAGTCCCTGCAGTGGAGCTGGGAGTTCCTGACCAGTCCTCAGTGGGTCGGTCTTGAACCCGAGCGTATGTATCCCACCGTTTATGAAAACGATGATGAGGCTTGGGACATCTGGACTAAGGTTATCGGCGTTCCGGAAGAGCGTATGACCCGTCTGGGCAAGAAAGATAACTTCTGGGAGCACGGCGCAGGCCCCTGCGGTCCTTGCTCTGAGATCCATTATGACCGTGGTGAGGAATTCGGCTGCGGCAAGCCTGACTGCCGTCCTGGCTGCGACTGCGATCGGTTTATGGAAGTCTGGAACAATGTTTTCTCCCAATTTGATAATGACGGTAACGGCAACTACACCGAACTGGTGCAGAAGAATATCGATACCGGTATGGGCCTGGAACGTCTGGCTGTTGTCTGCCAGAATGTGGGCAGCCTGTTCGATGTGGATACCGTTATGAATATTACTAATAAGGTTACGCAGCTGACTGGTGCATCCTACGGCCAGAGTTATAAGACCGATGTTTCCCTGCGAGTCATCACTGACCACGTCCGGGCATCTACATTTATGATCGCTGACGGCGTTCTGCCCAGCAATGAGGGCCGTGGTTATGTCCTTCGCCGTTTGCTGCGCCGTGCTGCCCGCCATGGTAAGCTGCTGGGTGTCAACACCCCGTTCCTGTATGAGGTTGTCAAGACTGTTGTTCAGGAGAATGAGTCCCATTATTCCTATCTCACCGAACGCGCAGACTACATCATTAAGGTGGTGAAGGTGGAAGAAGAGAACTTTGCACGTACCATCGACACCGGTATGCAGATTTACAATGCAAAGCTGGCTGAGCATAAGGCTGCCGGCAAGACCGTATTCTCCGGCGCTGATGCCTTCCTGCTGTCTGCTACCTACGGTTTCCCCATCGACCTTACCATTGAAATGGTAGAGGATGAGGGTATGACTTTGGATATGGATGAATTCAACCGCCAGAGAGAAGAAGACAAGATCCGTGCCCGTGAGGCCCGCAAGGCACTTGGTGATCTGGGCTGGGCCGGTATCGATTTGGGTCTGGACAAGAATCCCACCACTTTTGTCGGCTATGAGCAGAACACCTGTGAAGCGAAAGTCCTTGCTGTCTGCATTGGAGAAGAAGTCTCCGGCACCATTGCTGGCGGCGAGAGCGGTATTCTTGTGCTGGACAAGACACCTTTCTATGCCGAAATGGGCGGTCAGGTCGCTGACCACGGCGTGATTATGGTAGGTGAAAGCCGTTTCAAGGTTACCAATGTCCAGAAAGATAAGGGCGGCAAGTACTTGCACTACGGCAAGTTGAATGTCGGCACCATCAAGACTGATGATGTTGTCTGCGCCAGCATTGATGTTGAGCGCCGTAAGGCTATTATGCGTGCCCACTCTGCAACCCACCTGCTGCAGAAAGCGCTGACTGCTGTTCTGGGTGACCATGTCCATCAGGCAGGTTCTCTGGTTGAGCCCGACCATTTGCGTTTTGACTTTACCCATTACTCTGCTATGACTGCAGAGGAGATGGCCAAAGTGGATGCTATCGTACAGAATGCAGTTCTGGAAGGTTATGATATCGCTACCCGTGAGATGCCTATCGATGAGGCAAAGCAGTTGGGTGCAACAGCACTGTTCAGCGAGAAGTACGGCGATACTGTTCGTGTTGTCAATATGAGCGGTTATTCCATTGAGCTGTGCGGAGGTACTCACCTGAACAACACTGCAAAGATTGGCCCGTTCTTTATCCTCAGCGAGGGTAGTGTGGCTTCCGGTGTGCGCCGTATCGAGGCAGTTACCGGTAAGCTGTGTCTGGACGAGATGCAGAAGAATCGCGAAAAGCTTTATACTGCTTCTGCAATGCTGAAGGCAAAGCCTGCAGAATTGGGCGAAAAGATCCAGGGACAGATTGAGGAGATTAAGAGCCTGAAACGTGCGATTGAAACCTTTAAGGCAAAGGAAAATGCTGGTGAGATCGACCGCTTCCTGTTTGGCGCACATAACATTGGCGGTCTGAAGGTTATCACTGCAGCTGTTGCTGATGCCGATGCTGGTAAGCTGCGCCAGATGGGCGACCTGATTCGGGATAAGGATTCCAACGCCGTGGCAGTTCTGTCCAGTGTTAACGGTGAAAAGATCACATTCCTGGCTGTCTGCGGCAAGGATGCCGTTGCAAAGGGTATCAAGGCCGGCGACCTGGTGAAACTGGTCTGTACCGCTTGCGGCGGCAGCGGTGGCGGCAAGCCCGACTCTGCTATGGGCGGCGGCAAGGACGCCACTCAGGTGGATAACGCGCTGGCTATGGTGGACGATTTTGTTCAGTCCAAGCTGAATTAATGCTTTTAGGGCGCTGCGTTTTGCAGCGCCCTTTTTAGAGAAAGGAGCAGTAAGATGAGAAAACTGATGTGGCTCACAATCGGTTTCGGCGGCGCCTGTATTTTGGGTGCGTATTGCTATAATCCCTGGCTGCTCCCGATCGCAGTTGTATTTTTGTTGATGGCGGGAATCTTTTTCTTTCTGTCTGCCTGGAAGATCAGCTTCCGGATTGCGTGCGCTGCGTGTCTTGGTGCAGCGATAGGACTTAGTGTTTTTAACCTCTATGATTTGACCGTGTTGCAAAATGTCCGACTGGTAGACGGTAATGTCGAGAAACTAACCATTGATATTTTGGATTATAGTTATCCTACGGAAAGCGGCTGTGCCTTCGACGGACAGGTTACACTGGGAGAGCGTTCCTATAAAGTGCGGGTATACCTGAATACCCAGGAAAACATGGAGCCGGGACATAGAATAGCGGGCGATTTTCGCCTTTGGATGACGTTCTGGAATGGGGACGATTCTCTGAACAATGCCGGAAAGGGTATATTCCTTTCTGCATATCAGAATGGGGAATATACACGGCTTGAAGGTTGCCTACTTGGATGGCAGCAAGGAATTGCAATGTTGCGGCACGATTTGAAGGCAATAATTAGCGAAGCTTTTCCGTCCGATGCAGGGGACTTGGCTAAGGCACTTTTATTGGGCGATACTGCCGATATTGACTATGAAACAGACACGGCATTGAAGGTCAGCGGTATTCGCCACGTGGTTGCAATATCCGGTCTGCATATTTCAACTGCATTTGGTCTGCTCTATTTGCTGGCGGGAAAGAAACGGGTTCTTACGATTTTGATCGGCGTTCCCGGAATCGTTCTGTTCTCTGCGCTAACCGGATTTACACCATCAGTTACCCGTGCGTGTGTTATGCAGATTTTGATGATGCTGGCACTATTGTTTGATAAGGAATATGATCCGCCAACAGCGTTGGCATTTGCTGTGCTTGTTATGCTGTGCATAAACCCAATGGCGATCGGATCGGTCAGTTTTCAACTTTCTGTTGGCTGTATGATAGGCATATTCCTCTTTGGAGAACGTATTTACAACCGGTTGATAGATTCTGCAGCCTTTGGTAAAGGAAAACTGTCCAACTGGATATACGGCTCAGTATCAATTACCCTCAGCACAATGGTAACTACAGTGCCATTGACGGCCTTTTACTTTGGAACGATCAGCATAATTGGTATTGTTACCAACCTGATAGTACTATGGGCAATCACAGTCTTGCTTTGCGGCATTATGTTGGTTTGCGCATTGGGATATATCTGGTTGCCTCTGGCGCAGTTTGTTGGCTGCATCCTTGCATGGCTGATCCGGTACGTGAAAGCTGCAGCGGCAGTGATGGCTTCCGTTCCGCTTGGCGCTGTATATACGAAGAGTGTTTATATTGTTCTTTGGCTAATATTTGCCTATGTGCTCCTCTCGGTGTATCTTCTGATAAAGAAGAAGCCTGCGGTACTGTTTTCAGGATTGCTGATTTGCGCTCTTTGCATTGCGGTTTTCCTTTCCTGGGTTGAGCCGATAATGTGTGAGTGCCGGGTTACGATGTTGGATGTCGGTCAAGGGCAGGCGATACTGCTGCAAAGCGAAGGCAAGACATTCCTTGTGGACTGCGGCGGTGACTATGATACTGGTGCATCAGATATTACGGCAGAAACGCTGCTGTCGCAGGGCGTTGCGAAGCTTGACGGCATTATTCTGACCCACTATGACGGTGATCACGCAGGCGGTTTACCGTATCTATTAACCCGTGTGGGAACAGAAAATCTGTTTTTGCCTTGGGCAGAAGATACTGACGGTTTGGATGCTAAGCTGGAGAAAATGTCAAACGCAACTGTACATACTCTCCGGGACGATATAAAAATTAGCTACGGCAACGCAGAACTCACGATTTTTGCGCCGGTTTCCTACAATTCCGGCAATGAAAGCAGTATGTGCGTCTTGTTCCAAACGGAAAATTGTGATATACTGATTGTTGGTGACCGGAGTGAAAAGACAGAGCGCATACTTGTGTCCCGTTACGACCTGCCGGAACTTGATGTTTTGGTGGCTGGTCATCACGGCTCTAAGACATCTACAAGTATTGAATTGCTTGAAGAAACAAAGCCGGAATATGCGTTTATTTCGGTTGGAAAAGGCAACCCCTATGGACACCCGGCACAGCAGACGATTGATAGACTTTTAGAGTTTGGTTGCAAGATACTTCGTACTGACCAGTGCGGTACGGTAATTTTTAGGAGGTGATATCATGGCAAAGGAAGAATTCAGCACCTTACAGGAACTGAAGGCTGCCATTAAAGCGAAAAAACCAGAGCGGCTGTATTTCTTTCACGGCGAGGAAATGTTTTTGCTGCGGTATTACCTGAATCAAGTTAAAAAGGTACTGATTGATGACCTGACGGAATCCTTTAATTTCCATCGTCTCACGAATGAGGATTTTGACCTGCAGACCTTTGCTGATGCTGTGGAAAATCTGCCGATGATGGCAGATTATACGATGGTTCAGGTGGATGATATTGACCTGTTCAAGTTGGGTGAGGCAGAGAGAAATAAACTCATTGAAATATTATGTGATATCCCGGAATACTGCTCTGTGGTGTTTACTTACGAAACGGTTGCATGGAAGCCGGATAAGCGGCAGAAGAAGCTGTATGACGCTATTATCGGGAATGGACAAATTGTAGAATTTGTCAAGCAGGATCAGCGGGAATTGATCACTTGGATCACACGGCATTTTGCGGCGCTGAACAAGCGGATTACACCGGATCTTTGCGCATATCTCATAGAGATTACTGACGGCACGATGATCTCCTTGAAAGCGGAGATCAGCAAGATCGCATCGTATTCCGGCGCAGATGAGATCTGTAAGGCGGATATCGATGCGGTAACGGAGCCTGTTCCGGATGCAGTTGCATTCCAGATGGCCAGCGATATCAGTGGTGGAAAATTTGCGGATGCTATGACAAAACTTCAGCAATTACTGAAGATGCAGGAAGAACCGCTGACCATTTTGGGCACGATCGGCGCCCATTTCCGTCGTATCGGAACAGCCAGGACTTTGCTGGATAACGGTAAGAACGCATCAGAACTGATGCGTTTGTATGCGATGAAAGATTATGCTGCCCGTAAGACGATGGAATCTGCACGGCGGTTTTCACCGGAATTCTGCAAGCGGTCATCGGAACTTATCCTGGAAACAGACCGAAAGATCAAGACTTCCTTTGATGATCCGAAACGGCTGCTGGAACTGCTGATTCTACAGCTGGCACAGGAGGTATCACGGTGATCAGAATTCGGGAAGCCATCGTGGTGGAAGGCCGCTACGATAAGAATACATTAGCGCAGATCGTAGATGCGCCGATTCTGGAGACCTCCGGCTTTGGCATTTTCAAGGATAAGCAGCAGTTGGAATTGCTGCGAAAAGTGGCCCGACAACGGGGCTTAATCGTTTTCACAGACTCTGATGCCGCGGGTTTTGTGATCCGTAATCACCTGAAGAGTGTTATCGAATCCCAATATCTGAAGCACGCCTATATTCCCGATGTGCCCGGCAAGGAACGCCGCAAGGCAACCGCCGGTAAGGAGGGGAAACTGGGCGTGGAAGGTATGCGGCCGGATGTGATTGTGGATGCACTGCGGCGTGCAGGAGCAACTTTTGAAGACGGAAGCGTCTGTATATCCCAGAACATCACAAAGCAGAACCTGATGGAGCTGGGGCTTTCCGGTGGCAAAGATAGCAGCATGAAACGGAAGAAATTGCTGAAAAGGCTGGATATGCCGGAGCATATGAGTACTAATGCATTGTTACAGGCACTAAACCTGCTGTATTCACTTGATGAATTGCGGCAGATTGTACGCGAATTAGCGGGAGAGTTGTAATGGTAGATATTTCGGTTAAAAATTTAACGAAATTCTTCGTGATCGGCGAGAATCTCCTAGAAGATCTCAGCTTTGAGATCCAGGAAGGGGAGTGCGTGGCCATTTTGGGCCGTAATGGCTGCGGAAAGACCACATTGCTTCGCATTCTGACCGGCGAGATGGACTATGACGAGGGCGAGGTCTATGTTAACCCCCATAAGCGCCTTGGTTTGATCTCCCAGATTCCTGTTTTTCCTGCCGGATATACTGTTGAAGATGTTCTGCGCTGCGCCTATGAACAACTGACCAAAATCCGTCAGAAGATGGAAAGATTAGAGCAGGAGATGGCGCAAAATGCCACCCAGGAGCAGCTTCGCACATACGATACCCTAGCGAACCAGTTTCAATCCGGCGGCGGCTATGATATGGATGTGGAGGTGGATAAGGTCTGTAACGGCCTCGGCATTACTGCAGAGCAGCGTACGCAGATCTTTGACAGCCTTTCCGGCGGTGAGAAGACCCGGGTCAACCTTGCACGCCTGTTGCTGGAAAAGACGGATATTCTGCTGTTGGACGAGCCCACAAACCACTTGGATCTTCGAAGCGTGGAATGGCTGGAAAGCTATATTAACGCTTTTAGAGGCACTGTACTGACTATTTCCCACGACCGGTATTTTCTCGACCGGGTGGCTGATCGGGTCGTTGAGATCGTAGATGGCCACGCAGAGTTTTATTCCGGTAATTATTCGTTCTATATCGAAGAAAAGCAAGCTCGCTTTGACCTGCAGATGAAGCAGTACCAACAGGAACAGGCCAAGCTGAAGCAGCTGGGTTATACAGTAGAACGGATGAAGGGCTGGGGTATCAATAATCGAACATTGTACCGCCGGGCGATGTCTATACAGCATAGGATGGAGCGGATCAAGAAGACGGAAAAGCCCAAGACAGAACGAACAATGAAAGCAAGCTTTGCGGAAAAGGATTTTTCCGGCGATCTGGTGTTTAAGACGAGAAATGTTGCTAAAAGCTATGGCGACAGGGAACTGTTCCGGGATGTAGAGCTTTTGGTAGAGGGTGGGGAGCGGATTGCTATTGTAGGCGACAATGGTACCGGAAAGACCACATTTATCAAGTGTTTGTTAGGGGATGAGGACTGCACCGGTAAGATTCAGTTTGGCCCAACAGTGAAATGGGGTTACCTGCCCCAGATCATTCATTTTGCCCATCCGGAGCGCACGCTCTACGATACAATGCTCTATGAGAAAAATTGCACTCCGCAGACCGCCCGCGATCGTCTGGGCGCCTTTATGTTCCAGGGCGAAGATGTGTTTAAGACGGTAAAAACACTGTCTGGCGGTGAACAGAGCCGCCTAAGACTGTGTATGTTAATGGATGAGAAGATCAATATGCTTGTCCTGGACGAGCCTACCAACCATCTGGATATCGCATCCAGAGAATGGGTAGAGGCTGCTATCGAAGAGTTTGAAGGTGTATTGCTTTTTGTATCCCACGACCGGTACTTTATTGAAAAGTTTGCTGAGCGCATTTGGGAGCTTAAGGACGGTAAGATCCGAGATTTTCGCTGCGGCTACGCCAAATACCGCTCCATTCTGGAGCACGAGGCTGCCACTCAACAGCCGGAGTTGCCGTCACAAAACCCTAAAAAGGAAAAGCCCAAAGGCGGCACAAAGGATACAGACAAGCTGATCCGCCGACTGGAGCGGGAGCTTGAAAAGCAGGAGCAGATGATCGCAGATCTGGACGCGCAAATTGAAGCTGCCGCCGCCGATTATGTTGAGTTGACGCGACTTCTTCAAGAAAAAGAAACACAGGAAGCAACCCTTATGGAATTGATGGAATCTTGGGAGAATGCCCAGGAGGGTTGACGAAAAGCAAGTAGTGCCATCCGCACAATGCGGATGGCACTTAAATTATTATATTATATTTTTGCTGATATATGTTTCAATGTGCGGTATACAGGCGTATAAGGCATCTAATGCACAGTCTGGATATTCAGCCATAAGGGACGGAAGATGGGTCTTGAGGCTTTCTGCAGCTGTGGATCTGCTAATCAGCTCGTTAAATTCCGGGCTGATGTACATAAGTGTTGAAAAAGGGTATTCTCCCCAATGGTTAAATGCCTGCCAATCATTGCAAACCTCTTTTTCAGCCATGATACGGAGTAGCTCATGATCCGTAAGTTCCGTGCGGGATTTGGCGGCATCGTTGATAAATGCTTCAATTTCCGTGGCGTGGGGCTCTAAAAATGATAGAAAGGCATCCGGATACGCATCATCAAGCTCAGCGGCGTAGTTCCTGATGCTACCTGCTGCCGAAGGCCTGGTCATTAGCTCGGAAAATTCCGGACTGATAAGCATTAGTGTGGTAAATGGATATTCGCCAACATAGCTGAGAACGGCCCAGTCGAGAATGACCTTTTCTTTTGCCATAGTGCGGAGCAGTTCATAATCAGTCAGACCTGTGAGAGGTTTGCTCGGATTGGTAGTAGGTGCAGTAGAAGGTTCAGTAACAGGAGGTGGTGCTTCCGTAGGGCTTGCGCAGCCGCACAGCAATATTGCAATAATGGCCGGCAGAATTAGCATAGGAATCAAACGTTTCATAATTTACCTCCTTACTCGTTTGGTTGTTGCCTTCTAACCAGCATCTTTACTATAGCATGGAAAATCGAAAAAGACAATAGTTGGAAATAAAGAGCTACAAAATTGTATTGACTCCCAATGGCGAGAGGGCTATAATAACGGAAGATAAAGAAACGTGAGGTGTAATTTTATGAGTTCTTGTAATGGAAATTGCAGCAGCTGCAGCAGTTCTGATTGCGGCGACCGCAAACAGGAAAGCCTGCTGGCTGCCTTGAATCCCAAGGCCAGCGTAAAGAAAGTTATCGCTGTCGTATCCGGCAAGGGTGGCGTAGGTAAGTCCACTGTAACTTCTATGCTGGCTGTAGCGATGGCACGCAAGGGCAAGCGGGTGGGCGTTCTGGACGCCGATATTACCGGCCCTTCCGCACCCACCGCATTTGGCGTTACCGAGTGCCAGGGCGCAAATGATGACGGACTGTTTCCAGCGCTGACCCGTGGCGGCATTCAGGTGATGTCTATCAATTTGCTGCTGGAAAATCCCGCTGATCCGGTGGTTTGGCGCGGACCGGTCATTGCCGGCGCTGTCAAGCAGTTCTGGACCGATGTGATTTGGGAAGATGTTGACTATATGTTTGTCGATATGCCTCCCGGAACCGGTGATGTGCCGCTGACGGTTTTCCAGAGCCTGCCTGTTGACGGTATCGTTATCGTAACCAGCCCCCAGGATCTGGTCAGTATGATCGTGTCCAAGGCTGTGAAGATGGCGAATATGATGAACATTCCCGTTTTGGGCTTTGTTGAGAACTACAGCTATCTGCAGTGCCCCGATTGCGGTAAGAAGATTTCTGTGTTTGGCGAGAGCCATCTGGATGAGATTGCCAAGCAGTTCAATCTGCCGGTGCTGGCACGGCTGCCTATCGATCCTGCCGTTGCTCAGGCTTATGACAATGGCTTGATGGAAACAGTAAATACCGACGCTATCAGTGGTGTGCTGGAAGCGGTGGAGAAAATGTAAAAGAACACCCACTTGCATTGCAAGTGGGTGTTTTGTATTAGAAAATCCGACCGATCAGATACCACAAAAGCAGCAGTATGATGAGCAGGGGAATATAGACCACCAGGGCAGAGGAAGCAATGTAGATTGTAGCAATGCCAAGGTAGTGCAGCCCGGCTACAATGCCAGCCAAAATTGCGGTGGTCAGAACAGCTTTGCTGATCTGCTTGCCGATGATATTGGCAAAAAAGAAAGTGTACAGAGCACCAATCAAAGGATTAACAGTGCTGAGCGCTACACCGACCAGAAGCTTCAGTGAGCCCACCAACAGCATCAATACCAGTAGTCCCAGCAGCACAACAGGCGCCCAGGTCAACAGACCCTCGGGCAGGAAGGTCTCCAGAATGGTGTTGGCGATCAGATGCAGGACGATGGCGATGATCACGGACAGGCAGCGGAAGAAGAACCACGGGAATACCTTTTTGGTCTTCGGCAGCCAATTGTCAGCAAGATTGGCAACGAAAGCCAGGATAATCATACTCAGCACCTGATTGCAGATCAGTGGGTACTGCCTCTTATCATAGATCAAAAAGTTCAGATAGTCTCCGTCAATTTTGATGAACGGCAGGGGAGAAAGCAGGAACTTTAGATCTACACCAAGAGAGTGTACCACAACAGTGATTACATAGATAAACAGAATGCTGATGGCAGACGAAACGGACCGGGTCAGTACAGAACCCTTTCCAAAGACAAAACGGCCCAGCAAACCGAAAATTGCAATACCCGCGATCAGAAACAGAGCGGTTTTTAGTATGGATTCGACCTGAATACCTTCCGGAAGGACGGTTTCCAAGAATTGAATGACAGTTTCCATTGATAACCTCCTGGGAGTAGGGAAAACAGCCGCCAGGATCTGGCGGCTGTTTTATGTTTAAGAAATGAAATTACTTCATCTCAGCCTCAGCGCCAGCTTCCTTCAGCTCAGCGATCAGCTTCTCAGCATCTTCCTTGGAGATAGCTTCCTTCAGGGTCTTGGGAGCGTTGTCAACGATGTCCTTAGCTTCCTTCAGGCCCAGGCCGGTAGCAGCACGAACGACCTTGATAACGTTCAGCTTGGAAGCGCCAGCGTTCTTCAGGATAACGTCGAACTCGGTCTTCTCCTCAGCAGCCTCAGCAGCAGCACCAGCAGCGGGAGCAGCAACAGCAGCAGCAGCGGCGGAAACGCCAAAAACTTCCTCCAGAGTGTGAACCAGCTCGGACAGCTCCAGAACGGTCAGACCCTTAACTTCCTCAACGAGAGCAGTGATCTTTTCACTAGCCATGATAATAGTCCTCCTAAATAATGTTTGTAGTCTTGTGTGTTAAATGTTTACGAATGAATTAGGCTTCCGCAGCAGCTTCGCCAGCGGGAGCGCCGCCTTCCTTGTGTACACGGATCTGGTCCAGTACGAAAGCCAGGCTGGAGATAGGTGCC
>JAZQTN010000057.1:0-52342 GCA_045630825.1 Faecousia sp. | reverse complement strand
AGATAAGATCTCCACTGAGGCTCGACGTAGACTATGTCGTTGATAGGTCAGAGGTGGAAGCGCAGTAATGTGTGTAGCTGACTGATACTAATAAGCCGAAAGCTTGATCTAAAGCAGGCTCAGTGCAGTTCGCCTCGAATGATTGCAGAAGAAAACAGTGTTCAGTTTTCAGGGTATATGCCTTGTAACTTGCACCCTTAGCTCAGTTGGTACTAGCCCGCAGGCTGTGCCCGGAGCAACCGCGAAGCGGCGCTTGGCGCAGGGCTGAGCAACTTTTTTGCGACATAAGTCGCACGCAGTTGGACAGTAGAAAGGGTAAAGCAGAACAAATGCACCCTTAGCTCAGTTGGTAGAGCAACTGACTCTTAATCAGTGGGTCCCCGGTTCGAGTCCCTGAGGGTGCACCAATGGCCCATTGGTCAAGTGGTTAAGACAGCGGCCTCTCACGCCGTTAACATCGGTTCGAATCCGGTATGGGTCACCAAAAAGTTGGTATTGATTGTCATGTGGGTCCACCTGTTCCCATCCCGAACACAGAAGTTAAGCACATGTACGCCGACAATACTTGGCGGGCGACTGCCCGGGAAGATAGGTAATGCCAACATAGAAAGCTCCAACCTCAGGGTTGGAGCTTTTTCTTTTTCTCTCTTGACAATTGAATAAAGATTCAATTATAATGATTGAACAGATATTCAATCATGGAGGGTTTGTTATGCCGAGGAATGAATTTATTTGCGATTGTCATCCTATTGACCGGGAAATGGTTACGAAAACGAAGGCGGCGATGCCTAACGATGATGTTGTGATGAATATTGTGGAGTTTTTCAGTATTGTGGGGGATATGACGCGGTGCAGAATTTTGTTTGCACTAAGAGAGAATGCTATGTGCGTCTGCGATCTGGCAAATGTGCTTTCTATGACCAAGTCATCCATTTCCCATCAGCTGAATAAGCTGAAAACAGCGGGCCTTGTGAAAAGCGAAAAGGTTGGCAAGCGGGTGTTCTATGCTCTGGACGATGAACATATTTGGGATATTTTTGACATTTCACTGGCGCATTTGCAGCATAGGGGGAAGGGCTATGAAAAGTGAGAAAAACATTCTGATCGCATTTCTTTTGAATTTGGCATTTTCCGTTTTTGAGCTGGTCGGCGGCTTTTTTACCAACAGTGTTGCGATCATGTCTGATGCGTTGCACGACATTGGCGATGCGGCTAGTATTGGTATTTCCTATTTTCTGGAGAAGAAGAGTAAGCGGCAGCCGGATGACATATACACCTACGGTTATCTGCGATATTCGGTGATGGGCAGCGTGATCACGGTGATGATCCTGCTGGTTGGCTCGGTTTTGGTAATTATCAATGCGGTAAATCGCATTTTTTACCCCCAGGAGATAAACTACAACGGAATGATCCTGTTTGCTGTGATAGGTATCGCGGTGAACATCTTTGCGGCATTTTTTACCCGGCACGGGGATTCGCTTAATCAAAAGGCAGTAAATTTGCATATGCTGGAGGATGTGCTGGGTTGGTCGGTGGTGCTGGTTGGCGCCATTGTGATGCGTTTTACCAATTGGAAGATAATCGATCCCATTTTGTCTACCGCTGTTGCGATTTATATCTTCATCCATGCATTTTCCCATCTGAAGGAAGCACTGGAGCTATTTCTAGTGAAGCTCCCGAAAGGCGTGGATATGAAGGAGATCAAGCGCCATCTGACAGAAATCGACGGCGTTTTGGACGTGCATCACATTCACATTTGGAGTCTAGATGGTACGCAGAATTACGCTACGATGCATATTGTAACAGACGGCGATTGCCTGAGCATCAAAAAAGCGGTGAAGGGGGAATTGCGGGAGCACGGTATTATCCACGCAACTTTGGAACTGGAAAGGGAAAGTGAGGCTTGCGAGGATACGCACTGCCATATTCATACTGATTGCGGGTATCATCACCACCATCATCATTGAAAAGGCCGGGGAGTGATCCCCGGCTTTATTAATACTGATTTAGAATACTAAATTGTGCGAAGTAATCGTCCAGATCAACAACGGTGTTTTCATGGCGTGATTGCTCGGCAGCGAAGCACAACAGGTGATTCTTCACCGAGGTTGCAATATCTGCGGCGCGGTAGCCAGTGTAGTTGCCTCTGATGTATTCGTACAATTCGCTGATGATGCCCATATCTCCGCCGCCGTGGCCGCTTAGCTCGGATTCCTCGGTATTTACCGGGACTGTGAATTGATTTTTATCAGCAAAGGTGTAGACTGTGATCTCGCTATCGCTCATATTGGCGTACAGTTCGCCCTTAGTGCCAAAGATGCGAATATATCTGCCACCGGCGTTAAAGGCATTCATAGAGAAACTGACGGTAACATGATCGGCAAATTCCATATTGACCACCTGATGATCCACCACATCATTATTTGCATGGAATACGCAAAGACCGTAATCTGTAGTTTTCAGCGCCTGAAGAACTTCGTTGTCTGTGGGCTTTGGTGCGGCAGAAATACCGTTGGTGGCAGCGCTACGGAACCAATCATTCTCCTTGTCGTCATAATAGAGCTTGATGCAGTTGTAGGGGCAGGAATCAGCAATGGGGCAGTCGCCGTCTGCGCACCGCTTTGGTGCACCTTCGGGGGCATATTCCGGACGGAAATAGGTGAGGGAACCGAAGGACTGAATCTTTTTGCAGGGTTTACCGATGAGCCACTGGAGTATGTCCATATCGTGGCAGCATTTTTGCAGGAGCATTGGCGTGGAGTCTGTTTCGCAGTGCCAGTTTCCGCGGACGAAGCTGTGGCTCTGATGTACATTTCCGACGGCCTCGACGGCCATTACAGACACAACTTCGCCGATGGCATCCGACATCAAAAGTTGCTTGACACGCCCGTAGAACGGCGTATAGCGCAGCACATGGCAAACCAGAACACTAACGCCTTTTTCTTCTGCGGCATGGACAATATCGGTGCATTCCTGAACGGTAGGAGCAGCGGGCTTCTCCAACAGCAGGTGGTAACCAAGACTGATCGCCTTCATCGCCGGAGCATAGTGGTCCTGATCCATTGTGGCGATGACGGCAATGTCTGCCATCGTAGGCTGCTGCAGTATGGCCTCCCAGGATATGTAGCAGGCCTCCTCCGGGAGATTGCAAATTTCCTTTACTCTGTCTCGATGGGCTTTTTGAGGGTCGGCAACGCCGACAATCCGAAATTTTTCGGGCATTTGGGACATTAAACGGGCATAAATTGTGCCCCGGTCGCCCGCACCGATAATAATGGCAGTTAACGGTTTCATAGGAAGCCTCCTACATGTATGCTTTTCTATATTATATAGCAGCTAAGACCCAAAAGCAAGAATTATGCTAACGGGGACAAAAGTAATACATTTTGAATATTTTACAGTTGGTTTTTGCTCATTAAAATCATTTTTCCTGGTTTTTATAGTTGTAAAATCCGATGATATGCTATATAATAATTTAGTTAATGAAATCTAATATTGGAGTTGCAAAATCATGCATAACGATACTTTGGAACTGCAAAAATACATACAGCCGGGCAAGCGCGTTCATCTCGTGGGCATCGGCGGCGTTTCTATGCGCCCGCTGGGTCTGGTATTGAAGGGAATGGGCCTGCAGGTTTCCGGTTCGGATATGAATTCCTCCGTTTCTACCGACGAGTTGATTGCACAGGGTATTCAGGTCCATATCGGTCACCGCAGCGAAAATGTGGAGGGCGCAGACTGCGTTATCCGCACTGCGGCAGTACATAATGATAATCCGGAAATTGCCGGTGCTCGTGCGGCGGGTATCCCCGTGTTTGAACGGGCGCAGGCCTGGGGCATTATTATGCGCGCCTACAAAAATGCGATCTGCATTTCCGGCACCCACGGAAAGACTACCACCACATCTATGGTGGCGCACATTCTTATGGAAGCACAGTGGGACCCCACGGTGATGATCGGCGGCTATCTCCCGTTGCTGCACGCAGGCCACCGGGTCGGTAACGGCGATACCATTTTGCTGGAGAGCTGCGAATACTGTGATTCGTTCCTGAATTTCTTCCCGTCATTGGCTGTGGTACTGAATGTTGAAGCGGATCACCTGGATTATTTCAAGGATCTTAGCGATGTGGAAAAATCCTTCCGCCAGTTTGCCCAGCTTTCCACAAACGGAATTCTGGCCAATGGCGACGATAAAAATACTGTAGATACTCTGAGTGGTATGGATTATATCAGCTTCGGCTTCGGTGAGGGCAACCACATTCGTGCGGTAGATGCCTCCGGCGACTGGCGGCGCTTCAATGTAATCTGCGATGGCAAGAAGTATTGCCATCTGGAATTGCCGGTATACGGGCACCACAACGCCCTGAACGCCCTTGCAGCTGCCGGCGTGGGTTGGATGCTGGGTATCCCCGGTGAAGCGGTGGAGCGGGGTCTGGCCACTTTCCATGGCGCAGGACGACGGATGGAGTATAAGGGAAACTTTAACGGCGCAGATATCTATGACGATTATGCCCACCACCCCGGTGAGCTGGAGGTTACGATTGAAGCTGTGCGGAATATGGGCTACAAGCGGGTAATTTTTGCATTCCAGCCCCATACCTACACCCGTACCTATGCGTTGTTTAATGATTTTGTAAAGCAATTGCGCAAGCCGGACATTGTGGTGCTGACAGAAATCTATGCCGCTCGGGAGCGAAATACCATTGGTATCTCGTCCAAGGATCTGCTGAAGGAGATCCCTGACTCGGTATACTGTGCCACCTTGCCGGAGGTTACGGATTACCTGCGCCAGTTGGCACAGCCCGGTGATGTGATCCTTACTGTCGGCGCAGGTGATATTTACCGTGCCGGCGAAGCACTGCTGAAGTAAAGATCAGGCATATGCGCGCATATTGCAGTGGAGGCTGTACAATGAAACAAAAGGTAATGCTGAACATCCAGGGTCGGCAGTCATATGTGGATCAGGATGCGGACAGCATCGAGCTGGTAACAGAAGGTACAATGGAATTCCGGGACGGCGGTTGGGAAATCGTCTATGCGGAAAGTGAACTGACAGGACTGGAGGGCGTACTCACCAGTTTTCGTGTCGAACCGGGGAAGGTTATCCTCAGACGCAGCGGAAAGCTGAATTCCCAAATGGTTTTTCAGCAGGGAATGACCCACGAATCGCTCTATCAAATGGAATTCGGTACGCTTATGATCAGCGTGAAAGCAACAAATATGTTTTTCGACATTACACCAGAGGGCGGTGTCATTGATCTGATCTATGATATTGAAATTGAGAAAAGCGCTGCCGGTGTCATTGAATACCATCTGGATATTCGGGCAATTTAAGAGAAATGAAACAGCCACAGCATAAATTGCTGTGGCTGTCTTTTTATTCTGTAGCTCCGGGTTCTGTAACTTCTGGATGGGGAACTTCTGTAGGCGCTTCGGTAGGCGCTTCGGTAGGAGCCTCGGTGGGTACTACGGTAGGTACTTCGGTAGGTACTTCGGTAGGAACCTCGGTGGGTGCTACGGTAGGCGTTTCTGTGGGTATCTCAGTGGGGACCTCTGTGGGAACCTCCGTGGGAACCATAGTGGGTGCTTCTGTAGGTGTATCCGTGGGTTCCTGTGTGGGAATTTCTGTAGGTGCCCCAGTGGGAGCTTCTGTAGGAGCTTCCGTGGGCGGTTCGGTGGGCGGCACTTCAATCTGCACAATGACCTTATCCAGCTTGGAATAAGCGGATGTGGTGATCAGGTTCTCAGAGATTAGTGTGCCGATATCCTTGGAGTACTTGCGAATGTAGGTGCTGACATCATAGCCGGTGATGGGCTCGACAAGAACATCACCGTTTTTATATCCACCGGGATTGTTTTCGGTCATAATGTTGTTTACGGATACAGGCTCTTTTGTCTTATCGACTTTGGAGATGATTTCTACTGTATAATCTCTCTTGTCTGTACCGATTACTACAATGGTAAGCTTGTTTCCGGTGATGGAAGCATCAATGCGAATAGGCTGTTCCATATTATTGCGGAAACGGAAATCCAGCTGGCCGTAGTAGACTTCGGCATCGAAACCGGTATCTGCAAAGGAGGGAGCATAGCTGTGACTATGGCGTTCCAGAATCTCTAGATCTGCCATTAGCACACAGCGATACAGTGTACTTGCTACCTGGCTGATACCACCACCGACCATTTCGCGGTAGGTTTTGCCTACGTAGGTGTTGATTGCAAAGTATCCGTCTTTTACAGTGGGCTCGCCAACAAGCTGATTGAAGGAGAACTCCTCACCGGACTTGACGATGGTACCGTTCAGTAAATCGCAGACCAGCTTCATATTATTCACCCAAGCGTCGCCTGCGGTCGCAGTAGAGGAATAGGTAGACAGCTGATCTTGGAACATTTCCTTGGAATAGAATTCAGCTGTGATATCAGGTTTGATGTAGCGCAGTTCCAGTGTAATCACATCACCGTAAGCGGCATTGTCAATAGCGGTCTGCAGTTCTTCTCTGGTAACGCCATAGCCATACTGCTCAGGAGTGATCTCCAGAGTTTCTGCGTTGATTTCGGCATTTACTGCTTCTGTGCAGTACATATCGAACAGTGCGTTCAAATCCAGCGGATCCGGAGCAACCTCTGCACAAGTGCCAACAACCTCAAACAGATTAATGTTGTAAGCGTCCAGAACCTGCTGATACAGCTTGTCGATGTTCAAACCGTATTCAGCAGTACCCATATTGATGGTTAAGGTCTGGTGTACTGTGGAGGGGTTAATTTCCTCAACAGGAAGATTGGGCCGAGTACCCTGAACGGAATGGGTTGTCTGCTTCAGGGTGGTGCTGTACTGCGCACCTAACTCCCGAATTTTATTCTGGATATATTCGGCATCCAGACTCAGGTAGGGGAGAATAGATACAGTATAGGAAGAGCCCTGGGCAGAATTGTCGTTGCGGCTGTAATTATAAGCGGCATCCACAACGGCATCGACATCCAAATGGGCGCCGGTGTCCTTGGGGGAAAGGAGGATCTGTGTATCCAGAACCTTTACAGACATATCTAACTTACTGAATGTGTTGTCTGTTGCTTGATGCAGGGCTGCTTTTGCCTGCTCGGGTGTCATTCCGCTCAGATCGATGCCGGCGGCAAAGACCTTCTGCTGGATCTGTCCGTTATTGGAAGATTTAGGCAGAAGAAGCGAGAAGATACCGATGAGAGCTGCTATCAGCAAAACGGCAGAGATGCTGCACAGTGTAATGACGAGGATTTTTTCCTTTTTCTTCTTTTCAGCAGTAGCTCTGCGGCGCTGTTCGGAATTGGTGGGCTCCCCGGGAACGCTTCTGCGGCGCGGGGGTACACCGGAGTGCTGATTATCGGCGTTTACGCTCAGCCGCTGTGTTGCGGAAACCCCTTGCTCGGGTGCGGCATCTGCACGCAGATCCAGCCGGGTTTCATCCATTTTATCCTTATTGATAGTAAACCTCTCCTATCTGTCAGCGGTAAAACCGCGCGAATTGGTATGGTGATACACTGTCATTGTATCATATTTTGGAAAAAAAGCAATTACGATTCGTAACCAATACTGGCAGGAATCGCAAATTACGCCGTTTTTCCTCAGTTTTGGCAGTATTTTTTATAGCGTTCAATAAAAACACTGCTTTGCCGCAGGCTGTCAACACCGGAAGCAAGCCGCAACCGGAGAGTTGGAACCTTGGCAGTAGCCACAAATTGGACTCTTGCTTTGTAGCTTGGATCGGCACACAGAGCGCTAACGGCCTCAAAGTTCAGGTTGTGCAGAGTAAATAGCACATCGCCGGCCTTTTGGCGGATTTCCTGAATACCGACTTGTTGCGCATGGGCCCGGAGAAGCGCAATACCGATCAGATTCAGAACGCCCTTGGGGGGCTCGCCGTAGCGGTCGATGATTTCGTCCAGAAGATCATCGGCATCCTCCTGCGTGCGGATGGCGGCCATACGGCGGTAAAGATCCATTCGCTCCTCGCCCCGGGAAACATAGTCCCGGTCTACATTGGCGGTAACATTGAGGTCTGCAGTGCAGTCCGGGAGTTTAGGTGCTTCGCCCTTTTCTTCCAGAACGGCCTCGTCCAGCAGCTTTAGATACATATCATAGCCAACGCTCATCATATGACCAGACTGTTCAGCACCCAAAAGATTGCCGGCACCACGAATCTCCAGGTCCCGCATGGCGATCTTAAAACCGGAGCCAAATTCGGCAAAGTCCCGGATGGCAGACAGTCGCTTTTCGGCAATTTCCGTCAGATTTTTGTCCGGGCGGTAGGTGAAATAGGCGTAGGCGTGCCGCGTTGAGCGACCAACGCGTCCCCGAAGCTGGTGCAACTGACTCAAACCGAAACGGTTGGCATTTTCAATGATGAGAGTGTTGGCATTGGGGATGTCCAAACCTGTCTCGATAATGGTGGTGCACACCAGAACCTGAATGTCGCCGTCAGCCATTGCGTGCATAATATCGCTGAGGGCATCTTCACCCATCTGCCCGTGGGCAACGGCAACGGAAAGACCGGGAATCCGCCGCTTCAGCGCACTGGCGCACTGGTCGATGGTTTCTACCCGGTTGTGCAGGTAATATACCTGACCGCCCCGCTCTACCTCACGGCGGATAGCGTCGTCAAGAATGGCATTGTTGTGCTCCATTACGAAGGTCTGCACCGGATATCGGTCAGCAGGAGGCTCTTCAATGGTGGACATATCCCGGATACCGGACAGAGCCATATTCAGTGTTCTGGGAATTGGAGTTGCGGAAAGCGTCAGTACATCCACACCCTTTGCAATCTCCTTCAGCCGCTCTTTGTGGCTGACACCGAATCGCTGCTCCTCGTCTACAATCAGCAGGCCCAGATCCTTAAACTCAACAGTTTTTTGCAGCAGCTTATGGGTGCCGATAATCAGGTCAACAGTACCGCTGCGCAGGTTTTGAATGGCGCGTTTTTGTTCAGCAGGGGATCGGAATCGGCTCAGAACCTCTATGTTCACAGGGAAACCCTGGAAACGGGCGATGGCGGTTTGGTAGTGTTGCTGGGCAAGGACGGTAGTAGGAACCAAAATTGCCACTTGCTTGCCGTCCATAATGGCTTTCATCACGGCACGCAGAGCCACTTCTGTTTTACCGAAGCCTACATCACCGCACAAAAGTCGGTCCATCGGAATGGGGGATTCCATATCGCTCTTGATCTCAGCAATACAGCGAAGCTGATCGTCGGTCTCGGGATAGGGGAAATTGTCTTCAAATTCCCGCTGCCAGGGAGAGTCAGCGGCAAAGGCAAAGCCTGTCTGACGTTTTCGGGCGGCATAGAGCTGTATCAGCTCGGCGGCCATATCTTTGGCGGCTTTGCGCGCCTTGGTCTTGGTTTTTTGCCAGGCGTCGGAGCCGATCTTATTCAGGCGCACATTGGCATCTTCGCCACCGCCGCCGATATATTTGCTCACCAGATCCAGCTGCATTGCCGGAACAAAGAGGGTGTCGGAGCCCTGGTAGGCAATTTTGATATAGTCTTTTACCGCTCCGTCAATCTTGATCTGCTCCATTGCAACAAACCGGCCAATGCCGTAATTTTCGTGGACCACCAGATCGCCGGGGGTCAAGTCAGTAAAGGAATTCAGTTTCTGCCGATTGGTGGCAGATTTTTTTGCCTTCTTTTTCGGCTCACTGCGGGAGATCAACTGTCCTTCTGTCAGCACAGCCAGCTTGGAATTGGGGTATTCCATACCGAAGGGAAGTGTGCCTTCGGCCAGCAGGATCTGACCCGGAGTGGGCATGGCGGTCAGCGGAATGGAAATATGCGCAGTGATACCCTTGCCGCTCAGCAGCTCTTGCAACAATTCTGCCCGGCGCCGTGTGCCGCACAGAACCAGAGAGGCAAATCCGATCTTTTGGTAGTGTGCGAGGTCTGCAGCGGCGGTATCCAGATTACCGCCGTAAGAGGGAAGCTGCTTGGCAATCATTGGCAGCAACAGTTTGGGCGGACATTCCTCCGGGAAGGAGGTGCCGCCAAAGGCATCAAAGTAAATAACAGTGCGACCACGCAGCTGCGGGCAGAAATCCTCCCATTGGCACACATAATCGCACAGCTCACCCGCCAGCAGACCACCTTGCAAAAGGCTGTCCAGCTGCATGCCGACTTCTTCGGTTCGGTTTCGGGCGGTGCGCTTGAGGGTGCTTTGGTCGCAGATGATAACGGTGGCGTTATCCGGAATATAATCAACAGCGTTGGCAAATTCAGGATAAATCAGTGCCATATATCGGTCAGAAGCCGGATTTTGCAGTCCGTTTTCGTATTTATTCAGGTCATTTCCCAGAGTTTTGATCAGCGGTTCGTTGATATGCTTTCTCCGTTTCTGACGGGCAATCAGTTGCTGCAAATCAGCGCATAGACCATGAAGTCCTTCGGGGTGCAATCTGGGTTGGGTTTCGCCTACGGGTAAGATTACAACCTGGTCGGTGTTTTCCACCCGGCGTTGGGTGTCAGGGTCAAAGTAGCCCATCGTGTCAAGCTCATCGCCAAAAAACTCTGCCCGAAAGGGTCGGTCAGCGGCAGGGGAGAATACATCCACAATACCACCCCGGAGAGCAAACTGACCCGGTCCCTCTACCATACCGCAGCGGCTGTAGCCTGCAGCGGTCAAACGCTGGGTCAGATCGTCCAGATCGTATTCTTTACCGATTTCAAGGGTGAATGCTGAATTTATCAAAACCTGTGGCGGCATTGTCCGCTGACTTAAAGATTCCCAGGTCATAATTTGCAGGTTTGTTGCGCCGCGGTGCAGATCGTAAAGCTGTCGCAGCCGCTTTTGCTCCCAGGCGCGGGACACCACAGAGGAGTCATAAAGGGTCAGGTCCCGGGAGGGGAGAATGGGAGCAGTCTCATTTAAGAATGACTTCAATTCTTCTTGCAGCTTTCGTGCAGCCATATCATCTTGGCAGAGGATCACCATAGGCGCAGCAATATCCCGGCGTAAGCCGGCAATGATCTGGCTGCGGTTGATCTGTCCAATGCCGGTAACAGCTGCCGCTTGCTGGTGGGAAATGCTTTCCAGCAGGCTCCTGTATTCCGGCATAGATTGTAAGGCAGACAAGAGTGTTTTCACGGTTTTTCCTCCACGTAACAATGCGGAAAGGGGGATAAGTACCCCCTTTCCGTGGTGATTTGACAATATTTACGGCTGTGAGCCGTTATAGCGGTTTGCTGCTTCCGGTACACCGTGGTCGATGATACACAGAGCAGCCTCTGCACTGCGCGCCAGCGCAGATACCAATGCCTTTTCTTCGATGGCACTGAAAGTGGACAGCACCCAATCCGCAAGATCCTGCTGGTCGTGGGGTTTGGCACCCACACCGATCTTGACCCGGGGAAAATCCTGACTTCCCAATTCAGCAATGATGGATTTGATGCCGTTATGCCCGCCAGCAGAGCCGTCTGCCCGAATGCGCAGCCGACCCGGTACCAGAGAAATATCATCGAACATAACGATGATCCGCTGGGGCGGGATCTTGAAATAGGCGCTCATCTGCAGCACAGATTTTCCGGACAGATTCATATATGTTAGCGGTTTCAGAAGAAACAGCTTTTTGCCGGAATAATTGGTTTGACCGTACAGACCCTGGAACTTACCTTTATCCACCTTGCAGCCCAACTTGGCGCTGAGCAAATCCAGCGCGCGGAAGCCTGCGTTGTGGCGGGTCCGTTCGTAGTCCTTGCCGGGGTTTCCCAAACCGACAATGAGCCAGCTCTCGCTTTTTTTACCGAACACAGCTTAGAATAGGTCAGCGATGGATGTACCGCCGTGAACGTGAGCGATTGCGCGGGCAAAGATAGGTGCGACATCCAGGAACTTCAGTTTGCCGCTGGGAGTATTGCCAGCCTGAGGAATGGTGTTCAGGAATACCATTTCCTCAATGGGGCTTTCCTCCAGACGGTCGTAAGCGGGACCGGAAAGAACACCGTGAGTGGCACAGGCGTAAACAGCCTTGGCACCACCGACTTCTACCAGGGCCTTTGCAGCGTTGCACAGAGAACCGGCAGTATCTACGATATCATCATACAGGATGCAGGTCTTGCCCTTGACATCGCCGATGACATTCATAACTTCACAGACATTGGCCTTCTGACGGCGCTTATCAACGATGGCCAGACCCATATGGACCTTTGCGGCAAATGCGCGGGCACGGGCGACAGAGCCAACATCAGGGGAAACAACGACGAACTCATCGTGGTTGAACTTGTCTTCGGGGAACTTATCCAAATAATACTGAACAAAAGAGGGGTTGCCCTGCAGGTGATCCACGGGGATATCAAAGAAGCCCTGGATCTGTGCAGCGTGCAGGTCCATAGTCAGTACACGGTCAGCACCGGCGGCAGTCAGAATGTTGGCAACCAGCTTTGCTGTGATGGGATCGCGGCTCTTGGCCTTGCGGTCCTGACGGGCGTAGCCAAAATAAGGAATGACAGCGGTGATTCTGCCGGCAGAAGCACGGCGGCAGGCGTCAATCATAACCAGCAACTCCATCAGATGGTTGTTGACGGGCTTGCAGGTAGACTGAATCAGGAAAACGTCTGCACCACGGACTGTTTCGTTCAAAGAAACTGCTACTTCGCCGTCGGCAAAAGTGTTAACCTGACCATCACCGATTTCAATGCCCAGTTCCTTGCAAACGGTTTTGGCAAACTCGGGGTTGGAATTACCGGTAAAGACCATTATGTGCTCTGCATATGCGATCATCAGAACGTACCTCTCTTCTCATCTGTTTCTGTACTTTCCCATAAATGGGACCTTTAACACATTATACCATTACAGTCAAGGAAAAAGCAATACGAATTCCCTAAAAAAACCAACTAAAAAACACAAGTTTCCGGAGGATTCTTCGGTGGAAGTGTCTACAGCCCACTGATGACGAAATTTTGTTTGAATTAGTGCTTGTACTGATGCGAAAAATGTGGTATACTATCAGGTAAGATTTTATGACTGGGGGGAACCCTATGAACGACAAAATTATCATTCAGGGCGCAAGAGAAAACAACCTGAAAAATATTGATTTGACCATTCCCAGAGATAAGCTGATCGTGTTTACGGGACTGTCCGGCTCCGGAAAATCCAGCCTGGCCTTCGATACAATTTATGCAGAGGGACAGCGCCGGTATGTGGAAAGTCTGAGTTCCTATGCCCGACAGTTTTTGGGGCAGATGGACAAACCAGATGTGGATTCCATTGACGGACTTTCTCCGGCGATTTCCATCGACCAGAAAACTACTTCCAAGAATCCCCGTTCCACGGTGGGTACGGTAACGGAAATCTATGACTATCTGCGCCTGTTGTGGGCCCGTGCGGGTACGCCCCATTGCCCTAAGTGCGGCAAGGAGATCCGCCGCCAGACCATCGATCAGATCGTGGACCGTGTAGAAGCGTTAGCCCAGGGCACTCGGTTTATCGTCCTTTCTCCCGTTGTCCGGGGCAAAAAGGGCGAGCATCAGAAGATCTTTGAGGATGCCCGGAAGTCCGGCTTCGCCCGTGTGCGGGTGGACGGAATTCTGTACGAGCTGACAGAAGAAATCCAATGCGAGAAGAATAAAAAGCACGATATCGAACTGGTAGTGGACCGCTTGGCGTTGAAAGAGGGTTTGCGCCGCCGCCTGACCGACTCTATTGAAACCGCTTGCGCCCATTCCGGCGGCTTGGTGTTCATTCAACTGCCGGCGACGGAGGAGGAACTGACCTTTTCCCAGAACTATGCCTGCGAGGACTGCGGTATCAGTCTGACAGAACTGGAGCCCCGGATGTTTTCTTTTAACAATCCTGCCGGTGCCTGCCCTGATTGTACCGGCCTGGGTTTTCAGTTGGTGGCAGATCCGGATTTGGTGATTCCGGATAAAACCAAGTCCATTTTGGACGGCGCAATTCAGGCATCGGGCTGGAGCAGTGCCCGGACGGATTCTGTGTTCCGGATGTACTTTGAGGCCCTGGCACAGAAATACCGTTTTTCCCTGACAGAGCCCTTTGAAAAACTTCCGCCGGAGGCTGTGGATGTGATCCTTTACGGCACAAAGGGCGAAAAACTCCGGATGACCTATAACCGCGGCAACGGTATGGGCGTGCTGGAACAGCCCTTTGAGGGCATTATGAATAACATCAGCCGCCGCTTCCGGGAGACCCAGTCGGACGCTGCCCGGAAAGAGCTGGAGGAATGTATGGCCAGCGCACCGTGCCCCAGATGCCAGGGTAACCGCCTTTCGGAAATCGCCCGGGCGGTAACATTAGGCGGTATCGGTATTATGGATTTCTGCGCAATGAGCGTGGAAAAAGAGCTGGAGTTTATGAAAGATCTCCGCCTTGACGGCAATCTGGCCGTGGTGGCGGAGCAGATCGTCCGGGAGATCCGGACAAGACTGCAGTTTTTGAAGGATGTAGGCCTAGGCTATCTGACGCTGGCACGGGCGGCAGGCACACTGTCCGGCGGCGAAAGCCAGCGCATCCGTCTGGCTACCCAGATCGGCTCATCGCTGATGGGCGTGCTGTATATTCTGGATGAGCCCTCTATCGGTCTGCACCAGCGGGATAACGATAAGCTGTTGGCGACTTTGAAGCATCTGCGGGATCAGGGCAATACCCTGATCGTAGTGGAGCACGATGAGCACACTATGCGTGCTGCGGACAATATCGTGGATGTGGGTCCCGGGGCGGGCAGCCGCGGCGCCGAGATCGTTGCCGCCGGCACATTGGAGGACATTGTCGCCTGCAACCGTTCACTGACCGGTCAATATTTGTCCGGTTTTAAGAAAATCCCGGTTCCCAGCACAAGACGCAGCGGAAACGGAGCGCATCTGCGAGTCCGTGGCGCCACGGAAAACAATCTGAAAAATGTGGACGTGGATATTCCTTTGGGTACACTGACCTGCGTTACCGGCGTGTCCGGTTCCGGCAAGTCCAGCCTGGTGGGTGAGGTGTTGAACAAAACCCTTTTGGGTCGACTCAATCACGCCCGTACCCGCCCCGGTGCCTGCCGGTGTGTGGAAGGCCTGGAACATCTGGACAAGGTCATCGATATCGACCAGAGCCCCATCGGCAGAACCCCCCGTTCCAATCCCGCTACCTATACGGGGCTATTTAACGACATTCGGGATCTGTTTGCAGCTACCAGCGATGCAAAGATTCGCGGCTACGGTCCAGGACGGTTTTCTTTCAATGTCAAAGGCGGCCGTTGTGAAGCCTGCAGTGGCGACGGCCTTGTGAAGATCGAAATGCACTTCCTTGCGGATGTGTATGTTCCCTGCGAGGTCTGCCACGGCGCTCGGTACAACCGGGAAACGCTGGAAGTTCGCTATAAGGGCAAGAATATCTCCGATGTTTTGGAAATGACAGCGGAAGATGCGGTGGAATTCTTTGAAAATCAGCCGAAGATTCGCAGAAAAGCGCAAACATTGGTGGAAGTCGGTTTGGGCTATGTGAAACTGGGACAGTCCAGCACAACGCTTTCGGGTGGTGAAGCCCAGCGGGTAAAACTGGCAACGGAACTGGCAAGAGTATCTACTGGCCGTACGATCTATATTCTGGACGAGCCCACCACAGGTCTTCACGCGGCAGATGTGCACAAGCTCATTGATGTGCTGCAGAAGTTAGTGGATGCCGGCAATACGGTGCTGGTTATCGAGCATAACCTGGATGTCATCAAGACTGCAGATCACATCGTCGATCTTGGCCCGGAGGGTGGCGACGGAGGCGGCCATGTAGTGGCTTCCGGAACGCCTGAAGAAGTGGCGGCGGTGGAAGAAAGCTATACAGGACAGTATTTGAAACGCTATGTATAAAAAAACTGACCCGGCAGGCCGGGTCAGGAAAAGTTAAATATTGTCGATACCGTACAGTTTGTCGGGCAGACAGTCGGAAAGCTCTAGCAGCCGGTGATCCCGTTCGCCGGCATAATCCACATTGATAATGGATGTGCGGACATTGGAATCGGTGCTCTGCCGCAGAGCGATGGACATCGTGACCCGTGTGCCGCCCTGAGGCGTTTTTTCCAGTAGGACAGTGCCTCCGTGAGCAGCGGCTGCACCGTGGATCAAAACCATACCTAAGCCGATGCCGAACCGGCTGTCATCCAGACCGGGCCGCCGCAAATGCTGGTTGTAGAAATTGGCCGGGGAAATTCCTGGGACATCCTCTCCACTGTTTTGTACAGTTAGATACAGCATATTTCTGCGACGGGTCAGCTTTGCATCAACGGTGCCGCCGGAAGGCGTAAACTTCAGTGCGTTGGACACAATGTTGTGTATCGCACGCTCCAGCTTTTCACTGTCCACAAGGCAGAAGATCGTTTCTGCCGGACTGCTGTAATGCAGCTTGATGCCGGTATGGTTGATCAGAGGAATACTTCCGGAGATCAGCTCATCAATGATGCCACAAATATCCCGGGTCTCAAACCGGGTGGATGTGTCCTGTGCGTAGCGGTAAGCGTCAGACATGTTGCTGACGATGCGCAGCATCTGAAAGAGTCCACGATTGATCTTGGCGATCTGCTCCAGTGTATCGGTATTGTGCTGCTCGCCGATCAGCGGAAACAGCCGGTCTGCCACCGACATAATGGTGGAAAGGGGATTTCGCAATTCTTGGGCGGCCAGGGCCATAGACTGCAGTTCAGCCAGATCTTCGTCCTGGCTCAACACGAACAGATCAAGGTCATTTAACCGTGTTACCGAAGCGTTGCAAAGATGCTCACCGATATTCAGCGTCAGCGCCAGATATCCGCCCGGAAATTCGGCATATTCCTGCACGCCTGTAGCCAGTAATTCTGCAACGGAACAACCGGTGCCGATCAATAACCGGGATGCGGAAAGATTCACTTTCACAATGATACCATCCTTGACCAAAAAGGCAGGGTCATTGATCTGATCCAGCATCACTACAATATCTTCTGTTTGTTCCATGGAATCCCTCCTCACGGCTATGATGCGCAAAAAAAAGGAAAACTTGCGCTACAGTTTTCGACATAATTCGATCATATTTATAATAACAAAAATTACGAAAATAGCAAGGGAAATTCGAGTAAGAGGTGTAAAATATGTCATTACACGACGGCCACCGCCAGAGATTAAAGGCGCGCTTTAAAAATGAAGGCCTGGATAACTTTGAAAATCATCAGACATTGGAGCTGATGCTGTTCTATTGCGTACCCAGGCAGGATACGAATCCCATCGCTCACCGACTGATCGATCGGTTTGGAAGTGTGGAGGCTGTACTGAACGCTTCGCCTGCAGAACTGAAGAAAGTGGAAGGCGTTGGGGATAACATTGTGCAGTTTTTGCGACTGTTTCGGGAAGTGGACAGCTACTGCGGCAAAGAAAAACGCAAAGAAACGATCCTGGACAAGGTGGAAAAATGCAGTGAGTATATGATCCCGCTATTTAGCAATAAGAAAAACGAAATGGTATTTCTTCTGTGTCTGGATGCCAAGTGTAAGGTCATCAGCTGCAAGCTGGTGGGTGAGGGTAGTGTGAATTCTGCAGGTGTGCCTATTCGCAGAATTGTGGAGATGGCACTGGGCGAGGGTGCGACAACTGTGGTGCTTGCACATAATCACCCCAGCGGTATTGCGATTCCCTCTGCTGAAGACAGATTGACGACTATGCGACTTGCCCGGGCACTGAGTGCAGTGGAGATTACCCTTTCTGACCATATTGTGGTGGCCGACGGTGAAGCGGTTTCTATGTTGGATTCCGGATGGTATAATCCGAAAGATAATGATGTGTATGCCTATTAACGGCGCAGAAGAGGAGTAAGCACTTGGATAAGTTTCAGTTATGTTCCGACTATCGCCCTACGGGCGATCAGCCCGAGGCCATCGCCGGCTTGGTAAACGGCGTGAACTGGGGCTTGCGGGAGCAGACCCTGCTGGGCGTTACCGGCTCCGGCAAGACCTTTACGATGGCAAATGTCATCGCACAACTGAATAGACCTACGCTGGTGCTGGCCCATAATAAGACTCTGGCAGCGCAGCTGTGCTCCGAATTCAGGGAATTCTTTCCCAATAATGCTGTGGAGTATTTCATTTCTTACTACGATTACTACCAGCCGGAGGCATATATTGCCCATACCGACACATATATCGAGAAGGATGCCTCCGTCAACGAGGAGATCGACCGCCTGCGCCATAGTGCGACCTCTGCACTGTTTGAGCGGCGGGATGTGATCGTGGTGTCATCGGTCAGCTGCCTGTACGGTCTGGGTGACCCCATTGATTATAAGAGTATGGTTATTTCCCTACGGGTTGGGCAGGAACGTCCTCTGGATGAGATCCTGCGCAAACTGGCAGAGATTCGCTATGAGCGCAACGATCTGGACTTTTCCCGAAATAAATTCCGGCTTCGTGGCGATACGCTGGAAATTTATCCTGCTTATTGGTCTGGACGGGCCATTCGGGTGGAGTTTTTTGGCGACGAAATCGACCGCATCAGTGAGATCAACGCTGTTACCGGTATGGCGGAGCGGTATGTTGACCATGTAGCTATCTATCCTGCCAGCCACTATGTGGCCTCCCGGGAAAAACTCCAGCGGGCAATGCTGGAGATTCAGCGGGAATGTGATGAGCAGGTTGCGTGGTTTCGTGCCAACGATAAGCTGATTGAGGCACAAAGAATCGCACAGCGGACGGCCTACGATCTGGAAATGCTGACAGAGATCGGTTTCTGCAACGGTATCGAAAACTATTCCCGAGTCATTCAGGGAAGAGCCCCCGGTACACCGCCGACGACGTTGCTGGACTATTTCCCAGAAGATTTTTTGATGCTCATTGACGAAAGCCACGTAACTCTGCCCCAGTGCCGGGCGATGTACGCCGGCGATCGCAGCCGTAAGGATGCGCTGGTGAATTACGGCTTCCGTCTGCCGTCGGCCTACGATAACCGGCCGCTGAATTTTACCGAATTCGACAGCAAGATCAATCAGGTGATCTATGTTTCTGCAACTCCTGCCGAATATGAAAAGACCCGCTCCGGACAAACGGTGGAGCAGGTAATCCGGCCTACCGGGCTTCTTGATCCGGTGGTGGAAGTGCGGCCCATTGACGGACAGATCGACGATCTGATCGGCGAGATCAATGCCCGGACGGCGAAAAACGAACGGGTGCTGGTTACAACGCTGACTAAGAAGATGGCAGAAGACTTGACTGCCTATCTGCAAAAAGCCGGCATCAAAGTGCGCTATATGCACTCAGACATCGGTGCGATGGAGCGAATGGAGATCATCCGGGACCTGCGAATGGCGAAATTCGATGTATTGGTGGGAATCAACCTGCTCCGTGAGGGCCTGGATTTGCCGGAGGTAAGCCTGGTTGCTATTCTGGATGCGGATAAGGAGGGCTTCCTGCGCAGTGAGACCAGCTTGATTCAGACCATCGGCCGTGCGGCACGAAACGCCGAAGGCAAGGTGATTATGTATGCAGACCAGATTACGGCATCTATGCGCAGCGCAATGGACGAAACGGCACGCCGCCGGGAAATCCAGAATGCTTACAACGAAGCTAACGGCATCGTTCCCAAGACGATTATCAAGTCTGTCCGGGACCTAATCGAAATTTCCTCTTCCCCTGCCGAACGAAAGGGAAGAAGCGGCATCAAGATGACCCGCGCGGAGAAGGAAAAGGAGATTGCCCGTCTGGAAAAGCAAATGAAGGAAGCTGCCCGCATGATGGAGTACGAATATGCTGCCGTGCTGCGGGATCAGATTATCGAATTGCGGGGTAATAATAAGTAGAAGGACGCATCATGCGTCCTTCTTGCTTTTTGGCGGAAAATCTGGTATAATCGACACATTCTGACAGAAAAGAGGGCTTTTCATGGCAAAGAAAAAGTGGGGCGACCGTAAAGACGGTATCTGGCTAAAGGACATCCCTGCGCTGAATCGGATTATGCCGCCGCTGATGCCTAACCGGGCGGATAATGAGGCGTATATCAATGTGGATATTGATACCCGTCCGCTGAACGCTTATCTGGAGAAACTGAATGAGGGTCGGACGGAGGATAAGTATACCATCTTTCACCTGATCAGTGCGGCTATTGGTAAGGCCTTTGTTTTACGGCCGAAAATGAACCGCTTTATCTGCAACAACAAGCTGTACCAGCGGAAAAATGTATCCATTGCCTTTGTAGTGAAGAAACGCTTTGATGACCATTCTGAGGAAGCATTGGCGTTCTTTGAATACGATCCCAAGGAGACCCTTTCCTCTTATCACGAGAAGATTATGAAAGTGATCCACCATACCAAAAGTGATCAGGAAACGGACACATCCACCGGAGCTATGGATATTATCAGCAAGCTGCCGCAGTGGCTGATTGTCGCAATTGTAAAGTTTGTGCTGTGGTTGGATAAGCACGGCTGGGTGCCGGATGCGCTGATCGGAACAGACCCCAACCATGCGGCGATTTTTCTGTCCAATCTGGGCTCTATCGGTCTACCCGGTGGTTACCATCATTTGGTCAACTGGGGCACGAATTCCTGCTTTGTTGTGGTGGGAAAAAAGTATATGAAGATGGACTATGATAAGTACGGCAACGGAGATTTCCACGAAGTTGTTCCCTTGGGAATTACCTTGGATGAGCGCATTGCAGACGGCTATTATTATTCCGGTACAGTTGCGCTCGTTAAGGAACTTTTGGAGCATCCGCAACTGCTGGAAATGCCTGCAGATCAGCCTGTGGAGTACACTATCAGCAAGTAAGATAATCTTGACAAACGAATCTACGGGAAGTATAATTTGAGCGTCAATGGGCTCGTAGCGCAGCTGGGAGCGCACCACATTCGCATTGTGGGGGTCGGGAGTTCGAATCTCCTCGAGTCCACCAAATACGAACACCACCCGCTTGGGTGGTGTTTTTGTTTGACAAGGAAGACAAAACAATGGTAAAATCTATCATAGATATGTTTTGCTGCAAAGGAGTTCTCGTATGACACGGAAAAAGAAATGGATCCTCATATCGGTAATATGTGCCGTGGTGGGTGTAGGCTGCTTTTTTGGCATTCGTTACTACCAGGAAAATCAAATTACCTTTACGATCAACGATACATTGCCCGACGGTAACGGAAAAGAAGCGATGGTGATCCTGCTGGGCGGTCAGTCAAATGCCTCAGGATGCAGCTTGGACGAATATTTGCAGCAAAATGTTACCGCTGAAAAATATGCCGAATATCAAAATGGGTACGATAATGTCTATATCAATTACTTGTCTGGTGCCAATACCTCCCGGGAATTTGTGAAATGCGCTACATTGCAGGGCGAGCTTCCGGGCAGTTTTGGGCCGGAATTGGGCTTGGCAGAGAAGCTTAGCGAAATGTACCCGGACAGAACGTTCTTTATTATCAAGTGCGCTTGGGGCGGATCAAACCTTTATTCTCAGTGGCTTTCGCCATCAAGCAAAGGCAGAACGGGCAAATTGTATAAGCAGTTTGAAGCGTATGTAGAAACAAGCATCGAGTATCTGATCTCTAAAAATTACAATGTAAAGATCGAAGGAATGTGCTGGATGCAGGGCGAATCGGATGCATTTGCGGTGAAAACTGCAGAGAACTACGGTACGCATTTGAACAACCTTATTCAAGACATTCGAAAGAAGTTTTCCAAGTACGCAGCGGAAGACGGCATTGCATTTGCGGATGCCTATATTGCAGACAATCCTGCCTATTGGGTGTATTATGAAGCTGTAAACCAGGGCAAGCAGGAGGTGGCAGATCGCTCGCATTTGAATGTCGTTGTGGATACGATTGTTGCTGGCCTTACCTGCGACCGTGAGCCTGCGGAAACCCCGGATATGGCGCACTATGATTCTATGAGCCAAATTAAGCTGGGCCACCTTTTTGCCGAACAGCTAGCGGCGTTTTTGGGATGAGACCACATCCATACCGGATGCATCTGGGAACTGAAGGACTCTCCCACGGCCTAAAAACATGCCACCGGCATATTTTCTTAACGGGCTTTCGAGTCCCATTGAGCACAAAAAACCCGATACCCCTTGCGGGGTATCCGGTTTTTTGGTGCGAGAGATGGGACTCGAACCCACACGGCGTAACCACACGCACCTCAAACGTGCTTGTCTACCATTCCAACACTCTCGCAAGCGCTTGAATATTATAACCACAAGTGAAATTTTTGTCAATATCTTTTTCTAAATCTATTGCAAGTAGAGCTGTAGTCTGCTACACTTGTGAGAAAGAGGAGGGGATGGCTATGACTCGTTTTTTTGTGGCCCCGGAAGATGTCAAAAATGACTTTATGGTGCTAACCGGTGAGAATGCCCAACACGCCAAAGTGTTACGCCTGAAAAATGGAGAGCAGGTACTTGTATGCGACGGAGAGGGCAGGGAATTTGTCTGCACTGTCAGCGATGTAAGTCCGGATCAAATTGGCCTTGTGGTAATGAAAGAGCAGTGCTCGGAAACGGAAGCTTCTGTCCGGGTCAGTGTGTATATGGCATTTCCTAAAGCGGACAAGCTGGAGCACGTGATTCAAAAAGCTACTGAGCTGGGCGCCTATGAGATCGTAGCCTTTCCGTCTGCCCGCTGCGTATCCCGTCCTGACGAGAAAAGTCTGAAGAAGAAGTTGGAAAGATGGCAGAAAATCGCCGCCTCAGCTGCGGAACAATCCGGCAGAGGCGTGATCCCGCAGGTGCGTGTGGTGCCCAGCTATAAGGCTGCATTGGAGCAAGCCGCAGGGGCAGAGAAGGCGCTGCTTTTTTATGAAAATGAGCGGGCAACAACTCTGCATATGGCGCTGCAGTCCGGTTCTTACGAAACCATCAGCTTGCTGACCGGTCCGGAGGGCGGTTTGGAGGTTTCTGAGGTGGAGCAGGCGATGAACATGGGTCTGCAGGTTTGTACCTTGGGCAAGCGTATTCTGCGCTGCGAAACCGCGCCACTGTGCGCATTGTCAGCTGTAATGTATGCTGCAGGTGAATTCTAAAAAAGAGCCGTCATTTGACGGCTCTTTTTATTTATGATATTTGCTGCCGGCTTGGATGGCTTCGGCGCGGTACAGCTGTTCCATCACCATAATTCTTGCTAAGTGGTGGGGGAAGGTCATCGGGCTCATAGACAGTTTGAAATCGGCCTTTTCCTTGATTTGCGGTGCGATGCCGAAAGATGAGCCGATTAGGAAACAAGCGCCGGATTTGCCGGATAGCTTAATCTCTCCCATTTTTGCTGCAAGAGCTTCGCTGGACAGAAGCTTACCTTCTGGTGTAAAGACGCAAAACCAGGCGTTCTTGGGAAGCTTTTGCAGGATTGCTTCCGCTTCTTTATTCAGACCGGCGGTGATTTCCGCAGGGGAGGGATTTTCGGGAAGCCGACATTCCGGCAGCTCAATCAAGTGAAATGCGCAGTAGCCGCCCAGCCGCTTGGTGTATTCCTGGGCAGCGGACAGATAGAATTTTTCTTTCAGTTTTCCCATACAGATCAGCGTAATGTCAAACATCAAACCACCTCGTATGTATTCTACAACACCCGGGGAAAATATGCAATACCAAGGGTTGGGAGGTGAGAATATGAAAAAGGACAAGAAACTGCGGGATGTACTGCAACATTCGGCAGCCGTTTGGCCCAAGGGTTTTATCATTCCGGGGAACAAAGATCCTCTGGGCAGTTATACGGGCGTTGCGATGGATCCCTTTGAAACGCCGGTGCAGGATGCCGACGATCTCTAAATAAAAAGCACCCAAATGGGTGCTTTTTATCTTAATAATTGATCATTCTTTCTACTTTTAGCCCATTGTCTGTCTGCTTCAGGATCAGACGCACATTTTCCGTGGTTGTGGCGGTGTTGCCGAGGTGGGAGATCTTTACTTCGTAAGTAAAGTCATACAGATAGAGCCCATCGGACAGACGGATGCGGTGGTTGGTTGAGGTGGAAAGGAGTTGGGCTTGTTGGTTTTTGACCCACTTCAATCCGCCCAGAGCATCATACATCCGGTCAGCTAGGTCGCTGCCGGAGACGATATAGGAAAGAATGTTTTTGTAGTTTTCCTGCAAAGTTCCGCCTTCATTGGAGGAAAAGCGGATATAGCTGTTCAGGTAATCATCGGCCAGCTTATCCAGCGAAGCAACCTCAGCATCCGTACAGTTGTTCAGCACCAGGGCTTCGTTAAGCGCGTCTTCTTGGGTTACCGTATTGCCGGCGGGATCTGTGATGGTAATCTGCAAATCGCCGAGAATGGGGGCAATTTCATAGGCAACAAGATAGGGGAGCGTATAATCTGCATAGAAATCCTTAAGCAGTTCAAAGGGAATATCCTGCTTGGTTATAGAATCTTCACTTAAAAGCGTACCGTTTGCATACACGCTGTAGCCCTGTGGGACAGTAACGGTCTTACCCTCGCCCAGGAGGAAGGAGAAGTCAAAGGATTCTTCCGTAACCTGCCAGGTGGCAAAGCCGTAGGCGTCCTTTTTCTGGGCAGTCAGAACCACTTTGCCGATGGTTTTACCGCCGCTCATCAGCATATACACCGTTTTTTCATCGGTACATTCCGACAGTTTGCGGGCGTAACTGACACCGCCGCTGACGGCATCGGCAATGACCTGCCGACAGTTTTCTGCGCTTTGTACATCAGGGTCAACAGAGGCAATGAGATCATCTGTATAGCTTTGTAAATGGGCCACGTCCAACTGTTGAATGTAAGAATCAATGGTGGCCTTATATTGGGAATGTTCGTAGGCATCCATATAGTCCCAGAACTTTGTCAGACCCAATGCCGCAAGAATGGCAAAAATAACGGCATAGACGCCCATTGCGATCAGCAACTTGCTGGCATAGGAGAGCTTCTTTTTGTTTTTCACGGGCGATCACCCTCCTTCAACACCAAAAATGCGGTGGGAATAGGGCGGATGCCGATCACCGATGCGCTGTTGTTGACATATTCGCCTTGGTACCACATCATACTGGAAGAACCACCGTCCAGGTTGCAGGCGTTTACTGCACCATAGGAAAGGAAGATCTCTGCGAGGTCACCATAGGTGGCACCCAGACTCCCAATCTGCCGTCCGTTGATGACCAGCATCAATATCGCGCCGTCAGTGCGCTGACCGATAGCGGTCCGGGGATTGACACCGCTGTCCAGAATGGCGGGATCTACGGCTTCGCCGTTGACTACCAGTACCGGACCGAAGCAGACACCGTATTGGATATCCCGTTCCTTGATCTGGGATTCCGAGAATTTGCCGACGTGGAGAATGTGATTGCTGTCAAGACCGGCAAAGCCCCGCCCGGAGCCGTTTTCCGGGTAGTAGACTTGTCCGTCAAAAACCACCATAGTGTCCGGAATGCTGCCATTGCCCTTGCCGTCAGGATCGTGAAAACCGCCGCCGTTAATGCCGGCAACAGCATCAAAATGACCTACCATTTGCTCGACGGTATAGCCGCGGCTGCCGTAGGATTCGGGAACGCTGCCCATAATCACCCGGCTGGGATCAAGGACCACCATCATATAGCCGAAATAGCCTTCGCCCCGGACTTCTTCCAAAATAATTCCATCACCGTCCTCATCCGTAAGGCCCCAGGCGTCTGTTGTTGGCTCGTTGGGGTGGGTATCTTCGGGTTTTGGCTGGGGAATTTGGATCATGGAACTGTCGGTTTCGTCATAATCCGGTATCGCATTGCTACCGCCGACTATTTGCTGAATCTCGGCTTCGGAATAAAAAAGATTAGCAAGAAAACCTGCCGCGCTGGTTTCCCGCACGGACCGGATAAACAGATTCCGTGCGGTAGGGGAGGGACCCTTTGCGACTACATACATAACGCCGTATACGGCGCCGGTAAGAAGCAGAACGGTCTCCAGCAGGATGATAAATACGGTGGCAAAAGCGGTGAAGGCTTTTTGCAGGCTGTTCTTCTTCTTTTTTGGTTTGCCGGCACTGTCGAAGCGGGGACGCTCCGGCTTTTCAAGGCAAGCATTGATATCCGCGATCAGCTCTTCTACGCTGATATCTTCATCGTGCAAAATGATCCCCTCCGTAATCTAATCTTTTTCGACAGTATAGCATTTTTTCTTCCTTTTGTAAAGCATAGGAAAGCCCGGTGAAACCACCGGGCTAAGGTAATCATGATGTATCGCCTCTGTATTTTCGCCGGGTAGCCATACCGCCCCGGATATGCCGTTGCTGCTTGTTGACATTCAGTACCTGACGCACCTGCTCATATAGGTTCTTGTTGCAGCGAGGCAAGCGCTGGGACAGGTCTTTATGCACGGTGGATTTGGAGATGCCAAAGTGCCGGGCTGTTGCCCGGACGGTGGCGCCGGTTTCAATCATGTACACAGCTAAAGCGCAGGCTCTTTCTTCGATGGTATCTGACATAATCTCCCCTCCGATGCTGTGTGCTACCGTGAAAGACTATGCGGAAAACGGCTCTGATATGCGTTGCAATGCGGGAATTTCCTATTTACAAACGGACGAGTTTTTGCTATTATTAGGAAAAACTCAGGAGGAAGAAATATGTATTTGTATGAGACCCATTTACACACCTCTCCCGTCAGCAGATGTGCGCTGTGGAGCCCCCGGGAGGCTGTGGAATACTATAAAAATGCAGGCTATGCCGGTATCTTTGTTACAAACCACTTTATCGATGGCAACCTCAATTTTCCCAAAACTGCCAGCTATGAGGAGAAGATTAATTTCTACTTCTCTGATGCAGAAGAAGCTGCCCGTATCGGTAAGGAGCTTGGCTTAGCGGTGTTTGTCGGCGTGGAAATGTCTAACTGGGGCACGGATTTTTTGGTTTACGGTTTGGATAAGGCCTGGTATCTGGCCCATCCTGAGATTCAGGAAATGGGAAAGAAGGAAGTCCTTGCAATGATGATGGAGGCTGGCGCGCTGGTAATTCAGGCCCACCCGTTCCGCGAGGCCGGATATATCGATCATATCCGTCTGTACCCGCGCAGCGTCCACGGCATTGAGATCGACAACGCTAACCGCACTGCGTTTGAAAATGAGATGGCAAAGCAGTATGCTGCCAACTACGGCTTGCTGACATTTGCCGGTTCAGATAACCACGGCGAGGTGGAGCAGGTAGAGTTTGCCGGTATGCAGTCCGATACGCCCATTGTGGATGAACTTGACTTTGCCAAGCGGGTTTTACATGGCGAAATGTCCATGTTCCACAGACAGATGGAGCCTTTCTGCCGGGAAGAGTAATCAACCCGATATTCTCACAATAGAATGAACTAAATACGGTATAGGCGGCAGGTGCATAGATCTGCCGCTTATATTTTTCGTTGGGTCTAATGAATTCTTGAATATTGCGGCAGAATGTGCTACAATACCAAATATTATGACAGAACGGAGGGGCGCTATGTGGTGCAAAAAGCGGCATAAAGTAGTTACAGCAATTTTGCGGCCGATATTTTTGGCGTACTATTCCCTCTGGTATGGCTGCAGGGTAAAAAAAGAGAGGCTTCCGGCGGAGGGCGCCATTGTCATTTGCAATCATGTTACGACACTGGACCCGGTGCTGATTGGATTGAAATTTGATAAACCGCTGTACTATATGACTTCCAAGCATGTTTTCCAGAACCGTTGGATTGGAAAATTGCTGAAATTTCTTGTGAATCCCATACCCAAAGAGAAGATCATAAAGAGCGATATTGCGGCCGTTAAGGCTTGCATACAAATCACTCGGGAAAATGGCAGTATCTGCATTTTCCCAGAGGGAAACCGAACTTTTAGCGGAAGATTAGGTTACGTTGATCCGGCTATCACCAAGTTGATAAAACGGCTGGGAAAACCTCTGGTGGTATGCAACATTCTGGGTGGCTACGGCGCAGATCCCCGGTGGTGCAGTTCTACCCGCAGAGGCAAGATGCAGGTAACAGTGAAGCAGACCTATTCCTGCGAAGAGCTGGATGCGATGACAAACGAGGAACTGTACGATACCATCATTTCGGATCTTACTGTAGATGAGTTCGCCGACAACGCCTCGTACCGCAACAGCCGCCGTGCGGAATGTCTGGAAAGTGTTTTGTATATTTGCCCGGTGTGTCAGGGAAGACATACCATCTACACCCAAAAGCACAGTGTATTTTGCTCCTCCTGCGGTTTGGAATTGACCTACACCCAGAACCAGACCTTGTCCGATAGAAACGGGACGTTCCCATTTAGATATGTCCACGAATGGTACGATTACCAGTTGAAGATCCTGAATGAAATGGAATTTGCCGATGATGAGCTGATCTTCTGTGATAACATTGAGGTCTATAAGCCGGAGTATGACAAAAAGAAAAAGCTGATAGGCTGCGGGGAAATGCAGCTGTATGGCGGAAAGTTGTGCTTTGCGCTGGGCAGTGGAGGAATTGACTTGCCTGTTGAGGGAATTGATGGCATTACCCTGATCGGTAACCGCATTATGGATGTATATTTTGAGAACAAGACCTACCGGGTCGTTGTTCCGCACAAGACCAATATTCTCAAATATATGCATACCTATTACATTAACCGCAACAGAAAGAAGGGTATTACTGATGGATTTATCGGCATATAGCGTATGGGAAATACTGATTCAGATCGGTATCATTTCTACTGCCGTGCTGACCGGAAATGTTATCCGGCGTAAGATCGCATTTATTCGCAATTCACTGCTGCCGACCAGCGTGATTGCAGGCATTCTGATCTTTGCTGTGAAGTTTATTCCGGTGGTCAGCAATTTTATCAACGCATCGTTGATGGAAATCCTAACCTACCACTGTCTGGCGCTGGGCTTTATCGCTCTGTCGCTGAAAACGGAGCCTGCTGCCAAGAAAGAGCAGAAAGGTTGCGTTTTGAACACCGGCATCACCACGGTGAATACCTACTTGATCCAGGCAATCTTTGGCCTGGGGCTGACGCTGCTTCTGCCCGTTACGGTATTTCCTGAACTGTATCACGCGGCAGGTTTGCTGCTGCCTATGGGCTTCGGCCAGGGCACCGGTCAGGCGCTGAATATCGGTAATGTGATGGAAGGCTTCGGCTTTGAAAGTGGAACAACCTTCGGCCTGGCTGTGGCGGCTGTTGGTTTTCTGGTTGCCTGTATTGTGGGTGTTCTCTATATGAATATTCTGAAAAAGCAGGGAAAACTGAAGCTGCAAGAGGCTCGCACCAGCAACAACAGCCTGGACAACAATATTTATGAAGCTGATGAAGCACCGCTGAATGAGTCTGTCGATAAGCTGACTATTCAGATATCTTTTATCATTGGTATCTATCTGCTGGTGTTCCTCGTTACTCTGGGACTGTCTGCACTGTCTGTGAAGTATTTGGGCAACTTCGGCGTGAAGACCATCAAGCCGCTGCTTTGGGGCTTTAACTTCTTGCTGGGCACCCTGTTTGCTATCTGGATTAAGAAGATCATTGCTCTTTTGAAGAAGAATAAGCTGATGAACAGAACCTACATCAACAGCTATATGATGAACCGCCTGTCCGGAATGTTCTTCGACGTGATGATCGTGGCGGGCATCGCCGCTATCGACTGGAGGGACTTGGGCGGATTGCTGATACCGCTGGTAATCGTGTGTGTTGTGGGTACTGCAGCAACCTTTGCTTATCTGAAATTCGTTTGCTGGAAGATCTATCCCGGCTATGAATATGAAGGTTTCTTCTCTATGTTCGGTATGCTTACCGGAACAGCTTCCACAGGTATGATCCTTCTTCGTGAACTGGATCCCAATTTCGAGACCCCGGCGGCGGATAATCTGGTGCTGCAGGGACTGCCTGCCATCGTGTTTGGTGCACCTATCTTCCTGCTGATCCCCTTTGCCTCGGAATCTTTCCACAACAGTATGATTACGATGGCTGTTGTAACGGGATTGTTTGTCGTATACAACCTGATTTTGTTCCGCAACCGGATCTTCAAGAAAAAGTAGAAAACCTTGACAAATCCAGCCATTTGGTGGTAGAATAATACCAAGTTAATATCGCGTTGACCGGAAAGAGTAACAGCTGTCAAACCTTCAGAGAGCCGATGCCATTGGGTGTAAGCATGGGCAGGGGCGCGCTGCGAAAGTGCATTCGGGAGCGAATGAATGTATCCCAAAGTGATAAATGAGAGTGGAACCGCGAGTATTTTACCCGCCTCTTGTACTTATGTGCAGGAGGCGGTTTTTTACTGACTAAATTATGGAGGAATCGCCATGTATCTTTATAATTCTGCAACCCACAAAAAGGAACTGTTTGTTCCCAATGATCCCAAACTGGTGAAAATGTACACCTGCGGACCCACAGTGTACCACTACGCCCATATCGGCAACTTGCGCACCTACATTATGGAAGATGTGCTGGAAAAGGCTCTGCGGTATATGGGTTATCCTGTTAAGCGTGTTATGAATATTACCGACGTCGGCCATCTGGCTTCCGATGCCGATACCGGTGAGGATAAGATGCTCAAGGGTGCAAAGCGGCAGAATAAGACGGTGATGGAGATCGCCCAGTATTACACCGATGCTTTTTTTGCCGACTGCGCCAAGCTGAACATTAAAAAGCCGGATGTGGTGGAGCCTGCTACCAACTGCATCGATGCCTATATCGAGATGGTGCAAAAGCTTCTTGCTGACGGTAAGGCATATTTGGCCGGCGGTAATGTGTATTTTGACACCTCTTCTCTGGAAAAGTACTATGTTTTCAATGACCACGATGAGGAAGATCTGGCCATCGGCGTTCGTGAGGGCGTGGAAGAGGATACCAACAAGAAGAATAAAAACGATTTCGTTCTCTGGTTTACTAAGAGCAAGTTTGAGGATCAGGCGCTGAAGTGGGATTCCCCCTGGGGCGTCGGTTATCCCGGCTGGCACATCGAGTGTTCCTGCATCTCTATGAAGCATCTGGGCGAGGATCTGGATATCCACGCCGGTGGCATCGACAATGCATTCCCCCACCACACCAATGAGATCGCCCAGTCGGAAAGCTATTTGGGACATAAGTGGTGCAACTACTGGTTCCATGTCCACCATCTGAATACCGATACCGGTAAAATGTCTAAGTCCAAGGGCGAATTTCTGACGGTTTCTCTGCTGGAGAGCAAGGGTTATGACCCTATGGCATATCGCCTGTTCTGCCTGCAGAGTCACTATCGCCGGAATCTGGTGTTCAGCTGGGAGAACCTTGACAATGCTGTTGTTGCCTATGACAAGCTGATTGCTAAGATCGCAGCATTGAAGCGCGATGGCGCTGTTGGGGAAGATTCTTTCAATGCCCTGAAGGAGCGCTTTGTTGGCGCCCTGAACGGCGATCTGAATACCTCGCTGGCTATCACCGCAGTATATGATGTGCTAAAAGCCAAGTGCAACGATGCTACCAAGCTGGCTGCGCTGGCTGACTTTGATCAGGTGCTTTCCCTGAATCTGCTGTCCGCTGCCGAAACACTGCGCAAGAAGGAAGAAGAGGCTGCTACAGCCTCGGCTGATCCTGAGATCGATGCAATGGTGGCGGCCAGAACAGAAGCAAAAAAGGCCAAGAACTGGGCAGAAGCTGACCGCATCCGCGATGAGCTGAAGGCCAGAGGTATCGAGATCATTGATACGCCTCAGGGTGCAAAGTGGAGAAAAGTATGAAACTGATGATCCTTGACGGTAATTCCGTCATTAATCGCGCTTTTTATGGTGTCAGACCCCTTACCACCCGGGAGGGACTCTACACCAACGCGATTTATGGATTTCTGAATATTTTGGAGCGGATGGAAAAGGAAGAGCAGCCGGATGCGGTCTGCGTTGCCTTTGATCTTCACGGACCCACTTTCCGTCATCTGCAATATGACGGCTATAAGGCAACACGCCACGCAATGCCGGAGGAACTGGCTCAGCAAATGCCGGTAATGAAGGATGTTCTGCGGGCGATGAATATTCCTATTTATGCCTGTCAGGGTTGGGAAGCCGATGATGTCATCGGCACTGTAGGTAAGATCTGCTCCAATAATGGATGGGAGTGCGTGGTTGTTACCGGCGATCGGGACAGTCTGCAGCTCATCGACGAAAATGTCCACATCAAGCTGGTGATTACAAAGGGCGGCCAAACAACGGCTACATTGTACACCGAAGAGAAATTCCGGGAGGAATACGGCTTTGAGCCCCGCAAACTTATTGATTTGAAGGCACTGATGGGTGATTCTTCCGATAATATTCCCGGCGTTGCCGGCGTTGGCCCGAAAACAGCTACCCAGCTGCTGCTGAAATTCGGCAGTCTGGATGGCGTGTATGAGAATCTTGACGATTCCTCCATTGCAGCCAAACTGCGGGAAAAGCTGACAAATGACCGGGGAAATGCCTATCTTTCCTACGATTTGGCAACTATTCGTCCGGAAGCACCTATTGATTTCGAGCCTATGGATGCGGTAGTTCAGCCTTATAACCGGGCGGAGCTGTACCAGCTGTTCCAAAAGCTGGAGTTTGTCAAACTGATCGACAGATATGGCCTGCGGGGTGCAGATCAGGAGATGCCCAAAAAGGAAATGCCCTGCGTGAAACTGCCGGAACTGGATGCACTGCCGGATGATCTTTCTGAGTGCGCCGTCTATATTGCTCCCGATGGCGCTATCGGCATTGCCTGCGATAAGGGTGTTTGTGTGCGGACACCTTTGGAAGCCCAGATGGGTCTTTCCTTGCCCCGGAAGATGATTTGCCATGATAGCAAAACCACGATGCACGCACTGGACGAGATGGGTATCTCCTACGGCGAAACTGTATTTGATACAGCGCTGGCAGCGTATGACTTGAATCCATCCCAGTCGGACTATCCGGTATCCAAATTGGCTACGAATTTCCTGGGTGTTACGGTTGATGACGGCGACACCGCTGCCTGCGCTCAGACGATTTGGCAGCTGCGCGCACAGCTTGATGCAGAGCTTAAGAAGCAGGGAATGGAGAAGCTGTATTATGAGATCGAACTGCCGCTTTGTGCGGTGCTGTATCGGATGGAGCGGCAAGGCATTGCTATCGACCGGCAGCAACTGGAACAGTTCGGCGAAATGCTGGCCCAGCGTATCAGCGATTGTGAAACGCTGATCTACGGCTATTCAGAAGAACCTTTCAACATCAACTCTACCCGCCAATTGGGAGAACTGCTGTTTGATAAACTTGGTCTTCCCCCTGTAAAGAAGACTAAGACCGGTTATTCCACCAATGCGGATGTGCTGGAAAAACTGAAGAATAAGCACCCCATCATTCCGGCAATTATGGATTACAGAATGTTGACCAAGCTGAAGTCCACCTACGCCGACGGGCTGATGAAGGTGATTTGTGATGACGGTCGTATTCGTACCACATTCCAGAATCTCGTAACGGCTACGGGGCGGCTATCTTCTACGGAGCCGAATCTGCAGAATATTCCCGTCCGTACCGATCTGGGTGCGGAAATCCGCAAGATGTTTGTCCCCAGACCCGGTTGCGTTTTGGTGGATGCAGACTACAGCCAGATCGAACTGCGGGTGCTTGCCCATATCGCAAAAGACGATCGAATGCAGGAGGCTTTCCGGACCGGTATGGATATCCATACGGTAACAGCTTCCCAGGTGTTTGGCGTTGCTCAGGACACTGTAACAGCTTTACAGCGCAGACATGCCAAGGCGGTTAACTTTGGTATCGTTTACGGCATTTCAGAGTTTTCCTTGGCGGAGGATATTGGCGTATCCCGATATGAAGCCAAGGATTATATTGAGAGTTATCTTGCCAATTATCAGGGTGTCCGGGACTATATGAAGCAGGTTGTCATTGATGCAAGAGAGTCTGGCTTTACCCAGACCCTCTACGGCAGAAAACGCTATATTCCGGAACTGAAAAGCAGCAATTTCAATATCCGGCAGGGCGCAGAGCGCATTGCTCTGAATACACCCATTCAGGGCTCTGCAGCGGACCTTATCAAGATGGCGATGATTCGTGTGGATAGGGCACTGCGGGAACATTATCCCGAAGCGAAGCTGCTTTTGCAGGTCCACGACGAACTGATCGTGGAATGTCCGGAGGAGATCGCAGCAGGTGTGGCCCAGCTGGTCAGCAACCAGATGGAGCAGGTGGCAAGTCTTGATGTCCCGCTGATCGCCGAAGCGAAAATCGGAAAAAGTTGGTTTGATGCGAAATGATTAAAATCGTAAATATGGAAAGCATCCACATCCAGCAAGTCGCGGCGCTGGAAAAGCTTTGCTTTAGTGAACCGTGGAGTGAAAACAGCCTCACATCAGAGCTTGTAAACCCATTGTCGCTGTGGCTGGTGGCGTTGGACGGGGATCGCGTGGCAGGCTATGTGGGCTCCCAGAGCGTGATGGGCGAAACGGACATGATGAATGTTGCGGTGGACCCGAATTACCGCCGTAAGGGTGTTGCAGCGGCTCTCATTGAAGAACTGGTGTGCCAACTAAAGGATAATGGCAATTACCGCCTGACTTTAGAGGTACGTGCTTCCAATGAGCCTGCGGAGCAGCTTTATAAGAAGCTGGGCTTTGTCCAGGTGGGAAGACGTCCCAATTATTACCGCAGCCCCAAAGAGGATGCTTTGATCCTGAGAAAGGAGTGGCAGCTATGAATATACTGGCAGTTGAATCCTCTTGCGATGAAACTGCAGTGTCCATCGTCCGGGACGGACGGCAGGTGCTGACGGATTGCATCGCTTCCCAGGTGGAATTGCACCGGATCTACGGCGGCGTTGTGCCGGAAATCGCTTCCAGAAAGCATATCGAGGCGATCTATGGTCTGGCAGAGCAGGCACTGGAGAAGACCGGTTTGAAGCGCAGTGATATTGATGCTGTGGCAGTAACTTATGCACCGGGCTTGATCGGCGCGGTACTGGTGGGCGTGAATTTTGCCAAGGCTGCCGCTTTGGCGATGGATAAGCCATTGATCCCCGTGCATCATATAAGGGGACATATCGCTGCAAATTATATTGCCTATCCTGAGTTGAAGCCACCCTTTTTGTGTCTTGTGGTATCTGGTGGACATACTATGATCGTGGATGTGCAGGACTATACCAAGATGGAAATTCTGGGCACATCTCTGGATGATGCTGCAGGCGAATGCTTTGACAAGGTGGCTCGGGTGCTGGGAATGCCATATCCCGGCGGTGCGGCACTGGATCTGGCCGCTGAGGCGGGCGATGATACCAAGTACAATTTGCCCCGGTCCAAGCCCGGAGCAAATCCCTATGATATGAGCTTTTCAGGACTGAAGACTGCGGCACTGAACCTCATTCACCACGCACAGCAGGTAGGGGAGGAGCTGGATATCCCCAGTTTGTGCGCATCTTTCAGCGCTGCTGTGTCGGATACCTTAGTCCCCAGAGTGGTGCAGGCCATCAAACAGACCGGACGGGATAAAATCGCCATTGCCGGCGGTGTGGCGGCCAATTCCCGGATCCGCAAGGATCTGTTGGCGGCTGTAGAGGAGCTGGGTGTGCAGGTGTTTTTACCGCCCCTTTCCCTGTGCGGCGACAATGCGGCAATGATCGGTGCTCAGGCTTTTTACGAGTACCAAACAGGAAATTTGGCGGATATGCATCTCAATGCTTATGCCACAAAATCTGTTCTCGGCGAAGCTATTGGATAAAGAATGCAGGAGGCTATTCAGACTCCTGCATTTTTATTTTTCTTTTTGCAGTATACATTCAAAAAGTGTATAATCATTCCGGCACCTTATAGCATTTTCAGAGAAAAGGTTTTGAAATTTTACTATTCTTCTTGATTTTACAAATTTCGACAGGGAATTCCTTCTGCTTGGGCTGTGGAAAAACCTGTGGAAAGTGTGAATAACTTTTTGCATAGAGCTGGTATTATGGCGTTATGCAAACCAAATTCATAATTAATATACACCGAAAATCTAACTTTTTACCCCTATTTACAAAATAAAATTGCATAATGAAGGATAAACTGCACCATTTCGATTTTTGGTCAAAGCATTTGCAAACCCAAACCGATTGTGGTATACTACAGGAAATGTTTAGTGGAGGAACTGTATGCTCTATCTGGCGAAGTCCTTGCCGCAACTGCATTTCGGCAAGCTGATGGAAGTTTATATTGAGGGAAATCTGGAAAAAGCAGAAGAGATTGGTCTTCTGCAGGCAGAGCAGGACTTTTATCAGTACCTGAGTGATAGCTTTTTTTCCTCACCCGGAGCAGTATATGCGATATGGGTGGAGAGGGAGGAATATATCAGCGCCTTGCGGCTTGAACCCTATAAGGACGGGCTGCTGCTGGAAGCGTTGGAAACAGCGCCCCAATATCGCCGTAAGGGCTATGCGACAAAGCTGATAGAAGAAGTTTTGACAGAGTTTTCTAACGGCAATATATATTCCCACGTGAGCAAAACCAATGCAGCTTCCCTTGCTGTTCACAAAAAGTGCGGATTTTATAAAATTTCGGATTCTGCAACTTACATCGACGGCTCTGTGAATAGCAGAGCGGTTACGCTGTGCTATTCATCAACATTACGGAGAGAAAAACAATGAATCGCAATCTGAATATGACAAAAGGACACCCGGCGGGCTTGCTGATCAGATTTGCGCTGCCACTGATGTTCGGTAATGTATTTCAGCAGCTTTACACGGTGGTGGACACCATTATCGTGGGCAAAGGTGTCGGTATGGAGGCGCTGGCTGCGCTGGGTACAGTGGATTGGCTCAACTGGATGTTTCTCGCCATTGCTCAGGGCTTTACCCAGGGCTTTTCCGTCCGAATGGCCCAGAAATACGGGGAAGGGGACAGCGAAGGCCTGAAACATACTATAGGTATGTCTGCCCGGCTATCCGTATACATTGCTGTTGTTGCTTTGGCTGTGGCGCAGTTTGGACTGCCGCTGTTTTTGCAACTGCTGAAAGTGCCGGAAGTGCTTATGCGCGATGCCCGGATGTATTCCCGCATCATTTTGGCGGGTGTTCCTGTTATGGTGTTCTATAATTATTGCGCCAGTGTCTTGCGGGCAGTGGGCGACAGCAAAACGCCACTGCTTGCTATGATTGTTGCATCGTTGATGAATATTGCACTGGACTGTGTTGCGGTATTCTTGCTGGACATGGGCATTGCGGGTGCTGCAATTGCTACAGTTCTGGCGCAATGTCTGGCGGGTACAATTTGCCTTGTGAAGATCCTGCATTCGCCTGAGCTGCGTTTTTCCAGACGGCATACAGCGAAAGATCCTGCACTTGTAAAGGCTCTGATGGGGCTGGGCTTGCCTATTGCAGCCCAGAATGTGATTATCGCTGTGGGCGGTATGGCCGTTCAGTCTGCTGTTAATCGATTTGCCACAAGCTTTATTGCCGGATATACTGCTACCAATAAGCTTTACGGAATTTTGGAGATTGCGGCGGTGTCCTATGGCTTTGCGGTTACCACATATACCGGACAGAATTTTGGTGCTGCCCTTTGGAAACGAATTCGCAAGGGCGTCAACTGGGCGGCACTTATCAGCGTGCTTACCTCGATGCTGATCGGCTGTGTTATGATCCTGTTTGGTCGGGAGATTACAATGCTGTTTATTTCCTCCGATGTGCCGGAACTGGCTGCGGCAGCAGGGGACGTAGCCTATCGGTATTTGTGGATTATGAGTCTGGCGTTGCCGATACTATATCTTCTGCATGCCTACCGTGCGGCACTGCAGGGCGTTGGAAATGCCCAGATTCCATTGCTTAGCGGTGTTGCTGAGTTCTTCCTCCGGGTGGGCGGTGCCGTGTTAGTAAGCTTGACCCTATGGGGCGATGGCGTTTTCCTGTCTGAGATCGGTGCCTGGCTGGCCGCTGCGGTTTTGCTGGGTGTTGCCTATTACCGTATCGCGGCAAAATTTGAAGAATAAAAAGAAGGGGCTGTTGCAACGCAACAGCCCCTTTCATTTTGGACTATTCCTGATCGTCTTCTTCGGGGAAGGCATATCTTGCTTTGTATTTAGCAAAACGCTCGGAATACTTGGCACTTTCCCGCAGTTCACCGGCTTTCAGGGCGTTCAGGTATTCGTGAGCTTCCAGCTTGCCCTCTGCCACCTGCAGCATCTCAACAGCGATGTTGGAGCAGTGATCTGCAGTGCGCTCAAAGGCAGTCAGCAGATCCTCCAGAACAAAGCCGTATTCCACAGTACACAGACCGTCCCGCAGACGGCGGATATGCCTGGATTTGATCTCCCGGACCAGAGAATCGACGACTTGTTCCTGAGGCTCAACCTTCATCGCCTGATTCATATCTCTATTGACGAAAGCCTTTACAGTACGGTTAACAACGGCGTTGACCGCCTGCTGCAGCACCTGCAGTTCTTCCTGTGCATGCTCGGAGAATACGATGTTCTTTTCACTCATTTCCTTACCGGCCTTGGCGATGGCCACGGCGTGGTCAGCAATTCGCTCCATATCGCTGATGGAGTAGAGCAGGGTGTTCAGGGTGCGGTTGTCAGTTACAGACAGCCGCTTGCCGGAGAACTTGACCATATAGGTGCCTAAGGCGTCTTCGTAATAGTCGGTTTGATCTTCAAGAGCAATTACATTATCAAAGACCTTGGTGTCAAAATTGGAGATCAAAGTGGTAGCCTGGCGGAAGGTTTCTGCACAAGCCTGAGCCATCTCGCCTGCGACTTCATATGCACGCTGGATAGCGACAGAGGGGGTTACCATCAAACGCTCGTCCAACAGCTCGTTCTTTTCTGGCTCCTGCTTGTTGGGAACAACAAGACAGGCAAGCTTTACCAGCAGTCCATTCAGCGGCAGGAGCGTTGCTGTTGCCAAAAGATTGAAGCCGGTGTGGATGATGGAGATGTCCCAGGGTGCAGCCGTATTGTGCAAAAAAGCCCAAGGAGCGAATAAGCCGATGCCATAGAATACAACGGAGAAAATCGCAACACCCAGAATGTTGAACAGAAGGTGTACTACTGCAGTGCGGCGGGCATTCCGGTTGGCACCGATGGCACCCATCAGTGCGGTAACGCAGGTGCCGATATTTTGACCCAGGATAATGGGGATTGCTGCACTGTAGGTAACTGCGCCAGTTACGCACAGACCCTGCAGGATACCGACAGATGCTGAGGAAGACTGGATAATAGCTGTCAGCACTGCGCCGAAGAGAATGCCCAGAATGGGGTTGGAGAAGGAGATCATCAGCTGTGCAAACCAGGGTTCGTCCTCCAAAAATGCCATAGAATCGCCCATAATATCCATACCGGTCATAAGAGCCATAAAGCCCAGCAGGATCATACCGATATTCTTTTTGCTCTCGCTCTTCGTGAACATAAACAACACGATGCCAACAACACCGATGGCAGGAGCCAGTGTAGTGGGCTTAAAAATCTGGATAATGAAGCTCTCGCCCTCCAGACCGCTTAAGGACAAGATCCATGCAGTAACGGTAGTTCCTACATTGGAGCCCATAATGACGCTGACAGCTTGCTTCAGGGTCATTATGCCGGAGTTTACGAAGCCGACTACCATCACCGTGGTAGCCGATGAAGATTGAATTACTGCCGTGGCAGCCAAGCCTAACAAAAAGCCCTTGGGTACACTGGAACTCATTTTAGCCAGAATGGTTTGCAATTTGCTACCTGCCTGCCGCTCCAGAGAACGGCCCATAATGTCCATGCCGAATAAAAATAGCGCAAGTCCGCCCAGCAGAGAAATTACATTGAAGATGTAGGTTGTCATAGGCAACGTTTCTCCTTACATTGAGGTGCTTGTATATACGCTTGTTTCAATTATATTATTCATTTATTTCAAAGTCAAGGCAGAGCTTTTATCAAAAAAGACTTTTCGAAACAGAATTCCTATGGTAGAATACTTAGAAAAAACAATGGGGGAAAAAGATGAAATATCGTAGCGACCGATATGGGAAACAATTGTCCATTCTGGGCTTTGGCTGTATGCGTTTTCAGCAAAAAATGGGGAAAATTGATTTTAACGAAGCTGAGCGGGAAATAATGCAGGCGTTTCACAGCGGTGTGAACTACTTTGATACTGCCTATATTTATCCCGGCAGCGAAGCGTTGATCGGTGAGATTTTTGAGAAAAACGGTATTCGGAAACGGGTGAATATTGCCACAAAGCTGCCCCATTATCTGATCAAAAGCAGAGCAGCAATGGATAGACTGTTTGCTGAAGAGTTGAAGCGGTTGCGCACAGACTATGTCGACTACTATCTGATGCATATGCTCAATGACGTGGACACCTGGCAGCGCTTGCGTGATCTTGGCATTGAGGATTGGCTGAAAGAGAAGAAGGAAAGCGGCGCCATCCGTCAGATTGGCTTTTCCTATCATGGAAATACTGAAGCGTTTTGTAAGGTAGTAGATGCCTATGACTGGGATTTTTGCCAAATTCAGTACAACTATCTGGATGAACATTCTCAGGCAGGCCGCAAGGGGTTGCAGTATGCCTATTCCAAGGGGATTCCCGTCATCATTATGGAACCTCTGCGTGGCGGTAAACTGGTGAATCTGCTTCCGGACGAAGCAAAGCGGATCATTGCAGAGTTTACACCTAAACGGAGCCCGGCAGAGTGGGCATTTCGTTGGCTTTGGGATCAGCCGGAAGTTACGGTGGTTTTGTCCGGCATGAATTCGCTTGAAATGGTGGAAGAGAATGTTAAGTTAGCTGCGGCTGTGGAGATAGGGGAGATGGACGAGCCCCAGAAGCAAATGCTTGCCCGGGTAGTAACTGCGATTAATGCCAAAATGAAGGTGGGATGTACCGGCTGTGGCTACTGTATGCCATGCCCTAAGGGTGTGGATATCCCCGGCACATTTGCGGCATTAAACCGATATTACACAGAGAGTAAATTTGCGGGTTTGCGGGAATATGTGATGTGCACAACGCTGCGGACTAATTCTGCTGTGGCATCCAATTGCATTGGATGCGGAAAGTGCGAGAGGCATTGCCCCCAGAACATCGAAATCCGCCAAATGCTGAAGCGGGCGAGAAAAGATCTGGAAAGTCCCATCTATCACATTGGCAGCAAAGTGATGTCTTGGTTTACGCATTTTTAGACGCGTTTTGCAAAGCGATTTCCGGCTCTGTGAGCAGCGGATAGCTGATCAGACGGGCTCCATCAAGGTCTTCCCGGTGCATATCCACGGCGTTTATATGCCGATTGTCATAAGTGGTGTAGTAATAGATTCCTTTGTCTGCATTGCAGCAGGAGGAATAGATGGTGATCTCGCATTTGTCATCTCCCAAGCGGCAGCATCCCCGTGTCTGGGAAACAGAGTCCAGAATGTGAAAAAACTGGCTGACGCTGCTGTTTTTGTCAGAATTGCAGACAGAATTGAGCTTGGTGAAGGCAGCACGGACAAAGCGGGATTGAGAACTTAGATCTCCGGGTAGCCCCAACGCGCCCATACCCCGGCTATAGGGGTGCAGATCAAGATGTTTGCAAAATCGGTTTTCCGGTTCATTTGCAGACAGCTGCATATGATTGCTGAGGTTGCGTATCTGCTGATCAAAGGGTGGGTTGTTAGTCAGTACACCGATAGGATTCTGGTAGATGCGCAATCCGTCTGATGTCGATTCCACGGTTAGGGATTCATATCGGTCGGCGATGATCCAGTGCAGTTGTGCAGGGGGGAGCTGAGGGCTGAATGCATCATCGGTCAGGTTGATTTGCGCTAGCAGTGCTCTCGCTTCTGCCACTGTGGCGCACTGGGCTAAGATCCAGGGAATAAACTCGAAATTTGCGATGTTATCTTTACCCTTGTTGTGGGGATGATATTTGGCAAAACCAACGAAATTCAGTCCCGCCATCGCAAGCCCCTTTTCGTTAACCGCGTCATAATAGAGTGGATAACTTTTGGCAATATGGGCCATACCGATGATGGCGTAATGATTTTTTATTTCCTCTTTGTTGCGAAAGGGAAGCGGAAAACACCTTGGCGTAACGGCGATTTGCTCGCCATAGGAAAAATCATAATCCAATGTTCTGCCGAAGTAAAAGGCCTCGGTCTTAAAGGTGATGGCAGTGCACATAGATGTATCTCCAATCCAAAACTTTCCCTTATTTTGGCTGGGAAAGCGGCAAAATATTCTTTTGAAAGGATATGGACAATGACAAAAGAAACATATCAAAGAATTGAAAGTTATATGCGCAGCTGTATGACCGACAGCGCCCACGATCCTGAACATATTTACCGGGTGCTGTACAATGCTTTGCAGATCGCAGAAACGGAAGAAAATGTGGATTACGATGTGCTGATCACGGCTTGTTTGCTTCATGATATAGGCAGACGGGAACAGTTTGAGAATCCAGCGCTATGCCACGCTGAGGTTGGTGCGACAATGGCGTATGAATACCTGTTGAAGCAGGGGTTCTCTGCGGATTTTGCCGAAAAGGTCAGGCATTGTGTCGTTACCCATCGCTTTCGCAAGAGCAATCGGCCGGGAACGGTTGAGGCAAAGATCCTGTTTGATGCAGATAAGTTGGATGTTACCGGCGCAATGGGTATTGCCCGCACACTGATGTACAAGGCAGATATGTCGGAACCTATTTACCGGCTGCTGCCGGACGGCGTCCCCAGCGACGGCACCCAGGATACCGAACCCTCGTTCTTCCGGGAGTACAAGGTGAAATTGGAGAAATTGTATGACCGGTTTTACACCGAAACCGGCGCCAAAATTGCACAGCAGCGCCGCATGATTGCGGCAGCGTTTTACGAAAGTTTGTACCAAGAGGTGAGTACCGGATACCGTTCCGGTCAGCAGTTGCTGCATAGCTTGTTAAAGTAACAAAATGGCACAGTGCCAAAAGGCACTGTGCCGCTTTTTGTATGCAGTCATGGAGGGGCGGCTTGGCAATTATACACTTGACGAAATGCCCTTTTATGGGTATACTTATATTTGTATATTTAGAAGTATGTCTTGCCGTCAAAAATGGCATAAAAAGGACAAATTTGGGGTTGGCGGCAAAAAGAATCTGCGAATCAAGGAAAGATGAGAGAATATGACCAACAATTATCAATTTGCTGGAATATGTGTTGAAGTTACCCATATTTACCCTTATTTTGCCCTGATTGCAGGGGATTATGTGGGCGGTGAGATGCCTGAGCTTTCGATTACCGTTACCCAGGCAGATATTGATTGGGAACGGGAAAAGGAAGACATTACCACCGAATCCGACAGTTACCTGGAAAGCCTTGTGATCTATAGGACGCTTTGCGAGAAATTGGTGGAGAGAAACATTCTACTGATCCACAGTGCGGCGATTGCGGTGGACGGAAAAGCATATCTGTTTACTGCACCTTCCGGTACAGGAAAAACGACGCATATAAGACTTTGGAAGAAAAAGTTTGGTAAATATGCAACCATCATTAACGGCGATAAGCCGCTGATCTCCATCGCCCCGGAAGGGATTCGCGTATGGGGAACGCCATGGGCGGGAAAAGAGCGATGGAACACCAATATAAGCGTACCTGTTGCTGGAATCTGTCAAATCGGCAGAGGGGAAGAAAATACCATCAGCCGGGCTCCTGCCGCAGAAGCATTAAAATGTCTGTATACTCAGACCTATCGCCCAACGAATACAGCGGGTATGCAGCAAACGTTGCAGCTTCTGCTGGAATTAACGACCCGGATACCGTTCTGGCAATTAAAGTGCAATATGTCCAGCGATGCGGCAGATGTGTCGTACGCGGCAATGAAAGGAGAATAATATGAAACTGAAAGACGGAGTGATCTTCACCAAAGTTGCGGAAGAGACCATCGTGGTAACCGTGGGTGAAGCTGCAAATGCATTCAAGGGAATGATTAAGCTGAATTCTACCGGAGCATTTATTGCGGAGAATATGCAGAATGATTTTGAAGTGGCAGATCTCGTCGCCCTGCTGCGCAAAGAGTATGAGATCGACGAGGAAACAGCAGTTAAGGCGGTTGAGTCTGTGCTTGAAAAGTTCCAGAGCGTGGGACTGGTTAAGGAATGAACGAGGCGCTGAGCATCCGGGAGGCACTGGAGAAATACGGGAAAGTAATACAACCCATTAAAGGCACAAGTATGCTTCCGATGCTGGACGAGGATAAGGACGCTGTTGAACTTGTTGAAGTTAAGGGACGCCTACAAAAGCTGGATCTGGTAATGTTTCAGCGCCCAGATGGGCAGTTGGTGCTGCACCGGATCATTTCGGTGAGAAGAAACTACTTTCTGATCTGTGGCGACAACAGTGTGGAAATCGAGAAGGTGCCGCTTCATAGAATCTTTGCTGTGGCAACCGGGTTTTATAAGAATGGCACATATGTTTCCTGTCAGAATGAGGAGTATCTCACTTATGTCCGGCAGCGGTGGAAGGATTATGCTAACAGGGAGATCATCAAGAAGATTCCGAAGGAATTGAAAGTGGTTATGTCCCTTTACCGTAATGCCATTACCGGCCGGAAAGAGGAAATCCAGACTTCCGGAAATCTGGTGTGGAACACGGTCTATAAGCAGTGCGAAAACCAGATGATCGGTGCGGTTGTATATCCTGCGCTGGAAAATGTGAACTGCCCGGAGGCTATCCGGGAGAAATTCAGAAAACTGAACCAGCAGAGCCTGCACAGATGGCTCCTGTTCAAGGCAGAACGGGAAGCAGTTTACGTAGCTCTGGAGGAACAGCAGATCCCGTATATGTCCCTGAAGGGAATTGTATACGCATCGCTGTACCCCTTTGCCGGTGTGCGGGAAATTGCAGATAACGATATCCTGATCCACCCGGAACACGCCCAGGCGGTGAAACGCTATATGCTTGAGCGCGGATACAGATGTGAAACCAGTTGGATACACGAATCCTATTACAAGAAGCCCTTTCTCAATTTTGAATTCCATACTAAGCTGTTCAAGGACAAGCATATAGAGTCATTTTTTTGCGATGTATGGAATCGGGCAACGCAGATTCGGGAAAACGGCTGTGAATTTGCTATGTCGGAAGAAGATGTGTATCTGCATACAGTGGCTCACTTCCACAAGCACTACCAGGAAGGCGGCTCCGGTCTGCGTGCCTTTGCGGATTTGTACCTGTTGCGGAAAAGGCTCGAACACTATGATATGCACTATATCAATCGCAAGCTGGAAGAAATGGGTTTGCAGGAGTTTGAGGCGTTTTTTGCGGAAACTGCCCACCAGTTGTTTGATGGCGACATCAACGCAATTCCGAATGAAACAGTGCATTACATTTTTGAAAGCGGCGCATACGGAACCTATGAAAACCGCGCCAATAATGCTATCAGGAAAACCGGAACAAAAAAATACTTTTGGAGTAGGGTGTTCTTGCCTTATCCCAATATGTGTATGATATACCCGTGCTTGACCAAACTGCCGTTTTTGCTGCCTGTTTTCTGGGTTGCAAGGTTGGCAAAGCCTGTGTTTAACGCCCAGAAGCGTCGCAGACTGAAAATTGAGTTCGCGGTAATGGCGCGAAACAGGATGAATTCGAAGAAAAAGAATGGATGAGTGAGCAGATGAATCCAAACGGAAAATCCCTTCGTTGGATATGGAATGTGTCCGGCAAGGCGAAGAATAATGTATATCTGCTGATTGCGGTTAAGATCCTTTATTCTCTGACCGGCGTGCTCTATGCCCTTCTGCTGCAGCGGGTGGTGGATAGCGCTACCGGCCAGAGCGAAAGCAACCTGCTGACCAGCCTAATGTATTTTGCCGGGTTGATCGGACTGATGATTCTTTTCCAGGCGCTCATAAGGTATTTTACTGAGAAATCTAAAGCGGATCTGGAAAAGAAATTTAGAGAAAGACTGTTTTCTCAGCTCCTGACCCGGGATTATGCCGGCGTATGCGATACCCATACCGGTGAATGGATGAACCGGATGACCAGCGATGTGAATGTTGTCGTTGGCGGCGTTATCCAGATCGTGCCGGATCTCAGTGGCTCGTTGGTTCGGATCATTTCGGCAGCTGCTGCACTGGTGATTATGATGCCGGGTTTGATGGTCGCTTTGGTGGCAGGCGGACTTGGTATCGCAGCGGTTTCACTGGTGTTCCGCAAAAAACTGAAGACATATCACAGACGGCTTCAAAGTGCAAACGGCACGGTTCGAAGCTTTGTTTTGGAATGTTTGCAGGGCTTGCCGGTTATCCACAGCTTTAACCGGGAAGAGGGGATGCAGGAAACTGCTTCCGGCCTGATGCAGAATTATGTTGGTATCCGCATGAAGCGGATGAATTTTGTGAACTTCTGTAATGTAGTGATCAGTCTGGCAATGCACGGCGCGCAGTTCCTCGGCGTGGCACTGTGCGGTTGGATGATTTTGAAAGGTCAGATTACATACGGTTCTATGTCGGCAATCCTGCACCTTGTGGGCCAGTTGGAGTCGCCTCTGGCAGGTATCTCCAAGCACATTCCTCAATACTACAGTATGGTTGCCAGTGCGGAGCGCTTGATGGAACCGGAGTCCTATGCCAAGGATGCGGAAAAGACACCTAAGCATGTGGATGAGATTCGCCAGTTCTATCACACCAAGTTTGCGGCTCTTAAAGTGAATGACATGTGCTTCTCTTACCGGGATAATGCGCAGGGCAAAGTTCTTGATCATGTTTCCTTTACATTGAAGAAGGGTAATTCTATGGCGGTTACCGGTGAATCCGGCTGCGGTAAGAGTACTCTTTTGAAGATTCTTTTGGGTCTGTATAAGACAAACGAAGGCGAAATTCTGTTGGATACCGTCTCGGGGGAGAGCGTTGTTCTGGATACTGCATACCGGAGCTTGTTCGCCTATGTTCCCCAGGGAAATCTGCTGTTCTCCGGTACAGTTCGTGAAATGCTTTCCTTTTCGGACAAGTCGCTTATGTATGACGACGAAAAGCTGTGGAAAGCTTTACGGATCGCAGCTGCAGACGAGATTATTTTACAGCGGCCTGAGGGATTGGATACTGTGCTGGGCGAAGGCGGTCGTGGCTTCTCGGAAGGCCAGATCCAGCGGCTTGCTATTGCCCGTGCAATTCTGTTTGAGCGCCCCATTTTGCTGTTTGATGAAGCTACAAGCTCTCTGGATGAAGAAACAGAGAGGAAGGTGCTTCGCAACATTAAGGAAATGACGGGATATACCGTCATTCTGGTTACCCACAAGGAAGCATCCAGGGATGCCTGCGATTTCCGGCTGGATCTTGCAGGTCATTCGACCGAGGCATCAACAAATAAGGAATAGAGCATATGAGCATTGAAATTTTTTTGAATGAAGTTCTTGCCAAGCAGGAAGACCGGGACTGGTTCCTCTCTGATCCCGCAACACTGGAAGAGGGAAAACGGATCGCTGAAAAGGTGAAAACCGGCGAACTGCTTATTACAGATATGGAGGCAGGTCTGCTGCCCCTGGCTATCATAGCCCATCTGACTGAGTATGTTCTGGAAAAGAACGGTGCGCTGGGAATTCCCCGTGAGCAGACGATCGAGACTCTACGGGATGTAAATGTATGGTTGGACGGCTATTATGAGCAGGAAGGCGTTCGTGCTTTCGGCGAGTATTGCTGGCTCCGACTGCATTTTACCGGCGACCTGTTCCAGATGGGCCGGCTGCAGTTCAGGCTGGAAGAAAATAACGGTCTGGCTCCGGAAGGAAAGACCGTTATCGATACCCATATTCCCAGAGGTGGTAAGCTGACCCCTGAGGAGTGCCAGAAATCCTTTGAAATGGCGGAGGCGTTCTTTGATAAGTATTTCCCCGGCCACGGCGCAAAGTATTTCTACTGCCATTCCTGGCTCCTCAGCAAGGATCTGGAGGCAGTTTGCGGAGAGAATTCCAATATCCTTAACTTCTCCCGGATGTGGCAGTACGTAAGCTGTGAGCCCGACAAGAGTGCTCAGGCGGTGCGGCACGTCTTTGGTATTAACTATGTGCGGGATGATATCAACGATTTCCCTGAAAAGACCTCCTTACAGAGGAAGATCAAGGATTGGATGCTTTCCGGAAATGATATCAACATCGGCTCCGGTTACCGCCCGACAAGTAAAGTGTAATATGAATAACGGCACCGATCGAAAGATCGGTGCCGTTTTTTGTTGGTATGTGTCGGTAATCTATACCAGCAGGTTTTCCTGAGTTTCGGGATCGAAGAAGTGCATAACCTTGCCTTCGAAAGTAACATATATGGTACTGCCGAATACCATTTCGCTGCGCTGCTCGTCTTCCAGCGTGATGGTGGGGATACGGACGATCAGTCTGTCGCCGTTGTCCTCTTCTACGTGCAGATGCAATTCGCTACCCATCATTTCATTGACACGGATCTTGCAGGGAATTGCTGCGCTGTCGCCTGCAGGAGCCATAGTCATATGCTCGGGACGGATGCCCAACAGGATCTCACGGCTGTCAATACCCTTGTCCTTCAGCATCTGCGCCTTTTTGCCGGTAACTTCGATCTTTGCACCGTAGGGAGTTACGAAATACTTGTCGCCATCCCGGACCAGCTGGGTTTTGATGATATTCATCTTAGGCGCGCCGATGAATTCCGCAACAAACAGATTCAGAGGCATATCGAACACCTCGGTGGGGGTACCGACCTGCTGAATAAAGCCATCCTTCATAATGACGATTCGATCGCCCAGAGTCATAGCCTCGGTCTGATCGTGAGTAACGTAAATGAAGGTGGTGTCAATCTTTTGACGCAGCAGAATGATCTCAGCACGCATCTGATTTCTCAGCTTTGCATCCAGGTTGGACAGCGGCTCGTCCATCAGGAACACTTTGCTGTCGCGGACCATTGCGCGGCCGATGGCAACACGCTGCCGCTGACCGCCGGACAGAGCCCGGGGCTTTCTGGTCAGGTACTCGGTAATGCCAAGAATTTCTGCGGCATTGGTAACTCTCTTATAGACTTCGTCCTGCGGGACCTTCTTCAGTCGCAGGCTGAATGCCATGTTCTCAAAGACGGTCAGGTGAGGATACAGCGCGTAGTTCTGGAAAACCATTGCAATGTCGCGATCACGGGGCTGCAGGTCATTGACCACAACACCGTCAATCTCAACAGTACCTTCGGAAATCTCCTCAAGACCTGCGATCATACGCAGGGTGGTGGATTTACCGCAGCCGGAGGGACCGACAAACACGATAAATTCCTTATCTTCAATATCCAGGTTAAAGTCCTGAACAGCTACGGTATTCTTGCCGTAGATCTTTTTTACATTTGTTAATTTAACATTAGCCATAATCTTACCCCTCTTATCCTTTGACTGCTCCGCCAGTTACACCCTCAACATAGTATTTCTGCAGCATCAGGAATACTAAGGTAACGGGAATTGCGACGATTACGCCAGCAGCACAGAACATAGTGTAGTATTCATTCATATTCGTTCTGGAAAGCCATTCGAAAACGCCAACAGCAACATTCATGCCGGCGCTGTTTTCGTGAATAATGTAGCTTGCAAGCATAAAGTCGCCCCAGGGTGCCATAAAGCCCATAAGCACGGTGTAAATAACGATGGGCTTGGACAGAGGCATAATCAGTTTGTAGAACACTTGCCAACGGGTAGCGCCATCCACCCGGGCGGCCTCATCGAGGCTTCTGGGAATGGTGTCAAAGAAACCCTTGGACACATAATAGCTCATACCGCTGCTCGCGCAGTAGACAATGATCAGACCCAGAGGCGCGTTTTGCATCGTCAGACCCAGATCGGCAAAGACCTTGTAGATCAGGATCATGGTAAGAAATCCGGGGAACATACCCAGAATCAGCATCAGGTTCATAAGACCTTTTCTGCCCTTGAATCTCAAGCGGGACAGAACATAGCTCATTGCGAGGATGAAGAATGTTTGGAGCACGGCAGTGGCAACACCCATAATGCCGGTATTCTTGAACCAACGCAGGAAATCAGTCTGGGTGAACAGACGCTTATAGTTATCCAAACCAAACTGCTTCGGCCACAGATAGTTGACCTGCTGCGTGGATTCTACACGGAAGGACTCCAGTACAAGGCCAAAGAAGGGGAACAGCCAGATCAGCGTCATCAGCACAAGGACGACATAAACGACTGTGTTGCTAAGCCGGCGGCTGGCCTTTGCGCCCAAACCGGTCTTTTGAATTTGGGAAATGGTATTCTTTTTCATTAGCTGTAATCCTCCTCGTTCTTCGTGGACGGAATTACATTGTAAACCACCAGCGACAGGGCAGCCACAACGACAAATACCAGAATGCCGATAACAGCGGCTGCATAGTATTTGGTTTCTGCGCTGTTAAGTGTCATCTTGTAAAGCCACGTGATCAGCAGATCGGTGTAGTTAACGGATACGCCACCGGCTGTGCCGATCTCGGTATTGATCAGCGGGTTGTTCTGAGTCAGCAAGTAGATGACATTGAAGTTATTCAGGTTGCCTACGAAGCTGGTCAGGAGGTACGGACCCATAACAAACATCATATAGGGGAGGGTAATCTTGGAATACTGCTGGACAGCGTTAGCGCCGTCAATACGGGCAGATTCGTACAGGTCCTGGGGAATGTTCATCAGAATACCCGTGGCCATCAGCATAATGTAGGGGATACCTACCCAAATGTTAATGAGGATAAGCAAGATCTTTGAAGAGATGTTATTTTGCCAGAGCGAGAGCTGGTTGGCATTAATCATAGACTGGGGAATCAAATGCCAGTTCAACAGCAGTCTGCCGATAATACCGGAGGAATCAAAGAGCTTTGCCATATACAGCAGAGACACAAACTGGGGGATAGCAATGGTCATAACAAGTACGGTACGCCAGAATTTCTTGATCTTGATACCCTTCTTGTTGATCATAATCGCCACAAACATACCCAGGAAATAGTTGGTGAAGGTGGCGAAGAACGCCCACATCAGTGTCCAGGACAGAATCTCACCGAAAGCAAGACCCATACCGCCCTTGCTGAAGTCGGTCAGTTCATTGAAATTGTGCCAGCCGACCCAACTGAAGAGGTTAGAGTAACCGTCGTGGGCTGCATCATAGCTGGTGAAAGCTACCAGTACCATATAAATGATTGGCAGTACAGTAAAAGCCAAAATGCCGGCCAGGGGCAGTGCCAGCAGAGTTTTGTGGAATTGATTGTCCAACAGGGAGCGCATATCGTCGCCGGAGCTTTTGACTTTCTTACCCTTGGCGGTAATGTCCATACAGATGCGGCACTGCTTGACTTGCAATCTCCAGGTGTAGAGGAATGCGAAGATGAAGATGATGGTTAGAAGTCCGTAAAGCATAACTTTAACGGAGTCATCACCGGACTGCCATACCTGTGTGTCAAAAATGGGATCATAAATAAAGCCACCTTGCACAGTGCCAAGGGTCTGACCCTTCTGGAACCAATGTCCCTTGCTCAGCCAGTAGAGACCGCCACTGGGTACGAGCATATATCCAATAAATACTACCTCAAACAGCAGGAACAGAAGGCCCCGCAGGATCTGACCGTAGTATAAGTTGCCAAAGCCAAAAATGAAGAAAGAGAGCTTAACAGCCCAGTTGCCTTTTGTAAAAGTAGTAATTACGTCGATGAAACCGTTCTTAACGGAAAGCCAGCAGTTAACAAAGAACTGCCAGATACCCAGTCCCAGTTTCTTGAACCAGGAGGGAATGGCACAGAAGAAAATCTTCAGATTGTATATCAGTGCCTGAAATTTATTTAGTTTTAGATATTCGAGATCGGTTAACTTTTTCATAACATCCAAAATATAAACCGGGTTTATACTGTCCTCCTTTTTTAATATTAAAAAGGCATTGCCTGCCAGGATATAAGACAAATGCAGTCCCATAAGCTTGGCCAACAATGCCTTTTCACTAAGGAAAGGGGGCCTGTGGGCCCCCTAGACCCTCAGTTGATATTCAATATTATTCAGCAGGAATCAGAGTAACGGTGCCGCCCTGTGCGCCGTCCCAAACCAGCTGGACCTTGTACTTGCCGTCAGCCTCAACAACGATGTTAGCGCCGTTGAACTCAACGCCGAAGTTTACGTCCCAGGAAGCGCCCTGGCGAACCTTGAACTCCTGACCAGCCTTCAGCTCCAGAACTTCGGAGGTGTAGGTGCCAGCGGGATCCTCAGTCATAGCGAAGTCGGTGTCCCAGTTGGTGTCACAGATGTTGCCGATAACGCCCCAAGCGTTCTTCTGCTCTTCGGTCATCTCAAACAGACCGTCGATGGTAGCCTTGTAGCTGTCCAGAGCGGCCTGCAGAGCTGCATCGTCGGTAGCAGCCTTAGCGTCAGCACCCAGAACCTTGGCGATGTCCCACCAAGAGCCGTGGATCTGGCCCTGAGGAATACCGAACTCACCCTGCTTTGCCAGAGCTGCCAGGGAAATGTTAGCCTGAACAGCCTCGGAAGCCTGAGCGTTCTTGTTGGAGGGACCCCACTGGAACTTCTCGTAACGCTGAGTCTGGCACTCTTCGTTGGTCAGGTACTGAGCCAGCAGAGACAGAACAGCGCCCTTCTTGGCATCGGTCTGGGGCTTAACACCCATCAGCTTGTTGCCGGTG